>MSGT01000061.1:0-87681 GCA_001940825.1 Sphaerochaeta sp. Phil3
CCAACAAAAACTCGGAAGACCCACGACTTGATGGAAAAGACTATTGCTGAACTCAAGAGATTGGAAAGAAAGCTTTCGAAATTGGAAGCTAATGTTAGTGCTGTTTCGAATCTAGAAGCTAAGGGAACTCTCATAATTTCAGATTCAGGTGGCAAAAAGAGATTCTTCAGATATTTGTGCAAGGATGAGCCTCTAGAATATCTTGGTAAATCAAAGAACTACATTTTGAAGCCTTTGGCACAGAAACGCTATGACACACAGTTGTTGAAAGCCGTCAAGAAACAAAAGAAAGCAGTGGATTTCTGCATCAAAAAACTTGAAGAAATAGATTTTGAAGATCTCTCAAAGATTTATAGCGACTTTCCAGCTGAACTCAAGCAATATATAAAGCCTCATATGGATGATGATGAACAGTACGCCGCAAAATGGCAAGCCAAGAACTATGCCAAAAGCAGAAAGAAGAACGAGACTGACAACTACACAGTCAAGGGTGAGCATGTAAGATCAAAGAGCGAGATAATCATAGCCGATAGACTGCATGCCAAAGGGATCCCTTACCATTATGAACCTATTTTCCTCATAGATGAGAACGACTACTTGGTTCCAGACTTCATAATCCTCAATAAAAGAACCCGCAGAGAATTCCTTTGGGAACACTTTGGAATGATGGAGAACCCCCAGTATTGTCTTGTGGCTCTCTCCAAAATGGAGACCTATGCTCAGGAAGGCTACATCTTGGGCAATAATCTAATATGCTCCTTCGAGAGCCAGAACCACCCTCTGAACCTCCAGTATGTGGACATGCTGATAGAGGAGTATCTGAAGTAGGTGTTGGGGGCTACTGCTTTGCTTGATATCTAATGGCGAATCTGTCTGCACGTGAAATGGAGATGCTTCGTTCGATGCATGTGCCATTCTCTGTGAGGCCAACAGCTGTGATGTAGAATGCAGGAGCGCCTTCTTTCAGACATAGCAAATCTGCTTCTTCTTGCCGTAGCTTTGCAGTGCGTATCGTCTGTTGTTGATTCACAACGGTCATTTCATATTTCTCTTTCAACACCTGATAGAGGGAGGTTGTTCCATCAAGATTACATGTCAGTAGTCCAGGACAGCTTGATTCCTCCAAAAAGGAGGTTTCTATTGAAACAAGCACATCATCTATAAGACGAAGCCGTTTAAGCTCATACACAGCAGAACCAAGAGGAATGCCCAACATGTTTGCCGTTTTTAGATTTGCTTCTGTCTTGACGAATTTTAGTATCTTGCTGCTGCTTCTATGCCCTTTGCTTTGCCAAAAAGAGGTGAAACCTACATAGCTAGAAGAGTTCTCCTCGAATTTGGGCGGAGCCAAAAAGGTTCCGACACCATGGACTGTGAAAAGAATGTCTTCTCCTACCATTTTGGCTATTGCCTTTCGAAGTTCAAAACGATTGCAATTTAGTATTTTGCATAGCTGCAGCTCTGATGGAATGGCGTCTCCAGTGGAAAGGTTGTTTTTGAATATGTATTCTTCCAGTTTTTCTCGGATGTCTTCGTTTATGAGGTTTGTGTATTTGCTCACAGCTCGCTCCTCTCCAATGCATCGGAACCATGTGCACGGAATATAAGCCTATCGTCGTTGTCATATAGACGGGTGTACTCTATTAGGTTCCCAACACGGTCATAAGCCCAAGAAGTAAGGAGAAAGATAGTATCGCCTTCTTCCTTGTCGAGAAGTGACGCAATTGGGTTGTAGATCGTCACGATTTCAAGTCTTTGGTCCTCCAGAGCCACATCGATATTGTTCTTTGAATAGACATCGTAAAGAGAATAGACACTGTAATCATATTCTGCAACATCTGGTATGTATTTCAAGGGAACCGCAGTGTATTCTACCGCCAACGCTACATCATTGCTTATTTTGAGCTTAATGGATTCGTAGACATCACTGTCCTCGCTTATTCCGAAAATATGTGAGTACTTGAATTTTGCTTTTCTTATTCCACTATATAGAATTCGACTGTTTACGCTTGAATTGCGACCTCTTGCAATACTTGAAAAACTCCCCATGGACTGTAGGTCAACAGTCAATTGAGGAGATTTCACATACGTTCCTTTTCCCTGCATTCGTATTACAATGCCATCACGTTCCAAAACATCCAGGGCTTTGCGTACTGTGAAATGGCTGACGCCATAGTGTGTTGCTATGGTTCTCTCTGAAGGTAAGCTGTCTCCCATAGCATACTCGCCGGAATAGATTTTGTTTTTTAGAGTATCAGCAAGCTGTGTGTATAGTGGCGAAGTTCTTTTCAAACAGAGGTACCCCTTTGTATGTATATGTATAGGACTTGTCTATACATAGTTTGGATTGTACAGGATTATGTAGACTTTGCAAACTGGCGGTCATGGATTTAGACAATAATTCCACTGCATGGTTTTTGTCATAGGGTTTCATTGACTCTCTATCAAAAGATGGGCCGAAGACGGCCCGATGACCCTATTAAAAAACAATTGACAAACGTATATTGCAAGAGGTATGTTAAAAACAACAAGTGTTATGGGATATATGCATGCTATGCATGATTGGCATTGTGTGCTATTCACGAAACAAAAGGAGGAAAAATGGCATCATATATGAATCCCCAAAAGATGATTGAATGGTGCAGCATCCCTGCAGAACAATTGGAAAGGCATCCAAATTCAAAGGTAAAGCTTAGGATTCTTGAAAAAAAAGAAGTTTCGAAAAGAGCTGCCGATATGATGATTGAGGAAGTTGTTTCTAACAATGCTGAGGGGAAACCAACGAAATGGGTGCTTCCTGCAGGGCCAATGGGGCAGTATAAGTATTTTGCAGAAAGGGTCAATGCGGAGCGTATTAATCTGAAGGAAGTGTATGTTTTTCATATGGATGAATTCCTTGATTGGCAAGGGCGTCCATACCCAGTGGTCAACAACTACTTCAGTCTTAAGGCGAATATGATTCATGATTTCTACGGGCTTATCGATGATGATTTGAATATTCCGGAGGATCACCGTATATGGCCTGATATCAATGACATCGATTATCTGGACAGGAAGGTTGAAGAGCTAGGTGGCGTTGATACTGTTTATGCCGGTTTGGGGTATAAAGGCCTTGTCGCTTTTTGCGAAGCCCCTAATTCTCCATATTACAGTGTAGGCGTTGAGGAATATGCTGAATCAAAGACTCGAATTGTTCATTTGAATGAGGATACTCTAATTTCCCTCAGCGAACGGGATATCGGTGGATTCGTTCAAATTGTCCCTCCTATGGCGGTTACCATTGGTTTCAAGTCCATGTTAACGGCGAAAAAGGCGGTTTTCATGGTTACAACCGGCAGTTGGAAGCAGACTTCGATTCGGGTGCTGATGTTCAGCGAGCCCACAGTGGAATATCCTGCAACGCTGTTCCCCGAATACATTCCAGAAGTTGTGGTCCTGACAGATAGTGCAACAGCGCAGCCGCCTATCGTTGATGGCATTTTTACAGAGGTTAAGTGAAATGGCAAAGATCCCTCAGATAATTGTTTGCAATGGGCATGGCCTTGGTGAGTATTGCGATGTAAAGCGCATTCCAAATCCAGGTGAAACTTGTATCGCATATAATCGTCGATTTGAGATGGACGCAGGCAAAGGTACCAATGCAGCTTGTGCCATTGGAAGGCTTGGTGGGAGCGTTGCCTTCGTGGGCAAGTGTGGCGTTGATCAATGTGGTGAGCTTGGATACAAGTGGATGGGAGAGTCCAATGTGGACACTACCTACTACTGGTTGGATCCATCCATCGAATCCTGTTTGGGACTATGCATCATAGCTGAAAACGGCGAGAACATGCTACTTGATTTTGACAATGACATATGTGGCGTCCAACCGGATGAAGTGGATCGTTGCATTCGTAAAATGACGGGTGCCAAGTATGTGATAGCTGGATTCGCACAGGCCGTGGAATCTGGTCTCCAAGCCTGCCGAACCGGTAAGGAACTCGGCATGACAACCCTTCTCAATCCCAGCCCTCTGCGTGTAGGTATGAAGCTCGAGCGCATGCCTTATGTCGATTATCTTGTGGTGAATGAAGGCGAGTCCTATGAGTTGTTGGGTATCGACGACAAAGAGGATCTTGGTTGGGAGAAATTAGGACGTCTTCTTATTGAGAAGTACGGATGTTCCAACATAGTCATGACTCTTGGTGGTAAGGGCTCTGCTGCCGTCACTGCCGATGAGGCCTTCATGTGTCCAGGTGTCAAAGTTGAAATGGTGGATGAAACTGGTGCCGGAGATGGCTTTCTTGGTGCAATAACCTATTGCATGAATGAAGGCAAGACCCTCAAGGAAGCAATGGCATGGGCAAATGTCTATGCTGCATATACCGTTACCAAACAAGGTTCACTTGAACACTATCCATGGAAAGCCCAGATCCCTTCGATATTCAAGGATCTTGGAAGGGCGGATCTTCTGTTCTGAATTAAAACAAAAAAGGAGTTTAATATGGCAAAATACTTTAACGGTATCATTTCGGAGCCAATGATTTCCTATCACAAGGATGGCTCGATTGATTTTGATGTTACTCATGACCTCTTCAAGAATCTAGCTATGAGAGGTGCTAGCGGCTTGTTCGTTAATGGATTTGGAGATGAAACCTATTCTTTGTCCCTTGAAGAGCGTCTTGAAGTCGTCAAATGTGCACAGGAAGCAGTCAAGGGGACTGATTGCCTGATTGTTGCAGTTGTGTTGGCGAATTGTCTCAGAGATGCGTTGTGGTTGGTAAAGGAATACAGAAAGCTGGATGTTAAAGCAATGTCCATCTCTTTGCCCCCATTTTACCAGCTTACCCAAGAGGCTGCCCATCAGTACTTGAGTGCTCAGTTGGAGGCTGCTCCAGATGTTCCTATGTTGGCTTTCAACTGTCGTGAGATGAACGAGCTGTTTACTCCCGAGATGCTTGGAAGACTGGCTCATGAGTATCCTAATCTGAGAGGCTATAAGGATGCAACTCGTGACATAATCCATCTGAATAAGTGCATAGATGCATTGGACGACCTAAAAGATGACTTCAGCATCATTTCCGGTTCGGATGCAACGTTGTTTACCCATATGGCTATGGGTGCTTCCGCTTCTGTAAGTTTCATGAGCGTTCCTTTCCTCGATCAGATGAAAGACATCTATGATTACTTCAAGGCTGGCGAGTACGAGAAGGCTTGGCAGGCGCAGCGTATAGTGTTGAAACTACGTACATTCATGCAACAGTTTCCTGATTCCGCTGCATATATCTATGCAATGAAATACACCGCTTGTGTGAACGTCCAAGGTACACGGCACCCTGACCATATGCTTTACATCCCAGAGGAAGAGCTTAGGAAGTTTGATGAAATGGTCAAGGAATTCGGCATTACAAAGAGATATTGATTCGAGGCCAATATGGGACATATTCCAAAAGTAGTGTGCATTAATGGTAATGGCATAGGACAATGCTGCAACGTGGTCCGCATTCCTAAAAAAGGAGAAACCGCTATACCAACCAACCTTCATTATTGCAAGGATTCCGGCAAGGGCGTCAATTGCGCGATAGTGATTGGACGTCTTGGAGGAGATGTGTCTTACATTGGTAAGGCCGGCAAGGACGATGGTGGTGAACTGAACGAGCAGTGGCTTCAGGAGTCAGGGGTTCATTTGGAGCATTTCTGGTTGCAGGATGGTATAAAAACCAGCCTGGGTCTTATCCTGGTAGCGGAGAACGGCGAGAATTTGATATTCAACTTTGATTCACCTGAATCTGACATAACCGTTGAAGAGGCTGTTTCCCATTTGAAGGAACTCAAAGGCGCGGAATACATGATTACAGGTTTTGAAATACCTCATTCCGTAGCATATGAAAGTGCAAGGGTCGGTTGCGAGCTGGGTATGAAGGTTTTCATCAATCCAAGTCCTTTCGATGATGCTTCTGAAGTTGTCGAGATGCCTTTTGTCGATACCATGGCTGTCAATGAAATAGAGGCTTTGATGCTCCTTGGTACAACGAAGGAAGAAACAAACGACTGGATGGATGCCGCAAAGCGACTATGTGAAAAGTACAAAGTAAAGAACGTTCTCATAACACTTGGTGGAGATGGCGCTGTCCATTACGGAGAAAGGGGCCTAGGACATGTATCTGGAATCAAAGTCAAGGTGGTTGATGAAAGCGGTGCGGGAGATGCCTTCTTGGCTGTTTTTGTGCAGTGCCTTATCTGGGGTATGTCTGTGCAAGAGGCTCTTGAGTACTCCAACAAATATTGCGCATGGCTTGTCCAAAAGCCAGGTGAGGACGGAGTCATTGGCAAGTATCTCTATCTTAACGAAATGAAAGAGGTTTTGGATTTCTTTGAATCAAAGGAGGAAAAATGAAGATTTCTTTTTTCACAAACAGTCTTCATAGATGGCCTATAGAAAAGAGCTTTGAAGTAGCCTCTAAGTTCGGCTATGACGGTATTGAAATATGGGGAGGTCGTCCTCACGCTTATGCCCCCGATATGAGGCCTGAGGATATCCAAAAAATCAAGGATCTTTCTGCGAAGTACAATCTTCCTATAGTGTCATTTGAACCGGAAATGGCTTGTTTGCTATGGAGGGATCAGAGATGGATCGATGAAAGCATGGAGTATTTCCGACAATGCATCGATTTTTGCAAAGCCATAGGTTGTCCTTACATGGTTATGGCGGCACTTCAGTGCAGTTATGAATACAGCACTGATGAAGATTGGGCGCAATTCATCAAATACATGAAGGAACTCGCTGCCTATTCGGAGTCTGTTGATGGCGTGACGATGATTCTTGAGACCGTTACTCCTTGGGAAGGCAATATCCTTATACGATCCGATGACACAGTCAGAGCACTCAAAGAGATAAATAGTCCAAAGGTCAAAGCTATGTTGGATTTGGCTGCCCCTCTTACTGTAGGGGAACCGTCTTCAAATTACTTTGAAAAGCTCGGCAAGGATTTGGTCCATGTTCATCTTGTTGATTGCAAAAAAGACGTTGAGGATCATCTGATCCTTGGAGATGGAGAGCTTCCAGTGGAAGAGGTCCTCTCAATGTTGGATTCGTATGGATACGACGGGTATTGCTCCGTAGAGCTTTTTGATGAGTATCGCACTGAACCTATTTTGTTCAATCAACGTGCAATCAGAGCGATTAGACAATCGCTTGAGAACGTTGGGTTGAAACAAGGTTGACTGCATTGTGCAAAAAAGGAGGAATTGAATGCAGAAAAAAATGACTCGTGGAAATATCAAGAACATAATAGCATACGCTTTTCTTGCAATATGTTTCTTGGTGATAGGCTTGTTCTGCCCTGTTTTGGAGGAAGGGGAGAACTATAAGGTTTGGACTTTGATCCCGCCAGCGGCAATCTTCGTGTTTATCGTTTTGACAAGTAGAATTGTCGAAGGTTTCGTATTGACTGCCATATTGACCGTATTCATCAAATATCGCAGTGGCTTTGTAGGAGGATTTGTAGAGTCTATTACGGCTAACGTTACTAATCCTGACGGCTTTTGGGTTCTGTTCCTGTTTATGCTGGGTGGTATGGTTACTGTTCTCTTTAAGATCAGTGGAGCCGGGACATACTTCGCTCGTTGGATAGCGAAAAAGGCCAAGAGCAGTAAAATTGCTTTGTTCATGGCATCTTTGCTGTGCATACCCCTTGCCGTTGATGACTACACAAGTACACTTGTCGTAGGGAACTGTATCACTCCTTTGACCGATGAGTTCAAGGTTCCTCGGGAGATGACTGCATATGTTCTGCGTGCTAGCTCGGCAAACCTTTCCACTCTTTTGCCTATAGGGGCTTGGGCTATTTACATTGGTGCTGTCATTGATATGTGGGGTTTGGATGTTGTCGGCAACCAAACTGGTTTGATGTACTTCTTTACCAAGTGTCTCCCTTTCTGCTTCTTTCCAATTGTCTGTCTGCTCATGTGCTGGTTGATTATTGGTGGAGTCATAAAGCCGTTTGGAAAGATGAAGGAAGCGTTTCAACGTGTCGAGAATGGGGGCTCCGTTGTCCCTGAAGCAAAGCCTCGCTATATAGATGGTGTCTTGCAGGAACCTCCTGCACCAGAACCTGCCCCTGAACCAAGAGCGAAGGTCAACTTGACCCATTTTATCGTCCCTGTAGTCGCAATACTTGCATTTGGTTATGCATTTGAATGGGACATGACATATGGATTGACTTGGGGGTTGATTACCTCTTTTGTGTATTACATCATCACTGGAGTATTTGCTCCAATAGACGCAGCTGATGTTATTACAGAAGGTCTTTCCTCCATGTCTGTTATGTGTACCATGTGTACCTGTGGCTTGGTTATTTGCAACGGATTAGCTGAACTTGGATTCGTTGAATATGTTGTTGACGTTGTCAGTCAACTTGTATCCCCAACCTTCCTACCTCTTATCATCTTCATTGCATTCTCCTTGACTGAAATGCTTGTCACTTTCAACTATACATTGTATTTGATAGCAATGCCCATTGTCGTTGGTATTGCCGTCAACGTTGGTGCGAACGTTCCTTTGGCTATTGCTGCGCTTGTTTCTGCTGGACTTTGGGGATACCAGACTGCGTTCTCCTCTGATGGTGGAATGCTTGCCTGTGCGGCATGTGGCGGTATTGATCTAATGGATCAGACTTTCTCCCAATACAAGATAACGGTTGTGTGTTGGATTATATCAGCAGTGCTTTTCGCAGTCTTCGGAATTATTTTGTAAATTGTACAAACGAATTGTAGAATTTGGCGCAGTGATGTTCTTCACTGCGCCAAATTCAAATAGGAGGATAGATTATGGCTGCTAGATTTTCGCTAAGGCCTGTTATGTTTGACGAAACCAAGAGACCGTTGCTAAATGATTCACCATTTACAGCCAATGTTTTCAAATATGAATCTGGAGTTGAAGCTATAGAGTTTAGTAATGGACCGGTTGTTTGCATCGTTCTCCCGTATCAAGGACAACAAGTATGGCGTCTATTTATAGATGGGGAGAACATGACCATGAAGTCAATGTATGAGAGTCCTGAGAGCACTGACGATGTTTTCAATTTCAGTTATGGGGGATTTCTTATTCACTGTGGATTGACCGCTATGGGCAACCCTTCCGAGGAAGATGATCATCCAATGCATGGGGAACTTCCACACGCCAAATACAGGAACGTATATGTAGAAGTCGGAGAAGACGGTAAGGGACGGTATGTTTCTATAGGTGGAGATTATATCTACAAACTCTCAATCGATACCGGGTATGTATTCAGTCCAGAACTTCGTTTGTATGAGGGCTCAAGGTTGGTTGAGGTATCAGGCCATATAAAGAACCTTCGTGCAAGTACTTTCAACTACATGTACATGGCTCACATAAACTGGCTGCCAATCAACGGATCGCGTTTGGTATATAGTACACCCAAAGATAATCAGCATATCGAGGTTTGTCGCGAGGATTTTGGGGACATTCTAGATGGAGAAGAGGCCAAGCGGCTCGATGCTTATACAAGTCGGCTGCAGAAAAACCCAAGCCTAGCCGATGTCATTGATTTTGAAACTCAATGTTATAATCCTGAATTGTGTTCTATCATGCATTATAGGTCTGATGAAAAAGGATGGGCTCATTCAATGCAGATTCGTCCTGATCAGACTTCCTGCTATGTTGGGTTTGACACTAGTATTCTCTGTAATGGGTTGAGGTGGTTTAGCTGGACGGAGGATGAACGTTCCTGTGGATTCGCTCTTCCGAATACCGGCAACCAGAGGGGTAGGGCCTATGCTATAAAAAACGGGCTAATGAAAAAACTTCCTGGATACGGGGAAGCGCTACTTAGATATCGTTTCGGTAAACTTGGTCCTATGGAAACCGTCGAGATGGAGAACAGAATAAACTCTATTCTTAAGAACTGCGGACAAAAGTCGTAGCTTATAATGTTGTATGGGGGTTTTGCTGTGGAATCATTGAAAGGCAATGAACGTGCGATTGTCTTTTTTGATATAGATGGTACACTCTGTCGATACGAGGATACTGTCAAAGACAACATTAAAAGTTGCTTTAAGAGACTTCATAATGGAAACCATGTAGTTTTCCTTTGTACGGGAAGATCTCCAAAGGACATATCAAATGACATCCTTTCTCTTGGATTCGATGGAATCATTGCTTGCATGGGTGCAGTAATCATCCATGGGAACGAAGTGCTGCAAAACAGGTTCATTACGCCAGATATGTTGTTGGAGACTGTTGGACTGATGATAGAACGCAAAGTGCCGGCATTGATTTTAGGCATAGATGAGGTTTTGCGTACTGAACAAATGAAACCCACACCGCTTGAAACTGGAATTGTAAGGTCGGTTGAAGATCTTTATAGGAATGGCAAGCTTGTGGAAATATCGTCGTTGGATATAGAGTATCCTAATGTTTCGGCTCTTGGAAAAATAAGAGAAATAATAGATAAGCACTCCGATCTCATTGAATACAACGAAACAAGTGGACAGACTCGTCTCAAAGGTGTCAACAAGGCGGAGGCTATACGAGTGGTGTTGGCAAGATACTCCCATGAAAACCTAAAAAGCTACGCAATTGGTGATAGTCAGAATGATATTGAAATGCTCAACTGCGTTGATGTCGGCATTGCGATGGGAGACGCTCCTGATAGTGTAAAATCAGCAGCCTCTTGGACAACCTCTACGGTGGAGGAAGATGGCGTTTGCAATGCTATGAAACATTTTGGTCTTGGTTAGCAATTGTCTACACCTGCTGGAACTGGCTGTTGTAGAGCTTTTCGTAGAAGCCTCCGCGGGAAAGGAGTTCGTCGTGTGTGCCTTGCTCCATGATGTGGCCGTCCTTCATGACTAGTATGAGGGAGGCATTCCTTATGGTTGAGAGTCTATGGGCCACGATGAAGCTCGTGCGGCCCTTCATGAGAGTGTCGAAGGCCTGTTGGATGAGAATCTCCGTGCGGGTGTCTATGCTTGAGGTCGCTTCGTCTAGGATGAGCATTGGAGGGTGGCACAGCATGACGCGGGCTATGCACAGCAGCTGCTTTTGGCCTTGGCTTATGCCGTCATCTGACAGAATGGTGTCCAGACCGTTCGGCAGCCTTTGGATGAATTCCCAGCAATGCGAAGCCTTGGCTGCCTCTATGATCTCCTCGTCTGAGGCATCGGGCTTGCCAAAGCGGATGTTCTCCCTCACCGTGTCGCCTTTGAGCCAGGTGTCTTGGAGGACCATGCCGTAGCTTCGCCTGAGCGAGTGACGGGTGATGTCCGTGATTGGTGTGCCATCTATGGAGATTGTGCCGTTATCGACATCATAGAAGCGCATCAGCAGGTTTATGATGGTGGTCTTGCCGCAGCCCGTTGGTCCTACGATGGCAATTTTCATGCCAGGCTCTGCATGGACGTTGAGTCCCTCTATGAGAGGGCGGTCCTTTTCATAGCGGAACGATACATCCTTGATGTCAACCGCCCCTTTGACACTGCCAAACACCAACGGAGCCTCGGGCGATTCTTCCTTTTCCTCCAGAAATGAGAAGAGCCTTGAGGCGCAGGCTAGAGCGTTCTGCATCTCGGTGACGACCGAGCTTATGTCATTGAACGGCTTCATGTATTGGTTGGCGTATGCAAGTAGCACGGAAAGGCCTCCGACAGTCAGGCCGCCTCCTGGAACGAGCAGTATTCCCACAAGGGCGACGCAGGCATAGACAAGGCTGTTGACGAAGCGTGTAGATGGGTTTGTGAGACTGCTATAGAAGATAGCCTGCTGGCTGCAGTCCACAAGCTCATCGTTTATCTTCCTAAAGCGGGAAGAGGCCCTGTCTTCGTATCCAAACGCCTTTACGACCTTTTGGTTGCCTACGATTTCGTCTATGAAACCGGTCTGTCTGCCGCGGATCTCGCTCTGTTTCTTGAAAAGGTTGAACGAGCGGCTTGAGATGAATCTTGCCACCACGAAGCTTAGCGGGGTAAGGACGACTACAAGGAGCGACACCGTTACGTTCTTTGAAAACATGAAGAACAATGTCACGATTACGGTAATGATACCTGAAAAAAGTTGGGTGAAGCCTAGAAGTAGGCCATCGGAAAGGACGTCGGTGTCTGTGGTTATCCTGCTCACTATGTCGCCTGTGCTGTGACTGTCAAGATACGACAATGGAACTCGCTGGACATGCTCTATGGCTTTTGAACGTATCTCTCTGACAATGCCAAACGCAATGCGGTTGTTTATGAGGTTCATGAAATACGTGCATATGGCAGAGATGCAGACAAGCATGATTATCCTGCCTGTGTACGATGCTATGCCGTCGAAACTGACACGACCTTCTCCAACCATGAGGTCTATCGCATCGCCGAACAGAATGGGAACATACAGCTGAAGCACCACCATTGCACCTGCAAGGACTATGCTTGCAGCCAGGCCTACCCAATACCTGCCTATGAACGGGGAAAGCTTTCTCAAGGCCGATGCCGTTGAAGCCTCCTGCTTTGTTTTCACATTCTTCATGCCATGGACTCCTTTGCGTTAGCGTTCCGCTCCTCTGGAAACTGCGAGTAGTAGATGTCCTGATACACAGGGCACGAGGACATGAGCTCTTCGTGTGTTCCCTTTCCTGCAAGCGTTCCGTTGTCAAGGACAAGTATGAGGTCAGCCTGCATGACGCAGGCGATTCTCTGAGACACTATGAAGGTCGTGACAGGAAGGGCGTGGATCGCCTTTCTAAGGGCGGCATCAGTTGCAAAGTCCAGTGCACTTGAACTGTCGTCCAAGATTAGGATTCGTGGTTTCTTGACAAGGGCCCTTGCTATCGTGAGCCTTTGCTTTTGACCTCCGGATAGGTTCTTTCCCCCTTGTTCCACTTCAAAATCGAGCATTCCAGGCTTCTTTTCCACAATCTCCTTGGCCTGAGCGGTTTCAAGGGCCTCCCAGATATCGGCATCAGTCGTCTGTTCGTTTCCAAGCTTCATGTTGTCTCTTATACTTCCCTTGAAGAGTACGGCCTTTTGGGGGACGAATCCCGTTTCATTGCAAAGTTCCGCCTTTGATATATTTCTGACGTCTATGCCATTTAGGGAGACTGTACCGTTGTCTACGTCATAGAATCTTGGAATGAGGCTTACAAGCGTGCTCTTTCCGCTTCCCGTTCCTCCTATGACTCCAATCGTCTGACCTTCGTATGCCTTGAAACCAATGTCCAAGAGGCTTGGGGCTCCGGCTCCAGGATATGTGAATGTGACGTTTGAGAACTCGACTGCAGGGCTCCCATTGCCATTGGCCTGTGATTTCCCTTCTTTCGCATCTTCTATGAAAGGACTTGCATATTCCATGCTTGGCTTCACGTCCAATATCCCGGAAACCCTTTTTGCACATGCCAGCGACTTGTTCAACGTGATTATGAGGGCCGCCAGCTTTATGAGCTCGACGATTATCTGGAGCATGTAGTTGTAGAGGGCTACGACCTCCCCCTGTTGGAGGGCTCCAAGCTCCACGCGGACGGCGGCCTTGTCTATGAGGACCGCGGCGGCTATGTTTATGAGAACGTACGTCAATGGATTGAGCAGGGCGGAGACCTTTCCAACGAAGACATTGAGCCTGGTGAGGGCCTTGTTGCTCCTTTCGAATTCCTCGACAGCCTCCTTTTCTTGGCAAAACGCCCTTATGACCCGCACACCTGTCAGGTTCTCGCGAGTGAGGGCTGTAACCCTGTCCAGTCCTGACTGGACGCGTCCAAAGAGAGGGATGCTCACCTTCATTATGAGGAACGTGACTGCAAGGAGAACCGGGATTGCAACTGCGAAGACCAATGCGCATGTCGTGTCTATAGTGAACGCCATGACCATGGCGCCAAAGACTATGAAGGGGCTTCTGAGAAGGAGCCTCAGCCCCATGTTGAGGCCTGTCTGCACTTGGTTCACGTCGTCTGACAGCCTTGTTATGAGGGTGTCGCTCCCAAGCCTGTCCAGCTCTGCGAACGAAAAGCCCTGTATGTGGTCGAAGAGCGCCTGTCTTAGGGATCCTGCAAAGCCACAGCTTGCCTTGGCGGAGAAGAACTGCGCTACAATGCTGAAGGCAAGTCCAATTATTGCCATGGCAATGAGGGTCCCAAAGTAGATGAACATATACTTTTTTCCCATGACAACGGCGTTTGAGTCTATCATTTTGGCCACGACCAGTGGAACCAAGAGATCGAAAAGGGCTTCCAGCAGCTTGAAAAGAGGTGCCAGCACACACTCTTTTCTGAACTTCCTAAGATAGATGGCAAGGTTGTGCATGTTTCTATAGTACAACAAAACGAAAGTTCTGTATAATATACAGAGAGGGAGCTTTCACAGCTCCCATGAAATCTCAGGAGTGAAGCATGTACAAACAGGAAGTCCTTGACCGTTTTCTAAGGTACGTTCAGGTGGATACCATGAGCGATGAATCCATTGCAGACAAGAAGCACCCGTCCACACCGGGTCAGTGGGATCTTTTGAGGATGCTCGAAGGTGAGCTCAAGGGCCTTGGCCTCAAGGACGTTGTCCTGGATGAGTACGGATACCTCCTTGCAAGGCTGGATGCCACGGAGCAAGGGCTTCCAAGCATTGCCTTCTGCTCCCATGTGGATACTGCCGATGACGTTGAAGGCAACCATGTAAGGCCACGTGTAGTCGAGAACTACGATGGAAAGGATATAAGACTCAACGACGAATACAGCATTGTTGCCGCGGACAATCCTGAGCTTGCACGATATGTTGGCTCGACCATAATAACATCAAGTGGGGACACCCTTCTTGGCTGTGACGACAAGGGCGGTGTTGCAGAGATAATGACCGCTGTTTCATACCTTGTGAAGCATCCTGAAATAAAGCATGGCGAGATAGAGATCCTGTTCTCTCCGGACGAAGAGACCGGCTGTGGAATGGATTTCTTCGATGCCTCAAGGCTTAATGCAAAGGCACTCTACACCGTTGACGGCGGCACCAGATACGAAGTGGAGCTTGAATGCTTCAACGCCGCTACGGTCAAAGTCCATTTCTCAGGCGTTTCGTACCACCTTGGAGCCGCAAGGGGCAGAATGGTCAATGCCCTGACGATGGCAAGTGCATTCATAAACGCAATCCCTCAGGCCGAGAGTCCTGAAGCCACTGACGGACGCTATGGCTACTACTGCGCCCAGAGCGCAAGTGGAAACGCAACGGACATGGACGTTACAGTGTACCTTAGGGACTTCGACTACGATGGACTTCTCAGGAGGATCGAGGTCCTTCAGAGCCTTGGAAAGACTGTAGAGCTTCTCTATGCTGGTGGAAAGGTCACTGTGGACAGCAAGATAAGCTACCTCAACATGGGTGAGGCTGCAAAGAAGGATCCGTGGGCCGTAGAAGCTATATTCAAGGCTGGAAAGGCCCTTGGACAACCGCTTCATACAGAGATAATCAGGGGCGGCACGGATGGTTCCCGCATAGCCCAAATCAAGGGCATTGCATGCCCAAACCTCTATACCGGCGGCCACAACTACCATAGCAGATTCGAGTGGGCGGCCCTTGATGCCATGAACGATAGCGTAGCCCTCATAATAGAAATTGCAAGGCAGTGGGCCTTGGAGTTCTCCAAATCACATAGGTGAGGTTTCCAAAGTCCAATGGTCAGGAAGGCTTTTCTGCTGTTTCTTATGCTCCTCGCCACTGTTTCCAGCGTTTGGTGTGCAACCATTGGATATGTCTATGGAAACCAGGTTTCGTCAGTGGATTTCGATGTACCTCCAAAGGTTGGCACTAAGTTCGTTGATTCCAATAACAATGTCCTGATCGTGGCGAAAAGCCTTGAAAAAGCCGTTGTATTCGACAGAATAAGCACTTCTTCGTCTGTTGAGGAAGGAAGTGCTCTCACCTACAAAGGAAGAGACCATTCCGTTTTTGCAAGGGTTTCCCTTGCAAACGCTCTTGTGGGATATTCGGTATCCACGGCTCTTCATCCAGTGCGTCCTGTCGTGTTGGCGGGTTTCACATATTCGACCAAGAGGCTGTTCGTTTCAGCAGGCCTTGAAGCCGATGTAATCCTTTCCAATCTTTGGGACAGCTCATTCACCTTCATTGAAGACGGAGGCGTTCTTGGCTGGTGTACCCTTGGTGCGTTCGTGCTTCCTTCTGTTGCATTCGCCTGTTCTTATGGAGTGGCCTACAGACACTACATTGGCTCGTTCCGTTGGGAGCTTGGAGTCTCGTGGCTACGTGGCACCGGCAGCATTCTCTACAAGACGCCGTATATAGGATTGGGGGTGTCTATATGAAGATGCCCCGCAGAAGAAGGAAGCTTTGTAAAGTCGTTCTGACGATTCTTGCCGCCTTTGCCATCATGATGTCCCTTACGGGGTGTACATCCCTTTCGTCCTTGATAAGGGCGAACATATCAGGGGTTCCGTATTGGGTCTATTCTCCAAAGGTTGGACTTGGAAAGGACCGCGTTTCATTCGTTGGAGAAGGACGAGCCTCCTCTTCAAGGCAGGCCGAGCTTTTGGCCTACTCCAGCATAGTTGACCAACTTTCCGAATACCTTGGAGTCCCTCTTGACCAGGAAGTCTACAGGGAGCTCAGCGTTCTTGGTACGATTCAGGCATACGATCTCTACGTCGAGGACTCGTTCTCAAGGGTCCTTGACCGCGAGACCACGTTCTATGTCTATGCAGTAGCGGATTCAAGCCTTCTTGAAGCTGCAAGCTCTGAGGAGACTATAAGGCGCAACGAGGTCTCGAAAAACGTTGAGGAGCTGGTGCTTCAGGGCGATTCCTACATGAAGGACGAAATGTTCACAAGAGGCATCTCCTGCTACATGCAGGCCATGGCGGCCTCCTATGGTCAGGACTATATAAAGGAAGAATACTCATACGATACTCTGTTTGGTGATGTCATGGATATCATTGGCTCCATAACGGTTTCCATTTCATCAAGCGATCCGTCGCGGGCGAGGTGCACTGTGGCCGTGACGAGGAAATCGGTCTTGCTTCCCTCCAAGGTCCGCAATGCAGAGGTCCTTGCCATGTACCGCGCTGTTGATATGAAGGGCGATGCGTATGACGATTCATTCGTGTACATCACGGGCGCAGACGGGGGCTTCGTGTTCGACTGCCTCAATTTCTCAATAGTCCGCAAGGGATCGGTTGAGTTCGTGCTTGACTTCGAGTCCGAGCTCGAGGTCCTTGAATGTACCACTGACCCAGCTGTTGCCGCCACCCTTAGGGCCGCAGTCGAGGAGAAGAGCGTCAGATTCGACTACGACAGGGCCTACATGCTTGGAGACATTGCCGTTGCGGTCATAGAGTTCGACTCCAAGGGCTATGCAATTGGAAACAAGGACACGACAGACTACTTGTGCTCCCTCCTCAAGACCGATGGTGCCGAGGTTTCTCCATTCTATGCAGACTCCAACCTTGAGGAGGATGTCCTTTATGACTACAGTCAGCTCAAAGGAGGAGCGGACTGCCTTTTGGTCTGTAGGTTCGGCCAAATGGACGTCGTTGAATTCAGGCTTGGCGGGTTCGCTGCAAGTGTGGAAGGGACTGCTACGTTGTTCGACATGAAAAGTCTCTCGACCATCTATTCTAGCTCCGTAGTCTATGCTTCCGCTTTTGGCGATACGGCCCAGAGTGCAGTGAAGGCTTCGTTCGAGAAGCTTGCAGATGTCGTGTATTCATTGTTGAAGGCGGACTATGTTTGATCTTGTAAGGCGTACACCCCTTGAGGAGTACGACGGAGAAGGTCTCTTCTATGTCCATGCCGGAACCGGCATGGAGGTGTTCCATATACGAACCTCCAATGGTTCCTACGAAGGTCCCAAGCCAGGGGTGAACCATGAAATGGTGGCAAACTTCATGTTCTCCACGCCGTCTCAGGATGACAAAGGTGTAGCACACATACTGGAGCATACGGTTCTGTGCGGCTCGAAGCGTTTCCCTGTTAAGGACCCTTTCTCATTGGTTTTGCAGTCAAGCCCCAATACGTTCCTCAATGCAGTCACGTTCTGCGACAAGACCATGTTCCCACTCGCTTCTCCTTTGAAGAAGGACTTCGACAACCTGTTCGGCATATATGCCGATGCCGTCTTTGCCCCTCTTCTTAGATTGGAGTCTTTCCAACAGGAAGGGGTTCGCTGCTTTGACGGAAAGTACGATGGTGTTGTTTTCAATGAAATGTGCGGTGCCAGAAGCACTGAGGATTCGATTGTCCAGACATACAGCACCAAGTTTCTTTACGAAGGGACCCCCTGCCAATATGACTCAGGCGGTGACCCCATTTCCATAGTTGACCTCGGGTACGATGAATATCGTGAACGATATTTGAAGTGGTATTCTCCTTCCAACTGCAGGCTTTTCCTGTTTGGGGATTTCGACTCAAAGGAGTATTTGGACAAGCTTGAAAGTCGTTACCTTGTGGGTGCTTCAAAGGGATCTAAATTTATTCCTAAATCGGAATACTATGAGCAAAAACATATAAAACCATTCAGAAAACATATTGGATGTGCCGTAAAGGACGCTTCAAGTGTAGTTCTCACATGGCTTACGACTCCATCAAGCGACCCTTTGGAGGTACTTACGGTGTCCGTCCTTGTGGATGTCCTTCTTGGAAATCCAGGTGCTCCGCTCTACAAGGCAATAGTCGAGTCCGGACTTGGGGAGGACCTCAATCCCATGTGCGGAACCGATCCCGACAGTCCAATGCTCACCTTCACCATAGGCTTCAGCAAGGCTTTGAGGGGAAGGGAGGATGAGATAGAGGCTTTCCTGCTTTCTGAAGTGGAGCGTCTTGCCAGAGAGGGGCTTCCAAAGGATGCTGTGGCCGCCGCAATAAAGAGGCAGGAGTTCAAGCTCCAGGAGATTCCCGGCGACGGACTTCCATTTGGAGTCTCCACAAGTCTCAAGGCCGCCCGCTCATGGCTTAGGGGAGGCTCCCCTGAAAACGGGGTGAAGGATTTCAAAAGGCTTGAAGATTTCAAGGCCCGCATGGCAGGTGGTCGCTATCTGGAGGACTGGATGCTTTGCAATCTTGTGGAGAACCATAGGCGCTGTCTCTTGACGGTGGAGGAGGATCCCTCCAGTGAGGAGCGTTTCAAAGCGACTTTGGATGAAAAGATCGCGCACCTTGGAAAGCTGGGGCTTTTGCCGGGACCTGACGAGAAGGCGCATTATGAGGCGTTCGTCGATACCCCTGATCCCCCTGAAGCCGTTGCGACGATTGGAAGGATCTCAAGGGACGACCTTCCTTTGGACATCCCGGAATACAGAACCCAAAGCGTGAGGACTCCAGGTGGCGCCAGGTTGTATGTCCTTCCTTTGTTCACCCGTTCGATAGTATACATCTCCATGGGGTTCGATGTCCGTGGATTGGTCCTTGAGGACAAGAATCTTCTTCCTTTGCTTGTCAGGTTCCTCAACATGTGCGGCACTAAGGGCCGGTCATATTCGCAGGTGGGTACGGACATCAAGCTCAACACCGGAGGCTTTGCCATAAACACGACAGCCGGGCGCGACGTGAAAGGCCGCCCCATAAGCCTTGTCATCGTGAAGGCCAAGACCTTGCGCGGGGATTTTGCAAAGGCCTTGGACATCATTGGTGACATCCTTCTTGAGGCCGATTTCTCAGACAATGCCAGAATCAAAGCCTCCTTGACGGATCTTTTGACTGATTTTGAAAGCGGGTATACATACAGCGGCAATTCGTATGCCGTCCTCAATGCCTCAAGCACGTTCTCCACGAGCGCTCTGGAAAGCGAGCTCATGGTGGGTACGTCATGCTGGATGTACATGCGTTCGATCAAGGAGCGTTTGGAGAAGGATGGAGGGGATCCCGCCTTTGAGAGGACTTTGTCTGACAGGCTTGCAAAGTTGTGCTCCAAGGTGTTCGTCCAACGTGGCCTCAGGTTCCACCTTGGGTGCGAAGAGCCTATTGAAGAGTGCAAGCAACTTGTTTTGAAACATATAGATAGATATCCAGTTGGAAAGTTTGTAAGGATATCTGACTATTATAGGAAGGATGCCTTGGATATGGCATTGTACACTGCAAGGAAAAGGGTGTTCCAAGTGTCGTCCGGGCCTGCTTTCAATGCTTTTGTCACGAAGTTCGTAAGGAGGACTGACAAAGACCTTGTAGGGGCCATGCTGCTTGCATGGACAATGGAATCGGGCTGTCTTTGGGATGGCGTCAGAGGACGCAACGGGGCGTATGGCGTGGAGAGCCATGTGGATGACATGGAGGACCTTCTCGTGTTCTCGTCATACAGGGATCCCTGCGTGGAAAGGACGTTCGAGGAGTTCAAAAAGGCCCTTGGCTGCGGTCTGGATCCACAGGATGTAGAGTATGGCGTCGTGTCGATGGTTGGCAGGGAGATGAAGGCCCCAACCCCGCAGATGAAGTGTGCGCAGTCGTTCAGACGCATTGTCTACGGTTTGACTCCGGCTCTGCATAGAAGAAGACGTGCAATCCTCCTTTCTCTGACGTCGAAGGACCTTGAGGATCTGGCTGGCAGGATTCTGTGCGAAATGCACGGAGGGTCATCTTGTGTCCGTGTCACTGTCTGCGGTGAGGATATGGCTGATGATGCCGTTGGAAATGCGGAGGATATGGATTTCGTTTCACTTCCAGTCTAGGCTTGGATGTTATATAATGAGTGCATTCTGGAGGCTGGAGGGCTCATGAAGTATCTGGGTGCAATTGACCAAGGGACTACTAGTACAAGGTTCATTCTGTTCGACGAACATGGCGACATACGGGCGTCGCATCAGATAGAGCACCGGCAGATCTTCCCAAATCCAGGTTGGGTGGAGCATGATCCATACGAAATATGGGACAATACGACGGAGACGATAGTAAAGACCCTGCGTGCAGCGGATGCGCAGGCCAGCGACATCGCAGGCGTTGGAATCACCAACCAAAGGGAGACCGTCGTTGCGTGGAACCCCAAGACCGGCAAGGTTTGGTACAATGCAGTAGTATGGCAGGACCTCAGGGGTGCAGAGCTCATAAACAGGCTCAAGCAGAGCTGCGATGAGTCTTGGCTCAAGAAGAAGTGCGGGCTTTTGTTCTCACCATACTTTGCAGCTTCCAAGATCGCGTGGCTTTTGGACAATGTTGAGGGACTGCGTGATGCAGCTGAAAGCGGCGATGCCGTCTTTGGAACGATAGATACATGGCTTACATGGAACCTCACAGCCCGCAAGTGCTTTGTGACCGACGTGACCAATGCATCTCGCTACATGCTCATGAACATAAACACCCTGCAGTGGGACGACGAGCTTTTGGCTGTGTTCAGGATTCCAAAGAAGGCGCTTCCTGAGATAGTGCCTTCCACGGGAAGGACGTATGGCCTTACATCGGCTGCAGGACCTTTCCAAGGTGAAGTTCCCGTCTGTGGGATCCTTGGAGACCAGCAGGCGGCCCTCTTTGGACAGGCCTGCTTCACTGAAGGCCTTGGAAAGTGCACATACGGCACTGGATGCTTCCTTCTTGTGAATACCGGCAACAAGCTTTGCTTTTCCAAAAATGGCCTGGTTTCCACCGTTGCATACAAAAGGGAAGGGGAATCTCCCGTATACGCCCTCGAAGGCTCCATTGCCGTAGCCGGCTCTCTGGTGCAGTGGATACGTGACAATCTCAAGATGGTCCAAAGCGCGCAGGAGCTTGACGAGTTCGCCTCAAGGGTGGACGACTGCGGAGGTGTGTACATTGTGCCGGCATTCGCAGGGCTTTTCGCTCCCTATTGGAGAAGCGATGCAAGAGGTGTGATTGCAGGCCTTACTGGCTACAGCGACAGGAACCATATATGCCGTGCTGCACTTGAGGCCACGGCGTTCCAAGCCAACGACATATTCGATGCCATAGAGGCGGACAGCCACATAAAGATGCGTGAGCTCAAGGTTGACGGTGGACTTACGAACAGCGAACCTCTTATGAAGTTCCAGGCCGATATCCTTGGAATCCCCGTCATAAGGCCGCAGGTAATAGAGACGACGGCCCTTGGCGCTGCGTATGCGGCAGGGCTTTCAGTTGGTATGTTCGACAGCATGAATGAGCTTTCCAGCCATTGGAGGGAAGAGAAGAGATGGGAGCCCACGATGTCCGAGGAGACTCGTGAGGCCAAGGTCAAATTCTGGAACAAAGCCGTTTCCAGAACGTTGAACTGGACAGAGGAGAATTGAGAGGATGTTGCCTACAACCGTGCCTGAGATGATCAGGGCTGCTGTACAGATAGTGGTTCTGACCGTCTTCTTCTACAGTACTTACATAGCGCTTGCCCAAAACAGGGCTTCCCGCATCATTGGGTCCATTCTGACCTATGTGTTCGTCTACATTGCCTGCAGTCTGCTCAAGCTTGACATAATAGCAAGCCTCATGAAGCTCTTGGCCGTTCCCGGTGTGGTGTTCCTGTGCGTGTTGTACCAGCCTGAGCTTAGAAGGACGTTCACGCCAGGTGTCAGCAGAAGGTCCCGTTTCTTCAGACTTGGAGGTGTGCAGACGTCGTCTGACCAGATAGAGACCATCCTCAATGCGTGTCAGCGCCTTGTCCAATCCAAGAGGGGTGCATTGATCGTGTTCCCAAGAAGGCTTGGACTCAAGAACATCATAGACAGCGGAACAAGGATGAATGCGGACATCTCAAGTGCGCTCATCGTCACTGTGTTCGACCATGACACTCCTCTTCACGACGGGGCCATGATAATCCAGGGTTCCAAGATAGTCGCAGCTGGATGCTATCTGCCTCTTTCAGGCCAGACCGATATCCGTGCCTCCTTTGGCACGAGGCACAGGGCCGCCCTTGGAATGGCGGAGGAGTCCGATGCCGCCGTCATTGTCGTGTCTGAGGAGACCGGCGCCATATCGCTTGCATGCAACGGAAACCTCTACTACGACCTGTCGCACGACGAGATAAAGAGCATGCTGCTTTCGCTGTTCAACTACTTGGACATCCAGCCTGTTGCCATGGAGGAGGGAAAGAATGAGGCGCAATAAGTTTTTCCAAAGGGTCTTCTACAACTGGCAGGTCAAGATACTCTGCTTCCTCCTTGCCGTGTTCATGTACTTCTTCCTTGGTCTGGTAATCCAGGACACAAGGACTGTAAGGCTGCCACTGGAAGTGACCCTTCCCAGCGGCTACAACGCGGACAGCAACATCCCAACCAGCGTTGACCTTGTGATAAAGGGAACCCAGGAAAGGATATACATGATTGAAGTGGATGACATTCATGTAAGCGTTGACTTCTCAAACGTTGACCATGAAGGGGTGAACATGGCTCCTGTCGTCATAACCATGGACGGTCCCAACCAGTCCCTTGATACGTCGTCCGTGTCCATATCCACCAATCCTACGCAGGTGAAGATATACTTCTCGCTGAAAGGCTCCCAGGAGGCTATATGATAAGCGGTATTGGAATAGATGCAGTCTCCTTGGAGAGGGTGAAGAAGCTTGACAGACACTTCCTTGAAAAAGTCTACAACGAGCACGAGCTTGAAGAGTACGCCCTTTTGGAGAACGCCCACGAGGACGTGAAGGCCCAGTTCCTTGCTTCTCGCTTTGCAGCCAAGGAGGCGTATGCCAAGGCCTGTGGAACGGGGTTCTGCGAAACGGTCGTCCCTCGTGAGATATACGTGAAGAAGGAAGCCACCGGCAAGCCGTCGCTTGTCCTGTGCGGCACCACTTTGGACAACGCTCCAAGGGCCGCCGTGCACCTTTCGATAACGCATGAAGAGCCTCTTGCAATTGCAATGGTCGTCCTTGAAACCGTTGGGAAGGCAAATGTCTAGAAGCGACTGGAAGCGTCCTGTGGAGTTCGCCGCACCTGAGGGTAGACGTCGCGTTGCGTTGGAGCTCTCATACGATGGGCGCTGCTACAATGGCTGGCAAACGCAGAACAATGCGAAAAGTGTGCAGGAAACGTTGAAACAGGCCATTGTTTCCTTTTTGAATGATGACAGCGTGGAGGTGTGCGGAAGCGGTAGGACTGACAGCGGTGTCCATGCAAAGGGACAGGTCGCCCATGCTGAGTTCAATGACTGCAGCATCCCTGCAAAGGCCTTTCTCTATGGTCTCAACGCCTTCCTTCCTGTGAGCGTTAGGATTCTTAGGAGCTGGGATGTCCCCGCTTCGTTCCATGCGCGCTACAGCGCCATGGCCAGAGAGTACCGCTATTTCGCCGTCCAGGGTTTTGGACGGGATGCTTTCATGGACGGCCTTGTCACGTGGCTCAAGGAAATGCCTGACCTTGGTGTCCTCAATTCGTATGCCGTCCAGCTTGTAGGTACGCATGATTTCACTACTTTTGCATCTGCTAAGGACATTTGTCCTAGCAAATATCGGGATATATATGAGTCCGTATTCACCATGGAGAAGTCCATGTACGGAGACGATGTTCTGTGCTACAAGGTTTGCGGCAATGCGTTTCTGTACCACATGGTACGTTCCCTTGTAGGGACCATGCTGGAGATGGCGGGCAATGGGTGCTCTGCGGCGGAGTTCAAGGATGTGCTTGATTCGTGCGACAGAAGGCGTGCCGGCAAGACTGCACCGTCAGATGGTCTGTATCTGTGGCGCGTGAGCTACGACCCTGACGAATACCAGTGGTTTGAGGATAGATATGGACGTTGAGAACAGGTTTGAAGGTGTGGATGGGCTCGAAAACGTAGGTGCTGAGGCGAAAAAGCGCGCTCTGGAAGCTGCCCTTGGTCGTGTGGGTGGCCTTATGGACGACTTTGAGAATGTCGTCAGGCGCAGCTTCGATGAACCCTCACATCCCACGGCTGGTTCTGATTTCTCAGCTGCCGTGAAGAAGGTGTATCCTGATCCTGTTCCATCCGTTGCGAAGGCTGTGGAAGAGGCTGTTGAGGCCGTGTCCACCGTGGACGAGGATCCCCGCCTTCACATGTCGTTTGGTGCTTTGACAGGCGAATGCCTCAGATGCGAGCGCTGTGTGCTTTGCAAAACGAGGAAGAACGTCGTCTTTGGCGAGGGCTGTTCTGAGAGGCCTGTTGTGATGGTAATTGGAGAAGGCCCTGGCGAGACTGAGGACAACACTGGCCGTCCGTTTGTTGGTAAGGCCGGGCAGTTCCTGGACAAATGGCTTGCTGCAATAGGTTTGGACCGCAGTTCAAACGCCTATATAACCAACATAGTCAAATGCAGACCGCCTATGAACAGAGACCCCCTTCCTGACGAGAAAAGTTCGTGTCTTCCGTTCCTCAAGCAGCAGATCGCTCTGATTCAGCCTCAGGCCATACTGTGCCTTGGCAAGCCTGCATCCACGCTCATGACGGGAATGATGGAGTCTTCTATGGGATCCCTTCATGGAAGGTTCTTCTTCTATGATGGAATTCCAATGATGTGTACGTACCACCCAGCGGCGGTGCTTAGGGACTTGACCCTGAAACGTCCAGTGTGGGAGGACTTGAAGAAGCTTGCACGTTATCTTGGTCTTGGTGGGGTTGTTTGAGTTTGTGATGAAGTCGTGGTGAAATCGTTGAAATCATGTTGAAATACGCGAAGGTTGCAGTTCCAGTGCCTCTCAAACAGGAGTTCACCTATAGCTTCGACGATGGTGTATTGAACGTCGTTCCTGGTATAAGGGTGATGGTTCCCTTTGGCCGCCGTGAAGTCCAAGGGTATGTGGTCGATGTTCTGGATTCCAGACCTGACGTTGGATTTGAGATAAAAGCAGTCTCAAAGGCCATTGACAAGGAGCCTTTGTTTGGAAAGCGCGAATATGAGCTGGCCCTTTGGATGGAACGTTTCTACTTTTCAAGCCGTGGAGAGATCCTTGATGTGATGATTCCCGGTGGAAGGCGCGATTCTTCGTTTGGAGCGTTGGATTTTGGAGAGCCGGTCTTCAAGAAGGACGTTGTTCTAACGGCTGAGCAGTCAGGCGCAGTAGAGACTGTCATGGGTGCTCAATCAGGGCTTTTCTACCTGTTTGGAGTTACGGGCAGCGGCAAGACGGAGGTATTTCTCCAATGCGCAGAGCGTGTGATCGCACAAGGCGGGCAGGTGATATATCTGGTGCCTGAGATAACGCTTACGCATCAGCTGGCCGTCCAGGTGATGGAGAGGTTCAAGAACAACGTGGCGATTCTGCACTCCGGGTTGACGGACTCCCAAAGGATAGCCCAATGGCGAAGGATAAAGAGGTCTGAGGTCTCCCTTGTGATTGGTGCCAGAAGCGCTGTTTTCGCTCCATGCGAGAACCTTAGGATGATAATCATAGACGAGGAGCACGAGAATTCGTACAAAAGCGGGAACGATCCTCGCTACCATGCACGTCAGGTCGCCCAAAAGCGCATAGCCGACTGTCATGGAAAGCTTCTTATGGGAAGTGCAACCCCAAGCCTTGAGGCTTGGCACCTGATGAAGGATCCCTCGCGCATGACGCGCATAGACCTCACCTCCCGCGTTGGCGGTGGTTGTATGCCAAAGGTCGAGATTGCGGACATGACGCACGAGGACGGCATCTTTGGCAAGACCCTTCAACTTGAAATGGCTCGAACTTTGGGTGCTGGAAAGCAGGTGATTCTGTTTCTCAACAGGCGTGGCTACAGCTACTATTTCCACTGCCGCAGCTGTGGCTATGAGCTCAAGTGCCCTCACTGCGACGTGGCCATGACGTACCATAAGAAGACGGGAACGTTGAAGTGCCACTACTGCGGCTATACGCAAAAGCCCACTAGGGTGTGCCCTGTATGCGGATCCCTTGATGTCATGTACTCCGGCTTTGGCACTGAGCAGGTGGAGCAGGAGGTACAAAGGCTGTTCCCGCAATACAGAACCGCACGCCTTGATACAGATGTCGTCTCAAAGGACAGAAAGATAATCCAGAAGACGTTGGACGAGTTCCGTGCGGGTTCGTTGGACATCCTCATTGGAACCCAAATGGTCGCCAAAGGCCTCAATTTCCCAAACGTACAGCTTGTGGGGATAGTCCTTGCGGACAGCGGCCTTCTTGTCCCTGACTTCAGGGCTGAGGAGCGCACGTTCGATCTTCTCGTGCAGGTTGCAGGCCGCTCAGGGCGTGCGGACTCAAACGGAAGGGTAGTGGTCCAGACCCGAATGAAGGACAATCCTGCAATCGTCATGGCTTCCAAGGGTGAGGTAGAGGCCTTCTTCGACAATGAGCTCAAGCTTCGCAAGGACCTTGGCTTTCCTCCGTTCTCCAGAATGGTCAACCTTGTCGTCCGCTCTCCAAAGGCTTCAGTTGCAAGGGCATTTGCAGAGTCGTTGGCCAGCGAGCTGAGAGGGAAGGCCGCCTTCTTTGGATTCGACGTCCAGGTCTATGGCGCAAACGAATGCCCAATAGAGAAGATCAGGGCCAATTTCAGGTTCCAGGTGCTGCTTAGGTCATTCAAACCATCCGACATGCTCTCTCTTCTTGAAAACGTTCTGTCATATACTTCCGTGCCGTCAAGCGTCGTCCTTGAGATTGATGTTGACCCTGTAGACCTGCTTTGAGTATCATTTCCACATGCTCGACATATATAGAATAGGGGACGAAATCCTCAGAACGAAATGCGAAAAGGTCACCCAGTTCGACCACTCGCTTGAAATCCTCATAGATGCAATGTTCGACACACTTGACGAGGCCGATGGCGTTGGTCTTGCCGGCCCTCAGGTTGGCGTTGACAAGAGGCTGTTCATCGTCTCGCTGAATGATGGGACGAGAAAGGCCTTCGTAAACCCAGAGATCGTCGAGACCTCTGTGGATACCTGCCCTTACGAAGAGGGATGCCTCAGCATTCCTGGCGTATACCACAATGTCATAAGACCTTCCAAGGTCAAGGTCTTTGCCCAGGACGAGAAGGGCCATGCATTCACTGTGGATGCATCGGGGCTCCTTGCCCGTGTCATACAGCATGAGAACGACCATCTTGACGGAAAGCTTTTCATAGACCGCTTGAGCGAGGATGAAAGGGATAAGGTCCTCAAGCTCTACAGCAAGAGATGTGGTAGAAAGGTTGGTGCTGACAGAAAGTCTGACAAGCTGTCCAGCAAGAAGAGGAAGGGTTGATTTGGCAGACTCTAGGATTCTATTTGCAGGGACTCCTGACATTGCCGTCCCCCTTCTGAGGTCGTTGGCTTCTTCGTTCAATGTCGTTGGAGTCCTGACCTCGTGCGACAAGAGCGTAGGGCGCTCCTCCAAGCCGTGCCCGCCTCCTGTGAAGACGGCGGCTTTGGAGCTTGGAATCCCTGTCCTTCAGTTCGATTCATTGAGGACCCCTGCACGGGATGCCGTTAGGAGCATTGGTGCAAACGTCCTTGTGTCGTTCGCTTTTGGCCGTATATTCGGACCTATGTTCCTTGCCCTCTTTCCAAACGGAAGGTTCAACGTGCATCCGTCCCATCTTCCTCTCTTCAGAGGTCCTTCTCCAATCCAGGCTACTATCCTAGGAGGCTTGAGGGAGGCTTCCATAAGCGTGCAGACCATTGGCGAGAAGATGGACGAGGGCGATATATGGGGCATGATGCAGTTCCCCTTGGATGGTACTGAGACCACTTCCTCGCTTACGGAGAAGGTCTCACTAGAGGCGGCTTCCTTTGTCCCCAATGTCCTGAAACAGGCTTTATGCGGTGAAATTTCGCCTGTTGTCCAAAACGGCGAGCCATCGTACTGCAAAATGATAGACAAGGCTGACGGCAAATTGGATTTCTCAAGGTCTTTGCTTGAACTACATTCACTTGTTCGTGCCTCATATCCTTGGCCAAAGGCCTTTGCGCTTGCTGACGGCCGTGAGGTCTTCATTACAAGCGTATGGGGCGGTTTCCATGAAGTGGACTTGGTTTTGGAGGAGACAAGGGAATCGGTCTGTGGGGGGAGTGCGTTGCCGGAGCCGGGTACAGTCGTAGGATTCAGAAAGGACCGCGGCATTGGCATTGCGTGTGCAGATGGGGTGCTTTGGGTGAATGGGCTGCAGCTACCGGCCAAGAAGGAGATGGACCACAAGGCGTTCGTGAACGGGAACCGCTGGATTCTGGATGCAAATTTCAACTGACGGTTCATTTGATAGTGGTTCATGGTGATTCGTATGCAGGGTTCGAAGCCTTTGTCCAAACCGTTTTATAGGTCGTATTCGTCCAGTCTCATTGAAAAGCATGGACACAGGGTTTTCCGCGTTGGCGTGGATGCCGGGTTCTCATGTCCCAACCGCTGTGGCGAGAAGGGGACTGGAGGGTGCGTATATTGCGACAGCCAAGGGGCCAGGGCTGCGTATCTTAGGACGAACGAAAGCGGGTTCAGACACGACAGCGGATTCGAAGCAGGTATAGATGAGGCTTTGTGTGATGTGCAGGAGGATGGACGTTTGGTTGATGTTCGCCTGCAGAACCTACAGAATATCCGTAGCCAGATAGAGCGTGGGCGGCGTTTCATAGAATCACGTTACAACGTCTCCCATTTTGCATTGTATCTTCAGTCGTTTTCGAATACGTTTGCGCCGGTTGAGCGTCTTAGGGCTGTATACGACTACGCCTTGGGGAATTACGACTGGGAGGGCTTCATCGTCTCTACAAGGCCGGATTGCCTTGATGAGGAAAAGCTCTCGCTTCTTGAGTCGTACAGGCCTAGGTGTGGCGAGGTGTGTGTAGAGCTTGGACTTCAAAGCGGCAGCGACAGGATATTGAAGTCCATGCATCGTGGCCATGACGTGCAGTGCTTCAAGGATGCATGCGCTGCAGTGAAGGCCCACGGTCTTGAACTTTGCGTGCATGTGCTGACAGGCTTTCCAAGTGAAGGCCTAGCCGAGCTTGACGAGACCATAGCCGTTTTGAATGAAGTGAAGCCCAATGCCATGAAGATACATAACCTTAATATCGCTTCCGGCACTGCTTTGTATGATTCGTATCTGGAAGGCGAAATCTCCGCTCCATGCATGACACGCCATATTGCAACTGTGATATATATTCTGCGTCGTATTCCCGCGTCCGTTGTGATTGAGCGTCTTGTGTGCGAGACCCCATCTCACAGGCTTGCATCCCCACGGGCGTTTGCGGACAAGAACACTTTCCTCCGCGCACTTGAATCCCGTATGAGGGAGCTTGGAGCGGTGCAGGGGGATCTATATGAAGGTTCCATTTGAAAGTTGAAAGAATTGAATGGAAAGCCTTGTGGGGAGTCGTTTCAGAACAGGGAAAGCCGATGTTTGTGAACAAAAGTGTTGATTTGCGTTTGCAAGTTGAAAAGCGTTTGGTCTAGCAATAGTATTAGAGGTCGAAGAGGTATGGGAATGAACAAAGGATTGAAAAGGTTCTTGCTTGTTGTTTTGGTCTTTATGATGGCCTTGTTTTGTATATACGCAGCTGATTCTGCTGGTTCTGCGGGTTCTGGGGCTTCGAACTCAGGAGTGAACGGTTCTGCTACATCAGGCTCTGAGACGTTGGTGCCAAAGACCCTCATTGAGAAGTTCAGCTACGTCGTTGGCTACCGCACTGGGTCGTACTACTATGCCTACAAGTACCAACTGTACCCTGAGATGCTGGACGAGTTCGCAATCCTTGGGGACGAAGACTACACCGCAGGCACCCCTCGCTACACGGCCACCCAAATGGACCAGATAGTCAACGACTACATTGCAGACTACACTTCCCGCCGGGTCGCACTTGCCGTCACGAACCGCCAGGCCGCCGAGGACTTCCTTGAAGAGAACGCAAAATCAAAGGACGTCCACACAACCGCATCCGGCCTCCAGTACCGCATCATCAAACAGGGCACGGGGGCTCATCCACAGCAGACCGATACCGTTGAGCTTGACTATGAGCTCAAACTTTTGGACGGCACTGTTATGGACTCCTCCTACGCAAGAGGCGCCCATTCGTCGTTCCCCCTTGCGAACGTCATAGCAGGTTTCTCTGAGGGGTGCCAGCTCATGCCTCTTGGCTCCCACTACATATTCTACATCCATCCTGACCTTGGGTATGGTGAGAACGGTGCGGGTACCATAGAGCCTAACAGCCTTTTGGTTTTCGAAGTTGAAACTTACTCGATTGTTGAGTAGATTAGGGTGTCGATATAGTGTATCGATTCTAGTCTACTGAATCCAGTCTGCTGAGAAGGGGGATGTTTATGGCACTTAAAGGGTTAAAAGGTTATAGGGCAAAGTTCGTTGCTATGCTTTTGGTCGGAGTCCTTGTTGTAGGACTTGGGATTCTCATAATCACGCATTCTGATTCCTTCATAAAGATAATGATGATAGCTTCTGGAATTGGTGCTCTGTGCGATGGCCTCTATACACTGTTCAACATAAAGCGCTGGCATTTTGCCTCTGCAACCAAGACCCTTGCAATCGTCAAGGGTGTGCTGACGACCCTTGTGGGCCTTGCCGCCATCCTTGTTCCAATGTTCGTTGCACAGACTGCCATGACTGTACTTGTCTATGCGTTTGCAATCTGCCTTGTGTTCTCTGCGTTCGTTTCATTCGAGAACGCTGCAATGGCCCGTTCGTTCATTCCTGGAATCTCCACCAGCCACTTCTTCGTTGAGGCTGTGGTTAGCATTCTGGTTGCAATCATCCTGTTTGCAAAGCCAACGGCGGTGCTTACGACCTTTGCTGTCGTAGTGGGTGTCATTGTGGCATTGCTGGGTGTTGGTGTTTTCGTATGGGCTTTCAGATTCCTCAAGCTCGCGAAGAACGCCACTGTCATTGAAGTCGAGGCCACGGTCAAAGACGCAGAGTAACTGGCTTCAACTGTAGCAGTTCGCCAAGGTTTGTTGTTCTTGGTTCGTCATTTTAGAAGCCTTTTGATGATTTTCTCTATATAGTTCGTATCAAGTGGATATTCCTTCGTCTCATAGGTGATTATAAGGTCTTTGCCTTGGATGTACCCCATGTCCGTGTAGTCCCTTATCTTCTTCATGTTCCTGTTGCAGTACGTTGGATCGTCCATCATTCCAAGATGCTCCCAAAAGAAGTTCTCCTTCGTTCTTTTGTTGAGGACGTAGAAGTCAGGGCAGAGGGTTGGTCTTCCAGTCAGCATTACCATGGGTTCATAGTGGTATGGTACCCCTCTGGCGAAGAGTCTGTCTGCAATTAGAGCTTCGCTCTTTGATCTGACATATTCGCCTCTGAGGGTTTTGCATGGATGCTTCTTTTCCATGCTGTTGGTAAGCAGCTTCTTCGACTGCCATTTTGCCGCATATTCTTCGTTTTCATCCATCCTGGGCTTTATATGCTGTTTCAGCTCCTTTGGCATGTCGTCGTAGATGTGTGCAAGGTCTTTCCTGTCTTTTAGTTTTTCAAGAGGTTTCAGACTCTTTTCAATGGCGTTGATCCTTTCCCTTATGGTTTTTGCCATTTGCTCATCGTAGCGTTTCTGGGCAAGTCTGGAGAGAAGTTCCGTTTTTGAGCTGTTGAGGTATTCGATGGGAGTGTTGCCTTTTATGTAGCGGTAGTATCGTATGTTTTGCTCTGAGACTTTTCGTATTACCAAAGAGCCTTCGATGCCGGGTTCTATTTGGTTCTCTATTTTGGAGAGTAGTTTTTTCTGGCTTCTTAATTCGGATCTCAAATTTGTTATGATGTTTTCGATATTTGACATAAATTTACGCTTTTTCCTTGTTTGTGTGCACGAAAATGCCTAGAAACGGTAGAAAATGCTGTTTTATAGGCATTCTTTCCTACGGAACTACGAACTCGCCGCTTTCAAGCATGGATCTGTAGCTGTCAGCGGAGAAGATTATGTGGTCCAGCACCTCGATTCCCAGCAAAGCGCCGGCTTTGCGCAGCCTTGAGGTGATGGACAGGTCGTCGCTGGAGGGGAGGAGGTTGCCTGAAGGGTGGTTGTGAGCCAAGACTATTGAGGTAGCCCTCTCCTTGATTGGGCCTGCAAAAACTTCGCGGGGGTGGACAAGCGTTCGATTCACCAAGCCTACGGTCACTACGTTTATGCCAATGAGTTCGTTGGCTCCGTTGAGCATTATGCATAGGAAATACTCCTGTGAACGTGTTCCGTAGTGGCGTATGGCATCGAAGATGTTCTGCGGACTACGCATGTTCTTCCATCCACTATAGGTCATGCGTCTTCCAAACTCCAGACACGCGCATATCGACGCTGCCTTTGCTAGTCCAAGGCCTGGAACGTTTGAAAGGTCTGTAGGGGTTACTCCTGCGCCGCCTTTGAGGTCTATCGTCTCCAGAATGTCCAAGGCTATATCCTGTACCGGACGGTTTTTTCCGCCGGAACCAAGGATTATGCATAAAAGCTCGATGTCGCTTATGCCTTTTGGCCCTTTTTCCTGAATGCGTTCGCGAGGCCGTTCATTGGCTGGCATTTCCTTGATTGATTTGAATTCTATTGGTCTGCTTTTGTACTTCATACTAAATGAATACAAATTACCAATCATTTCCATTCACGGTTTTTGAAAAGATTCTGGAAAAATAGAAAAAATCACCTTCCAAAAGCTGGAAGGTGACCGCTGTAATGTGTCTTAAGCGAAATGCTTAGTCCAGTTCGTCTATGAAGGCATCGGCCCAAACGTTCGTGCCGTTCACTTTGACGGAGACGGAACTCTCATCAAGCAGATTGACCAGCTTTTCTATGTTCAGGTCTATTATGCCAGTTATTGGCTTGAGCAGACCGAACGTCATTGATGCTTCTATGGCAAGTTCCTTTTCAGTTGCACCACTATCATCACGTTCAATGTAGTTGAAGTTGAAGATTGTCACAAGCTTATTGTTATCAATCTTTAGCAGAGCTGTGCCGGTGATTTCTTCGTCATCATCTTTTATTTCAACTGATACTGTCGTTTCTTTGTCGGAAATCAGCGTTTCTAGGTCGATTTTAACGGAGCCTTCTCCCATCTTCTCGAAGAACTCTTCGATTGCATCTGCTGCATCGTCTGCGGCATCTAGCATCCTTTCAAGCTCAGAGTTGTCGAAGAATGTTCCGTCGATTTCAATCCACTTGTCGTCCTCATCCTTCTTTATCTCGATGGTCTTTCCATCAAGCATGATTTCAATGTCGAGGGAGGAGATGTGCGACACGCCATTCTCATCCACCCTGTATTTCACATATGAACCAGCCTCCACAGCCACTTCCACGTCTTGTGGAAGAGAAGCTGCAAGCGCAGTGTAGAAGGCTTGCTCTTCTGGACTTGCGTCTGGTGCGGCAGCCTTGGCCTCAAGCTGGCTCCTAATTTCAGAAGTTTTGATTGTTTTCTTTCCGTCGAATACGACTCTGTATTCTCCTGCGATGCTCTTTGCACTTGAAACAGCTTCTTCTGGATTTGCGACTGCATACGCCTCAACGACCGCCATACCTTCCAAGGCCTTGCTGTTGGATTTGTATTCCGCACTTGTCATGGACTTCTTGGTCTGAGCCGTCTTTCCATCTGGAACCGTGCTGGGGTCACAGGAAATTGCCAGACCCACAACGAGTGACAAAGCCAAGACAATGCCGATAATTCTGAATGCTTTTTTCATTGCGTTTCTCCTTTTTTTGTAGTCAAGGGTATCGTTCCCTGACTTGGTAACAAACCAAAGAAGCAAAGGTTGCAAATTTTTAGTAAACGCAAAACCCTAAAAAGCAATGTAGCTTAGTGAATCCTCTATAGTGATATCCAACAGGTCGTTCAAAGAATCCAACGAGATGGGTTCTTCCAAAAGCTCTGCGGTGGAGACAGGGTACTTCCCACGAGAGTTCTCGCGAAAGAGATACGTCAATCCCAAGGTCATGTAGTTTGTCTTTGACTCGATGATTGAAGCTTCCTTCCCAAACATGCCCAGTTCCCTTAGGCTTCCGGCAAGGCCTTTTGCCATTTGCTTGAGGTAGGTTGGCTGAAAGTATCCACCAAAGACAGTGAAGTCTCGAAGAAAATGGATTTCAAGGAAGCACAGAAAGAGTCCTGGCAACAGCGTAAGCCTTTCCAGTTCATCCAATATGGCTTCCTTGGTAAATGGTATGCTGACCTCTTCTTCCAACGAATTCCTTCCATTGAGGAACGCTTCGCCGTTCTTCTCCGTAAGTCTAAGTGGAAAGAGTATATGACGGCTGTCCAAACCCCAGAAGAAATGGGTGCCGCCAGTGTCTTCCGTCCAACAGCCGGAGACGCCATTAAGGTTTTGGAGTATATGTACCCTGAGCTCATCGCAGAACAGGATGTTGTATAGGATTCCGTCTTCGTGACGAAGGTCCCTGACGAGGAGACGCGTTGCAAGCGTTTCGAGCGGCATCCAAAGATACAGGGCCTTGTTGTCCTTGAAGTACCTTTCTGAAAGCATTGCGTTTATTACGGTCGTCTGTTCCCTAAGGGTGTCGTACTTCAAGACTTCGTTTGACAGAAGTATATCGTTGCACAAGGAGTCCAATGTATCTCCCATGCGGGGGCCAAAGGTCCCTTGATGCATTTCCTTGCCAATCCTATCCTTCACTCTAGCCACCATCTCAGAAGTGATTCCCTCAAGCGTGGCGACGCACTGCCTTGTCAGTTTCCAATGGTATATAGGTAGTCTGAAGAATCTTTGCGGGAGGGAGCAATCATATATCAGCATCCCTCTTGGATAGACCGTGTTGCTGATGCTTACGTTGGATGCAGCGAAGAACGGAGTGATGGAATCTTCCTCTTTTTGCATTCCCATCCACATGTAATACAGGATCGTTTCCTGGACGGTCATGAATTCGAATGCGGGATGATGATGGTTCGAAGTTGAGATGCAGTGGCTGTGTTCGATTGCAAGGGAGGCTTTCCTTGCAATCTCGTTGCCAAAGAAAGGTGTGAAATAGGATTGGGTCTCTTCCAACAGGTCCTTTGATGGCATGATGTCTGGAAGTGGGCTATGGCGTGTTTTCCTCAAATAATCAAGGATTGTCGTTCCTCCCTCCTGTGCAACCAGGTTTGCGACCGCTGGATACCTTTGGCAGAGTAGGGCTGTGTTCTCATTCTTCTCTCCCTCATTCCTTGCATCCCCATCCCCAGTATCCTCAAGCTTTATGGAGAGCACCGTATTGTTCATGTTCATGATGCGCATATACGATTTTTGGCTTGTAAGCTTCTCCAAAAGGTTTATGTTGTTGAGCCTAAGGATGTCGTTCTCATCTACGAACGCCAAGGGATTGAACGGAGAGCCATTGTCTCTGATGCGTACCAGAAGACAGCCGTTCTCCAAAAGCAGGCATATGTCTATCATATCCACGTCCTTGTTCTGGTTTATGATATAAAGGACAGCTTCCTCGAAGGCAATGGCCAGGAGGGTTCCCTTCCTGCGTGAAATGCCGTTCTTCAAACAAAAGCTCTCGATCTCCTGGTGTACGTCTGCAACGTTTTTGGCATCTCCTGCAATGGAGAACGTATGGCAGTCCGGTGCAACGAAGTCCTTCATGTCTATGAGTGCTATGTTCTTGTATTTGTGCTTCTCAATGGCAAAGATGAGGCCTAGCGACAACAGTTCGACCATGAAGCACCATACGGCCACAACTGGAAGGCTTGCAAGATGCAGCCTGGCTATTGCAAAGGCGCACAGGAGAAGAAGCAGTACCCTGAACACCACATTCTGGAACGCCAGGAGCGTAACCGACAGCTGCTGCCTTTGGATGCTTGGATAGAAACGGGAAAGGATGTCGTTGAGCCAAAAGACTGGAAGGCTGAGCAGCATGATTCTGAATGCAAGCAAGGTGTCGTTCAGAGGCTCAATGCCGTAGGAGAGAAGGAATTGCCTTGAAATGAAAAACAGAACCATCTCCATCACTACAAGCAGGGAATAGGTGTATCTTAGCAGAATGGACATCATCTTCCTGAGTCCAAAGAAGTCACGCTCCCCGTAGAGCATGCTTCCAAGGGTGGAGATCGTCTGCAAGGCCCCTCCTGCGATGATCTTCAGGATGAACTTCAACCTGCCGTACACGGCATAGAGGGCGACTCCAACGTTTCCAACGAAATACACCAGCGTGACATTCACGATCAAGCCAGAGACGATTCTGCTCACCTTGTCAACGGCAAAGGAAGTGCTTGAAGCCAGCAGTTCCTTGCAGGTGTCCTTCAATTCAGAGAGGTTTAGCTCGAAGCGAAATGTTCTGCTCTTTGAAAAAAGGTACGGCAGACATACGAGTATTCCCATTGCGTTTCCAACCAAGGATGCCAGAGACGCACCTGCGACCCCAAAGTCCAGAACCCTCATGAAAACTATATCAAGACCGATATTGACGACATTCGCCGTTACAACGGATCCCATGGCCAGATTGGAATGGTTGTCCAGGACGGCGAATCCTGATAGGACGAGTTCGATTCCAACGAATGGAGATGCGGCTAGGCAAAAGAAGGCGTATCTTGCCACATCGCCTGAAATTGCGCCGTTGTTGGCCAAGGCTCTGCCAAAGAAACCGCAGAAAGGCAGCAGACACCAGCAGAGGAGGCTGGCTGCAATCGTGAGGATGAAGGAGAGCGTAAACACCTGGTTCGCCTTGCTGAACTTGCGTTTTCCAAGAAGTATCCCTGCAAGTATTGGACCACCTGATGAAAGGACAAAGCCCGGGAACTCCGCCAAATCCACGAAGCTGTCGCACAGCGCGGCTGCGGCAACGGCATTGGCCCCTAGAATCCAGCCAATGAGCATGAAGTCCACGACAAGGACAAGATAGGATGATGCTGTCACGACGGTCCCCACGCCAAAGAACTCCCTTGTCTTTCTTCGTATGATCACTTCGTTTCTATGGTATGAGTAGTCCATTTTTTCCCTCCGGTTAGGCCTTATCCGTCCCAGGATATCGTTTTCTGTAGAAATACAGCATCTCGTTGGATGCATATCCTTTGTCTATGTCGTCCATGGCGCGCTCCAATAGTTCAAAGCCTTTTTCAAGGTTCTCCTTGCTGATTGAAAGGGGTGGTTGGAGCCTTATGGTGTTTCCCGCAACGGTGATGATCAAAAGGCCAAGTTCATAGCATCTGAAGACGATCTTGAAGGCTGTGAACCTGTCTGGTTTGTTCGTCGTTTTGTCGAATACCTGAAGTCCATAGGAAAAGCCTGTACCGGAAAGGATGAGCTTTGTCTTCCATTTGTCTTTGCCTGCCAGGTTTCCCGCCAGGCTTTCGAACAGACGGCTCTTTTCGTCCAGCATGGTTCTGAAGGACTTTTGGCCCATGTAGTCGAATTGGGCTATCCCAGCGGCGCACGCAAGATGGTACCCCGCCATGGTGGATGCGCATACGGTTGCGCTGAGGCTGTCTATGATTTCGCTTCTGGCCATGAAGCCTCCCAAAGGGAAACCTGCACCCAGCGATTTGCCCATTATGATTCCGTCTGGAACCAGACCGTAACGGTCTATGCTGAACCAACTGCCGCTTCTGAAGAAAGCCTGCTGAACCTCATCGCATATGAAGAGGATTCCATGTTCCTTGCAGAACCCATATAGCTGACGCATGAACTCCTTATTGGCGGGGCGAAGCCCTCCATCACCTTGGATGGGTTCGATGAAGACTGCAGCTATTTCTTCAGGGGAAAGGCCTTTCTTGAAGGCCTCATTCATCTCGAACAGGTAGTCGCCGTCAGGAGGAACCGGGTCGTTTTCATGGAAATAGTGGAAACGATGGATGTTCGACAGAGGTGGAAGCTCCTCACCCTCCATGTCCGATAGGTTGGATGAGGCAAAGGTGTTGCCGTGGAACGATCCTCTGAAGGTTATGAAATGATCTCTTTTCGTATGTGCTTTTGCAAGGCAGTAGGCTATATCGGCGACGTCAGAGCCTGAAAGGGTGAAGAACACCTTTGCAGAAATTTCTCCTGGGTATATGGAGGTGAGCCTTTCTGCGTAATCGACCATTGGGCGGTTGAGCGTATAGCAGGTGCAGTACTGGGTGCACTTCTCCATCTGACGACCAACTGCCTGCCGTATTTGAGGGTTCATTCCTCCCATGTTCAAGGACGAGGCGCTTGAAAGGAAATCTATGTAGCGGTTGCCGTCTATGTCTACAATGGTATCGCCTTCCACTGCGTCCACGACGATGGGGAAATACAATATGTGCTGTCCTGATGCGATTACCCCTGCATCTCTTTTTAGTACTTCAATGCTTTTTCGTTCCATAAAGCCAACCATAAATGATATCATGGAGGCTCTCCGCATTCGCAGTGGTTTCCGAAATTGGCTTGAAGGATTCCGAAATTGGTTGATGCCAGGAAAATAGGTCCAGTGGGAATCGAACCCACATTTCATCCTCCGGAGGGATGCGCCTTATCCATTGGGCTATGGACCCATGACGAGTTTTCCAAAGAGCGTTGCAGCGAATGCGGCAACGTGTGGAATATTAGAACTAAGTTGGTGTATAATCAAGTAATGCTCAAGCAGTTGTTTGTAAAGGACTACAAGGATACTCAGAACCCCAAGGTGAGGGGACGCTATGCGGATGTGGCTGGTGCTTATGGGGTTGCAACCAACCTTGTGTTGGGTTTGACCAAGCTCTTCGTTGGGACGGTGTCGCACAGTGTGAGCATCATGGCAGATGCTGCGAACAGCTTGTCGGACTGTGCGACGAGTGTGCTCACCATCATCGGTTTTAGGCTGGCTGGAAAGAAGCCGGACCACGAGCATCCCTACGGGCATGCAAGATACGAGTACGTGGCGGGTTTCGTGATTGCCCTGTTCATGCTGGCCATGGGCTGCGTGTTCGCCAAGGAGTCCATTTCAAAGATAATAGCGCCTCAGGATTTGGTGATAAGCCCTCTCACGTACGTGATGCTTTTTCTTGCCATTTTGGGGAAGGTGTCGCAGGCTTTCGTGTACAACGATTTTGCACGGGCAATTGGTTCCAAGACGCTTGAGGCGAATGCCCAGGATACGAAGAACGACATCGTGTCCTCAAGTGCTATATTCGTTGCCATGGTGGTGATGGGGGTGTTCAATGTGAATGTGGACGGCTACCTTGGCCTTGCGGTGTCTGTGTTCGTGATTGTAAGCAGCATACGCACGCTGGGGGAGGAGCTTGAGCCAATCATTGGGATTGTGCCTACTCCGCAGAGGGTCAAGGAGATAACGGATGCGCTCAAGTCATACGATGTGGTCATTGGCATCCATGACCTTGCAATACACAACTATGGTGTGCACAACGATTTCGTGACGGTGCATGTGGAGGTCGATGCATCGATGAGCATGCTTGAGGCTCATGACAAGATTGACAACATCGAGCGGGATTTCAAGAACAATATGGGCATCAATCTCACCATACACATGGATCCGGTTATCATTGGAGACCCAAAGCTGGATGCGCTTAAGAAGCAGATAGCGGATGCACTGTCCAAACTTGACCCCACGCTTCACTTCCACGACATAAGGATGGTGGACGGGCCCTCCCATGCGAACGTGGTTCTGGATTGCGAGGTTCCACAGGGCAAGGACTATACCGATACCTTCATAGCCGATTACCTTGACAAAACAGTCAAGGCTGAAAACCCACTGTATTTTATCGTGGAGATAGACAGGCCATTGTGCTGAAGCTTGAAGTTGGAGTTCCTTTCTGTGATAATAAAGGAAATTGCAGGATAAAAGGAGAAATTGGTACATGAAACCTTCATTGCTGGTACTTGCCGCAGGAATGGGATCCCGCTATGGCGGAGTCAAGCAGCTGGACTCCGTTGGTGCACATGGGGAGACTCTTATAGACTACAGCGTCTACGATGCGCATAGAAGCGGATACGGAAAGGTCGTGTTCATAATACGCCCTGACATTGAGAAGGAATTTAGGGAAAGGCTTTTCGACAGGATTGCAAGAAACATGGATGCAGAGTACGTGTTCCAGACGCATGACAGCCTGCTGACACCTGAGCAGATCGCAGCTTCCAAGGATAGGACCAAGCCTTGGGGTACCGTCCATGCTGTGCTGTGTGCAAAGGACGTAATGAAGACTCCTTTCACAGTGATAAACTGCGACGACTACTATGGACGTGAGGCATACGAGACGCTTGGTGGCTACCTTTCCAAGCTGGACAACGACAGCACAGAGCATGCAATGGTTGGATATCTTCTCAAGAACACCATGAGCCCTGCAGGAAGCGTCTCACGCGGTGTGTGCCAGGTGAAGGATGGGTACCTCCTGGGAATGAGGGAGAACACCAAGATAGAGTACGAAGGGGATAGGATAGTTTCCCATTTGCCTGAAGGCGATGTATATTTGACGGGAGAGGAGCAGGTCTCCATGAACTTCTTTGGATTCACTCCAAAGGTGTTCGAATACATGACCCAGTACTTCGAGGACTTCATCAAGGTGAACGCCACGGAGCCAAAGGCGGAGGCCCTTCTTCCAAACTGCGCAGGTGAGATCGTATCCAAGGGGCTTGGAAGCCTTAGGGTGCTGTCATCTCATGACAAGTGGTTTGGAATGACCTACAAGGAAGACAGAGAGACCGTAAGGTTCAATCTGGCGGAGAAGACCAAGCAGGGTTTCTATCCTGAAATCCTGTGGGAGAAATAATGAAACGATGGCGTGGATTCGTCCACTGCCGCCCTTTTTAGGAGGATATTCTTATGAAGAGAGCATCTATTCTTATTGCTTTGCTTCTTGTTGTGGTTGCAGGCGCATTCGCCTTGGATGCCACAGTGACATGGTCCTGGTCGCAGAATGACCCCGACGTGAAGTATTTCCGCTATCAGCTCGATGGCGAAGAGGAAGACAAATGGACTGTGGTCGATGCAGATGTCCTGAGCGCATCATATGACATTGACGTATCTGTCGAGCACATTCTGTACCTCCAGCAGTCATACGACGGTGCAAACTGGAGTGCAAGCAGCCATACGGTATCCGCTGCCGTGGAGGATGAGTCTCTGCAGGCTGCCGCCGCTGAGGTTCCAGAAACGGCAGAGACCACAGAGGTTCCTGTCGAAGGCTCTGAACCTGCTGCTGAGCCGGCTGCAGAACCTGCTTCAGAGACAGGCGTGGAGGTCTCTGAGACTGCTTCTGAAACAAAGGATGAAGAAGTCCAGCCAGAGGCTCCTGTAGAGGGACCTGCCGTACAGGAATCTCCTGTTGCAGAAGTCTCCGCAGAAGAGGCTCCAAAGGCAGCCCCTGCAGTCTATCCTGCAAAGTCCCGCATAGACCTTGGCGCTGTATATGGAAACACGATTCCTTTCGATGCCAATGCACATCTTGTTGGCGCATCCCTTGGATACACGTTCCTGTTTGGAAGAACCGGTTCGTTTGGGTTCGGTGCAAAGATCCAGGCTGCGGCATATACTGGTTTGGATACATTCAAAGACCTCAAGAACATAAGCATTGAAGCATTCAAGGGAACTTTGGATGTCATGCTCGTTGCAGACTATGCCGCATCTTCCTGGATGGACCTGTACCTTGGCGTAGGCGGAGAGGTTGCAGCACAGCTTAGCGCCCTCGAAAGCTACACCGCTGGTGTCGCGGCACAGCTTGGCGCACGTTTCAGACTTGGCAACGTGTTTGGCTTTGGCCTTGAAGTGACGGATTGCTATTCCCTGTACCCAGAGACGTCCAAGGGCAACGCCATAAACGCAAAGGCATACCTTTCGTTCGAGTTCTGATTCTAAGGAAGGCATAGTATGGCAGACAAGGAAAAGAAGGGCTTCATCGAAGAGTTCAAGACCTTCATATCGCGCGGAAGCGTCATTGATATGGCTGTTGGCATCATCGTTGGCGGAATGTTCACCAATGTCGTGAATTCGTTCGTCAACGATATACTGAACCCTCTTCTTGGATTCCTGATTGGCAATATGGACTTCACGGATCTTAGAATCGTCCTCAAGGCCGCAACAGGCACGACCGCTGAGGTTGCAATCCGCTATGGATCCCTTCTTCAGGCAATCATCCAGTTCCTGCTCACGGCTCTTGTTCTGTTCTCCATCATAAGGGTCATGAACGACCTGAAGGATGCACAGGAGAAGGCCAAGAAGGCAAAGGAAGCTCAGAACATGCCTTGCGAGGAGACGAAATAGCCTTTTGAACACAATGCGAACCTAAGACCGATGTCTTTGGAAAGACGAAAACGCCCCTCAGGCAGTTGCTCATGAGGGGCGTTGCTTTATCGTTTTATGTCTTGATGCAGCGGTCAGAACTTCCTGACCGCCTTTCTTATAAGGACCGTCTTTTTCGTTGGCTCTATGTACTGTGCCTGAGCTGTTCTGTGACGTATAAGGTAGCACTGGTGGATCTTGCTGTTGCGCTTGAAGTCATCGCCAATCGTGCTGTCCGTGATGTCCTCCACTATGAAGTCCTCGAATATCTCCCCAAACATCTTGAAGCGGGTGTAGTTTGTGGAGAAGATGAGTGTGCCGCCGTTTGCCAAGTGCTTCATGCAGCAGCGGATGAGATATCCATGGTCGCGCTGTACGTCAAAGCTTCCTCGTCCCTTGCTGTTGGAGAATGTTGGAGGATCGCAGAAGATGAGGTCGAACACATCTCTGTTCTCTCTGAGGAATGCAAGGCAGTCGTCCCTGTAGAAGAAGTGGTTCATCGTATTGAAGCCGTTTGCCTGCATGTTGCGCATGGCCCAGTCAAGGTAGTTGGCGTTGGTATCCACACTTACCGTTGACAGTGCGCCGCCTGCTGCTGCGTACACAGTGGCAGTTGCGGTGTAGCAGAAGAGGTTGAGGAACCTCTTGTCACGGCTCATTCCTTCAATCATCTTCCTTACAGGTCTATGGTCAAGGAATATCCCCGTATCGAGGTAGTCTGCAAAGTTGACGAAGAACTTGTGTCCGTTCTCGTTGGCTATCATGTAGTGGGAGCTTGAGCTGCGTCTCATATACTGGTTCGCGCCTTTTTGGATCTCCCTGCGTTTGACATAGATGTTCTCGTAGTCTATTCCTGTTACTCTTTCGGTTGCAAGAATGAGCTCTTCGAGCCTCCTCTGTGCATCCTCTGGATCTATGGAGCTTGGTGCCGCATATTCCTGAAGGTTTATCCATTTGCCTTCATAGACGTCTATGGCTGCGCTGTATTCAGGCATGTCTGCATCGTAGAGACGGTAGGATGTGACCCCTTGTCTCTTCATCTCTTCGCCAATGGTGGCAAGGTTCTTCTTCAGACGGTTGGCAGCCATCTGCGCCCCAGGGGAGAGGGGTTGTGCAAGCCTTTGGGCCTTCCGTTCCTTGGCCTTCTCCTCCATGTTCCTGCGTTCCTCTTCGCTGAAGATGTAGTAGTGGGCCGCTTGGCACTCTATGCCGCCGTTGAAGAGCGTGTTTGTTCTGTTTGGCTTTAGGTCTATGAAGCTCAAGAGCTCGCTGTTGCCGCATAGGATTGCTATGGACCAGCCTGAGAACACCTGGCATATAACCTCTCCCATCTTCGTGTAGAGCCTTCTTATGGCAGCCGATCCGCTGTCAAGCCTTACTCCGTAAGGTGGGTCCGTCACGATATAGCCTGTCTGGGATGGGACGTCTTCTCGAGTGGTCTTGGTGAAGTCCCTGACTTCGAACTCGACCATGTCCGTCACGTCAGCCGCAAATGCGTTGGAGTTGGAGATCTCGACTGCACGGGGGTCTATATCCCAACCTATGATCCTACATTTGCACTCTTTCTGTGCATCTTGGGCCTCTGTTTTGACCTTCTCCCAAAGTTCTGGTTTGTGTATTGGAAGCTTTGTGAACGCAAAGGAATCGGCCTTGAGGAGTCCTGGTGCGGTGTTGGAGGCCATGAGTGCAGCTTCTATGCATATCGTTCCGCTGCCGCAGAACGGGTCAAGCAACGTTGGAGCCTCCACGCTCTCGTCATCGAACGAGGCCCTGAGATTCTTGTACCAGTCGCTGCGGTAGAGAAGGGAGGCTGCCATGAACTCTCCCATTACGGCCTGCGTCTGGGATGTCCTGTAGCCGCGGTGCGAGAGGTCCCGTCCTGCAAAGTCAACGTACCAGCTTACAAGATTGCGGTTCACGTGGAGGTGGAATACTATGTCCGGATTGTCCCTGTCAACGGACGGACGCTCCCCGTCGTAGTTGTCCCTGCATCTTTCGACGATTGCATCCTTGAGCCTGAGCGAGGCGAAGTGGCTGTTTCGTATCCAGCGGCAGTCCGATACGGTCTCCGTTATGGCGAACGTCTTTTCAGGGCTGAGCCAGTTCTCCCATGGAAGGGTTTTGGAATGCTCATAGAGTTCGTCCGTGGATTCCAGTTTGTCATAGCGGTGGATGAGTACCAAAAGCCTTGTTGCGCTTCTCGTCCACATACTGAAGCGATATGCCGTCTCAAGGTCTGCTGAGAACTCCACGCCACCTGAGCTTACGTTGGTGTCGGTGGCTCCTGCTTCTATGGCTTCTCTCTCTACGAGGTCGTTCTGGTTTGCCGATGCCGATGCAAAGAAAATCATATATGTCTCCTGTGTTGTTTCTTTGGGTTCACTTCTCGTGGGTTTACTTTTCGGTGGAATCGAAGATGCGCTTCACTTCCTCTTCGTCGAAGCCGTATGTAGTGCCGCAGTTGAAGCACTGAAGCTCCAATGGGAACTTCCCTGCTTGGAGTATGGCCTTCTTCTCCTCAAGTGGAAGCCTTGAAAGGAACGTTGCAAAGTTATCCCTGTTGCATGGGCATGAGAACGCCACAGGCTCGCTTGCAAGGTTCTGTATGCCGTAGTCTGCAAACACGCTTGTGCAGTAGTCCTGGACGGTCTGGCCGTTTGCAAGCGCCTTTGCTATGGATGGAAGGCTTGCACTCTTTGCCTGAAGTTCGTCCAATATCTTCTCGTCACATCCCGGCATTGCCTGCAGAAACAGCCCACCGGCTCCCATGACCCTGCCTTCCTTGTCGAAGTGAATGCCAAGTGAGAACATGGTTGGAGTCTGTTCGCTTTCGTTGTAGTAGAGGGCAAGATCCTTTGCAAGGTCTCCGTACTGCATCATGGTCTGTCCCGTGAATGGGGTCTTTGAGCCTTCGAGTATCTTGGATACGCTTATGAAGCCTGGACCGTAGAGCAGGGATAGGTCTGCGCTTTCAAGTGGTTTTTCTATGTGTATTGGGTTGTTCTTGAGGTAGCCCCTCACGGCTCCGCACGCCCAGGATTCCACGTATACGCCGCCTATTGGGCCTCCGCATTCGACTGAAAGTTGAATCCTGTCGTTTCCCTTCACGGACGATGCCATAAGCCCTGCGGCTATGTAGGCCTGACCCAGAACTAGAGTCTCCAATATACCAAGGCCGTGGTTTGCGCGCATCTGGTTCACCATAGTGGTTCCGCCTAAGCCTGTAAGACGGATCTGGCCATCAGCGAGCAACATTACCTGCCTGCCATCTTCAGCTATCTTGCTCAGGTGTTCTGCAAGAAGCTGGTCTTCAATATGTTTTTTTATCATTGTGCCTTATAGACTATTGCAACGAGTTGTTTTGTTCAAGGTGTGCGGTTATGGCTACGGGGCGCATGGAGCCTTATGGGCTGGATGGGGCTTATGGGGTTTATGGGATGCACGGGCCTTATGGGGCTTACGGGTCTCATGGGACGCACGGAATGCGCACGGATTCTGTTGTGGCTTGGTGGGTTTATGGATATAATCCAACGTATGAAGGGCATACCGTTCGAAAAGACGCAGCAGACGATAAAACGCAAGTGGAAGATCCTTGAAGGAAAGGAGCGTCCGTTCGTGCTTGCAGGTCTTGCAATAGTCTATATAATGCTCCTGTCGTTGGTGTTCGTCCTTCATGGAAGCTTCCTTGAAAAGCTTACGCTTGAAATGAAGTTCGAGTCCGAAAAATCGTTCAACTCGATATACCTTGCACTTTCAGACGGCACGTCAAAGGCCATGGCGGCGATGCAGGACGAAGGGGTGTCAGGAATTGGGATATACTCCTCAAACGGACAGGTCTACACCAAGCTTGGAGATGCCCCGTCCACGATTCCATTGTCAAAGCTCGTGAGGGCGCGTCAACGGAACCAGGATTCTACTTTGGGGATATATCTAATGGATGACGAGACGAAGGAGATCGAATACTTCAGACTCTCCCGGTTGAACGTTGCGCTTGAGGCCGGAGGCATAAGCATATCCCAGGATGGGACTGTCAAGATACCCTACGATTTCCCTGAGATAATCTATGTGCGTTTCGATGGCAAGTCATACTACTCAGGTGTCAGATGGGTCAATATCATAACAATAGCCTCCATTGTGCTGATCACATTGTTTTTTGCGCTTATACTCAATATGTACAGCACCAACAGGCGCTATAGGATTGAGCTTCAGAAGAACGAGGGGCTTGCGAAGCTTGGGGCTGCGGCGCGCACACTCACGCATGAGATAAAGAATCCGCTGAGCGCAATGACTATCCAGAGCGCGCTTTTGAAGAAGCTACTTCCTCCTGAATACCATGACGATCTCAAGGTGATGGACAATGAGATCCAGCGTCTTACGAACCTTACCAACAAGGTGAGCGACTTTCTCAAGAACCCTGTGGGGAATCCTGTCGATATAGAGCTCGTGGGGTTCATCTCCAACATAGCAGGCCTGTTCGCGACGCCAATTGAGATGGCTGTTGGCGATAATATCGGTCTTGAACGTGGGGTTTATGTGTATTTTGACGAGGATAGGGCCAGATCCGTTTTCGAAAACCTTATAAAGAATGCAACGGAGAGCACGAAGGAGAGGGACCCTCAGGTTTGCGTGGAGATTCGCAGGGGGCGTAGGGACACCGTGGTGGTCAAGGTGATGGACCGCGGCGACGGTCTTCCCAAGGAGACGAAGGACAAGATATTCGACCCGTTCTTCACTACCAAGATATATGGGTCCGGCATTGGGCTTTCCATTTCGCGTGAGTTCGTGGATGCCGTAGGCGGCACGCTCAAGCTATACAACAGGGACGGAGGCGGCACTGTGGCGGAAGTCGTGCTTCCTTGCCTGAAACACAACGAGGTGCATGCATGAATATTCTCATCGTAGACGACGAGACCAACATAAGGGACCTTATGGTCCGATACCTCAAGACCGATGGCATTGAGGGCGAGGGTGCTGAGAACGCATACTCGGCCCAGAGACTGCTTAGCCAGAAGCCGTTCGACGGATGCCTCATAGACCTTCGCATGCCCGGCATGGATGGTCTTGAACTCATACGCTGGATACGGCAGGAAGGCTTTAGGATGCCAATCGTCATGGTGAGCGCCCATGGGGAGATAACAGACGCCGTAGAGGCTCTCAAACACGGTGCGCAGGACTATATAGTGAAGCCTTTCAATCCTGAGGAGGTGGTCATAAAGCTCAAGAGGCTTGTGGAGGCTCAGAACTTCAGGAACATCCAGGAGACGGAGGAGCGGCTGCCTCAGGACCATGCGTTCATTGGCGAGAGCGTTCAGATCCAGCGCATAAAGAGCATGATTTCAAGGATAGCCCTCACGAACTCAAGTGTCCTGGTGACAGGTGAAAGCGGTACTGGAAAGGAGGTCATCGCCCGCACGATACACGAGCAGAGCCCCCTTTCCGCAGGGCCGTTCGTTGCCATAAACATTGGAGGTGTGCCTGAAAACCTCCTTGAGAGCGAACTCTTTGGCTATGAGAAGGGTGCTTTCACTGGAGCCGTGTCACGCAAGACGGGCATGTTCGAGCTTGCCAGCGGAGGCACCCTGTTCCTGGACGAGATAGGGGAGATGCCGTCTTCTTTGCAGGTCAAGATCCTGCGTGTGCTTCAGGAGCGCACTATAACAAGGCTTGGCGGCACGCAGCCCATTCCAATAAACGCACGCATAGTATGCGCCACCAACCGCAACCTTGAGGACATGGTGCGCGAGGGGTCGTTCAGGGAAGACCTGTTCTATAGGCTCAACGTCGTGCGCATCCATGTTCCGCCTCTTAGGGAACGCAAGGAGGACATACCTCTTTTGGTTTCGTGGATATTGAAGAAGTTGAACTCAAGGATGGGACGGCAGTTCACGGGGCTTACCCCTGAGGCTATGGAGAAGCTTAAGGAGTATAGGTTCCATGGAAACATAAGGGAGCTTGAGAACATCCTTGAGAGGGCCGCCATATTCACTGACGGCAGCATAATTGGTGAGGATGAGTTGGACCTGAGAGCCAATGAGCTTGAACCTTCTTTTGGAGAAGAGACTTCTTGTGGTGGCCTAGCGTTTGGAGATGAGGCTGTTTCGTTGAAGGATATTGAGAAGCAGGCCATTGAAAGGGCTCTGCGCCGTTGGGAGGGGAACCGCACCAAGGCGGCTGATGAGCTTGGTATCACAAGACGTACCCTCATAAACAAGATTGCCGAGTTTGGGCTTGATGTTTGAGTTTTATATTCGATGTGTGCTGCGGGTTTGGCGGATTCAAGAGGCTTTGCCTTTGAATGTGTTGGCATTTCGTGGCAAGTGGAGGATTTCATGGAAGAGAAGAGATGGGATTTGACCCCAATATATCCGGCAGTGGACTCGCCGGAGTTCAACGCGGATCTTGCAAGGCTCAAGAGTCTTTTGGATTCGTTTAGAAAGAGCCTTGAAGGCGGCCTCTCATGTAGTTCGTGCGGCTGTGGTTCTGAGCATGGTGTTTCGCTCGCTGGCTTGATTGACGCAATGAACGAGATAGGAGACCTTTCGACGACGCTTTCTTCGTATGCCTACTGTCAGGTTTCGACCAACACGACCGACAAGGCGGCTGTGAACGCCCTCAACAAGGTTGAAGAGCTTTCCATGGACAGTGCCGTTTGCAATACGCTTTTTACTGAGTATGTTGCTTCGCATGGAGATGAAGTGGCTTCCTATTGCGCTGAGCATCCGGAGTATGCGTTTGTGTTGGGAGAGGTTGCCGATGAAGCTAAGCATCAGATGCCAAAGGAGATGGAGGAGCTTGCCGCAGACCTTATGAGAAGCGGATCCGACAGCTACGACAGGCTTCAGGAGGCCGTTTCCTCCAGTGCATGCGCTTCGTTGGATGGCGAGGATTTGACCGTAATCCAGCTTCGTTCACTTGCTACAAGTACAGACCGTGAGACAAGGCGCAAGGCATACGAAGCGGAGCTCAAGGTTTGGAAGGAACACGAGATTTCATTCGCATACGCTCTCAACGGGGTGAAGGGTACTTGCCTTTCCTTGGAGAAGCGCCGCCACTGGAACAGTCCAATTGAGAGGTCCATGCATGGTGCTCGCATAAACCAGAAGATCTTGGATGCCCTCATTGGTACGTTGGAGAAGAACCTTCCTATGTTCCGCTCCTATCTCAAGGCAAAGGCCAAGCTCATTGGTGTGGACAAGCTTGCGTTCTATGACCTGTTCGCACCAGTTGGCGATGCCAATATGTCATACTCCCTGGAAGAGGCTCGCGACTTTGTGGCCAAGCAGTATGGGTCCTTCAATCCTGCCATGGGGCGGTTTGCAGCCCATGCGTTCGACAACGGTTGGATAGATCCTCTTCCTCGTGCAGGGAAGACTGGCGGTGCATACGACATATACATGCCAAAGATCAAGGAAAGCCGTGTGTTCGCAAACTTTGACGGCACATACGATGGTGTCTCCACATTCGCCCATGAGCTTGGACATGCATGGCATGACCACATTGTAAGCACGAAGCCTTCCATGCTTGCATCATATCCTATGACCCTTGCCGAGACGGCTTCCATCTTCAGCGAGTTCATTGTGTTCAAAGGCGCTGTAGAGCAGGCGACAGGCGACGAGAAGCTTTCCATCATTGAGCAGTTCGTCCAAGGTGCCTGCCAGGTGTGCGTGGACATCCTTTGCCGCTTCTATTTCGAACGTGAGCTCTTTGAGCGCCGCAAGAATGGTGAGCTCATGCCTGACGAGCTTTGCGAGATAATGATCGACTGCCAGAAGAAGACCTATGGCGATGGCCTTGACGAGAACCTACTTCATCCGTATATGTGGGCGGTCAAGGGCCACTACTACAGCACGGGATTCTCGTTCTACAACTATCCGTATGCGTTTGGGCAGCTGTTCGCCCTTGGTCTTTATCATAGGAGCGAGGGAGCAGAATCTTCTTGTGCGGCTTCAGGTGAAGCTTTGTCTTCAGGAGAGGATTCTAAGTGTGGATGTTGCTGTGGTTCAAGTTCAGCTTCCAATGACAGTGAGGCTTCAGGTGAAACTCCAAAGTGTGGTGGCGAGAGACCTTTCTATGAGAAGTACAATGAGCTATTGTCTTTGACAGGTCAGCTTCCAGCCAAGGATGTGGCCCTCACAGCCGGCATAGACCTTGAAGATCCTGCATTCTGGCAGGAAGGCATGGATATAATCGCTTCATACGTCGATCAGCTTGAAGAGATGGCCCAGAAGAGGTGAGTGCGCTTTTATGATTGTCAAGGCAGGTGAGTTCGTTCAGGGTGGCCGCACTGTAGGCCGCCTTGATGATGGCAGGGTTGTTTTCCTCGATGGTTTGTTTCCTGGCGAAACCGCACAGGTCCGCATAACGGAGGAGAAGAAGGACTACTGCACCGCTGTGCCTTTGGATATTGTAGAGAGAAGTGCATACAGGCGAGTTTCTCCTTGTCCGTACAGCCGCGAATGCGGCGGCTGTCCTTGGATTGAGCTTGAGTACGAAGCCCAGGTCAGTGCGAAGGAAGAACTGCAGCGAAAACTGTTTGCAGATTGCGGGGACTTGGTGGAGTTCCTTGAGACGGTGAAATGTCCAAATGAGTTCCATTACCGCAGTCGCGCTCGCTTCCAGTACCGTATAAGCAACGGCAAGGCAAGGCTTGGGTTCTGCGCTGAGAGGTCGAACTCAACCGTTGGCATAGAGAGCTGCATCATTGCAGACGAAGCTCTCAATGGGTTTATAAAGGAACCGCCGCGTCTGAATGCATGGGAGCTCAAGGATATGGAGCTTCCATGCATCACCACCGATGCGGGGGTTCTGTACGGCAACGGAATTGGGTGGATTACGATAAACGGGCATAGGCTTCCTGTCTCCAATTCTGTTTTCTTCCAGTCCAATTTGAAGCTGCTACCCCTTTTGATCGATTACGTTGTGGCGAACGTCCAAGGCAGTAGGGTGATGGATCTCTACAGCGGCGTTGGTACGTTCAGCGCCTACCTTGAAGACAAATACGAAGTGACCGCGGTGGAGATGAACAAGCATTGTCTGGACTTGGCCAAAAGGCATCTTGCAAAGACATCGTTCTTTACGTCTCCCGTGGAGAAATGGAACCCTCAAAGGCGGGGTGTGGATACCGTAATCGTAGACCCTCCTCGTGTTGGCCTTGCCAAGGAAGTCCCTGCCATGATCGCCTCCTGGAATCCATCACGCATCGTCTATGTCTCCTGCTATGCCCCAACCCTGTACAGGGATGTGCTTAGACTGATGGAACTTGGCTACCACCCAGCTTCCATCAAGATGTTCGACTTCTATCCACAGACGGCGCATATGGAGACGGTAGTATTGATGTCTAGCAACTAGTGTGGATAAAACAAATTACAAAAATTCATCGTCTCAATACCGCCTTATTCCTGTCGTAAAGGTAGTTTGCGCATAGAAGTCGATTGAGATGTCCCAGTTTTTTCTCATAGGAAGGTTGAGACCTTATCGTTGCTTTTTACGCACAGGGTTGAGACTGCAAATCTGTTGTCAGGTAAAATGGATAAAAAGAGGCGGCCACATCAGAGTGATACTGTACAATCCAACTTTTTTTGCAAAAAAATCCAGAATTTTGCAACAAAAATCCAGCTTTTTTGCAAGATTTACCGTGCTTTTCAATGCTTTTCCGTGCAATATCGTGCACAGTTTTAACGCTGTTTGAACACCTGTTGAAAGGGTGTAAAAAGGCCACTGGACTTTAGGGATCCGATGGCCAAAAACAAAAGGAGGTATGTGGTGCCTCTGCAGCACAATCAGATGGTACTGCAATGCAATCCTGCAGAATCTGAACGTCTTTTCTCCGTGACTTCCCGGATATACGGGTACCAGGTTCCATTGATCAGGAACGAGCAGTATCTGCCAAGCCTCACACTCTCAAGAATGCCCTGTGCACAGTGCTCCGGATAGTTCATTATGGTGTTGAGGTAACTGGAGTAGGCAACGACCTTTCCCTTGAGCCTTTTTGCCAGTTCTGGCTTCGAGAAATCCCTCAGCGGTCCGAATGAAGGGAACATGGTCACCTCCTTACCACACCCAGGTGGTATCCGGTCAGGTCTTCCTGCCCATCGGCAGCTTTGGGGATGATTCTGGCCAGCTTTTCAAGAAGCCTTATACCGACAATCAACGCATATTCAATGGAGAAAGGACGCCAGAATCCTCCTGCCCGGACAAGAACCATGTATCCGGAGACCAGAATGGTGTTGTCTCCCTTTGCATATCTCGCGTTCCCATCGCAGTCTCCGGTGCGTTCAAAGCCGGCTTCGATGATCCTTGACTCGAGTCTTCCATCCACTGCAATCATCTGTCGCCTCCTGAGATCCAGAAACATACGAGGCTGATGGCTTCGAACAGCAATGTCACAACCACCGGAGCGGAGCTTCTTTCACACATGCCCAATGCATAAGCCAGGGCAAGAACCGCAGCTGTGGCCAGCGCAGCATATGCTGTCAGCCTCATGATGAATCGTCTTCTTGTGCCTTTCATGGTTTCTCCTTTGCCGTCAGTCAAACAGCGACGGCGGTGCCGTTTCCCTTTTGGGTTTTGACTCTCCGGACTCTGAAGAGACCGGAAGATTGATCACCTCAGACTCAACAAGCCAGTCATAGATCTCCGGCCAGCTGATGTCCTCGGAACAGGTTCCGACGCTTTCTTTCACAAGATCCGTCGGCACTCCCAGAATCATCGCCCAGACTGAAGCCCTGGCGGAGAAGGGGAAGGGCAGGCTCTGCAGGGAATACCAGTCCTGAGGGCTCTGCTCCGTCTTGCCTTCCATCCTGTCGAACGGGCACCTTCCTGATGGTGCATGTCCGTGTGGGAGTTGTGACAGATATCTGTAAAGTCCGATACGTCCTGGATCGCAGTCCTTGGATCCGTCCATTTCAGTGAATTCGCCGGTTTTGTTTTCCAGATAGTCCAGATAATCCAGGATGGCAGTGTAGGGGATTCTGTATTCGTCCCCGAGGCGCAACGCATCGAGATGATAGGTTGCTATGATGGCATACCTGATCTCGAACGGTGTCTTGCCTGTGATGGCTGCAGTCTGGGCAATCCCGTAGAAAATCAGCCCCTCCCGGGCTTTGCCCAGAAGGAGCTCTCTTGTGGAGATTCTGCAATAGGAAAACAGATCCGGCTGAACCACTGGAGACCTCAGATGGTTGAGAATTCAAGCATGTGGGTCTTGTAGGCGCCATCCTCCGTTCTGTCACGCAAACGGAGACATGGGGTGGTGGATGCGACGGTGACGCTGTCAGAGATGATCTCCATGGCCTTCAGCCAGCGTTCATCCCTGATGTCGCACTGCTTGAGCTCCATGAGGCGCTTTACGTCCATTTTGCCCTGTTTTACCCTGAATGCGAGATTGACAATGGCGCGCAGATCCGGGGAGGCCTCGCTTGTGATATCGGCCAGATACTCATCAATGAGCTCCCTTGCCAGATTCACACCTTCGTTGATCACAAGATTGTTCGCCTGTGCGAGGACAATCTGGACGGATCCGTCGTAGCTTGTGAGGATGACATTGCCTTTGGATCCACCCATCTTCACACCGTACTGCTCGGCGGCTATGATGAGGAACTCCTGGATGTCGGACATGCATTGGGCCTTTACCTCTTTCATGCAGGCCTCAAGGGCCCTGATCCTCTCTGCGTTCTTCGTCACGACGCTGTCGCGTAGCTTGTCGATGTCCTTGACCGCCTCTATGGGCACCATGGACCCTGTACTGTTGAAGCAATACTCCTTCCCGTTGACGTTCTGAATCTTCATCTCATGCTCCTTCGCCGACTCTGCGGCTTTCATATTTCGCTGTACGGTGGATAAAACCGAATACATCCCTCAATTCCTCGTACTTGCACTCGGAGATGTCGTCACGGCCATATTTCTTCCAGACGTAGCCGTTGATCCTGTCATTCCAGTGCTCCCCGAGGAGCTTCTCCGCCTCCTTTCTGACAATCGGAAGCATCTGGTATGCCGTCTTCCTCCTGGACTTCGGCTTGAGTTTCCTGAATCCTGCCTTGTCGAAAGTGTCCATGACCTTCTGCAGCCCTTCGGTGTCGATCATGGCGCAGGTGTCTGCACCGCCCATGGCCTCAAGGATGCTTCGGTACCAGAATTCCGGCATCTTCTTCGTCGCTTTGCCGCATGTCGGACAGCTGTTCTCGAACGAAAGCCTTCCGCAGCTGCAGGTCCGGGCCTGGTTCCTTGCCACATGGATCAGCTTGATCAGCGTTTCTCTTCTTCCTGTGTTCATTTCTTCTCCACCATGGGTCGCGGTACATCGAGTACCAGACGATAGACCGAGTAGATCTTGTTCTCTCCGACATGGACCGCAATCCCTTTCCTGATCCAAGAGTGAATCAGATGGGAGCAGTAGGCATGCGAGGCTCCGGAATGCAGCGCAAGATCTCTGAGGGTGAATTCCTTCAGGATTCTGGCTGCCCTATAGGCCGTTTCGGCCTTCGGTTCATGGATCTCCGATTCCAGACTTGTGACAATGCCGTCCTCTATGCTGACTAGGCCGTCCCGCTTCAGGCTCTTCACCGAGGATCTCAAGAGCGTTGGGCTGACATCACTGAATATCCTGCGGATCTCATCCATGCTTACACTGCCTTTGCCGAACACGAATTTGCGTATCTGCGTCCTGCGGAGGCTGGAGTTGAACAGAACAGTCCTGGCGTCCTTATCTAATGCCATCCTTGACCACCTTGATGTCCACCTCTGAGAGATCGTTGGTGTTCATGTGCTGCACGATGCGCTGGGCATCGTTGACCATGATTCTGAAGTCGCCTCTGCAGGACTTGAGAAGAAGCTGCTGGATCTCTGCCTTGCCTGTGAGATCGAGCCCGATGGCCTCATGCCAGTACAGGGCTATGTCAACGCAGGAAAGAGGTGCGAACTCCACTCTGGGTTTGCGCATCCTGGACTCAAGACGTGGCTCTGTGTGGATCTTTGTGAGCAGGGCAGGCTCTCCGATCAGCAGAATCGGAAGGCCACAGTACTCGTTCAGACCTCTGAGAGCCTCAAGCAGCCTGACCGGCATTCGGTCCGCCTCATCTACAACAAGAAGCTTACGGTATACCGCACATGCATCCCTGATGGCGTCCTTGATATCCACGAATGAGTGCCTGGTCTCTCCGGTCATGCCGCGCAGGGCATCCCTCATGAGCCCTGCGATGGTGTAGCCGTCCATGAAGAGCAGGTAGGTTGCCCTGTCGTTGGACGCGCAGAAGTGCTTGATGGTCGTGGTCTTTCCGTAGCCGGCCTTGCCGGTGCAGACGCCTATGGATGCATTGAGTGTTGAACGCGGGTTCAACAGGTCTGCAGCCAGGGCATCGAGGGCCATGACGTTGTTGGTGCGGACGAACTTGGTGTCGTCTATCTCGATTCTCTCGCGCTCATATTCCGGCAGCAGCCGGGCCTGATCATGTGTGAGCCTGCCGGCTCTGACCATGGCCTCTATGGCCTTTTTCTCCCATGACTCCCAGTTCGGGTAGTCATGATCCTTGACCTTGCTGATTGTTGCCTTTGAGCAGTCGAGCAGGGCCGCCACATCACCCAGAGACATCTCTGAGATCTCCATTGCTTTTTTGAGTTCAATCATGCCAATCTGATTCCTCTTGCCTTGATTTCCGCTTCGATGACTTCCCACCTCTGCAGGTTGTCCCGATATTCTTCTCCTGCCTTGTACTGACGGGCGAACGCCTTGTCTTCCTCGGTCAGATATTCCATGTTCCCTGTGAGCACCATCTCCATGTACCATGCGTATCTTTCCCAGCCGTGGGCGAAGTAATCCGGCCTGATCGGTCGCACCTTGGGTTCCGGAAGCTGCTTCATCTGCGGCTTCTGCTCCCATTGCTCCTCGATGTCCTCGGTCTTTCTCTCCGGTCTGTATATGACATCGCCTATCATCTCGACGGCCACTTTGAATGCCTGGCGCACCGCCTTCATCTGGGCCCGTTTCTGCGCCATCTTCTCCTGAAGGGTGATGTCGTCCAGCATGATGTTCGCACCGTCATCCAGAAGCAACGGCCTCCATGGCTGAGTCGAGTCAGGGACACGGACGATGATGTACGACGGATCCCACGGGCTGAAGCGTACGTCCAGCGTCTGTCCGTCATTGCGCCATACACCGGTGTCATCCATCGCTGACCCTGTTGAGGAGAGAAGGGGACCGTTGTAGTAGCGGCTTCCGAGCTGTATGAATCCGTTGCGGACCTTGCGTCTTGTGCGGCTCATCATGATGCAGTCCACGTCCAGGTCGGAGAGCCTGCGGTTCTCCTTCCAGCCCATGTCCTTTCGCTTCTGGAGGTAGCTGATAGGGGACATTCCCAGAGTGGCGTGTTCTGTGTTCTCGTAGCGCTCGAAGCACTCGGAAAGGGTCTGAGCAAACTCGTAGATGTCAAGCAGCAGATGGTGGTCCTTGTCCCGTTCGAGCCTTGCGCGTTCGACCTCGTCCACAGCAGCGGCTGCTCCCGGAGTGGCTGCATGGCCTGGAAGGTTCATCTTCTTCAGCATCTCCTCAATGGTTCTGAAAAAGCGTTCTATGTCCTTTGCCTTGGCGTTCTTGACCTGGGCGAAGATTCTGCGGTAGGACTGCCGAGTGGGACCGGCATCCATGACGGAGCCATCCTCAAGCTCAAGTGCATAACGTCCGGATTTGGTGCGGTCCAGCTCGCAGATGTCATTCATCCCGGCACCCACATGCATCAGGTCGTCTATGACCTGCTCGGTTGCCTTGGAGCACTCCGGTTTTCCGTTGTCGTTGTAGGTGTTCTCGAACAGACCATGTCTGAAGATTCCGTTGCGAAGGCTCTCCTTGACGGTCTCAGCCGTGTAGGCGTGGGTCTCCAGAGCCACTCCATAGACCGTCTTGGTGCACATGTCTATCCAGCAGTAGCATTCCGGTCTGAGAATCACGCCTTTCTCGTAATCCGCAACCCAGTAGTCGAATATGTGCTGGTCCCCGATGATGATCTGGAACGGGCGGAGCCTTGTGCAGTCACGCCTGATGTAGAAGTAGTTGTCCAGGGCGCGGTTGCCGCCTTCAGCGAAGTCCAGAAGCTGCTTGTCTATGGTTCCTAGTATGGTGAAGGCTGTGCTCCTGGATCCGATGTTCCAGCCCATCTCCTCCGCCTTGACCTGAAGGTGTTCCCAGGCGTTCTGCTTGGAGCAGAAACCTGTGTCCCTCAGGGACTTGAGCATATAACCCTTCATCCATGCTATGGCCTCCTGATCGAACACCCTCGACACCGATGCCTTCTGGACGGCACCGAGGATCCCGTTGGTCTCGAAGTCCTTCTCATAGCGTCTGACGGTGGCTTCGGAGATTCCGAAGAAGAAAGCCACGGAGCTGTACTGTTCACCTTTCGGCATTCCCGGCGGTAGGTTGCGCAACCTCTGCAGGACGCTGAATTTCTGTTTGTCCTTCGCGGACAGTTTTCCCCCAATCGCCTGGAAGCTGGCAAGGGTGGATGGCCCATTGTCCTTCAGTGGGGTCAGGGCCTTCTCGGACTTCGCCTTCTGCATGCTGCCGCAGATCTCTGGCGGGACGGAGTCCGAGTCATAGAGCTTGGACTTGCCGTCCTTCATGGTCCATCTGATCTTCCCTTCGGCCGCAAGCATCTGGATGTACCGGACGCTCTTGCCCATCCTCTGTGCGAGTTCCTTTGCGCTCATCCACATACGCGGACCTCCGGAAGACGGGATCTGAAGTCCTCATAGAATCGCTGTGCCTCTGAGCTGAACTGCTCCCATGAGCCGAAGCCCAGACGGGCGGCTATGTCCTCCTGTATTCGTCTGGACTTGCGCTGTCCGAGCAGAACCTCCTTGACGGTCTGCGGCGAGCATCCTGCTCCGTCGGAGAGGGCTGAGAACGTCCTTCCGGTGGCCCGGAGGATCAGATATGCATATGAATGGAGTGCTGTGTTTGGATTGCTCATGCCTTGCCTGCACTTCTGTATCCCGCTTCTTCGAGGAACATGACCATGTCCCAGAGATGATCTAGCTTTTTGTGGGCCTTTTTCCTGTCCTCAATGGACTTATCCACGTTTTTTTCTGATGTTTCCCAGAAGATGAATCCGTATACGTTTTCAAGCATCTTCTCGAACTTCCTGGCCTGTCTGTGTGTCATATGGTTTCTCCTTGATATTGGGTTCAGTAGGTGAGTGTGCCGGCGGCATCCCTCATGAGGAGCTCGGCGACGAAACGGGTGACCTCCGGACGCGCAGCATCCGAGATGTCCTCAAGGGCGGCCTTTGCGAGCTGGAAGATGGAGACCTGCTTCTGGATGGGGACCACCTTGGTCGTGTCCTTCTCATAGGCCTTGCAGAGGCGCATGTATGTCCTCGGATCGGCGTTGTAGGATCCGATGCGCTCTGCAAGGGTCTCGAGATAGGGCTGGTCGAAGAGCCAGATCTGGCCGCCTTCGTCTATGTACTGGTCAAAGCTGTCAGCCATGGCTATGCGGTTGAGCTCGGCGGCCCGGAGCTCCTTCTGGTAGCGGGCCTCGAAGGCCTTGATCCAGCCTTCCGGGCGCCAGGAGGAGTCTCCGATATGCTCCACCACCAGCTGGAGAAGCTCCCGATAGCGTTGCTCCAGAAGGTCCTTTGCCTCTTCAACCGTCAGAAGACGGTCCTCCTCTGGGATGTAGAGGGCAAGCCAACGGTCGGCGGTACGCTTAACAAGGCCGATGTCGTTGCAATAACCTTCCCATGTTAAAGGTGTTAACCTTGGGACATTTGTCCCGAAGTCTGCATTTGAAGCATCTGAGATACGGTTTTTGTCGCTCCTGTATCCTTGACACGACAATGCTTCATGTGCTGCATACAGCTCGCGGACAAGGTCCAGACTGACCTTTTTGAAAGCAGAAACAAGGTCTTTTGTTCTCTCAACTGATTTTTCATAGTTCCAGGGTTCCAACACAGTCAATTCGTTTGCCATTGGTTCTCCTTGAACTCCAAAATGGAGTAGTGTAATATGGGGTAAGGTTATTTTTAACCCTAATTTAGAATAAATCTGAAATGGATTATTTGTCAACTCCTATTTGGATTTTTTGAATTTAAAAATCTATTTAAGATTTTTTTGAGGTGCTATATATGTTGAGGCTAAAGGAAGTTCGCGAATCGACAAAACTGTCACAGAAGGCATTTGGATCCTCGTTGGGTTTATCTCAGGGTACATATCAGAAATATGAATCCGGAATGGCGTCATTTCCCGATGACCTCAAAGCCCAACTGGCCGACAAATACGGCATCAACCTTCACTGGCTCATCACCGGTCAGGGGTCGATGCATATAGGGGAGAACCCGGAGACATCGGCCTTCACGCATGCGCGCGCGAATGATGATATAAGGGAGGACGTGCTGAAGGACAGCGTGGTCGTGGCAATGACAAGCCTCCGTGTCAGTGCCGGCCCGGGGCAGGACTGGTCGGAGGCGGATGTGACGGGCGAGAAGCTGTGCATCCCCAAGCGCGTGGCCAGACGATATCCCCGGAACTCGGACTTCGCCGGGGCCCAGGTGGTGGGGGACAGCATGGAACCGACGCTGCATGACGGCGAGCCTGTGGTGTACGTGCGCGAGTTCATCCAGGGCGACGGCATCTACGTGCTGGCTGTCAACGGGGAGCTGCTGGTCAAACGGCTGCAGTTCGACAGGATCTTCAACAGGCTCCACATCATCAGCGACAACACCAAGTACCGGCCTGTGGAGATCCCGCTGGAGGGGCTGGACAACGTCCGGATCCTGGGCAAGGTTGTCATCTGGGTGCACGGTGAGGTGTGATAGTGGATTTTCTCTTTGCCTTAGCTTATTATAGGTCTCACAGAGATTGGAGGTGAACCATGGTTGATTATTCCAAATGGAAGATCAGTAACGAAATACCTGTAACAGAGGTTAAACTAGATAAACTTAACCCCAGAATGCCTGAGAACTCAGAGTCCCTGACGCAAGAAGACATTTTGAATTTGATGGTCAATGACTACAAGATAATAGAGCTTGCAGAATCAATCGCAATGAAAGGTTTTATGCCTTTGGACAATATGGTCATAACATATGAGGATGGCATTCCTGTGGTTCTGGAGGGAAACAGAAGAGTTGCTGCATTGAAACTGTTAATCAATCCTGCTATGGCCCCTATTAAGGAAAGACCAAAATATGAAGCTTTAAGTGCCCAGATTGACGTATCGATGATCATGAATCCAAACTTTGCTATTGCTCCAAACCGGGAAGCTGCAAGCCCACTGATTCTTGACAGGCATACAGTTGCAACAGAGATTCCGTGGTCTTCAATTATGCAGGCGGAATTTCACCGTGATATTCTTCGAAAGCGAGGACTTGAAATCCCGACCAAAGAAGTTCTTGAGGAATTCAATCTTAAAGAGAAGGAGATGACGGATTCACTTTTAAGGCTGGATATATATGAGAAGGCGTGTTCATTTTCTTATCCTTCCTCTTCGATTGATCGGAAAGTGAAAGACAAACTTAGTTTTGAAATTACAACTCTTGAAAGACTCGTCAATCCTTCAATCAGCCAAAAGCGTTTCAAATACAGGATTTCCAATGGAAAATTGACAGTTCTAGATGAAGCCTTGTTCAATGCATTTCTCAGATCGGTTGTTATCCATATGTATGAGCCGATTGAAGGTCTCCAGAGAATCACTTCCAGAAGTGCCAATAAAACCGAGCAGATTGATAAGTACCTCAGAGCTATAAGACATGAAATCATAACAGCTGCTTCAAGAGACGAGACTTCAGATGAACAGGAAGGACAACCGGCAGATAATGATGATAATTATTCTGACAAGAATATATCCGAACCTGTTGAAATAGCCACTGGGGAGGGAGAGTCAAACAGAATAGTTCCATCTGGAAGTTCAAGACGGCAACCCAAGCGAAGAACAGTTCATTCTAATGAATTGAGATTCGAATACAGTTCTCCCGCCAATCAGCGCATATATGATGAGCTTGGAAGACTATCCGTCAAAGATGCGCCATCATGTGCAACAATAGCCATAAGGGTTCTGTTGGAACGAACAATAAAATCCTACCTTAGACGAATGAAAAAGAGGACGGTTCCTGTTACAACTGACGGAAATAAGAAAAAAGTCCCAATTGCAGATGCAACATTTGGCGATATTATAGACTGGATAACTCAAGATGATTCCGATATTGTATTGGATCCAGAAATCAGAAGAAGCTTGAAGAAGTTCAAACGAGCAGAAAACTCAAATATACTCTCATTGAGTATGCTGAATGCTGTTATTCATGAACAATTTCAGGTTATCTATAAGGATAGTGTATTTGCCATCTGGGATAATCTTGCACCCATATTGGAATATTTTATGAATCGACCGGAAACAAACGCAGAAAGTATGGCCATCTAGGACTAAAAATGAGATAATAGGTTTATGTTCAGATCTACGTCACCTTTGCGATATCCTGGCGGAAAGCAGAAAATGGCTCCGTATCTCAAGCAGATAATTAGGCTGAACAGGCTTGATGATGGTCTGTATGCGGAGCCATATGCAGGTGGGGCTGGGTTGGCTTTGGATTTACTGTTTTCTGAGAAAATATACTATCTCCGTTTGAATGATGCTGATTCCAACATCTTTTCATTTTGGCAGAGTGTACTTGAAGAGACTGAAGCCTTGTGTGACTTGATTATGGGGACTCCTGTCACCATTGAAGAATGGGAAAAGCAGAGGACAATCCTGAATGACAAATCTGCAAGCAGGGATCTTAATCATGGTTTCGCAACTTTTTTTCTCAATCGATGTAATCGGTCGGGGATTCTAAAGGGTGGACCAATAGGCGGAAAAAACCAGACAGGGAAATGGAAGATAGATGCAAGGTTCAACAAGGTGGAGCTTGTCAAACGAATCAGAAAGATTTCCTATTACAAGACCCGCATCAAGATATTCAATCTCGATGCGCTGGATTTTCTGAATGAGATAAAGCCTGATCTGTCTTCTCATCCGTCACTGATATATCTTGATCCTCCTTATTATCAGAAAGGGCCAGATCTTTATCTGAATGCATATGGGCCTGATGACCACAGAAAGGTGGCCGAGTTCATGAAAGGGGAGTTTCGAAACTACAATTGGATTATCTCATATGACAACTGTAATCAGATTGCAGAGCTATACAGTGATTTACGATGTTCCCGCCAAATCCTGAACTACAGTGTCTCTTCCAAACCTAAAAGAGGTGAAGAGCTGGTCTTTTTCTCTCCATCTCTGAAGGTTCCGCAGGAGAGTACATGATAAGACAGAAAGTGTCTGAATATTACCCAAAAATACCGAATACTACCGAAAAACATCTGGTTTTAACTTGACCTGGGAAATTTTTACCCTTGGAAATCTTGACGAATCCGGATTCATGAACTAATAATATAAACGCAGGTACACGTTACGCTGTATACCCGGGTAACCGAACGTGAGTTTAAGCGTCATGTAATGGCGCCGGCCCCGGGGAGGGAACCGCCTTAGGGCGGTTTTCCTTATGTATGGGGTCTTGAGTGAACATTTTCGTCTATTCTGATGAGTCCGGAGTATTTGATAGATTGCATAATGATCTCTTTGTCTTTGCCGGTCTGATTATTCTTTCTTCCTCAAGCAAAGAGGAATGGTCCAGAAGGTATTCTGCGGCGGAAAGAAGAATCCGGATTGCCGGGAAATACGAAAAAGGCCAAGAGCTGAAAGCCTCGTTTGTTACCAACGGCGAGAAGCTTGAGTTGTATAAGGCTCTGAACGGTTGTTACAAATTCGCTGTAGTGGTTCGGCAGCAGAGACTTCTCAAATCGATTTTCGATTCAAAGAAAGACAAGCAAAGATATTTGGATTATGCATACAAGATAGGGGTCAAACGAGCACTGGAACAGTTGATTGAGAAAGGAATCATCAGATCTGAAGAAGTCGAGAACATGTATTTCTTCGTCGATGAACATACTACCGCAACCAATGGCTGCTATGAGCTGAAAGAGGCTTTGGAACGGGAATTCAAAAACGGAACATACAACTACAACTGGGACAAGTTCTTTCCTCCGATATTTCCTTCCGTCAAGACCGTGAATCTTGAGTACTGCAATTCCTCCACCAAAATATTGGTTAGGGCGGCAGATGTCGTAGCCAACCGTATTTTCTATCTCGCAAAAAACAGTCTTCTTAATACTCTTTGTGATGCAAAGGTGTTGTTGTCCTCATTGCCTTATTGATTGAGATTCCCTTTTTATTCCTCTTGGTAAAGTGATACCAGGAGGGTTTTCTTATGTCATACATTGCAACGAAACTCGTGATACTGGTACCGATCCTGAACTCTCTGGGTCAAGTGATCAAGAAATGGCTCTTCCCGGATGATCCTAAGAGAACTCCGAAGCTGCCCAAGCTCAGGGCGGTGTTCCTCAGGCTCTTCCCATCGAAGAAACGCATATCGATACTCATCCTCTCACTGGCTTTCATGTTCTCCACAATCTGGGGCTTCGTGCAATCGACGTACTCAGGCTGGAGGCTTGTGGTCGATGCGGTGGTGTATTTCGGCCTTCTGCAGGGCCTTCTGGTCGGCTTGTCCGCCATGGGTGCGTTCGATACCGTCCATGCCTTCAGAAAGACAGGGAAGGAGGAGGCCGGTGAGTGAGAACTTCAGGGAGACTTTCAAGGCCGTCCTTCTGGCGGTTCTGGTTGTGCTGTTTCTTCCTCTTGTGCTTGTGTGCTGCATCCTTGTGGGCAGAAGATCTTCCGGATCCGGCGACGATGACAGAGGATCAGATATTGTCGGAGCTGGAGAGTCTGTTGGCAGAGCAGCTGACGACGTCTCTGGAGCGGCAGGACAGTCTGCAGAACTTGCAGACGAAGTTGCAACAGTCGCAGCTGCAGCTGGAGAGTCTGCAGAATCAGCTGAGGACATTGCAAGACAGCTCCATGACACTGAAGAGCAGCTTGTCCGCCTTGAGTCTGGACTTGGACAGGATATCAACAGGATTGAGAGACTCAAGCAGCTTGCTGCTGAGCTTAGGAGAAGATATCAAGAAAGAGTCAGCCAGGGCCAGAACCCGTGAGACCGTGCTGATCAGCATATGCGGAGTGTCTTTAGGTGCGGTGCTGGTCATGCTTGTGGCGGGTTTCATCAGCAGGTGAACAGCTGTTGAACGGGCGTTCACCGTCTAAGAATGGCGGAACGTCCGTTCAGATACAATTGAACAGTGCCATAGGGTTTTCCTTGATTGAGGCCACTGCCCGGCAAGAAACCGAGCGGTGGCCTTTTGATTAAGGATCCATGGCGAAGAGGAGATTCCATGGGAGAAGCCGTTTCCTATGCAAAGAGTTTCGGGGACATCCCCGTTCTGATCATTGTGCTTTTCGTTTTCATCGCGCTTCTGGGCTGGCTGATCAAGCAGATGTCGAGCATCAGCAAGACGGTGAAGGAGCTTGAGAGCAAGGTGGATGCCAAGAATGCGGAGCAGGATGAAAAGATCGTGTATCTGCAGCAGCACTATGTGACCAAGGAGGACATGTTCCAGCAGTTCGGCGGCTGGCGCACCGAGATAGGGAAAATCAGTGATCAGGTCACGAAGCTGTCAGATAACGTCAACAGACAGATTCTGCATCTCACAGAGATGATCACGAAGGAGAAGTGATTTATGAAGCTTGATGCCATAAAGAAGAAGGAGCTCAGAGGCCAGATACTGGTGTTTCTGGGTCATGTGAATCCCTATCCCATATCAAGGGAATCGATATATGAGACTCTCTATGAGTACTGGCAGACCGAGGACATCCTGCAGGCGCTTCAGTACCTTGTGGACGGCGGCTATGTGGAGGAGAAGGTCATTGCAAGCCCGTTCGGATCCGCGTTCGACAAGATCCACAACTACCGGATAACCAAGAAGGGTGTGGACCTGTGTGACCTGACAATCACGGATGAAGGCGTCCATGTGCGGAGGTAGGTCATGGGACGCAGATCGAAGAGTGACGAGCTGGGACTTGGCCAGCGCATCGTTGACATGCATGACACGGAGAAGATGACCCATTCCGAGATCAGCGAGCAGCTGAAGGACGAGGGCATGGATGTGTCCAGGGAGGCCGTAAGGCGCAGCTATCTGAATTCCATGAAACAGGCCGGAAGGTACCGGATGGCAGCAGAGAGCTGCAGACAGATCATAGACATGGTCAAGGACGGCAGCAATCTGGACATGATTGAGGCGATCAACTCAATCATAACCGGCAAGCTCTATGACCAGATCATGGCCATGGATGACTTCGGACTGGATGATCCCAAGGCTGTGGTTAAGGCCATCACGTCCGCCGGAAGCACCCAGGTGAAGATCGCACAGTTCAGGCTGAACTTCGACAAAGGGGTCCAGAAGGCAAAGTCCGTCATCTATGATGAGCTTGCAGAGAAGCTCTCCGACATGCCGGAGGTTCTGGATGTGATCGCAAAGGTGATCTCAGAGGCGAAGGTGACCGAATGAAGAGGACGGGCAACGCACTGGATGAACTCAGGAGGAGGATCCCGAAGCTTGCGGACGGGGCTTCGGACCAGAAGGCCGCCGCGGCATCGCGCCTTGCGAGGGCACAGGAGGATTTCCCGTTCTTCTGCGAGTACTATCTGTCATCATATTTCTTCTGCAAGCCTGCGGAGTACCAGAGGATCCTGTACGATGTGATCCAGACCAGGGAGCTGACGGAGCTGCAATGCGAAAGGCTGCAGCAGATGGTGCCCGGAAAGTTCCGGGGCACCTTCAGACCGGCGAAGGACATCGAGGGCATTGTCGACGTCGAGCCACGTGAACATGGTAAGTCCACCAGGATGACGTTCGCCTTTCCTCTATGGTGCCTTCTCTTCCGGAAGGCATGGTTCATTGTCATAATCGGTGCCAGCAAGGACGATGCCGAGCTGCAGATGAGCAACATCCGGGCCGCATTGGAGGACAACGAGAGAATCCTTGAGGATTTTCCCGTACAGCACATCCAGGGCGCAGGAAAGACATGGAACAAGTCGTTTCTGGAGCTTGAGAACGGAACGGCAGTGATGGCCAAGGGAAAGGGCGGAGCGCTCAGAGGCATAAGGAACCGCGAGCACAGGCCGGATCTGATAATAGTCGATGACACATTCAAGGACCAGGAGGCGGACTCCTCCGCAATAAGGGAGAAGGTTGACAGGTGGTTCAGACGCACGGTACAGCCGCTCGGATCCAACGCCTTGATAGTGGTGGTCAACACCATAACCAATGAGGATGACCTGCCTTCCAGACTTCTGAAGGACATTGCCGAAGGCAGGAAGGCAGGCTGGATAGGTCTCAGATTCTCCGCGGAGTGCCCGGCGCAGCCCGAGGATATGCATGACAGGCCGCTCTGGCCGGAACGGTGGCCATGGGAGAAGCTCAAGAAGAGGCAGAAGGATCTGGGATCCGTGGCCTATGCAATTGAATTCCTGTCCCAGCCGCTCAGTGATGAGGACCGACTGGTCAAATCCTCCTGGATCCAGAGGGTCAGGACTGAGGAGATTCCCTCAGGCCTCAGATTCTATGCGGGAATCGACCCGGCCACTGGAGCCCATGACCAGAGTGCGATGACAAGCATAGGGAAGACCAGGGACGGCATGCTCTATGTGGTGCGCAGCGAGGGAAGGACGGAAAGCACAAGCAAGTTCACTGCCAGGATCATCCGCGAGTTCAGGATGTTCAAGCACCGGCGGATCCTGATGGAGACCGTGCAGTTCCAGGCTGTCTACAAGGACCAGATAGCGAAGGATGCTGCAGCTGAGGGGCTCGCGGTTCCCCTGAAGGGGTACAACCCGGGAAGGGCTTCCAAGGCGGTCAGGCTCATGGCTGTGTCGCCATGGATAGAGAACGGGATAGTGAAGTTCGGTCCCGGGACGGATGAACTGATAGACCAGCTGCTTGCATTCCCCGCCGGCGGATTCGATGACCAGGTGGACTCCTTCTGCATGGCCGTTCTGGCCAGCAAGAGGAACGGAGTGGGAGGCACCATGCTGGAGGACTACTCGAGCAAGATCAAGGACTGGAGGAGGATGGCCAACATATGATACCGATTTACCAGCTGCCTGAAGGCACCAGACTCACAGAGAGACAGATACTCAGCGCAATATCATGGAAGGTCGGGATCAACTCCGACCTTGTCAGGGCTGACAGCTACTACAGGGGAAGGAACGTGAAGATTCTCTCCGGCGACGGCAAGCACAAGATACCGGTTCCATATGGCAGAAAGCTCATAAAGAGCGTGCTGGGCTTCATGTTCAAGGAAGGTCTGATAACGTATTCGTGGCCGGATGAATGGGACAGCTTCCAGACGACGATGGAGAAGGTGTTCAACTACAACCATGAGAGCACGGAGAACCGTCGTCTGGCCAAGGACCAGGCGATGTACGGAGCTGCCTATGAGGCACTGTTCGTGGACAACGATGAGGCCATGCCGCAGTTCTACAGGCTTCCGGCGTACCAGGTGGTTCCGATCTACACCTATGGGATAATGCCCAGGATGTGGGCTGCAGTGAACTTCTGGTATTCCGGGAAGGACTGCAAGGTCGAGGTCTACTACAGAGACCGCATCGAGCACTTCGACAAGGGCAAGGACGGACTGAGCCTCACAGGGACAGTCCCGCACCAGTTCGGTGAGGTCCCTGTGATCGAGTTCCGGAACAACGAGGAGGGAATGGGGGATCTTGAGAGCATAGAGGCCCTCATAGACGCCCATGACGAGATACTGTCCAACGGTCTGGACGAGGACGGCAAGTTCTCCGATGCGATACTGAAGCTGAAGAACATGGAGATGGACGATGAGACGGTGGAGAAACTCATCCGGCTGAGGGTTCTGACCCTTGACGATGACGGTGAGGCTGACTACCTGGTCAAGCCTGACCGCTATGCCGGAAGGGAGGTTCTCAGGAAGGTCATAGAAGGTCTTATCTTCTCCATGTCCGGAATCCCGAACCTGGATGACAAGGATGCCATGGCCCAACAGTCGGGCGAGGCTCTGAAGTACCTATATGCCACATTCGAGATCATGGTTGCCGGAGACAAGCAGAGCGGATTCAACGACGGTCTGGCAAGAAGGCTGGATCTGATCAACAACTTCCTGACCTGGCTCGGACGCAGCCATGTGGACATGGACGGAGTGGCCATCAAATGGCAGCGCAACCTGCCGTCCGAGGGAACCGTCATCGTTGACAATGTGACCAAGGTCACGACCATCATCAGCCGCAAGAGCCAGCTTGAACAGCTTCAGAAGGCCGGCATGATTGACAGTGTCCCGGAGGAGCTTGCAAGACTTGAGGAGGAAAGGGCTGAGATGGAGTCGGATCTGACCGATTCCGGGGACATAGACGCAGCATATGGCCAGCAGACTGTATGATCGGCTGTACCGTCAGGCTCAGGTCGAGCTGGCGAAGATACTGCAGGGAGAGGAACGCAGCATTATCAGGCTGTACGGCACGGCCCTTTATGATATCCGGAAGATCCTCAAGGATCTTTATGACAAGTATTCGGTGGAAGGAAAGCTCACCAACGGAGAGATGAGCAAGTACAACCGGCTTGTCAACGTCCAGAACCAGATTGAGGGGATTCTCCGCAAGAATCTCAAGAAGGTCGATTCCCTCTCAAAACGTCTGACTGCCGAGCAGTACACCGAGGCCTTCTATCGTCACGCCTATGCGATTGACCAAGCCGGAGGCATGGCCCTGAACTGGGGCCTGATCACGGAGGAGGCGGTTGAGGCCGCCACGAAGTCTCCGTTCTCAAAGCTAGCCTCATCAAAGGCTCTGATGATGAGCCGCGAAGGCACGGTGGATAGGGTCAGGCAGGAGATTGGACTGTCCATCATCCGTGGCGACAGCTATGACGTTCTGGCCAACCGGATCAGCGCAGTTCTGGGCGTTTCCCCAAAGGGCACCGGAGCTGCATACAACGGGAAGGGTGCAGCTTACAGGTCTCTGCTGGTGGCCAGGACCGAAGGACAGAGGATTCTGGTGGAAGGGCAGCAGGCTGCGACGCAGAAGGCTCTGGATCTCGGATGTGACATCGAGACCATCTGGGATGCCACGCTGGACAGCAGAACAAGGCCTGCGCATGCAGCGCTTGACGGAAGGCCCAAGGATGATCCGGAGAAGGGCTGGCTTGTCCCGGAGATCGGTTACGTGTCTGCACCGCTGCATTCCGGTGTGGCAAGCTTTGACATCAACTGCCGCTGCAGAACCAGAGACCAGGTCAAGGGATTTCCTCCGGAAGAACGCTATGTCAGAGGGGACGGGATAAAGCCGTACCAGACATATGAGCAGTGGAAAAACGATCTTCTGACGAAGCAGGACATCAACATTGGACGCAGTCTGGGAGCCGGAGCCAAGAATTATCCTGTAAGATTGCCAGGCGGCGGAAAAGCAAAGATTGCAGAAGGAACATCAATTACTGACATCAAGGTCATAGCTGGACGTGGACATAAAACAGAAATCCGTGATAGATTCATACTTGAGAGCAATTATCATATCAAAGCTGACAGATGGCAGAAACTGACCGGAAACGGCTTCGTTGATGAGCATGGAATAGTCAGACCTGCAGAAATACACTGGTATGAAGCAGATGGCGAAAGAGTACTTATGAAGGTTAAGAGGTATAAAGATGAAAGTAAAATACATTGAGAAAACAGAACCTCTTTGTCTCACTGAAGGGAAAGTCTACGAGGTCCTTTCCATAGAGGGACCGGGCTGGTATCGCATCATCGATGATACCGATGAGGATTACCTTTATGCTCCGGAATGCTTTGAGGTTGTTGACAATAGTCCCATACAGCCAGATTCTCTTGAAAGAGCTCTTGCAGCCATCGGGGCATAGCCTTCAGACTCCATAATAACCCGTTTTTCAAGAAGGCCCCTCATGGGGCTTTCTTTGTTTTAGACGACATCTTTCCCGTCTTTTCCCGAAGACCCCGTTATTCAACGTTTTTCAACACCTCTCAGAGCAAACCAGCCTCCGTGCACACCTGCACATTCCATTGAACGGCCATTAAACGTCATTGAACACCCTGAGATTCCGCATCGTTCTGGAATGCTAGGCTTTGTGCAAAAGCTTCATTACAGGAGGACACAGAAGATGAAGAGACTTCATTTCGGTCTCATCCCATTCGGCTGTTTCTGCATGGCCCCGGACGACGGCGGCGCAGGCGGCGGTTCAGAGGGAGAGAAGGACCCGAAGGACATCGAGCTCGAGAATCTGAAACAGCAGCTCGAGGCTGAGAAGCAGAAGGCCGCTGAAGCAGAGAAGAAACTCAAGGATGCAGAGGATGCCAAACTCTCAGAGGATGAGCGCAACGCAGCTGCAGCCAAGGAGGAGAAGTCCAAGACGGTGGCAACCATCAAGGAGCTCCAGGCCAAGGCCCTCGGAATCGATGTCAAGTACATCAGGCTCATCCAGGGTGAGACCGCCGATGAGATCAAGGAGAATGCAGAGCTTCTTGCAAACATGCTGAAGGAGAATGCTGAGGCTGTTGAGAAGAAGGTCAAGGAGTCCGTTGCGAAGACCGGGGCTCCTGGAGCAAGCACTGAAACGGATGAGGAGATGGATCCGAAGGATTACTACACCTCAATCATGAACGGCCCCAAGGGCTGAAAGGAGACTGCAGATGTTTTTGAGAGAACTTGCAGCTGAGAAGGCCAAGAAACAGCCTAAGCAGATTGATTACATAACACAGGACGCGCCCATTTTCGACACAATGGATTTCAATCCGTCGTCACATGGGCTCCAGCACGCCTATGAGAAGCTGACCAGCATCACAGGCGGAAAACTGGTGGGAGTGGACGGAGAGCTTCCCGAGGCCAACATGGAGACAACCCTGGACTGGCAGAACCTCGGAATTCTCGGATTCAAGCTTACCGCAGGTCAGGACAAGGTCAAGATCATCAGCGGAGGAAGCTTCCCTGCATATGTCGCCAGAAAGTCACCGTCAATCATGGCCAAGACCGCAATGGACAGCGAGGCATCACTCATCTATGACCTTCTCAAGCCGTTTGCCCAGAAGAACAGTCGTGTGATCGATGCCAATCCCAACGCTTCCGGGATCACTGGATTCTATAGCATCATAGCTGTGAGATGGGAGGATGAGGAGCTGTGCGGCCTCTATGACCCCAACGGATTCGGCCAGGGTGCGATGTTCGAGACCACTTTCCTCTCCGGAGGTCAGCCATACGACCTCAACGGAAAGATTGTGTACGGAGCTTCATTCAAGAGCTATCTGGGCTTCCTTTTGGCCAATCCGGACAACATCGGGATGATCGCAAATCTGGATGTCTCCCACAAGCCCACCGCCGCCATGGTTGATGACATGCTTGACAACTGCAAGGCCGGCACAGGCGGGAAGACATTCATCTACGGGCACCCGAAGGCACTGAGGATGATCAATGACCTGAAGGAAAGCCGTCTGGTGATGGGACCGGACGACACCCATTACTCAAGACGCATCGGCGACTGGGACGGAATCGACCTTGTCGGATCATACAACTTCAAGAAGGGCACTGAAGCAGCGCTCTATGTCGGTTGATGGGAGGTGCATATGGATAGAATCAATTTTGCCGAGTTCATTCCTGCTGCTGATTCATGGTTCAAGAAGGGCATGGCCCTTCCGAAGAACACAAGTGCAGACACAGATGTCCTTTCCGCAGGTGCGGGAGGGCAGAACAGCTCGATTGTCATAATCGTCAAGTCCAAGGATGCCATAACTCTGGCTTCCGGAAAGACCCTGACTGTCACAATCAAGACCTCATCTGACAAGGAGACATGGAAGACTCTTCACAGTGAGTCATTCACAACAGCTCCTGACGGACAGGTTCTGGACTATGTCCTTCCTCCGAGCAGCCTTGAGCACACCAAGGTCACTGTGACCACGGATGATGCCGCAGCCGCAGGATCCTTGGACATCTATGCGAAGTACATTCCTCGTTGAGGAATCATTTCAATGCCGGGGCGCACAGCGATGTGCGCCTTTTATGTATATAGAGGATTTGAATGAAGGAAAGGAGAAAGACCGTACAGGATCCGCTTACCGGAATACCTGTGGACATCCTGTATGGTGATACAGATTTCTGCCGCAGGTACCTGAAGGCAAAGGGTGTCGAGGACGATGATCTGGAGGGTGCCGGAGGCGCATGCTACAACCTGAGGCACATCAAATCGGGCCAGAGGCGTTTCGCCGTCTGGATCCGGGACAGTGAGGACCGGTTATATCTGGCCGAAGTCGTCGCCCATGAGGTCCTGCATCTGGTTCTCGGGCTCCAGAAGGCCATGAATCTTGATGCAGATCATCTGGACATCATAGAGGGTACCAACGAGGAACCTGTATGCTATCACTTCGAGACCTTGTTCGGGCTTGTATGTCCATGGATCCTGAAGGTATCAGATTCCGCCTCCGCCGGAGACTCTAAACTTGAGCCATGATCATATCTCTTGAACAGTACAAGGCAATCGTAGGCATCACCGAAACCTCCCTGGACTCCAGGATAGAGGCGCTCATTCCTGTGGTTGAGGACGATTATCTTGCCATAAGGGGCAAGGAGTTCGACACGGACAGCGAGGGCAACACCATCTATCCGGCCGGGAGCGTGAGCACTGCTGCGGAGATGATCAGCTACAAGATTCTGACATCGAAGGGCAATGTGGGCACGGTATCGGAGACCATAGGCGACTACGCCGTGGGGTTCTCAACGGATCTGCTGCATGGCTACCCGCGTTCGACTGTTCAGAAGATCAGGCGTTATGCGAGGGCAAAATGAGCATTGAAAGCCTGTTCAATACCATTGCGACGATTCTCAGCTTCACTCCTTCAGACGGAAGTTGGGGCTCTGTGGACACCTATGCCGACGATGCCAGCGTGCCTTGCAGGCTGCGTGCCCTTTCCGGAAGTGAGTACTGTGACGGGAAGATACGTGGAGAGGCCACCCACAAGGTCTATCTCCCGTCCGGAGTCCGAATCAATGTATCGGACAGGATCAGGATCAATGGCATTGTGTTCGACATCATTCCTCCCATCTATGATGCGGGTGGAGGGGCGGACCACCATCTTGAGGTCCATCTGAAGGAGCATATCGGATGAGCGAGGTGAGGATCATGGACGGATCCAGGGATGCCCTGGAGAAGATAGCCGGGCTCAGGGACATAGCACTCACTGAGAGTGCCATAACTGTTGAAGGAGAATGCATTGTCCGCTGCCCTGTGGACACGGGGCATCTGAAGGGCAGCATAAGCCGAAAGGTTTGTCTTTCAACGGGAAGTGTCGAAGGCACGGATCAAGAGGATGGCGTGAAAGGTGCACCAGAAGTCGGTGAGGCGGTGGTGGGCACCAACGTGTCCTATGCGCCACATGTGGAGTACGGGACGAAGTTCCAGAGGGCGCAGCCTTTCATGCGCACAGGTGCGGTGGCTGCGGAGCCCAAGGTGAAGCAGATATTCCGGAACCGGCTGGGGCAGCAGGTGAACGTGACCAGGTTCGAAGGAGAGACGCATGTTGTTTGAGACCGATTTCCTGTCTTTGCTTCAGGCAAGGCTTTCGAATGTCTGCCCTGTCTACTTCCAGAAGGCCCCACAGGGCACGGCGGAGCCATTTGCGGTTATGCAGACCATAGCTGCACCGGGGGCTATTGAGGTGGGTGTGCAGCGTCCTTGGATGCAGCTTGACATATATGCTGCAACGGAGTTCGAGGTGCTTACCTTGGCCGAGGAGGCCATGGACAGGATCCAGTTCCACAGCGGGCGCACCGGCGTGACGCTGTTCGAGAAGGTGAAGGCTGAGCGCAGCCGGATGATTAAGTGCGAGGACGGGACCTGGAAGGTTCCGATCGACATAAGGTTCTACTGCAGGAGGATACAATGAGCAGAGAGTACGATTCGATCCACATCCCGGCAGGATGTGATGTTGAAGTGGGGGATTCCGTCGATTCCCTCGAGAACGTCGGTGTCATCCCAATGGACACGGACTCGAACATAGAGATCTCTTATGAGATTTCCGTAGTGCAGGGATCCAAGAAGGAGCAGGTTGTGAGAAGGGTCCGCAACATGACTGCAAACGCCAGCACAGAGCTCTACCAGATCAGGCTTCCGATCATCAACAAGCTTGCAGGCGGAGTCATGAACATCACAAGCGTTCCGGGCACAGCTGTCAGCGGAGCCACGCACACAATAGCATCAGGCTTCGAGAAGGGCAGACTCTACATCCTTTCCGGACAGAATGCGAGCGGTGCAGCTCCGACAGTCACCACTGTGAAGCAGGGGACGACATCGCTTGCAGCGGCTGACTATGTGCTTGCAAAGGATGCATCCGGAAGATACGGAATCATCCTGACAACAGCAGGAGCTGCAGATGTGAGCAAGGCTGTTGTGGTCACATACACATACACCCCAGCTGCACACTACAAGGTCACCATGGGGGCTTCCAGTGTTGACATCGTCAAGAAGGTTGTGCGTTTCAGCAAGACAGTGGATGGAAAGCTCTTCCAGGTCACGCTCTACAGTGCGGCGATGAGCAACGGCATCACACTGAGCTTCCCGGGAGCGGACGAGGAGAATCCGGTGAGGATTCCGATCGAGCTCGAGGGCAATCTCGACGTATCAAGGGCAAGCGGTGATCAGCTGCTTGAGATCATCGATGAGATCGGGGTGGCCTGAGCATGGACAGGATCTATGATCTGAACAACAGGCAGAAGAGCGTCACTGCCGTCATCAGGGTCTCTGACAAGGAGTTCCGCATCTCCCGTGTGGTCACGGGGGTGCGTGTCCTCTATTCGAATCTTCTGACGGAGATGGGTGAACGGCTCAAGGAGATCGGTGCGGTTGACAGCGCGAAGGCAAGCAAGGAGAAGCTGCAGAGTCTCGTGGAGTCCACAGAGCGCTTTGCAAAGGAGAAGTCCGGCAAGCTGGAGCAGTGCATGGAGCTTCTTCTGACCAGAAACGGCTACGAGTATGACCGCCAGTGGTGGGACGGGAATGCGGATGAATATGATGTCCGCTGCTTCATAGAGGCATGCCTCTCGAAGGATGCCGACGGCTCAAAAAAAAAGTAGATCGGGGTGCTCTGGACTATGACAGGCTCTGTGCCGTCCTCGGACGCAGGTGGAGCTACATAACGCCGGAGCACTTCTACACCGAGATGGATCTGTCCGACATCTCGAAGCTGACTCCGTTCCTTACGAAGGAGGAGTTTGATGTCTGCTGGTCAGGCAGGCGTCGCAACAACCACAGGAGACTCCGCAAGGACGGGATAATCAAGGGATGAGGGTATGGCCGAATCAGTAATCGGAACATTGATATACAGGATCACAGGAGACACCTCTGCTCTGGACAAGGGCCTGGATGTGTCCCGGGCCAAGATCTCGAAGACCGGGGAGAGCTTGGTGAAACTCGGACAGAGGGCCAGACAGGTCGGAACGGTTGTGTTCTCCGGTATATTCGTCAAGAGCATTCTCAATGCAGCCAGCAACGTTGAGGAGCTTGGTAACAAGTTCGACACCGTCTTCAAAGGGATGGAGTCCAGTGCGGATTCCTGGGCACGCAAGTATGTGGATGACACGAACAGAGGTGTCACGGCAACAAAGACCTTTCTTGCGACGCAGCAGGACCTGCGCACCGGGTATGGAGACACAGTCGAGGCTGCAGCACGCTTTTCACAGGCTGTTGTAGGCGTTACGAATGACCTTGCATCCTTCTCCAACATCCCTTTGGCGGATGCCATGGCCGCAGTCCAAAGCGGACTTGCAGGCGAGTTCCAGGCACTGAAACGTCTTGGTGTGGGGCTCAATGAGCAGATAATCAACGAAGGTGCCTATGCAAAGGCACTTGGCAAGACCTGGGCCCAGATGAACAATCTGGAGCGTCAGGAGGCTATCCTTTCCGGGATAATGTCTCAGTCGAGGAACGCGATTCACCAGAACGTCCAAATCTGGTCCGAATATGACTACACACTAGGAGATGCCGCAAAGACAAGTGACAGCTTTGCGAACAGCGCACAGGGGCTTACCCAGAAACTTGAGGATGCCAAGGCGGAGTTGGGTGAATCACTGCTCCCGATTGCAACCGAGGTCCTTGGTACGGTGATCGATCTGGTTGACTGGTTCAATTCATGGGATGACAGCACTCAGAAGCTCACCGTCTCACTTCTTGCGTTCGGAGCCGCAATGGTCACAATCGGCGGCCCCGTGGGTGCGGTTGTCGGTGCCCTGGGCGCACTTCTTGTGCTTGTCTCCGGCAACAGAGAGTCTGTTGATGATCTGAAGTCGTCTGCTGATGCACTGAAGAAAGCCAGCAATGACTACTCAACAGCGACTAAAGCTTTGTCAGGTGATATCAGCGATTTGACAGACCATGAACGCATGTTGCTTGAGGTCAGACGGGAGCAGGCGAGATTGGATGTTCAGAAAACCCTGAATGATGCCATGACCGCATACAGCGATTCTACAAAGGAACTTGAGAAATACAGTGAAGCCCTGGAGTTCTCAAAGGGTGCATACAACGCATATATCTATGCGATAGACAACGGTTATGACGCGGCAGAGAAGAAGCTTGAGGAATATGAAAAACGCGTCAATGAGCTGACATCGGAGGAGCAGGGTGCATACAATGCATTGGTTGATGCCGTTACTGATGGTGTCAGTGGCATTCTCTGGTGGACGAAGAAGATTCCCGAGGATGAATTTCTTCTGAAGATGAAAGAGCATGCGGTAGAGGAATACAAGACTCTAACCGATTTGCAACAGTACGAGACCAACTATGAAGCTGCCAGAGCAAATCTGATAATGTCTGTTGCCCAGGCTTTGAATGTCGGTGCCGTTTCTGCAGAGACTTTAAAGCTTCTCTATCCTGATATTGCCGAAGAGATCCTTGGGGTTGCCGAAGCGTTGAAGGAAGAGGTTTCCTCAATTGGCAAGCAAGGTGACGCACTTGAGGCTGTTATCACAGTGTCCCGCCAGTGGCGTGACCAGCGCCGGGCCCAGATTGCGGATCTTCTTGAAGAGCAGGGTGAATACCAGAAGGCTGCGGACATCCGCAAGCAGATGCTCGAGGACGAAAGGCAGCAGGAGATCCGGAACCTTGCGGTCACTTCCGGAATAGTGGAGAAGGAAGCGGACCTCACGGATGAGATACTCCAGTCCTTCCTTGGTTCCAATGAGGAGTTCAAGGCCGAATACGATGCAGTGAACGCCTATTACGCCTCCGAGGCCGAGTCGGTGCAGAAGCAGGTCGAGGCTGCGATCAGGGGCTCCAACGAACGCCAGGAGCAGGAGCTCAGACGGCACATGGACCTTGTGTCCTCACTGAACAGCCAAGCCAGGGATGACAGGCTGCAGGCGAAGCGGATAGAGCTCGACATGTCCAATGCCACAAAGGAGAGTCTCGCCGCAACAATGGATGAGTCCGGCAGATATGCCGAGGCCTCAGCAATCAGGTTGCAGGCTCTGGAAGCCGAATATGAATTCAACCAGGAGAAACATAAGGCTCAGATAAGGCAGGATCTTGAGGAGCTTGCATCCAAGATGGATCTTGTCAAGGCGGAAGAGGACGTCACGCAGCTTGATACAAAGACGCTTGCGGAGCGGATCACTGCAACAGATGAAGGGCTTTCCGCCCTTTCCGCCATGAACGAAAGGCACAGGCAGGAGAGTCTTCAGGCTGAACAGGAATACCGGAGCAGATGTCTTGAGATCTCCAATGACGCTGCAGACAATCAGAAGAAGTCAGAGGAGGATCTGGCAAAGATCCGGGAATCAAATGCCAAGGCTTGGAGTGACAAACTCCTGCAGCAGGCTGCAGCTGCACGTGAGAGTGCCGCCGCCGAGAAGCAGGCATCAGGAGATATCGCAGGAGCATATGCTGACAGGATCACACTCGTCGAAGAGGAGATGCAGCGTGAGCTGGATGCCCTTCAGGTGAAGATTGATGCCAATGAGGCCTCCGAGCAGGACAAGACCAATCTTCTAAAGTACTACTCCGGCAAACGCAGGGAACTTGAGGACCAGAGCAGCAGGGCCATTGCAGATGCTGCAGAAAAGGCCAGGGATGAAGAGAAAGCCAAATGGAAGAGCTTCTTCTCCGAGCTCAAGGGACTTGCAACGGACTTCGGATCCGCATATGTGAATCTGTACAGCGTCATGACTGACAATGCCATAGCTGAGATTGACCGTCAGACCCAGGCACGTCTTGAGGCGCTTGGGATAGCCGAGAAATCAGAGCTTGAAAAGCTGCAGGCCGAATATGATGAGGCCGTGAAGGCCGGTGACATGGAACTGGCCAGAGAGAGGCAGCAGGCCATCCAGCGTCTTCAGATTGAACAGGAAGCGGATGCGGAGAAGGCGAAACTGCAACGCGAACAGGCTGAGCGGGAACGCAATCTCCGGATCTTCACGACGACACTGGACATGCTCTCCGCAGTTGTGAAATACCTCGCAGATCCGGGTGGATGGGCAGGTGTGGGGCTGTCAGCGATGGCCGCAACCACAGGTGCAATGCAGATAGCAGCCATCAGGTCAGAGGCTCTCCCGAGTTTTGATGTCGGTGTCAACTATGTGCCTGAGGACATGCTGGCCATGATTCATCAGGGTGAGACCATCATTCCTGCGCCGATGGCTGAGAGCGTCAGGCGAGGAGATGCTGTCTTCGGTCAGGTGCAGGTGCAAGTGAATATAGAGAACTATTCCTCTGAGAATGTCTCTGTCCGTGAGGCTGAAGATGGCCAGACTCTCACAATCATGATAGGCAAGGCTGTGGAGGAGGGTATCTCGTCCGGACGGTATGACTCTGCCCTCGGCAACAGATTCGGCATAAGGAAGGTAGGAAGAAATGTTAGATAGGTATCCGGCAACACTCCCGCTGTTTGACATCGGCTGGAGCGCAAAGCCAAAGAGCAACTGGCTTGTCTCCACTCCTGAGAGGGGGCCTTCCAAGCGGAGGCTTCTGACGACTGCCCAGACAAGCACATACACGGGTCGCTGTGTTTTCACACAGAGTGAGCTTGAGACCTTCATGGAGTTCTGGGACGATTTTCTCCAGTGCGGGGTGAAGAGCTTCCTGTATCCGGACTACATCACAGGAAAGGATGACTGGATTGAGGTACGATTCGCCGAGCAGTACAGCTACACCCAGAGCAGCGACGGCAGATCCTATCAGATGACCATTGTTCTGGAGGTCATGCCATGACGATAACCCAGGAGACGAGGAAGGCCATATATGATCAGAACTGCAGCAAGGTCTTCTGCAACATCCTGAAGATAGAGCACGACAGGATGGGTGAGCCTCTCAGGTTCGCTGACAACAACCGGAAGATAGTTTTCGGCGGTTTCCCATATGAGCCTAGAGGCTTTGACTTCACACCACCGGCTCCGCATTCTGAGGATGCTGCGGCCTCCATCTCCATTGACGATGTGGACAGAGTCCTCGCAAGGTTCTTCCAGTCAATTGAGAGCGGATGTGCCATCCTTTCCATCTGCCTGATTCGTGCGGATGAGCCTAATGTGGTCATGGATGGGCCATACAGATACAGCGTCACCGGTTTCCGGAAGGCTTCCGCTTCAGGACAGGCGACTCTGTCGCTGTCAAGGATGATGCCGCTTGATGCCAATGCATCCGGAACCAGGTATACGGCGACTTCTTTCCCGGGACTGTACGGATGATCTGCAACAGATGGTTCCATGTTCCATACAAATACATGGGCAGGACGGAGGAGGGCTGTGACTGCTGGGGCTTCGTCCGTCTTGTGCTGAAGGAGGAAAGGGGCGTGGTCCTTCCATCGTTTGACGGTGTGAACGAGGTTGAAGGCATGAGGTATGCGGACTGCTTCAGAGCCTTGCATGAACCGGAGGACTGGTGTCTGGTCAAGATTGTGGAGCGGAGACACCATCTCCATGTCGGTATTTATCTTGAAGGTTTTGTCATCCACATGACACACAACGGGGTGGTCATGCAAAGGGAAAAACAGATCAAGGGAATGGTCAGAGGGTATTATTCATGCGTGTAAGGGTCGTTGAAGATGTGTTCAATGGAAAGTGTGCTGAGTTCGGGCTTGAAGGCGAATACACTGCAGGGGAGCTGAAGGATCTTCTGCAGATCCAGGATGCCCAGGTTCTGCAGAATGGAAGGATCCTTGATCAGGATGAGATCCTCGATGAGGATATGCTTGTCGTGGTCAGAATCGTCCCCGGAGAACTTGCCACTGTATTGACCATCGTGGGGGTTGCAATCGGCATAGCGAGTCTTGCTGTGGGCATTGTCGCCCTGAGCTCGATAAAGACTCCTCCAGACATCAGGAAGATCCAGACGAATCCGTCATTGCGCGGTAGCACAAACAGTGCCAGGAAAGGGGAGCGCCTTCCGATTCTCCTCGGGAGGCATCGGGTATACCCTGATGTCGCCGCACTTCCGTTCTCAACTTACAGCGGAAATGACCAGTATTTCCATCAATTGTTCTGCTTCGGCTACAACAACGTATCAATTGACATGGGGACGCTGAAGATCGGGGAGTCGCTTGTCAGCAACTATACGGATTACGAGGTCTGTCAGGGGCTTGGCACAATCTATCCGTCCAGGGTGATTGAGGCCGGATACTGTCTTGAACTGAAGAACAGCGGGACCGCAACGCCTATAATACGATCCACAAGTTCCGGATGTTACCTGATACAGGTGGGCATCATGGCTCCGAACGGCATATACCGCTATGACAACGAGGACAGGACCACAGAGTCAGTGTCCTACAGGATCGAGTGGAGGGTTCCTGACGGGCAATGGGTGACTGCCCATGAGAAGACTGTGACTCTGAATTCGGACAAGTACAGGGAGATGCTCACCATCGCCCCTTCCGGTTCTTCAGACGGCCGCTACGAGGTCAGGGTCACCAGAACGGATGCGCAAAGTGAAAGCTCCACAAGTTGCGATACTATCTACCTTGACTGCATCAAAAGCTTCACAAAGAACATGGCCACAGATGATGTGAAGCCGGTTGCTTCCCCGGACGACTACAGACTGCTCTCCGTCAAGCTCAAGGCCACTGATCAGCTCAACGGTGTGATTGATGACATAAATGCCGTATGTACGCTTCAGGCTCGCACATGGGATGGAGAGGGAACCGGATCGACCCATTGGACGGTTGGTGATGCGAGGAACCCTGCCAGTGCGATTCTGTATCTTCTCACGGACCGGAAGGTCAATCCGAGTCCGGTCGATGACTCACTGATCGACTGGGAGAGCTTTGAGGAGTTCTTCAGATGGTGTGATGACAACGGCTTCACATGCAATACCGTGATAACCGGGGAATATACGAACAGGCAGCTCTGCGAATTCATCGCTTCTTCCAATCTGGCGGAGCTCAGGATCCAAAGTGACTCCATATCCGTCAGGATTGACAGGGCACAGACAGGCGTGGTCCAGATGTTCACTCCAAGGAATGCATGGGACTTTGAGATGGAGAGATCCTTCGAGGAGCTGCCGACAGATCTGATCATCAAATTCAACGACGCTTCCAAAGGATATGTCGAAGCGGAAAGGATTGTATCTTCAGAATCGGACGGCACAATCGTCTTCGACGTCGAAGGGGATGGAGAGAAACAGGAGATCGAGGCATTCGGAGTCACTTCGGCTGAGCATGCAGCAAGGCTTGGGCTGATGAGACTTAAGGAGCTGAAGTCCAGAAGCCGCACCTTTTCATGGAAAAGCGACATCGAGGGCATCGTCTGTCTTCCTGGTGATGTTGTGCTTCTGGAGAACGACAACTTCCTTCTTGGCCTAGGGGAAGCTCGAATCAAGAAGGTGTATGAGACCAGCACTGGAATCAAAGGGGTTCTGCTGGATACCCGGTTCCGGATGGAGACGGGCGGGAGCTACGGGCTGACGATCAGGACAAATGCAGGGATGATTGCCAGCATCCCCGTGGAAACCAGAGTGGGCAGGCTCTTCAGAATTGATTTCAGAACCGAGCTTCCACTTGGATCCGGGATTGAGCCTGGGGATCTCTGTTCGATGGGTTATTTCACCATGGAGACCCATAAGGTGCTCATTACGGACATCACTCCTGACGTCCACCGTCAATGCAGCTTTACAGGAATTGATTACAGTGAGGAGATCTACAGTGAAGACCTGGTCATACCGGGTTGGGTCAGCGGAATATCGGAATACCCTGATGACGGGGTGAATCCAGGCGTCAGAATCGCAAGTCCTTCAAGACCATCAACGTCACCTGCCAATAAGGCCCCTGGATATCTTGGGACAAGGGGTGTCCTTCCTCTGTCAGGCAATTCAGATGGCGATTTCCTGCTGTACAGCGGTTATGAGACAGGATATGAATACGGACACCTCTACAAGTGGTCATCAGGGGCTTGGGTCGAAACGATGGGTTCTGCAGAACTGTCGGCTGCTGCCATCGATGCGCAGGCACTTGAAGCTCCCAGCGGAGCAGCGTCTGACTGGAGATGCTTTGCGGCGGAGGAGTTCAAAAGGAAATGTACCATGTCACGATTGAACATGGAGAACAGTCTACCTGATGCAGGCAGCTCCTCTTATCAGGAGAACTTCCAGTTCAAGGCCTATGAGGGAAGGCTGAATGATTCTGGTACCGAATGGGAGGAAAGACCTGAATTCTACATCCAGAGTGGTGGAAGACTCATTCTTGGAATTCGCCCTGACTTCGTAGACACCGTTGATGGCGGAAAGAAGAAGAGGGCTCTTGTGAATGGAGCTGGAACATTCGCACTGACGGATAAGGGTTGCTATGCATGGAACATGATTGCCAACGGCATTTCAGCGGAGAACTGTTCCATGCATGGAAACTTCGCCTCTGAGATATTCATAAATCCGGCGCTGATTTGCCAGCCTTCAGCCAGGGGAGTATCGTCAATATCAAACTCTTTCACACAGGATTCGGCAACAGCACTGAGATTGTGTCTCTGGGCGAGAGACAATTCAATTTCGTTCGACACTCTCATCAGAGTCGAAGTCGGCGCGGAAAGCGAGGTCGGATGGGCGATGTTCCATACTTCAAGGTCCTTGTCCGGGATAACGATGAGCAACTGGGGTAGCTCGGAGATAGAATGCTATGTCTATTTCTACAAGGACAACGGCGAATTCATATACATGCTGAAAAGCCTCTGCACACAGAGAAGCAGAGAGGAGCAGAATACATGGATTTTCGGTTGGGCATGGTTCGGTACGCATACAGTCTACTATTGGGCCACAGAAGGAGGCCTGTATGGAGACAAGAGCTCGAATACCGACGATGCCAGCAAAGGACTTGATTCGATTCCCGCACCGATTCAGAGCGTGGATCCGTCTGCATATGCAATAAGCTACTCCGGATATGGATCCTTCCGAAACAACACATCAGGGGCGATGACGGGTTTTCAGAACTCGAACGGAGGTACTGTGTTCTTCATGATATGGAAAGGATCGAACTATGACCTGTTCATGCCTCAACTACCTACCTCTGCATCTGACGCAGACACGTATCAGGTGTATGTAGGACCGAACAATGTACTTTACATCAAATAGGAGGGGAGATGATTTACCTGAAAGATCTGTTGTCCGGGCATTGCTTTGTCTCCGAGACTTCGGTGCCGGGCACAATTGAAATTCCAAAAGAGGATTATGACAGATATGCCGATCCTCCGGCAAACGTTCGGCTGGCCCATGTCCTTTTGGATCCGGAAAAGACTGCCTCGGAAAAGAAGCTGTATATGTTCAGGACCCTCAAGCATTATCTGGTTGATGACGGCAGCCTTGTGGAGGATGAGGCAAGGCCGTTCCACAATCCACCCATGACGGTCGATGAGATACAGATCGAGTACCAGAAGTATGTTGGTGATGACGATGAGAGGGCAGAGCAGCTCCTTCAGGAGAAGAGGGAAGCAAAAGCCTATATCAGATCATTGGTGGAGGGGTGAATGGGTTTTAAATCATTGTTCAACAGGTTGAAAACGAGTTTCTGCAATCTGAGTGACAAGAAACAGCATTTCCTGGTCTGCCTCATTTCAAGCTTTTGTGTCGGTGTCATGGATCCGTTTGCAGGATTCATGGTTGCTATGGGTCTCGGCTTCGGAAAGGAGTTCGGCGATTCCAGGGCTTTGGGCAACAGGTGGGACTGGAATGATGTTCTGGCTGATTTTGCAGGGTCTGTGGCAGGCACAGCTGTTTCTGTTCTGTTTAGATTTCTTCTCGGACTTCTGCTTTAGACTGGAGGTATTATGAAAATAGTGAATGTCAATGACAGGACGATTGATGTCGAAGCCCTGAGCGGCCAGATTGTGGCTTTCGACAACACGTCATATACAATCAGGTTCCGCATAAAGAAGCTGTACAACGAAGAGACCGATCTCAGTGCCTATACCTGGTACCTGATATTCAGGAACAGCGAGGATCAGGGTGATGTCGTTGCGCTCACCACCGAGCAGGACAATGACGACACCTTCTTTGTCGACTGGCAGCCCGGCGGACTGTTCACACAGGTCGGCGGAGGATGCAATCTTCAGCTTTTCGCTATCAGCGGAGAGAACAAGTGGCACACTGAAATCTGTTATCTGGTAGTCAAGCATGGACTCACATCAAGCTCTGATTCTCCCATCGCCACGTCGGTTCTCTTGACATATCTGACGACATTCCAGGAACTGAAGGGTGATGCTGAAGACAGTGCATCTGCAGCTGCTGCCTCAGCACTGGCTGCGGCACAGAGCGAGGCCAATGCTCTTTCATACAAACAGCAGGCTGATCAGAATAAGGCGCAGACGACGACTGACAGAGGTGCTGTTGCAAGCGATAAGGCCACTGTAGCGGCAGATAAGGCGGCGGCTTTGCAGGCTTTGGCTGAGATGCGGTCTCTGGTCCTGGCAGCAGAAGCGAATGCCGCTGCAGCAAGTACTCCAATCGCCGTGATTGAAGGTGACCAATATTCAGTGGGTCTTGTCGTGAGCAGAGGCAGGGTGTACCTGTCTGCGGTCCCTGCGGACGATTGATTACCGGAATAAGGAGAGAAGGATATGAGAGATCTGATTCCCATAACATCACCAGCTGACATCGCTCAGGTGAAATCAACATTGGACCGTGGATTATCCACATTGCCGGACACCCTGGAGTTCTCAATGGCTCCTGCATCCGGAAAAATAACCCTCTCATATGGCGCAAGCCGGCTGATTGCATTGGGAGGCTCCAATTTATCAGGCAGGACAAAGATCATTGTGACCAATCTCGGACCCTGCCAAATCAGGCTCAGCGGATCATCAAGCGAGTCTGCCATCTATGAGAACGGATATCCCGTCGAACCCGGGCAGACAGTCATCCTGAATGTCGGATCCAGCATTTCGGTGTATGGACGTTCAACGGGTTATAAGACTGTAGTGGAGGTAACTGAAGCATGAGCTGCGTTTTCACACATTCAGCTGTTGAAGGAAAGCCTTCGACATATCGCATTGCATGGGAGAAGGACGGGGTTGAGATAGTTGCTTCTGAGGTAACCTTGTCAGGCACAGAAGAAGGCGTTGAGGCTGCACTGCGTTTTGCTGCCGATGATCTGAGGCAGGCCAATCCGGATCTTTTCATCCCGGATCCGGCCGAGATGTATTCTGAAAACTTCGAGGAGGTGGAAGATGTTGTCAACTGATAGAATCAGGAAAGAACTTGACCGGATGGAGTATGAGATCACAAAGATCTGTCTTGCCGGTTCCGGGATGGTCCCGAATGACAAGGATCTTCCGGGTCTTGAAGCTGTCGCCAGGGAAATCTTCGATATCTCCGGAGGCCGCAATGAGGTCAGGTTCAACAGAAAAGGTCAGCCGTCAATTATGGTGAACTTCCCATGTGATGAGAAGGCTTTCCTGGATTATCTGTCCGGCGGTGGAACCTATTTTGAGGTTCCTGCCTATACAGATACAACAAACCACAAGAATCTTCATCCTGCATTCATTGTCAACAATCAGGCGATCAGAGGCTTTAGATTGGGGAAATACAAAGATGTTAGGGTCAACGGTTCCAACTATCATCTTTCCTTGTTCGGACTTCCGCCTGCATGGGGATCCGGAGGATTCACTGAAAGCTATAATGGTCTGGCCTCTAGGTGTGACTCAATAAATGCCGCCACTAATCTTCCGGAAGGTGACAGGGTTGCAAACATCACATATGCTATCTTCAGGTATCTTGCACAATTGTCAGTTACAGAAGGTTTTCATATGCGAGGGGCAGATTATTATGGTTATGCCCATAATGCTTCTGGGGAAAAGGGTACTCCAGGTGGAGACTACACATACAGAGGACAATATGTACATGTCCTGAACGGTTCTGGTCCAAACAGTTGGAGACATGATGGAACTCCGTTCGGTGTTTATGGACTGATAGGATGTACCAGAGAGATTTGTCATGGATATGAGCTTGATGCCGGAAAACATCTTGTCATTCCGAATAACGATGCTATCAGAGCAACCGCGTCAGAGTTGGGTGAGACCAGTACGCTCTTCAAGGCGATTAAGACCGACGGTTCATTTGTGGATAGAAGCACAACAGAGGATGTCTTCTACTATGACTACCTCTCTGATCCGGGAAGCAGCGGGGAGAAATCATTCAGGCTTGCCACGAGTCTCACACACCAGCAGGTAAGCGACAGCCCGTATGGAGGAATGACTCTTTCAAGTCTTGGCGTCGAGGATGGGGTGACTGTTCCTATGATAATGAGGCTGCTCGGGCTGTATCCTCTCTTGATCGGAACGCCCAGAGGGCGAGTATATATGCGAAACACTTCTACGCGCAAGAATTGCGCGTGGGCGGGCTCC
>MSGT01000061.1:87741-186740 GCA_001940825.1 Sphaerochaeta sp. Phil3
CGGTTCCGGGCGTGTCGCTTCAGAAATGGAATAATGGGAACATGGAAATAAAGCGCTAAGGCACTAATCCTCCAATCTTGCAATAGGGGGGGTGATTTGATAGGATGTCGCCGTAAGGCGACTCGCCCGTGGAGGATAAAAATGAAGGATCCGGAATCACCTACGCTGAATGCATGGAGAGAGGCTTGGCTGTATCTCTGTGATCTGATGCGCGGAAACAAACTTCCGAACTACCTGAAATACTCTGTCGGCGAAGACATCCTACGGGATATGATGAGGGTCGGGCAGCATATAAACAAGGCTCATATGCTGATCAATTCAAAGCCGTATGAATCCAGGAAACATGTTTATCAGGCTTCCGACATCTATGATGATGTGAAGTTTGCAGTCAACCAGCTGGTGGATGCCAAACATCCGGCAACTGATGCGGATAATCCCGGGAGTCCTGTGTTGCCTGACAGAACAAGGGAATACCTGTCCAAGCTTATGGACAATTTCGGTAGATGGTTGGGAGGCTGGCTCAAGAACATCCAGTCTGCGGGGAGCGGATGAAAAGCTTAGTGTTTGCGCGTGGGCGGGCTCCAATTGGAATAATGGATCTAATGGCGGGTTCTCCTATCTCAATGCAAATGACAACAACTTTGGAAATACGAATAACAACGGTTCCGGGCGTGTCGCTTCAGTAGGGCGGGAAAAGGTAAGAATCTCAGAGATTCCCTTCTGAAGGATCCGACCTCGCAAAGAGAAGACATAGTGTCCTCATCGACCATTCGGCGGGTGAGGACGCGCTTTTTTATGGTATGAGTGATCTCCTTGACAGGATAACTGACTACTACAATTTCGTTGAAGCTGACCACGAGGTCTCACATGGGAAACGGGAACACCGGGATTATATATGCTTTGAGCGGGAACGGGAGAGGTTCTTCAACTCAAGACCGAAACAGATCCGGGAGAAGACGTACAAGCACGGGCCTCTGCGGGAAAAGGTCATTTATGAACCAAAGCGGAGAGATCTGTTGATTCCGAATCTTTCGGACAGGGTGACTCATCATGCACTTATACGGATAATCAAACCATATCTTGAATCCTATTTCCATCAGGACAGCTTCTCTTGCCGCAAGGGATCAGAATATGTGAAAGTGTTTCTGAGTGAGGATGAAACCAATGGTCCTTATCTGATATATTCACGGAAGAAAGACAGCCGTAACCGGTATCCGTGCAATCTTACGATTGCCCAGACAATCAAATATGTGAGGGAAGATGCGGAGCTGCAGTTCCCGGGTCAGGTGTGTAAAGTTGTATTCATGGCCGGAAGAGGCCAGTTGGCGGCCTGTCGGGATTACCAATCGAAAATCAGATCAGCAATAGGCAAGTGGGGCTGGAACTTCTGGATACTTGCCATTGACTTCAAGTCTTTCTACGCCTCAATAGACCATGAGGTACTGATGTTCCTGTTCGGCCGGCTAATCAAGGAAGAGGATGTCCTGTGGCTCATCAGACAGATTGTTGATGCCTGTCAGGAAGGGTTGCCAATAGGGTTCCTTCCCAGCCAGGACGGAGGAAATCTCGTCGGATCCACTGTTGACTACCTCGTTACTGACATTCTCGGAGCTAGACCATATGTTCGATATGCAGATGATATCAGAATCCTATGTGGTTCAAGGGAGACTGCCAAGCGTTATCTGGAGGCAATTGACAATTTTGTAGGTACTCGTCTGAAGATGAGGCTTTCACCGAATAAGACCAGAATCTATAAATGGTCAGGCAAAGACACCTTCTGTGGTTATGTAATATGTCCTCATCATTTCGAGCCCAAGAAATCCACAGTTGACAGGGCTCATAGAAGGTTCAACAAGAAACTCAGGGACTTTGAAGCCGGATTGATTACTGCACAGCAACTTTATGACACTGCAAACTCTCATCTGGCCTATAGAGAGCATACTTCGCAGCCTTATGATGAGCTTGCGGCAAAGTGTATCAAGATTTCGCAATCTATTTCGCAAAAATGACGAAATGAAGATGATTGCCCCTGAATTGTTTCGTGGATACAGTTTCATGGAAACCACATTTGAAGTGTTGAAAACGGGATTAAACAGAATTATAACAGTTTTAAAAGGTGATACAATGTCTGAAGAAGAGACATGAAATCCGGCTCTAAATCATGTATATTTCGCAATTTCTTGCAGTCTAAGCTGGATTTCTTCTTTCAGCTTCTATTGGATTTTACAGATACAGTCGCCCAATAATAGGTTCACTCGTTATATCTAATATTAGTAATCCTTCCTTGTTCATCTTGCTCGGTGATAATCACCCCGATGAGCTCTAGGATGTTTTCGGTGAAAATCTGTACTTGAATTGTCCTAAAAATCATGTCACGCTCAAACTTATCAAAATCTGTTGCGCCGGATTTTTTATAGATAGGATTAAGAATAGTTGGGTCTTTTTTTACGGCTTGAACAAAGTTTATGTTTTCGTGCTGATACTGAACAAGTGCTATTATTTCATCGGGTTTAAGAAGGAAGACTTTCCCGGAATCTCTGGCTTCTGTCACCGATAAAGGAAACAATATCATCTCTTTGATTCCATTTGAACGATTTAATAGCTTTCTGAAATACAGGAAGGCGTCAATTTCTGCATCATAGATCAAATGACATGACCGTTCGTTTTCATCAAGATCCTTTATCTGCTCATACAGGCCTTTATCTTCAATACTAACAGGTTCAAGATCAGTATGGCCTAAAGTCTTCCAAAGAAATTTAACCTGTGAGAACAAGTTTTCATTTATCTCACGAAGCTTCTCATATGAAATAACAATCGGCTCACCTTCAGTATTATGACTTTCTGAATCATTAGTTGTATCAGCGTTATCATGTTTTTCTTTCACTGTAGCGGACTCTTGAATAAAGGTACTGCCTGTTACTCTTTCGTGAATTGTTTCTCTTTCGCTTTCTTTTTCAACAACTGACGTAGACTTATTATTGATAGATGCCTCTGATGGACTTATAGAATCAACAATACTGTCCAGTTCTTTTGTCTCAGAAGACGCGAGTCCTTTAACGCGTTTAACAACAATCTTTTTAATCTCAGGACGTAATCCTCCTTTCAAAGCCATTCTCGCAAGGTTTTTTGCTTGAGAAGCAGAGTCTGTTTGCATTTCCCAGAATGAAGAATAGCATTTTTTGCAGAGACAAAGCCCATCTTTGAGAGCTTCATGAGCCTGAGGAGAGAATAAGCCTATCTTCCTTGAGCAAAAATCACAACTCTTTGGCATATTAATGTTTAGCTCCTTCTATAATCATATCGTTATCGACCTTCTAACAACTTATGATAATGACTCTGAAAGAGATTGCCAAAGCCCTTTGTTGTCGGAAAACTGAAAATGTATGCTGGCTGGTCTTCTCCATAAATGTATACTTCAAGATCAAATTTAGTTTCATCAAGAAGATGTTTGTATATATTGTCTGCAGGGATCTGAGTAACTCTATAATGCCCCGAATCTTGAACATCCAGATAAATATCCTCTAATCTTCCGTTTTCACCATGTATCCTGCATTTCAAATACTCGCTATAATCAAAATCAATACCTGGTGCTGCATCAAAGATTATATTCCGAAAACCAAGGAACAGCTCAATGCTTCCAGTACTTCCAGTTCTCAAATCCGTCCATCTGACCATTGGTCTAAGCACAATGAAAGGCATCTTCCAAGGTTCGCATGTTTCAGTTGAAAACCCTGAAGAATAGCCATATCTAGCTTTGATGTCGAGCAATTCGAGAAACGAACTTGTAGACCTGTCTATTGGAAGTCGAGACAAGCCATTAAAATATCCCAGTTCTGTCGCAAGTCTGAACATGTGTTTACAGGGAGTAAAAGTACTCATCAGGCTGTCTCGCTCTTGGAAATCTTTACACGTGCACGATCTGAGTGTTGTTATATAGTATTCCCCGGTATGACCAATAAAAGTTGCTTCTTTTGCTTTTCGGTTGATGGTGAACGGTCTGACTTCAGCACTCCGCATGAAGCGCCTGTTTGCCTCGGAGTCAAAACCCTTTGCAGTAAGCCATAAATCTTTTTCCTCTTCGTAAACATTCTTGTAATTGCCGAGAATTACTTCGTCTATGGCACAATTGAGTATCAAGCATCTTTTTATGTAATCAATTTGCTCTTGATGAAGATAGCATCGGAAATCGCCAAGTTTAATGTATACATTTCCTGAATTAAGTATTGAGTGCAACTTGTGTAGTTGATAAAATTCAATCTCGTCAGCATTGGAAGCGAGACAGAACTGGAATACGCTGTAATACTCTTGCACGCGATAATGTGCGAGTTCGTTGATTTTCTGAAATTGATTTTGAGGATTATTGTAGCTTAATAAACCGGAACAAATTGAGAATGATTCAGCTCCAATAGGACAACAATCTAATGGAGTTCTAACAGTAACACTAATTACCCATCCTAGAAATCTATATACTTCAAAAGATGATCCAACAAGAACCTGCGTGCCATACTCTTGCTTGTATCTAGGACGGAAACCGTCAGGTTTATCTGCCTTAATCGTAAATTTCCTGTATCCAAGATTCTGTGTGGCTTCAAGAAACACCTCACGAGTTGGAACTCCTCGAAATAGCTCAGTTCCGTATTGCATTTCGATTGGAAATGTACATCTTGATAGAAAGAAGTATTTGCTACCTTCAGATGAGGGCATTGATTCATCAGCAGTTATTGCCGTTTGCGTGAATACAGGGATATGCAGTTCACCTTTCGATGCTTTAATTATTTCAGTGCTGGTATTCCCCTTAATGCTCTTGTTTGTCATGACCATGTCGCCGTATTTTTGTCTATATGCGTCAAGAACCAATTTGAATTTCTGGATTGCATCTTCCTTAGATTCACAGTCATACAATGCTTCCAGGGAAAGTCTCTCTTTTCCTCCTTGAATGTATTTCCCATCCTCATAATTGACACCTTTTACCCAAGAATGGCTAAAGAGTCTTCCGATACCATATTTAACCGGGTTATCCGAGTAATGATAATCAATGAAATACCGTCCGTCATCGATAGCGATGACACAGACATAGTTGCTTGTGAAATGTCCTGACTCGTTTTTTCTCAAAGAGTCTACTCCGCTTGTTTCCATCAATTGAATGATAACACTCTTTTATGTGGTTTTATGAATAAACATTTCCTAATTGCTTTACCCGGGATCATTTCGTCTGTATTTGCCTTGTTGGATTATCTGCGGAAAATCTGACACCGCACCGTCTTTTGTGGAGGCGATTGACAGCGGAAGGCTTAAAGAAGCTGGTTCATGGCGACCTGTTGGCGCGTGATGAGCCGAGTGACAAGAATCCCCTCGTCCTTTGGGTTTTCCTGAAGTGTACCAGCGGATTATCATAGAAGAGACGAAAGGAGGTGTTGTTGTAGTGTCAAAAAGCAAAGGAGTATCGGGTCATACCCATACAAGGCAGCAACTGAACGATTATGCCAATCAGCACAATCCGAACAATCCTGCCTATAGGGCTGACCAGGAGAACCAGGCATGTATGGCTGCCATAAACCGAAAGGATCAGAAGTACTGGCTTCCGGATTATGATTACAGTTACGCGCTAGACAAGGATGATTATTGAAGACCTATGAGCCGTCTCGATATGAGGCGGCTCGCTTTTTCTGACTTCAGCCCGCAGACACCACTAAACCGTTCAGTATCTCCACACAAACTGGCATGCCCCTGATTGACAGCAAGTTTAAGGTCTTGCTTAGAATGCAGACATCGGACATAAGGTCTCGCGGCATATGGAGACGGTAACGATAGTTCTTTTACGTGGGGTAAAAAACGACAGCCACATCAGCGTTGATCTAGATGTCGAGAAACTGTGTCTTAAAACAGTAAAGTAATTTCAAGGTAGTCCGGTTTTGCCCAAAATATTTCTCAAATATGGTATAATCTGATTAATGGTAACCCATGAAAAGAAAATTGAAATAGCGAAAATGACTCAACATCAGGCAGAGGAAATAGCCGATACATGGAAACACGAAGGAATCTACCAGTTTTATGATATGCCGGAAGATCCTGACGTTGAACTTGGACTCGGACTTAAACCCGAATACACTGGAAAAGGTTTTGGTAAGAGTTTCGTAAACATAGTAATTGATTTTCTCATTTCAAACTATCATCTTTTAAAGATCAACCTTTCTGGTGTTTCTTTCAACAGGAGGGCTATCAGGTGCTATGAGAAATGGGGGTTCAGGAAAACCGGTGTCATTCAACAGTTGTCAAACGTTTCCGTATATGAATTTGTGACTGTGCAGTTGGAGATATGACAAATGATAACAAAGTCTGATAGTAATGAAAAATGGCAAGCAAGTCTTGAAGAATACATTAGGCAAGGGGAGCCAGAAAAGACTGAAAAATCCACGGCCTGGAAAACCGCAATCGGGCTTCAGGATGTTGACGGTTTAAAAACCTCTGATTATCTGTTGGAAACTGCAAAAGAGCATATTGAAGGCAAAATCGATATCAAGACTGCACAGAAGCGTATTCAATCGTATTACGATGAAAGAAAAACCAGAACCGAAACTGAAGAAGGAACAGAAGAAGCAGATATCGTTTCAGCAAGAATTGCAGAGATTCTTGGAGAAAAGACTTTTCAGTTTTCACCTGCTGAATGGAAAACGATTCATCTGAGGTTGTTTAAGGGTGTTTTACCTCACGCGGGAGATTATCGTTCCTATAATATCACTAAAAACGAATGGGTATTAAATGGAGAAACTGTTCTCTATGCTTCCGCTGACAGCATACAGGCCACTTTGGACTATGATTTTGGTAAGGAGAAGGGCTTTTCCTATGAAGGATTGTCTACGGAGGAAGCGGTAAGGCATATTTCAAAGTTCACTTCTGGCATATGGCAGATTCATCCGTTCTGTGAAGGCAACACTAGATCCACCGCTGTATTTATAATCAAGTACCTTAAGACATTTGGCTTTCAGGTTAACAATGAGATATTTGCAGAGAACTCCTGGTATTTCAGGAATGCACTGGTAAGAGCAAATTACAACGACTTGGCTAAAGGGATTACTGCTACAAATGTTTTTTTGGAACGGTTCTTTGAAAACCTCTTGATGGGGTATAATAACAATCTCAAGAATCGATACATTCACGTGGACTATAAGAATAATTCTCAAAGTGCAACTCAAAGTGCAAAGATGAAGGCTTTAAAGTGCAATAATTGCACTTTGGAAGAACTGGCGATTTTGAGGGTACTAAAGAAAGACCCTTCTGCCACGCAGAAAGAACTGGCGAATGTTGTCGGTAAATCAGAGAGAACAATTAAGACCAGAACTGTTGAGATGCAGGAAAAAGGTTTTATCCAACGGGAAAACGGTAAACGCAATGGACGATGGGAAGTTTTGGTTGAGGTGGAATGATTGAGATTATTTCAGTTTTTCCTCCTTATTTGACTACCGAGGAGACGGTAGTTCTGATGTCTCGCAACTAGTGTGAATAAAACAAATTGCTCTTCACTTTTTTTCTTGGGGATTGCCCCTTCTTGACGGAGGCGCTCGAAATGCAATCCATGAGGACGAAGCGAATGAATCCGTAAGTGGTCCGTAAGCCCGTGAGGTCCCGTGCGTCCCATAGAACGGATGCCATAACCGCCACAGACTCTACAAATGCGCCACGGATTCAACCTCTCCCACCATGCTCACCATCACCACGAAGCACTGACATTTCAGCGTCTGCGGCCTGCCAATGGAAGTCGATTCCTTTTGAATCTTTTCATTGAGAGATCCAGGTACGAACCATTGCATGAGTGGAGGTTGCCGGATCTGTTCTCCGTGGCCTAAAGGGCCCTTGAATGCTGTTGAAACAATAGAGGGTTCTTGCGGCTCTTAAGGTGGTTGAGACTCTGTGGCGACCAAATCCATCTGCAGCCGCTCTCATTCAAGGAATTCATGTCTGTCTTCGATGGTCGTGAAACGGACGGCTGGCAGCAGTACATGACTTTCGGAGGTCTTCCGAAGCTTCTTGAGATGCAGACTGACCGGGAAAAGGCGGATTACCTCAAGGGTGTCTTCGAGGAGACATACATACGAGACATTGTTGATCGGAACGCTGTGCGCAACAGGGCGGAGATGGAGGAGCTTTTGGACGTGGTTGCCTCGTCAATCGGAGGGCTGACAAACCCGAAGAAGCTTTCAGACACATTCAAATCCGTCAAGGGTGTGACGATCCACCCTGATACCGTCAAATCATATCTTGACTATCTGGAGGACTCGTTTCTGATAAGCAAGGCCAGAAGATATGATGTGAAGGGAAAGCGCTACATCAATACCCCCATGAAGTACTACTTCTCAGATTGTGGTCTGCGGAATGCAAGACTCGGTTTCAGGCAAATCGAAGAGACATATCTCATGAAGAATATAATTTACAATGAACTCTACAGGCGTGGATACTCTGTCGATGTGGGATGCGTGGAGGATGTCTTCACATGTGAAAACGGCAAGCGCACCCAGAAGCAGCTTGAGATAGATTTCATATGCAACATGGGGTCGAAGAGGATGTACATCCAGTCCGCACTTGCTCTCCCAACGTTGGAGAATGTCAGGCAGGAGCAGAGATCACTTCTGAAGGTCAATGACTCATTCTGCAAGATGATTATCGTCAAGGACGGCATATCACACTATAATGATGACTGTGTTTTGATTCTGGGGTTGTTTGATTTCCTGCTGGGCAGGACGGGAGAAGCGATAATCTGACGAGGGTCTATGCAACCCTATGGACAGAATGTCTCTGAAAGAGCAGCAGAGATGGAGGTGGACATGTGTGCTAAATGCGGCGATGGAGGACATCCGAATATTGAAAAGTTGGACAAGGCGGATATGGTTTATGACCTTTCCGCTGTCTGGAGTGTGGCAAAAGAGGTTTTTCCTTATTTTGACCGCCTACCGTTTGACTGGGATGAACAGTACCGCAAATATTTGGGAAAAGTCATCGATGTAGAGGATACGTCTGCTTTCCACGATTTGATGGAGGAATTCCTTTCAAGCCTGAATGACGGACACACAAAATACATCCCTCCTGCAGAATTCAGAAGAAGCGCTCCTTTCAGCCGTCCAGCAAAACCTTCGTTTTCTTTTTCTGACGGTGTCCTGACAATAAAGATCAACGAATTCATTGCTGACCATTCAGCGTATGTACGGAATCTCTTGGAAGAGAACGACGGCATTTCCCTTGTCAGGTTGGACATAAGAGACAATATAGGCGGAAACACCTATTACGGAGCGAAAGTTGCGGAACTTTTCATCTCAGGCGTCTTTCATGCTTGTCGGAAGTGGACGCAGGCATACAAGGCATCCGATTTCGCAGGTGCGAGCCAACTTCTGTCCGACAGCGAGGAAACCTTGCAGGAGTATATCAGGAATGGTTTGATTACGGAAAACGAATTGGCGGAAGCTAGGAGGATAATTAGCCGGACGAACTACAAGGAGTATGAGGATTCCTGGGGGTCCGAGAAGAACAAGGCGATCTACGATGGCCCAATGGAGGTTCTTGTTTCCAACAATACTATTTCCGCCGCTGAGGACTTCGCAGCTATGTTCAGAAGCAACAGGCGTGCAGTCTTGATTGGAGAACCGACCTATGGCTCTACGGGCACTCCATGCATGGTGAATCTACGTTGCGGAGGTCGTGCCCAGGTTGTTTCCGTTGGATATCGTCTGCTTGACGGAACGGAGTTCATTGGGAAAGGCATCATCCCGGATGTGTTGAAGGGCCAATAGGGAGGGGTCGAGGAATTCACCGTGGGAAACATACTTTGCCGATGAAGGCATTCCGAGGAAAGAAGACCGTTCCCAAGGATTTGAAAAGGCCTCTCTATTCGAATGCCCTTCCCAAGCAGAAATCCTTGGTTTTGACAATGGCAGAATCCATGTTTGCGAATACTAGGACACGGACAGCTATCAGGCAACCCCAATGTTCATTACCAGTTAAGGCTGTCTTGATTGAGGAGAAAGTCTTCAAGAGAGAGGAAAAGATATCCTTTGTCGTTGTGGTGTCGGACTATGCTTCTTTCGGTTATGATTATTTTCTTGAAGGAATCAGAGATGTTGTCCAGGGATTTCGTTTCTTGCAGAAGTTTATCCTCACTGTATATGTCATATGCGGATTGTATATAGAAACGTTGGCTCCCTTCGTTTGCAACGAAATCAACCTCAAGTTGCTTCCTTTGGTTCTTCTCCCTTGTTTCAACCACTCCAACATCTACCTTATATCCTCTGTATCTCAATTCGTTGTATATAGTGTTTTCCATGAGATGTGTAAACTCTACCTGCCAAAAGCCGAGTTTGGCGTTTCGCAATCCCGTGTCCTCAAAATATACCTTGTACGGTGTGGATATGTATGATTTGCCCTTTACGTCATAGCGGAGAGCTTTGTCGATTATGAATGCATCCTGTAGATACTTCATGTAATTGGAGATTGTGTCTGTTGACAGGTGGGTTTTCTTTTCTGACATGAAGCGTTTTTCGAGTTTTGCAGGATTTGTCAGAGTTGAAATCCCAGATGCAATGAAGTTCATCAATTCATTCAGCTCCTCTGTGTTCCTAATGTTGTTGCGTTCGATGACATCTTTGATAAATGTTTTCTCCAACTGAGAGGAAAGGTAATTCATCTTTTGTTTGTCGGACTGGGCAAGAACCGTTCGTGGAAGACCTCCGTATGTCATATACTCGAAAAGTCTTTTCGAAACATCACCTTTCAAATAACCGTAGAATTCAGAGAAGGAGAGTGGCATTACATGGATTTCATCTCCTCTTCCTCTGAATTCCGTGATTACATCGGATGAAAGGAATTTCGAATTGCTTCCCGTGACGTAGATATCAAGGTTTCCCTTGGATAGATATCCGTTCAGAACATATTCGAAAGCTTCAAGCCGTTGAACCTCATCGAGCAGGAGATAATATCTTTCCTTTGGGGATATCAATGTCTCCAAGTATGAGATGAATTTTTTGTAGCTTACTTTTCTTTTGTCCTTTTCGAGTTCAATTAGATCTTCGCCTATTTTTGCAAGGTCGGTTGCTGAATCAAATGCGAATTTGATTATTCTATCTTCCTTGACACCTGATGATATGAGGTGTTCATGGAATATCGAATTCAGGAGGAAGGATTTTCCAGAACGGCGTATGCCAGTAATGATTTTCACTGAGTCGTTCCACATTCGTGATTTCAATTCTTCAAGATAAAGATCTCTGTTGATCATATGCAATTCCTCTATTCGATTTTTCCGGCAATAATGTCACTTTTTTCGAATACCCACATATGATATAGCCTTGACTGCAAGCAAATCAAGCTCCTATTCGATTTTTCTGGCAATAATGCCATTTTTTTCGAATACATAGGTCATGAAACTTCGTTGGTTCCATGGCCAAGCTTCCTGATTTCCTCTGCGATTATCCCAGCTGCTTCGTCTACGAGGTCCTCTGTTACCGTTGCCATGAGGGAGACGCGCAAGAGACATTCGCCTTCAGGAACTCCTGGAGGGAGGACCGGGTTGACGTAGACCCCGTTGTCGTACAGGTTCTTGGCAAGTTCAAGGGTGTAGTCGGCCGTCCTTGTCATGATTGGGATGATTGGTGTGGGGGAGTCAACTATCTCTATGCTATGGCTGCGGAACGAGGCTCTTGTATAATCGGCTATGGATTTGAGCCGTTCAACGATATCGGGCTGTGATTTGAGGTGTCTTAGGGCGGCCAGTGCACTTGCCGTGTTGGCCGGCGGCATGCTTGCGGAGAAGATGAAGGGCCTTGATGTGTGGCGTGCGTAGTCCACTGCGATGCGGTTTCCAGCCATGAAGCCCCCAAGGCTTGCGAACGATTTGCTGAACGTGCCCATGATGATATCGACTTCGCCTTCAAGTCCAAAGTGGCTTGCCGTGCCACGTCCGCCTTTGCCTATGACTCCCAGTGCGTGCGAGTCATCCACCATGATGCGTGCACCGTATCTTCGTGCGAGCGAGACGCTCTCTGGTAGTTTGCATATGTCGCCTTTCATTGAGAAGACCCCGTCCGTGACTATGAGACATCCGCTTGTCGCGGGCACTTTTCTTAGCATCCTTTCAAGCTCATCCATGTCGCTGTGATGGTAGCGCAGCATGGTTCCGTAGCTTAGCCTGCAACCGTCGTATATGCTAGCGTGGTTCTCTCTGTCGCATATTACGTAGTCGTTGCGTCCAACCATTGAGCTTATGATTCCAAGGTTCGTCTGGAATCCTGTAGGGAATGTGATGGCGTCCTCCATGCCTAGGAAATCCGCAAGCTCCCTTTCAAGTTCTACATGTAGATCCAGTGTTCCGTTCATGAAGCGCGAACCCGAGCAGCCTGTTCCGTATTTGGCGAGGGCCTTTTCCGCAGCCTCCACCACATCCTTGCATGTCGTGAGTCCCAGATAGTTGTTGGAACCCAGCATTATCCTGCGCTTTCCTTCCATGACGACTTCCTTGGCCTGCCTGCTTTCAAGGCAGTGGAAGTATGGGTATGTTCCCTTTTCTCTATACTCATTAGGCTTTGTGAAAGCCTTGCACTTATCGAATAGGTCCATGGTTATCTCTCCTTGTTTTGTTTTCAAAGCTGTTTTCGAAATTGTTTCCAAAACTTTACTTATTCAACATATGTGGATTATAATTGGGATTATACTTGTGCGGAAAAACTTGGTATCGGACGTTTGGATTTGCCCGTGGGGGATATTCAACACGGAGCCCAAATGTGAGGAGAATATGGATCTACGTATAGTCAAGACAAAGAAGGCGATTCGCAGGGCGTTTTTCGAGCTTCTTAGGACAAAGGATGTGAACTCCATTTCCATAAAGGAGATATCCTCGTTGGCGGAGATCGATAGGAAGACGTTCTATTCCCACTATGCAGGGGTGTACGAGCTTGTGGACGAACTTGAGAACGAGGCCGTGCTTTTGGTTGCGGACCTTGTGTACGACATAGACGCCTACAGTATCTTCACGGATCCCGAGCAGATGCTCTACGTCCTTGAGACCATAACGGAGAACAAGGCTTTTTCATATTTGAGGTTCCTTTTCGTGAAAGGCAATGCTGATCTTCTCAACAAGTTCATCACCTCTGTGAAGAGCCGCATGATGGCTGAGTTCAAGTCCCGTCTGAACATAGACGACTCCACATTGTCCTTGGTCGTTGACTATACTCTTGCGGGGATCACCACCTGCTATCAGAGTTGGCTGCGTGATGACAAACCTGTCCCTATTCGTAGGCTCTGCGAACAGCTTAGCCGCATCATAGTGCTAGGCCTCAACGGAATCGCCATCAAATAGGGCTTTTCAAAAAGTTGCAGTTAAAGTAATCTAACCTATGTAATCTACATAGAGGCCTTTATATGGAACGCAAATACCACATTGAAAGAAACACAGTGCAGGAGACGCTTGTCATCCCCATGTACGGCAGGATGAAAAGCTCTCAGCTCTATCCTTTCCTTTTCAAGGACGATGGCGCTGCACGGCTTATGTCGCGGATCGACTACGATTTCTCTTCTTTGGAGAGCAACTCCAGAAACGCCATGCAAAGGTTTGGCTTCCTTGAGGTTGCTGTACGCCAGTACAACCTGGCCTGGGAGGTGAGGGACTACCTCAAGACACATCCAAACGCAACTGTGGTCAACCTTGGGTGCGGTTTGGACGACACCGGTCGCCACTGTGACAACGGCACGTGCAGGATATACAACATAGACTATCCCGATGTCATTGAAGTCCGCAACAATCTCATTCCTCCAGGTGCCCGAGAAGTCAACATAGCCTGTGATTTGAATGACATATCATGGTTCCAGGCTATTGATGCAAGCGGCGGTGCGGTGTTCTTTGCTTCCGGTGTGTTCTACTACTTCCTCCGTTCGCAGGTCCAAAAGCTGGTCTCTGCCATGGCTGCGGCGTTTCCCGGTGGAAGACTCGTGTTCGATGCCGCAAATAGAACCGCAGTCAAGCTCATGCTCAAGACATGGGTGAAGTATGCCAAGATCAAGGATGTTGGTGCATACTTCTCCGTAGAGGATGCGCAGACGGAGCTTTCACCTTGGACCAAGGAGTCCAAGGTCTCCAGCCGCAATTTCATGCTTGGATACAACGACCTCAAGGATCCATCTGTAAGCGGTCTCTTCAGGTTCATTGCAAGGATAGGGGACAAGTTCATGAAGATGCGCGTCATAAGGTTCGATTTCTGATTCAGAAAAGACCCGTCTCCCACAGCATTTCCAGATTCCCCCTCACTACATTGTAGAGTGCATCTCCTCCTGTATGATCTGGAAAGTTCCTCCATGTGATAATACTGCTGTCTGGACTTACTTGCGTGATGGGTGAGGCCACAGGGCTGTGGAGGTTGTCTATTACAAGAGTGTAGGCCTTTGAATGAGCCTCCTCTATCTGCGCAGCCGTAAGTGCGCCAGCTCCAAAGGTGGAGACTACATTTAGCCCCAGGTCCCTTGCAAACTCGGCCTGGTTGACGTTTGCGTAGACTTCAATGTCTTTGTTGGGTGATTGTGCAATCCTTTTGCGGGCATCATCAATGAGCTCTTGAAACTCTCCAAAGCGTTCTGCAGCTTTCTCCTGCGTTCCCGCCTTCTGTGACAGCATATCCACCATGTTGGAAATGTTTTCAAGTGTGTTGGTTGTCTTGACCTTCACGATTCTGTCTGGATCCAACTGTGCGGCATCTCCCAGAGTCTTCATCATCTTCTCATAGCCTGCGTGCATGAAAAGCTTTGCATTCACTACATTTGCCATGTCGTCTGCAGTGATTTCGTACTCAGGCGGATGCTTTAGGTTCGCAGGCGCTACGGTTACTACGTCATCGATTCCAGCAAGCTCCGCTATGGCGGCTACCCAACTTGTGGATGCCACATACTTCTGTGCCTTGGACTCTTCTGCGATAGGCTGCGCGAAACACAACGCCGATACAACTGCGAAAACCAAAATCAAGGTTGTTGTCTTTTTCATTCCTTTGTTCTCCTTTTGTGTGATGTTGTATGTGATATGAGCGAATCCGCTGCATATACTGCGGTTGCGAGGACTGCCAGGATTCCGCTTACAGGAAGGTTCCAAAGCAGTGAGGCGAGATACCCTATGATTGACATCCCCATCCCTGTGATGGCGCTCCATACGAAGAGGCCCTTGAGGCTCTTTGCGTTCTTGGATGCTCCTACCACAGGAAGAACGAGAAGCGCGTCTATAAGAAGAGCTCCCAGTACCTTCATTGCCACCGATACGATCAGGGCTGTCATGAGAACCATTGCCGTGCTGTGCAGTTTGACGGGTACTCCCATTGAGGAGGCTACATCCTTGTCGAACAGAACCATGGATATCGGCCTAAAGAATGTTGCAACGTATGCGATTGTGGCCGTTCCAAGGATTCCAAGCAGGATGAGGTCCGTTGTGGTGAGTGCAAACGGGCTGCCCCATAGCACTTCAAGCGTGTCCTTGGCCGGAACATCGAATATATGGCTGAAAAGTGATGCCAAACCCATCGTACAGACCATCATTGCCGTGCTTGCCGTTGATAGAGTTCGTCCATTGCGGTTGAGCCTTAGCATGACGAGTACCAGTGCGATGTTCAGTGGAATCGTCGTTGCAAGCATTGGGAGGCCTGTTGCCACCGCTGCGATTCCACCTAGGATTACACCATGCATGAGCATGTAGCGCATTGGAATGAGGCCGTTCTGGACCACAATCACGCCTACGACCGGGAATGAGACTCCGCTTATGAGCATTCCTATGAGTCCATACAGTATTGGCCTTAGCGTCAGGAGGGTGGCTATTCTGTCCATGGAGCCTCCACGTGCGCTTTCATTTCCACAACAGGCCATCCCAAGCCTTGGATGAGCTTGTCGTCATGCGTCACCACGATTGTGGCTATATGTGATGGCAGGGACTTCATGAGTGATGTGAAGTCCTTGCAGGAAGCGACGTCCAGAAACGACGACGGTTCGTCCAACAGCAGAAGATTTGCTTCCTGACACAGACACCTTGCAAGCGAAACGCGCTGTTTCTCCCCACCTGAAAGGTCATTGAAAGGCCTGTTGGCAAGATGTTGCACACCAGTTTCCATCATTGCACGCTCTACGCAAGTCCTGTCTTTTCCCTTTTGTTTGTACAGCCCCATTCCAACCACCTCGTATACCGATATCGTTGTGGCCGCTGTCGTGAAGCCCTGTTTGCAGTATGCTGTACGTGTGCTTTGCGCTAGGTGTATGCCTCCACTTGTTGGTTTGATTATTCCAAGTATACTTTTGAGCAAGGTCGTTTTGCCGCAACCGTTTGGACCTGCAACGACCAACTTGTCTCCTTTCTTCATGAGGAGTGAGAAACCATCGAGAACCTGTTTCTTCCCGTATGACACGGCTACGTCGTCTATCTTGAGGATTGCATCTTCCAAAACATCCTCCCAAAGGGGAAACCTTTAGAGGTTTTTCGAAACTGCCTTCATGGTTCTTGGCTTTGCCTTTCCGGCTAGAAGAGCATTTCCTCCAGCCTCATAATACACAAAGTATTATTTCGGTTCTCGGAAAATGCTTTCTATCTCGCAAATCCAAAACCAATCTCCACAAAGCCCATTTTGCAAAAACCTCTTTGGTTTGGAAATGATGCCTTCGTGGCTGTCTTAAGGAACTTAAGTGCAGGTTTTCTAGCTGCTATGGGCCTTCATGACTCATGTTCGATTCTGTTGTTTTTCGTTTCTCAAGTCAAGCTGGCTATGGCCTTGTCAATGTATTCGTTGAGGCTCATGTCCATGACCCCGGCGACCGTCACGCATTTGTTGACGGGGATGAGGATTTTGTGGGCTTGACTTGCTCCAACTGAATTGGCCATCGCCGGTGTGATCTCGCCTAGCATGGAGTCTGCCATGACTATCCCAATTGGTCCAACGATATAGTCTGCATCTCGACAGGCGACCTTCACAGGATTCTCTCCCGTGGCACCCTGCCTTGCACCGCCTTTGAGCATGTTGGCGGTGGCTGTCGAATTCGTTCCAATGCACGTCAGGCTGTCCCCAAGGCCCTTTGCCACAAGCTTTTCCACTATGGCCCTTCCAATGCTTCCTCCCTGGCCGTCTATGACTACTATCTTCATGTCCATAAGGCTAATGCTTATCCTTGGTTTTGTCGATTGGGGGTTTATGAGGTTTATGGGATGCATGGGCCTAACGGGCCTTATGGGTCTTACGGGGCTTATGGGGCGCACGGATTGCGCACGCATTTCAAAAAAGACTTGCATTATCGCAATATGGGTGTATTCTGAATGCAACAGACATAATGATGTCATGCTGTCGTTATGTTGTGGCGCTAGGTTTTGAAGTTTGGAGAACTTTATGGATTCCTTGTACAAGAAAGTGAAAGAGGACTTAGAGAAGAAAATCAAGGATGGAGTGTACAGCCCTGGCGACTACATACCATGTGAAAGCGAGCTTGAAGGCTTCTACAAGGTCAGCAGAACCACCGTTCGCAAGGCTGTGACGGAGCTTGTAGAGGAAGGGTTTCTCACAATCATAAGAGGGGTTGGGACCAAGGTCGCCCCGTCAAAGCTCAATTCCAAGGGCTCCGAGCTCATGAGCTTTACCGAGCTTATGAAAAGACAGGGCATAAAGCCTGATGTGAAGGACATACACGTCAAGATTGGAAGAGGGGACGACCAGGTCACATCTTCGCTTGAGATAAAGCCATGGGAAGAATACGTAGAGATATACAGGGTCAGAACTGCAGATGGAGAGCCGATTACAACAAACGTCTCCTACATTCCCCTTTCCATGATTCCAAACGGAGACATATCGGTCTTCGATTCGTTCATGTCCTTGTATGGGGTCCTTGAGGATAAGTGCAACGTGGTAATTTCCACTGTGGAGGATTCCATGACAGCCGTCGCAGCTACGTCCAAGCAGGCTGAAATCCTTGGTATAAACCGCAACGATCCGCTGCTTAGCATAGAACGGCACTCGTATGACAGAAACGGCAGAACCGTCGAATGGAGCCGCATCTTCATTCGAGGCGATCGCTACAAACACATAGTTACATTGAGAAGACGATAGGAGGTTGGCATGGATATCGTAAGTGTATCTACATATGCAATGGACGTAATGATGAACGTAGACAGGCTCCCTGGCGAGGACGGGTTCGCGGTGGTGACGAACAACACATATCTTCCAGGTGGAAGTGGAACCAATGTAATGGTTCAGGCCTCTAGGCTTGGTGCCTCGACCGGTTTCATGGGTCTGCTTGGAAGCGACACCCTTGGCGACGACATCATCAAGAGTCTCAAGGCAGAAGGCATGGATACTTCACGGGTACTCAGAAAGGAAGGGGGAATCTCTCTTCATACCGATATCGTTGTGGACAGCGAAGGAAAGAAGTTCATTCTCCTGAACATGGGCGATTCGTTCCTTGCCTACGATCCAAAGGATGTGGACAAAGACTACATTTCAAATGCAAAGGTCTATTACACGGACCTCCTTCCATATGGTGCTGCACTCGAGGGTCTCAAGTCTGCAAAGGAATCTGGTCTCAAGACAGGGTTCAACATGCAGGTTGACCTTTATACGATGAACGGCTTTGGAGCCAGCAAGGAGGATGTCCTTGGAAGTCTCAAGTACGTTGATCTCTTTGCTCCTTGCAGGGCTGGACTCTACCAGATCTGCGGTACAGAGGACCTTGATGAATGTCTTGGCTATGTAAGGAAGTACTTCAAGGGAACCCTGTTGGTGACGCTTGGAAGCAAGGGTGCGGTTGCGTTCGATGAGAACGACAAACGCTACGAGTGCGCCGCCCGCAATGTAAAGGCTGTTGACACCACCGGGGCAGGGGATTCGTTCATGGGTGCCATGCTCTACACCTACCTGTTGGGAGGAATGGAGCTAGGAAAGGCAATGGAATTTGCAACGGTTTGTTCTGCAATCACATGTCAGGGACTTGGTGCAAGAAGCACGCCTACGAAGGCTCAAGTGGAGGCGGTGCTTTCGCAGGCTTTCTGAAAATTTGTCTATAAACGGAGTTGCTCCGTAGAAAAAAAGGAGGATTTTGCCATGTCTGAAGAAATCAAAAAGACAGAGGGTGATCTCAAGAAGAATAGCTGGTCTGCAAAAAGGATCGCAATCATAGCTATCTTCATCGCATTGAGTGCAGTTGGTGCCGTCATCAAGATTCCAAGTCCACTTGGATCCATTGGTCTTGATTCGTTTCCTGGATACTTCTGCGCTTTCGCATTTGGATATCCTGAAGGAGCAATCGTAATAGCGATTGGACATATCCTTTCGGCAGCCGTTGCAGGCTTCTCGCTCACGGTTCCACTTCACCTTGCCATAGCCGTTTCAATGGCCATTGTTGCATGTGTAGTGCGTTTCATAGCTGTGAAGTGCGGAAAGATTGGAATCGTGCTGGCTGCAATCGTAGGAACGGTTCTCAACAGCTTTGTGCTTGGTTTCTGGCTCCTGCCTCTTGGCGGATGGGGACTATATGTTGGTGCAACTCCATCGCTTTTCGTTGCATCGCTTGTCAATGCAATCATCGCAGCTGTTGCATACTACGCCCTTCGTAACACAAAGCTCATCAACAAGTAGTATTGATCATTAGTTATTTGAAGACGGGGGTGAAGTGGCCCTCGTCTTCTTTGGAGGAACTTTAAAGTTCCTTTTTGATACTGGCATTTAGGTATTGTCATGGCGAACAACGCAATTGAAATCAAAGACCTCAGCTTCACATACAAGAACAGCGATGTAGAGGTTCTGAAAGATGTAGACCTTTCAATAGAGGAAGGCAAATTCACCGTAATCATGGGACGCACAGGTGCAGGGAAGACGACCCTTGCAATGCTTCCAAACGGAATCATCCCTCAGCTTGTAGAGGGAACCGTGAAAGGCACGATCATAGCTGCTGGCAAGGATTCCAGCAAATACAGAGTACAGACAATGGCAAGGGAGATTGGTCTTGTCCTGCAGGACCCTGAAACCCAGATCTTTGGACGTACCGTTGATGAGGATACTGCTTTTGGTCCAAGGAATTATCTTGTACCAAGGGATGAGATAAAGGAAAGGATAAAGAGCGCATTGAACAAGGTTCGCCTTGATGGATATGAAAAGAGGCAGACAAGCCAGCTTTCCGGAGGTGAGAAACAACGTCTTGCCATTGCAGGAATACTTGCCATGGATCCATCGATCATTATTCTGGACGAGCCTACATCGGAACTTGACCCAATAGGCCGCGAAGAGATCTATTCCACAATGGTTTCGTTGCAGAAGGATCAGAAAAAGACCGTAGTGGCCGTTGAGCATTCCAGTCAGGAGATAAGCGAAAAGGCTGACAACATAGTCGTTCTGAGCGATGCCCATGTTGTGTGGCAGGGATGCCCAAATGATTTCTTCAGGGAACTTGACCTTGTCGAGAAATATGGGATAAAGCCGCTTCCCGTCAGCAAAGTTGGTTGGGAGCTCTACAAGAAAGGATTCATTCCAAAGGAGGAGATTCCTCTTTCTGTAGACGATGCATATGCGCTTGTCGTCAGGCTTTTGGATGGAAGAAAGCTTGAATTCTCACCTGTGGAAGCTCCCAAGGGCGAACGTGAGAAGCTCATTGAAGTCAGCGATGTCCACTACAAGTACGACAAGTCAAAGGAGGCTCTCAAAGGTATTTCGTTTGACATCTACGAAGGCGACTATGTGGCTTTGATAGGTCAGAATGGCGCAGGAAAGACCACCTTGGCCAAGCATTTCAACAGTCTTTTCAAGCCTACGTCAGGGCGAATTCTGGTTTGCGGAAAGGATACGAAGAACGAAGAGCCAAATACCCTTGCCGAGCAGATTGGCTATGTGTTCCAGAATCCTGACAACCAAATCTTCTCTACGAGCGTCTATAAGGAAATGGAATACGGTCTCAAAGCTTTGAAGCTTTCAGAGGAGGAGATGTCCAAAAGAATCCATGAGATCGCAAGGCTTTTGGGTATAGAGAAGGTTCTGGATGAACATCCGTTCTCTCTTGGAAAGGGCGAGCGACAGAGGGTCGCCGTCGCCAGCATTCTTGTTCTTAAGCCAAAGATCCTAGTTGTGGACGAACCAACTACGGGTCAGGATTGGGACGGAATCCAGAATATGATGAAGCTAATAGACGAGCTTCATGCAAATGGTACGACGATTGTAATGATCACTCATGATATGGATGTCGTTGCAACCCACGCAAACAGGGTCATTGTCATGGCCAAGGGTTCAATTGTGGCCGATGGTTCTGTCCGTGATGTATTCAAACAGGAAAAGGCCCTTAAGGATGCATATGTGGCAAGGCCTCAGATTCCAGAGCTGTCCGAGCGGCTTGGCTTGCAGGGCATGGCTTTGACGGCGCAGGAATTGGGTGGTGCTTTGATTGCCTCTTTGGAGGCTTCAAGGGAGGCTTCAAGATGAACGAGTCTTATATCCATAGATTGAATGTAGTTACAAAGCTTTTTCTTTTCCTTTGCATCATAGTGGCGGTGTTTCTCTTCAATCATCCGCTTCCAAACCTTGTGCTTGCGGTCGTTCTGTTGGCTTTTGTACTTCCTGCAAAGCTCAATCTCAAAGGAATGTTCGCCACTTTGAGCGGCCTAAGGGTCATCATAATCCTTATAGTTGCAATGAGCATGTTCACCGCACAGGCATCGGCCTTCAAGAACGAGTCTTCTAAGCAGGTGTTGTTTGTGTTGTGGAAATGGCCTGCGACGCTGGGAGGATTGTATCAGGGCCTTACGTTCACGCTTAGGATTTTCATCATGGTTTTGGCTACGTGCACGTTCACCATAACGACCCCAATAGACGACCTTTTGAGTTTCCTCAATAGAGTACATGCTCCGTATGAGCTTTCCATTGTCGTGGCGACTGCAATCAGCTTCGTTCCAACATTGATGAACAAAAAGGATATGATCTTTCAGGCTCAAAGGGCGCGTGGTGCAGGTATAAACGACAAGGGTGGTATACGCCAGCTCATAGCCTACATCCCAATCATGGTGCCGCTTGTGACGAACTCCATCCTAATGGCTGACAATCTTTCCATTTCAATGACAAACAGAGGATATGGTGCCAACAAGTCGTGGACTGACATGATAGACAAGCACGCCGAAGCGAAGGACTACATTGTTATGTTCTTTGGGCTTGTTTTCACTGCGGGGCTTTTCGTTGTCAGATACGTTTTCCATGTGGGGGCAATTTGAGTATGGGTGGTTCTATTGGTTCTATGGGTGCTGTGGAGGACAGAATCCTTGGCATGTTGTATGGTTGTGCCATTGGTGATTCCTTTGGTATGCCCTCCGAGATGTGGACACCCTCGCATATACGTGAAAGGTTTGGTGCTGTAGATTCGTTCGTTGACAGTCCTGTGGAGAATGAAATAAGTGGAGGCTTCAAAGCTGGTGAAACGACCGATGACACCATTGTAGCGTTCATTTCTGCAGAGGCTTTGATCAGGACATCTGGCAACATCAATCCATTGGATATAGTCCACAGTATTGAGCAATGGTCCATTGACAATCCTAAAAGCAAGACTATTGTTGGCCCTTCCACAAGGCTTGCCTTCGATGCAATCCATTCAGGTGTTCCAGTGGAGGAGGCTGGCAGGCAGGGGGAGACGAATGGGGCTGGAACCCGCGTGGCTCCCGTTGGTGTGATTGTGAGTTCATCTGATACAGAGACATTATGTAGGAAGGTCCAGAATGTCTGTATGGCCACACACAATACCTCTACGGCCCTTTCCGGTGCATGTGCAATCGCTGCAGCGGTTGCACACGGCATAGAAGGTGGTTGTCTGGAGGATATGGTCCAGGTCGTGCTTGGGGCTGCAGAGTACGGCTCTCATCTTGGAAGGGAGATTCCAGCTCCTTTGGTTTCAGAGAGGATAAAATACAGTCTGAATCTTTCCGGCTCTATCAAGGATGACATTGAATTCATGAAAAGGCAATATGAACTCATAGGCAGTGGCCTTCCAATGATTCAGGCTGCTCCAACGGCGATTGCAATAGCATATCGTTGCGGAGGTGATTTAATGAGGGCCTGTCGTTTGGCTGCCAATATGGGTGGTGACACTGACACGGTCGCTGCAATGGCTGGAATGGTGGTTGGTGCACATGTAGGGGCTTCCAGGATTGATTGTTACGCAAAGGAGCTTGTATCCAGTGTCAACGGACATCCTTTCGAGACCGTGGCCCATGGGCTTTTTGAACTGAGAAGATCGTTGATTGGTTGATTCTTTGAGGAGTTTTGGAAGTTTCTCCTTTGGTTATGCTTTTGTTTGGACTTTCCACCATGGTGAGGTTTCTCATCATGGCGGTTTTTTATTAGAATGACTTTGAGGAGCAGTCATGGACAACCAGACCAAGGAGCAGCGCCACTACACTATGTCTCGCATACGCGGCAAGGATACGAAGCCGGAGATTCTTGTTCGCAAGTATTTGTTTGGTCTTGGGTTGCGCTACCGCAAGAACGACAAGCGCCTTCCTGGGCATCCTGACATAGTGTTTCCAAAATACAAGACCGTTGTGTTCGTGAACGGCTGTTTCTGGCATGGACACGAAGGGTGCAAGTACTACGTCCTTCCAAAAAGCAACTGCGAGTTCTGGTCTGCTAAGATAGAGCGCAACAAGGCTAGGGACATACGTGACAGGCAGGAGCTTGAAGCCAAGGGTTGGCATGTAATAGTCGTTTGGGAGTGTGAGCTCAAGAAGGCCAAGCGAGACGAGACTTTGGAAAGAGTCTACAAATCAGTGACGGAGAAAACCGTGAAAAACTAAAGTGTTGCTTCAGTTTTTCGCAGTTTTTCTTGAATTTCAAGTTCGTTTTGAGCCTGCATAGAGGTTAGATGAATCCTGTATACCTTATAACAAAACATTATATTTTTCCTCAATGTGCTTTTTCTTGACGTTTCTTTCATTGTAATATGAGCCGATACTCTAACATTTACTAAAAACAAGGAGACCTACATGCCTGAGGCATTCGACTATTCGATTGTGGACGAGGCTCTGGCCAAATGCGGCGCAAAGCAGTCCTCCATCATTGCAATACTGCAGACGATACAGGAACACTACCACTACCTGCCGGAGGAGGTCTTCCCTTATCTGGCTGCAAAGCTTGATATGAGCGAAGCGCGCATCTACAGCGTGGCTACCTTCTATGAGAACTTCTCCCTTGAGAAGAAGGGAAAGTACGTAATCAAGTTCTGCGACGGCACCGCCTGTCATGTAAGAGGCTCCGTTCCAATTCTCGAAAGGGTCAGGTCTGAGCTTGGCGTCACTGCACAGAAGAAGACCACTGACGACCAGCTTTTCACGATTGAGACAGTGTCATGTCTTGGGGCCTGCGGTCTTGCACCTGTCATGACGGTCAACGACGAGGTCCACCCTGCAATGACACCAGACAAGGCCATGGAGGTCATCTACAGCCTCAAGGTGAAGGAGGATGCAAGATGAGCGCTGCCATAAAGACAAAGGCTATAAAAAGCAGAAAGGATCTTCAGAATCTAAGGGAGGCTATGACGAAGGCATATACATCACAGACGAGCAAAATCATCGTTTGTGGCGGTACCGGATGTGTCGCCGGCGGTTCCCTCAAGATATACGAGAACCTAAAGGCCCAAATGGAGAACAATGGCCTGAATGTGGAAGTGTCCCTTGAAAAAGAGCCTCACGACAACAGCATCGGTCTTAAAAAGAGCGGTTGCCATGGTTTTTGCGAGATGGGCCCCCTTGTAAGAATTGAGCCTCAGGGTTGGTTGTACACCAAGGTCAAAGTCGATGATTGCAATGAGATAGTCGAGAAGACGATCAAAAAAGGCGAATGCGTGGATCGTTTGGCCTACAGGATTGGCGACGAGATCTATCGCAAGCAGGAGGAGATTCCGTTCTACAAGCAGCAGATCCGTGTCGTCCTTGAACATTGCGGCAAGATAGATGCAGACAGCATAAACGAATACATTGCAATTGGCGGCTACGAGGCGTTTGAGAAGGCCCTCTTTGACATGCAGCCCGATGACATTGTGTCTGAAATTTCCCTGTCAATGCTCCGTGGCCGCGGAGGTGGAGGATTTCCAACCGGCAAGAAATGGGAGCAGGTGCGTCGTGCCAAGGGTGAACGCAAGTACATCGTGTGCAACGGCGACGAAGGCGACCCAGGTGCGTTCATGGATAGGTCCATCATGGAAGGCGACCCGCATAGGATGCTTGAAGGGATGATGATTGCCGGTGTCGCTGTTGGCGCTCAGGAAGGCTACATCTACGTGAGGGCTGAGTATCCATTGGCTGTAAGAAGACTTATGAACGCCATAGCCCAGGCCGAGGAGCTTGGTCTTCTTGGCGATGACATAATGGGATCGGGCTTCTCATTCAGAATCTATATAGCAAAGGGCGCCGGTGCGTTCGTATGCGGTGAAGGCTCTGCACTTACGGCTTCCATAGAGGGAAAGAGAGGCTTCCCAAGGGTCAAGCCACCAAGAACCACAGAGAATGGTCTTTTCGACAGCCCAACGGTCCTCAACAATGTTGAGACGTTTGCAACCGTTTCGCAGATCATAAGCAAGGGCGCAAAGTGGTATCTTTCCATTGGAACCCCCACAAGCCCTGGAACCAAGGCGTTCGCACTTACTGGAAACATCACCAACACAGGACTCATAGAAGTCCCTATGGGTACTACGCTTAGGAAGATAATCTTCGACATTGGTGGTGGAATGCGGGGTGACGGAGAGTTCAAGGCCGTTCAGATCGGCGGTCCGTCAGGTGCATGCCTTACCAAGGACCATTTGGACCTTCCACTTGACTTCGATACTCTCAAGAAGATTGGAGCCATGATTGGATCCGGTGGTCTTGTCGTAATGGACAGCCACACCTGCATGGTGGAGGTTGCAAGGTTCTTCATGCATTTCACGCAGAACGAATCCTGCGGAAAGTGCGTTCCATGCCGCGAAGGCACAAAGAGGATGCTTGAAATCCTTGAACGCATAGTCGAGGGCAATGGAAACGAAGGTGACATAGAACTTCTTGAAGAGCTCAGTGATACAATCTCCAACACCGCTTTGTGCGGTCTTGGTAAGTCCGCTCCAAACCCCGTTGTAAGTACCATAAGCAATTTCAGGGAGGAGTACGAGACCCACGTCTACGAAAAGAAATGTCCTGCAGGACAGTGCCAGAAGCTCAAGAAGATCTATATAGATCCATTGACATGCAAGGGCTGCTCTGCCTGTTCAAGAAAATGTCCTGTTGGAGCCATAAGCGGCAAGATAAAGGAACCTTTCTCCATAGACTTGACCAAATGCATACGCTGCGGTTCCTGTATAGCGACCTGCAAGTTCAATGCAATAAAGGAGGTCTGAGTATGAAGAACACTGAGTACATGTATGTAGATGGAATACCTGTAGCCATCAACGGCGAGAAGAACATGCTTCAGGTCATAAGGAAGACAGGTGTCAAGCTGCCCACGTTCTGCTACCATACGGATCTCTCCATCTACGGAGCCTGTCGTATGTGCATGGTGGAGGACGAGAGGGGCAACCTCTATACCGCATGTTCAACGCCTCCAAGGGCCGGTATGAGCATAAAGACCAACACCGCACGCCTTAGAAAGTATAGAAAGAACATCCTTGAGCTTCTTCTTGCAAACCACTGCCGCGACTGCACGACATGCGCCAACAACAAGTCCTGCAAACTCCAGGACCTTGCGGTTCGCTTCAACATTGATGGCGTCCGCTTCCCGAACAGGGCCGATGACAACAAGGTCACCAATTCATCTGCTTCAATAGTCTTCGATTCCGGCAAATGCATCCTTTGCGGCGACTGCGTAAGGACCTGCCACGAAGTGCAGAACGTTGGTGCAATAGACTTTGCCTTCCGCGGTTCCAAGATGCTCATCTCCACAGCCTTTGGAAAACCTCTTTCTGAGACCATGTGCGTAGGCTGCGGCCAGTGCGCCGTTGCATGTCCAACGGGAGCCATTACAGCCCGTAGCGAAATCCAGAAGGTATGGGATGCAATCTCCAATCCATCCGTGAAGACGGTCGTCCAGGTTGCACCTGCCGTCAGAGTCGCCCTTGGCAACATGGTTGGCATTCCAGAGGGCAAAGATGTTTCAGGCCTTATCTTCGCCGCCTTGAGGAAGATGGGCTTCGATGAGGTCTTCGATACTTCGTTTGGTGCTGACATAACCGTTCTTGAGGAGTCCAAGGAGTTCCTTGAAAGACTCAAGGAGGGGAAGAGGCTTCCAATCATAACCTCTTGCTGTCCTGCATGGATCCAGTACTGTGAGAAGAAGCATCCAGAGCTCATGGAGAACGTCTCCACATGCCGCTCTCCAATGGAGATGTTCGCATCCGTAATCAAGGAGGAGCGTCAGGAACGTGGCAAGAAACTCTTCCATGTCGCAGTCATGCCCTGTACCGCCAAGAAGTTCGAAGCCCAGCGCGAGGAGTTCCTTGGCAAGGACGGTTCCCGCAATGTGGATGCTGTCATAACCACAGACGAACTTACCCACATGCTCAAGGAAGCCGGCATATTGCTCAACGAGATAGATCCTGAGCCAGTTGACCATCCTTACGACAATGCATCCGGTGCCGCCGTCATCTTTGGTGTTACAGGAGGTGTAACGGAAGCCGTTCTCAGGAACGTGGTAAAGGACAAGTCCCGTTCTGCTCTCATGAAGCTCTCGAATGTTGGGGAGAGAGGCAACGAGGGGCTCAAGATCTTTGAACTAACGACGGAAGACGGTGTAGGGCTTCGTATTGGAGTTGCAAGCGGACTTGCCAATGCCGAGAAGCTTTTGGGTATGCTTAAGAACGGCGAGAAGTTCGATATCATTGAAATCATGGCTTGTCCTGGTGGCTGCGTAGCTGGAGGCGGTCAGCCTTTCGTCCATGCCGATGTCCGCAAGACCCGTGGCAAGGGCCTCTACGATACCGACAGGATGCTCAGCATACGCCACTCGGAGTCGAATGCATCTGTCCAAGCTCTGTATGACAGGCTCCTCAAGGGCCGTGAGCACGAGCTTTTGCATGTACACTATAAGAAAAAGTGAGTTTCTTGGTTTCTCCCAAGTTTTTGATTTTTCACAGGGGCTGCGTAAGCGGCCCTTTTGTTTTGTGTTTTTGGGCTGCACGTTTTTGTTTGCTCGTGTTTGGAGTTACCTGTTTTGGGGGTGGTTTTTGCGCTGGTTTGATGCGTCCTGATGCGCCGTGATGCAGTTATTATTAAAACAGGCTCTTCATGGAAAAGTCGGGGATTGGAAAAAGGGACGGTACTGTAAGCCCCAACAGCCCTGGAAACAAGCGTAACAATCTCTACACCTGCAACACTTCCTACACATGCGACAGGTGCCACAACCGCCACGGATGCAACACCTGCGACAGCTGCTACAACCGCCACAGACTCTACAGATGCCACAAACGCCACAACCCCTACAGATGCGCCACAGATTCAACCGTCTGAACCATTGGAACCCTTGCGACCATTGCAACCATCGCTACGGATCGCCTACGGATCGGACGCAACTCATGACGGCATATTGGATTCGCAATCATTTTCGCATCCCTTTTCGTTTCCCTTCCCAAACAGCCTTGTGGCTTGGATGCATACTATTTGGCATGAAGGATGGAGAGACTCTGTAAGGAAGGAGACGTTTTATGGCAATAATCCTTAGACTTGATAGGGTGATGGCGGACAGAAAGGTCTCTCTAAACGAACTGGCGGAGAAGGTTGGTGTTTCCAACGTCAACCTTTCAAAGATAAAGACCGGCAAGATAAGTGCAGTGAGGTTCTCCACTTTGGATGCAATTTGCAAGGCTCTTGACTGTCAACCTGGAGACATATTGGAGTATAAACCAGAGTAGCAGTGAGCTGTGGTAGACCAAAATCATGGAAATTGCGCGCTGTGGTCTACAAATATGGACCACAGCGGGAAAAAGCCATGGTTATGGTCTATTCCTATGCCCTTGCAATGATCTTCTCCAACATTGTGCCATCGATTTGGTTCACTGTTATGAAGTTTCCATTGTAGAAAACGGCCCAGTTGTTGAAGACACATGGTATGGCCTTTGCCTTTTCTAGAGAATCAACAAGTATGAACGATGCCTGTATTTCGTGTTTTTTGCAGTATGCCTTCAACGTTTCGACCCTTTGAAATGTAAATGGACATTGATGGTCATAGTAGACGACAAGACCAGTGGTGTCCGTCTTACATACACGAGCGCCCTCAGTGAATTCTGGAAGCGTTCCATCGAACGACAAGGCAAGGAGTTCGTATCCGTTCAATGTCCTATCAACAGGGACGAATCCAAATTTCTTTGCAAAGTTCTGGTCACTGAGCCATGATTTCTGCTTGTCCGCCCCAATCATACATACTCCAGATCTGCCTTGGCGTCTTGCATCGTCTATGCAATGCTGCATCAACTCTCGCCCATATCCATGCCCTTTTGGCGCTCCTTGGACCCAAAGGCAGTAGATGTAAGTATAGTTTTCACCTTCGATTGGAACCCATGCCTTTTCAAGAGGGGCGTACTCTATGAACACGCAGTCCTTCGAGTTCAGCTTGCGAAAGACATGGCCTTCATCCAATCGTTTCTTGAGCCATTGACGTTTTGCCTCAACTCCAGGGTGTGCTGTCTTTGAGCGGATTATGCAGCAAAGGTGTTCGTGGTCTATATTCTCGTTCGTTATTTCTATGAAATCGGTCTCCATAGGTGTTTCCTTCATAGAAAAGGATACCTGTTCGAATATATAAAATCAAGTGTTTTAAATAAATGATTTATTCTTATAGAGGAATAAAAACTTGATTTTATTCTTATATAGGAATATCATATTGATATGCAGTATCTTACAACAGCGGAAATAGCTTGCAAGTGGGGTGTCTCTCAGCGCCGTGTCTCTCTCCTTTGTTCGGAGGAGAGGGTCGAAGGAGCCGTTTTGGCGGGAAAAACCTGGCTTATACCAGAGAACGCACGAAAGCCTTTTGATGCGAGAACCAAAAAAGAAGAAGGAACTGAGGTTTGTTCTCGTGATTTTGTTTCAGGGAGTATGCCTGCATATAATTCACGTCCAATCTATGTAGATGGGAAGCTTGCAATGGCAGCCTATGCCATCTGTGAAGAAACTGGAAACGATCTTGAGACGTTGATGAATGGATTTTTGAAGAACTTGGTTGAAACGGGAGGAAATCTCCGCATTGGTTTGGCAAGGGGTTTTCTTGGAAATACAGATGACATCGACTTCTGCAATGAAGAAGTTCTGAAGCAGTTCGGAGTATAGGCATGAGACTTCTCGTGGATTCCCATATACTTCTTTGGGCTTTGGATAACAATCCAAAGCTTCCAAAGGCTGCCCGCAGGCTACTTTCGGACCCTGGAAATGAAGTGTTCTGCAGCGTTGCGTCTCTTTGGGAGTTCCAAATCAAACATATGCTTCATCCAAGTATCATTGCGAATGCAAGAACATTGTTTGGTTTCTGCATTATGTCAGGCTACAAGGTTCTAAACATGACTGCAAGTGATGTCTTTTTCATTTCAACGTTGAAAGATGTCCATAGAGATCCTTTTGACAGGATTCTTTTGAGTCAAGCAAAAGCATCGGGTTTCAAGTTATTGACGGCAGATAAGATCTTTGAAAAATATGAAGAAGAATGCGTTGTCTTAGTGTAGGTACGCTTTCAATTCTTCCATTTTCTGTTGTCTTTCCTTGTCTCCGCTCCCTCGTAGATTGAAACCAAATACTTTGCGAAGAAACCGTCACTTTCCTTCCAAAGGGCCAATGCCTCCTCGTCCACCTTTGAGAACTTGCCAAGGAAGTACTCCCTGTTGAGCTGAACTGCTATGTCCATCATCTTTTGGGCGACTACTGGGTCTAAAACGTTCAAAAGCTCATTCTTGACCTTGTTCCTCGTACATTCGTCAAAGACTTCCTTTGCTTTGGACTTCAATGCCTCATTGGAAATCTCTCTTGTCCTATACGAGAGCTTGTCCCCTGAAACCGTCAGGATCCCATACTGCAACGGCGTATCCACAAGGGCGGACACCGCAATGTCTGCAATACCGTTGCTTTCAACTATGGTCTGGACATGCAAATGCCCTGAAAGATTAACCTCAACACCATACTTCTCATATAGTTCTATGAGCGCCGCTGCATTGTTGAGTTGGTATCCCCAAACGAAATTCTCATTGTGCACGAAAGGATTCTGGTGCGTGGCTGAAATCACCCTGATTCCTTCCTGATTGGCCTTTGCCAAATTCTCGTCTATCCAGTCCAAGGTGGACTTCCGTATCGTTCCCTTGCTTCCCGTGTTGCTGTCAACCGATAAAAGCCACGTCTTTTCGTTGAGCTCTGCAATGTACGAATTGGACCACCTGTCCTGCGAGAGTGCCTCCCCATAGCCAAAATCCCACCAATGGTCCTCGAACCGCTGGCTTCCAAACGACGTGACCTCCTCCACGCCATCGTTTGTGTATCGGTACGCCGTCATGTTCACGTCATGGTTGCCCGTCATCACATACACCTCTATACCGATATCCTTGAGCTTTCCCAGCAGATCCCTCAGTTCTTCATGGCTTGCTTCTTCTCCGTTCAGAGTAAGGTCTCCGGTCACTACAACGGCGTCCGGCTTGAGCTTGATCATGTCGTCTACAAAGGCCTGCGCAATGAGCGCAGACTGCACCGTGTCCTTGCCGTCGCTTTCCATCGTGACCTTCCACATAAAGTTCTCGTTTTCAATCAACGATGGAGAAAAGTAGTGCATATCGCTGACATGGACTATCGTCAGCTCTGGTTTTGCGCAACCAACCAAAGTGGTTGCTGCAATTGCTGTGAATAAAAGAAGTATCAATTCCAATGTCTTGCGTTTCATTTTTTTAAGCTTTCTTCCTCAATCCTCCTCACCGCTGCGATTCTTTGCGAGAGGGTTGGGTGCGAGTATTCTGTCATCACAATCCATGGATGAGGGTTCACCTGAGACAAAGACTCCTTCGTGAGCTTCTTCAACGCAGAGATTAAGGCGTCTCCGTATCCTTGGCGGGCGGCAAAGGCATCGGCCTCGTATTCGTGCTTGCGGGAAAGGTAGTTGGATATGGTTCCAAGGCCAAGCGACAGAGGCCATATCATGAGGGCAAGCACATAGCTTGCAAAGTAGTAGTTGACCTCTATGAACCCAAACGCAGCAAAGAGAGCAGGGAAGTTGAGGGCAATGCCAATGCCGGCTATCATGAGTACTACGGTTGCAAGTGCGAAAGGCAACGATTTGAGAATATGTCTGAAGCGTGCATGTGCGAATTCGTGTGCAAAGACCGCCACAATTTCATCGGTAGTGAAGTTGTTCACAAGGTTGTCGTCCAATGAAATCGTCTTTCTTTTCAGACCCGTGCAGAACGCATTGGCCTTTGTCGTCCTGCGGCTTGCATCCCTCACCACGATCTTCTTCACCTTGACGCCGTATGAATCGCACAATGCTTGGAGTTTGTCTCTAAGCTCTCCCTCTCCAAGAGGTGTGAATTTGTTGAATATCCGCATGAACGGGACGGAAAGCATGTTGAATATGAGTACGAATGCAATCGCCGCAATGCTTGCCCATAGTATTGCCGCATTCCCATAATGGCTGAACAGGAACGCAATCATGGCAAGCAGTCCAAAGTTGAGAACTGCATTCACGATTGTGGATTTGACGACATCGGCCCAGAACGTCTTCTTCGTTGTCTTGTTCATGCCATAGCGTTCTTCTATGACGAACGTCTCGTAGTAGTCGAACGGGATGTCTATTGGCAGTCCTACAAGTGCAAATACAACAACAGCAAGCAGATACTGTACATACATATTGTTTGGAGCAATCGTGCCAGCCCATGCGAACACCTTTGCATAGACATCGAACACGAGGAACGCAAGCAACATGAGCGCCGTGATTATGGCCCTTGCAAGGGAAGTCTTGCTGCAGTCTTTCTTGTACGCACGGAACTTGGCATACTCCTCATCGCTGTATACATCCCGCACATTGTCCGGAAGCTTCTTGTCCTTCTGCGAGTCATCCAGATACCGCACCAACATGTCATATGCCTTCTGTAGCACGAACGAACCCACCAAAACCCACTTGATCACCGCGCTTGTCATCATTCGCCTCCATTTGCCTGCATTTGTCTGCATGATAAGGCATTCCTCATTGGAATGGTAGTCCTTTTCTAGTCCGATATTGTTGAACTTGGCCTATGGTGGAATATCAATGTATGGCTGGTTCTATCGAGTATTTGAAAGAGGCAGAATCTTCAATGATGTTCACAAACTCTTTTTTGGAGAGGTCTCTTGTATCTGCTTTTTGAATTGCCATTCCCCACCATGGCTCGAAGCAGACATATTCACCTGCAAATGATTTACTCCATAATCCAATAACAGGGGCGTCTGTTTCTATAAGGTAGTCGACATCGTCTGTTTTCATAAGGTACGAATTGGTTTTTATTCCACTGAGTATAAACGTCTTGTATACCAACAGTACTTCTTTTGATACATGAACGCTATCGATTTCTCCAAAGTTCTTTTTCCCTGCGACAAACCCGTTTTCTATTAACCATATTGTAGGTTTCTCCAAAGAACCAAAGCAGACATCTGCAATGCCGTTCTTTGCATAGAGCCCTGGATGGCCTCCAACATAAAACGGCATTGGTCTATCGCTTTTGTTTTCTACAGAATAAGTGACGTTTATCCTTTTGTTCGCAACTTCGAAGGTCGCAGTGAACGAGAACTCAAATGGAAACTGTCTTAGAGTATTGGGAGTGGAATCGAACCTCAGAGAAAGTGAATTACTGGTTTTCGAGATAACATTCGATTGCATCCCACGGATGATTCCATGTTTCATATCGCAAAAATACTTTTTTCCGTCTATGAAATAAGGGGCGTGATCTATTACTGGGAATATTGCTATATCTTGACTTCCCCAGACATTTGGATTTACTTGGTACAGCAGTTCTCTTTTAGACCCCACATCGAATATACTCGTGAACACCGCTCCACAATCATCTACTTTGATTACTAGTTTGTCGTTTCCAATTGAGTGTATCATCATTTCTCCCAAAAGGTTGTTGGCTACTTTTCCAGAATCTGTAGGTTGGTTGGATCAAAGTTCAAGAATGCCTTATCTCCGACTTGGTAGACTTTTTTCAATCTTGGATTGTAGTCTGTAATCTTCAATGTGCAATCGTTGTATTTGACCTGGTAGTATTGATGTGACCCCATGAATGTAGAGACAATGACTTTGCATTCAAGGATTCCATCATCTGCAATGGTAGTGGATTCAGGTCTGAGTACCAACTCGCAATCGCATCCAGGTTTTGGACCATTGTTTGAAAGTATTTCTACATTGGTTCCATTTAAGCTTACTTTGACAACAAATCCATATTTTTTTGGGTCCGTAACCTTGTATACTTCAAGTACCTTTGCAGGAAGAAAATTCGCTTCACCAATGAAGTCTGCTACGAAATGGTTTGCAGGATGATAGTATACCATCTGAGGCGTATCCATTTGCATGATGTGACCTTTGTCCATGATGATGATTCTGTCTGAAATCGCCATTGCCTCGCTTTGGTCGTGGGTTACATATACCGCAGTGATTCCAACCTCCTGTTGGATTCTTCTAATTTCAGTTCGCATCGACACTCTCAACTTTGCATCAAGGTTTGAAAGTGGTTCGTCGAACAACAACACAGCAGGTTCAATGACAAGCGCTCTTGCCAAAGCAACTCGTTGTTGCTGTCCTCCAGAAAGCTGGTTGGTCATTCTATCCTCTGTTCCCTCCAGACCGACCAGTTTCAGTATTCCAAGGACTTTTCTTCTTATTTCATCTTTTGGAAGTTTTCTGAGTTTGAGACCATAGGCTACGTTGTCGAACACGTTGTAGTGGGGTAGCAATGCATAGCTCTGGAACACCATTGCTGTATCACGTTTGTTCGGAGTCAGCGCATTTATGGCTTGGTCTCCAAAGTATATTTCGCCTGCATCAGGGCTTTCGAATCCTGCAATCATCCTTAGTGTTGTTGTTTTCCCGCAGCCGGAAGGTCCTAAGAGTGTTATGAATTCTCCAGGCTTGATTACGAAATCAACGTCATCTACTGCATTGAAATTTCTCTTTGTCTTTGGATTCGTATAAACTTTTGTAATATGTTCGAGTTTGACTGGCATTTGTTTCTTTTGGTTCATGATTGAATTCCTTTTTGTTTTCTATATCTCTGTTTTTTTGATGGTTAGTTTCTTCGTCATTAAATCCAGTATTCCAATGGAGGCATATCCAAGGAGAATTAGAACTGTAGCATAAACACATGCAACACCAAAGTTTCCGTTGTCTGCATAGGCATTTATTCTTACAGTTATAAATGGAATCCTTGGTGTTACGAGAAGAATTACAGCCGATATTGATGTGATGCTTCTCACGAAGGAGGTGATTAGACCGCTGAAGAAACTATCCTTGATTAGGGGCAATGTGACAGAACTGAATACTTTTGCTGTGTTTGCGCCCATGTCATAGGCTGATTCCTCTATGGATTTGTCAATTTGGTTCAGAGCCGATATTCCGCTTCGAACACCAACGGGAAGGCTCCTTACGACAAACACAATTATGAGTATTGCACTCGATCCATATATGCCAGCTAGAAATCCTGAGTGGAATACTCCTGTCACGAATCCACGTATGTATGCTACTCCAAGGACGGTTCCTGGCACTGCCATTGCCAGCATTGACACGAATTCAATGGCCTTTCTTCCAACAAAGCGTTTTTTTACAACGATGTATGCAATGAGCATAGCGAAAAGCGATGTGAGGCAGGCCGATATGAAAGCTAGTCCAAATGAGACTCCAAAGGCCTTGAAACCTTCGCCTGAACCCGAGAAGAGATATTTCCACCATTTTAGAGTTGGATGGTAGTTTCTTCCCCAAACTGTCATGATGGACCCATAGAATACACACAGGTACATTATAACCACGAAGCTTCCTATTACGCCTGCAACGATTTTCAACGGTACTGTAACGGACTTGTCTTCTATAAGGATCCTTGCACGCGAAGCCTTTCCTGTGAGGGTCGCTACGCTACGTGCTTCAAGGACATATTTTTGGATTAGGAAGAATACTGTTGTTATCATGAGCAGGTACACTGCCATTGCGGCTGCATTGCCAGCTGATCCCGTTGACCATCCTCCCGTGTACTGCAGATAGATGGACGTCGCCAAAGTGTCAATGTTCCCTCCTATAAGCATTGGGTTGGCAAAGTCTGCGCAGCTCTCAAGAAAGCACACAAGGAATGCATTGCCAATTCCTGGAAGAAGAAGGGGAAGTGTTACAGTGAAGAACTCTCTGGGTCTAGAAGCACCCATGTTTCTAACCGCTTCCTCGAGCGATGGATCTATATTTTTAAGAAGTCCTTTTAGCATCAGGTAGACAGTTGGAAAATAGGTCAATGTCTGGACGAGGATTATTCCTGGATAGCCTTTTATGTTAGAAGAAAGCATGCCGAATATGCCTCTAGTTACAAGACCTGCATTTCCAAATAGGAAAAGTGCTGAGAGTGCAAGGACGAAAGGAGGCGAGACTATAGGCAAAGTGGCTACTATGTTGAATATGGCCTTTAAAAAACCTGACTTGAGGTCTATGTAGGCATCGACGTATGCAAATATGAATCCTACTACAGTCGCAAGGAGACTTGAGATAACTCCAATGGTTAATGTATTCGCTAGAGCGGATTTGAAGGTGCTCATTTTGAAGACATTCACGTAGTTGGCAAGAAATCCTTCTCCAGGTTCTACCTCGAAGCTTTCTCCAATGAGCATTATTAAGGGGTATATTACGAACAGAATGAGAAGTACTGATATCCCTGTGATTATAATCATTAGAATTGGATCGGAAAGAAGTTTTTTCCTGTCCAACTCCTTTCCTTGTTTGGTGTTGCTTTTCATAGTTGTTTTTCCATGATATAGGGACTGTCGCCAATTTGGCGACAGTCCCTGAATTCGTCCTTTCAATTCTATTCAGTCTTGAGCTTGTTCGAAGATCCACCAATTGCTTCAAGGAACCACCCTACATATTTGGAAGTGTTGGTTCTTGAATCGTTTGTGTCATAATTGAACAGCGGGATGCTTGTGATTCCAAGAGCCGCCGCTTCTGGAACTTCGTATGCATTGCCGTTTTCATCCTTGATGCATGGCGTAGCATAACATCCGCCATCTTTGAAATGTGATACGAAATCTGTGGTTGTGAGATATGCTATGAATTCCTTTGCAACCTCTGGATGTGCACAATTGGCAAATACTCCCGCAGAACAAATTTCGTAGCCAGTCGTCTCCGGTATGATTACTATCCTGGCATCTTCAACTCCGTATGCTACATATTGCTCTACAACATTTTGCATATAGCTTATTCCAACTACAACTTCTCCAGAAGCAAGGTAATTGGCAGGTTTTCCGCCAGACTTTGTGTACTCTTTAATGTTGCTGTCCAATGCTGCGAAATATGCTTTAAAGCATTCTTCCTGAGTATTGAGGGTGAGTCCAAGTTTTTCTCCGACTGTTTGCCTGAAAGCTTCTGTGTAGCAGAGCTGAGCTATCACGTTTACCATTTGTTTTCCTGTTCCTGCAGTGTTTGGATTGCAGGCGGTTACAAGATTTTCAAATCTTGAGTCAAGCAGATCTACCCATCCTTTTGGAGCTTCTATCCCACGTAGGTTGAGTTCGTTTTCACTGTAGAAAATTCCAAGGACGTTCTTGTAAATTCCATACCAGTACCCGTCTTTGTCATAGAAACTATCTGACACATATCTGCTCTGAAGCTGTTCATCTCCAATCTGCATCAAAAGACCAGCATCGGCCATTTCATTGTAAATGTCATTTGTTCCGCCAAAGAACACATCTCCGCTGGGTTTTCCGCCAGCTTTGACCTCTTCGCTTATCTTAGTTTGAACCTCTCCTGCAGAAAGGCGCTGATAAACGACATTATAGCCAGTGAGCTTTTTGAAGGCTTCGACTGTGACCTTTACATGCGCTTCTTCAGTTGAACCATAGACAATGAGATCCGGTTCACTGTTTCCTTGTGCGAATGCTGTTCCTGCAACGGCAAGAAGAAGCATTGTTACGAGAAAGATTTTTGCTTTCTTCATTTTTTCCTCCATTTTTTATTAAAAAGAAACGATTTCCGTTCCATTTTCAATTCGTGTTCCATGGAAAACTGCTATGGTTTGTCCCACATCTGACATTGTTTCCCTAAGGCCATAGTATTTCCCCTCCAAACCTGCTTTCTGTATTAGAATTGGAACGTTCTCCCTTGTATGCAAACTGTGACCACTATAAGGGTCGTTGCCATGGTCTGCCATTACTATAAGGAGATCGTCATCTCCAAGGTTGCTCATTATTGTTCCCAGTCTTCTATCAGTTATGCCAAGTACTCGCGAGTATTCGCAAGGATTGCATTGATGACCCGCCAAGTCGGTTTCCTGGACATTTAGGAAAAAGAACGCATCCTCTTTAGTCTTGGTAAAGTCATCTATTAGTTTGTCGAGGAGCGTTTCTGTGTCAACCCCGTAGAAATTTGTTCCGTATTCGTTCGCAACTATATCCGCAGCTTTCCCATATAGATACGAGTGGATTCCTTTTTGATGCAGTGCGTGTGGAACCTGTACAGTAGTGTCGACTCCGTATCCAATATGCTGTACAAGATACCCCTTTGCATATACTCCAGTCTCCGGGGTGTCTAGTCCAATGAATTTGCCAGACGTAATGCATGAATCCAAGACTTGTTTCAATTCTACGTCTTCACCTCCAAGTGCTATTATTCTTGAGACTTGGAAATGCTTTCGTACAATATGTCCAACATCCTTTACGGTTTTGAAGTCTGTATATTTGAATGACCCTGAGACATTTATAACTTGTCCCGGATCTGTCTCCATGTTGTCTCCGATGAATATACAATCATTGACTATAAGCGCTTGATTTCCTTCCATGCAGAACCTTGCTGTTCTGTATCCATTTGATTTCAAATCCTTCTCTGTTTCATCTATTCCTTCACTGAATGCCTGCAACACAGGTTTCAATGGCTTTGTTCCTACTATTTCCTGATGTCCTTGGAAAGTGTCTGCCCCATAGTGCATAAGCCTGCTTTTCGAATACACAGCTTTGGGATTTCTCTTCATGATATCCGTTTCCATTCCAATTGCGTTCATAAGTCCAAGTCTTTCAAGGTTTGGAAGTTTTAGATGTTCCCTTTCAATAAGGTGCCAAGCTGTGTTGGATCCAATATCACTTGGTCTTACCTGAGGAACATCATCCATTGCTCCAACTCCAAAACTATCAATAACAATCAAAACGCTCTTGCTCATAATCTAGTAGACTCCACAACAACTGAAAAAATTATAGGTTCGCAAAAAAAATGAAGTAAAGGAAATTTTTTTGCTTTCTGACTAAAAAAAGAGAAAAATTTCCAATTTTTGTTTTCGTTATTTCCTTTGTTTTCTCTTTGTGATATCATCTAAACAAATGGGTGAAGGTATGGGTGAAAACAAAACTACGATAAGTGATATTGCAAAGGTTGTGAATATGGCCCCTAGCACTGTCTACAAGGCTTTGAGTGGAAACAAGGGTGTAAGTGAGCCCAATAGACATAGAATTCTACAGGTGTCTGAGGAATTGGGTTACATAAGCAAGACTTCCAAAAGCAACAGTTTGTCAAAGATTGTGGCTGTTGTTCTGCCTGATCCATCCGTTCTGGACTTTGAGTTCTACGAATTCATTTGGAAAGGTGTTCGAAAACGTGCTAGAGAACTCTCTTCAGTTGGTTTGGAAATCAAAGAGTACATGTTCAATGGATCTATTGACGACCAACTTAAAATTCTTTGGAGAATCGTTGACGAATCCAGATGCAAATCGGCTGAGAAGCGAATCGACGGCCTTGTGACTTTGATTTGGAATGAAAACCCTTTCCTTGGTGTCCTTGATGAGTGCTGTAAAAGCGGTATTCCAGTGTTTACTGTGTTTTCTGATGCTCCTTCTTCCCAAAGGATTGCATCTGTTCGAGCTAATTCATATCAGACAGGAAGACTTGCTGCTGAGTATTTGGGTTCGACTATTCCAAATGACGGTAGCGTAATAATAACAGGTACGAGACGAAATGCTTTTTCGCATGAGAAGGTTGTTCGCGGTTTCATTGATCAAATGGCCGTTACTAATCCAGACATTCAAGTAATCGAGCTATATGAAAATAAAAATGGGTCAATGAATCATATACAAGTAGTTAAGAACATGATAGAAAGCGTTCCAGATGTGCGAGGCATTTATGCAAACAACGCTAGGACTACTAGCCTCATTGGAAAACTTCTTCTTCATAGTCCTCATAAAGACTCTCTCAAAATTATTGGGAGTGAAGTCTCGGAAGAATCTGTATTCTACTTGAATCACGGAGTGGTGAATGCCCTGATAGATGAGAAGCCTAGTAGCCAAGGATATCAAAGTATCTCTCTAGCCTATGATTTTCTTTGCATGGGTCTTCCTGTTAAACAGACGAACTACGTATCATTGAATCTTGTTCTTCAGAACAATGTTCCAGAATAAATGTTGTTCAAATTTTACTTTTTCCACAAGTATGATTATATTAGTGGTGCTTTGAAAAGGAGCTTTAAGAGCTCCATTTAGGAGGACGATATGTCTAAGCATCATGAAGAAGAAACTACACATGCTGCACAGACCAGTGAGCCTATTCAGCACAAGATGAACAAGAAGGAAAGAGAAAGAGAGCAGGAGCTTGAGCGTGAGGCGAAGGCGAAATTGAACGCTAAGAACCATCACAAAAAGCACGGCAACTGCTAGATTTTTGTCATTGACTCCGTATTGGGTGTTGGTGCACGCAGACAGTATCGGCAGTACTATCTTTCGTTCCCGCCTTGAATTTGGAGTCGGTGTTTGCGTTTTCGTTTCATCAAATTCGCAGTAAATGGAAAATACTGCTAAAAGAATGAAACCTGAACGTTGAGATAAATGGCATGTCCAAACAAGGATTAAATCCTGTCTTTGTATGAATATTCGCCGCTTCCACCTAGTGCGAAGTATGAGGCGAGGTCGTATGGAGACAGGATTCCTTTTTCTGTGACGATGCCTGATATCAGGTGCGGAGGAGTCATGTCGAATGCGGGATAGTAGCCTTTGATTGGGGTCTCTGCGATATCGGTCTTGAGGACCGTGCGGATTCCCATTGCTTCCAGGGAGAAGCGTGGGTCGCGCATTTCTATTGTGACCGTGTCGTGCGTGGGATGGCCTGCATCGGGTGTGCCTGAGACGAATACGGGGATGCCAAAGTGCTTGGCGCATATTGCAATCTGGCTGGTGCCTACTTTGTTGAATACGTAGCCGTCCATGGTGATGGCGTCGGCGGCGCAGGTGAAGACGTCCACTTTTTCGTGTTCCATCACGAAGGCCGGCATGTTGTCCGTTATCACAGTGGTGTCGAAACCCATTTTGTGGCAGACTGTGGCGGTGAGTCTGGCGCCTTGGAAGTAAGGTCGGGTCTCTGGGCAGAACAGTCGTATGTCGTTGCCGCGTCTTTTGCATTCGCGCAGCATCATTCCAACGATCGTCTCTGCAAAGCATTGTGTCATGACTGTTCCGTTCTTTGGGAACATATCCACAAGGTATTTGGCGGCTGCGGCTATCTTTGAGTACCTCATGTTGTTTGCTCGGACAGTGAAATCCCGTATGGCGAGGTCTGCGCGCGAACCTTCCTCTATGGCTTTCGTTGCAACCTCAACGCAGCTTCGTGTGAGTTGGGCCATGCGTTTTCTTGTCGTGGGGCGTGCATTGGAGATGCAGTTTGAGGCTTCTTCTAAATGAACTATCTGCGATTTCCTGTCCATGTTCCTGCATTCCCAAGCGGCAAGCGCCATCCCCATTGGTGCTGCGGTGTATGGTCCTGCGCTCTGAGTGACCATATCCCTTATCGCCTGCATGACTTCGACGTGGGAGTTGCAGACTACGAAATGTGTCTTTGCAGGGTAGACTCTGCGGTCAAGAATGCGTACCTGTCCGTCCTCATACCATGCGATGTTTTCATATTGGAGCATGAACGCCAGGTCCTTGTCCTCTCGTGCCTCGTACATGAACTAAACTCTCCTAACTAACCTCTTGTGTCCATTATATGCTATACTGGCTGACATGGAACACTCGAACAACGGATATATAGGTGCATACAAGGAGATTAGGGAGAAGATCGTCGAATACTCCCGTCTCATGTACAACGATAGACTGGTGTCCGCCACAAGCGGCAACATAAGCATGCGATTGCCTGACCGCAGCGACGCCTTTGCAGTAACACCAAGCAGCGAAAGCTACCTTACGATGACAGCAGACCGCATTGTCATCATGACGGTCGATGGTGAAATCCTTGGCTGTCCTAGGGACGGCAGGCCTTCGTCTGAATGGCGGCTCCATGCCGAGCTCTACAAGGCCAAGCTCGATGTTGGCGCAATCGTCCATACTCATTCTCCCTATGCCACGGCGTTCGCTGTGAACAGGGAGTCGATTCCTTTGATCCTCATTGAAATGCAGCCTTGGTTGGGAGGCGACATTCCTCTTGCGGAATACGCTCCAACCGGTTCTCAACAGCTTGGAATCAACACTGCAAGGGATATTGGCGATAGAGGTGGTTGTTTGTTGGCCAATCACGGAACTGTAGCTGTGGCTCCAAATCTTGAGCTTGCATACGTAAGGGCTTCTTACGTTGAGGACGCTGCAAAGATATACCACATGGCAAAGTGTGTGGGTAAGCCATACGTGATTCCAATGAATTGACGATTGAATATTTGGTGCAGAGGAAGTCTCCATGGTCGAAGGCTACACATACGAATTCTACATAAAGGCCGCTGGCTACATAAAGGAACGTTTGCTCAAGGATGGTAGAAACGTCCCTACCTTGGCTGTCGTCCTTGGCACTGGCTGCGCTCTTTTTGCAGAGCGCTTGAAAAACAGGATATCCATTCCATATGGGGACATTCCTGGTTTTCCAACGACTACCAACCCTTCCCATAAGGGGGAGCTTGTCGTTGGCCGCATAGGCGGTGCAAAAGGCAACGACATCATTTGCATGAACGGACGTATGCATTTCTATGAAGGCTATTCCATGGAGGAGCTCAACATTCCAGTCCATGTGCTTCATGTTTTGGGTGTGAAGACGCTTGTCCTTACCAATGCCGCAGGTTCGTGCAATCCACGAATGAAGCCCGGAGACGCCGTTGTCATAAAGGACCACATAAAGCTCTACGGAGGAAGTCCCATGAGGGGGCCCAATGTGCCTGAACTTGGACCTAGGTTCTTTAGTGTCAAGGACATATACACCAAAAGTTTGAGGGTCAAGGCTTTGGAGCTTGCATCAAAGGCGGGACTAAGGGTTCACGAAGGTATCTATATGTTCTTTCCCGGCCCTCAGTTCGAGACTGCAAGTGAGATAAGGGCGGCTCAAATACTGGGTGCTGACATCGTTGGGATGTCCACTGTCACTGAGGCTCTTACCGCTGCGCATTGCGGCATGAAGCTGTTTGGGCTTGCGCTTGTTACGAATATGGCGACAGGTGTAGACGAATACGACAACCCAGCCAAGGAAGCAAGCTGTGATATAGAGGAAGTCGATGAAGTGGACGAGGTGGACGTTGTAGCTGCAAAGGCATCGGCGTCCTTCAGCAGTTACCTTGAAGCTGTTGTGACTTCTTTCATTGAAGCAAAGGGGGAATGATATGTCCATTCTTTTCAAGAATGCAAAGATAATGGAAACCAAAGACGGACGGCTCAACGTCCTTGAAAACGCCTTCCTTGGAGTGGATGGTGACACCATAGACTACATTGGAACAGAAAAGCCTCAAAAAACTTACGATCAAGAGAAGGACATGTACGGCAAGCTTCTCATGCCGGGCTTGAACAACTGCCATGGTCATACGGCAATGAATCTTCTTAGAGGCATTGGAAGCGATCTTCCACTCATGGACTGGCTTCACAAAATGTGGCCCATAGAGGACAGGCTTAGACCTCAGGACTGTCTTGCAGGCATGGAGATGGCCATCCTTGAGATGCTTGCATGCGGTACAACGAGTTTCTGCGACATGTATCTCTTCCCCCAAGATATATGTCATTGCATTGGCGAAAGCGGTATAAAAGCCAATCTTACACGTGTTCTTATGGGTGAAAACGAGGACTACAAATCATTTTTCAAACGAAATGAGGCCATAGATTTCCGAGAACGGTGCAATGGTCTATACAACGACCGCCTTCATGTTGATTGGAGCATACATGCGGAATACACCATTGCAGACAACATAGCCCAAGGTTTTGCAGAGGAGCTGCCAGAACTTGGAGGAAGGCTTCACATACACCTCGCTGAAACCAAAAAAGAACAGGAAGAGTGCATCCAAAGGCGTGGAAAGACACCTGCTAAGTGGTTCTATGACATGGGGTTCTTCAACATTCCATGCTATGCCGCACACTGTGTGTGGGTCACTGAGGACGACATGGACCTTATGAAGGAGAAGGGTGTGAGCGTTGTCCACAATCCATCGAGCAACATGAAGCTTGGAAGCGGTTTTGCACCTATTCCCCGCATGGTGGAGAAGGACTTGAACCTGGCGTTGGGGACTGATGGTAGTGCCAGCAACAACAACCTGAACATGTTCGAGGAACTGCATCTTGCTTCAATCGTCCACAATGGTTATACAGGAGACCCAACCATAATGAAGCCTGAGACTACAATCAAAATGGCTACGGTCAACGGCAGCATTCTCCAAGGCCGTCCTGACACCGGGGCTCTTGAAAAAGGAAAGAAGGCCGATATCATAGCACTCAACCTTGATGCTCCTCATCTTGTTCCAGACTACGATACGCTTGCGCTTGTAACATATTCGGCACAGGGAAGCGATGTCTGCATGACCATGGTGGATGGAAGGATCCTCTATGAAAATGGACAGTACCTCACAATGGACAGGGAAAGGGTGTTCCATGACTACAGAAAGTCCTGCGAATACCTTGGAAAGGAGTAACGCCAATGGGAAATGCTGGACCTTTTTCAAATCAGTCCTCCACGATGTCCAAGACATTCAAGGAACCTAAGACTTTCACGATTGGCATAGACATAGACGACACCCTTGTAGATACCTTTGAGTACTTCCAGCCTCTTGTGGCAAAGCTTACAGGCCAGCCTTTGGAGTATCTTATAGAGAACGACATCTCGTATGAGAACACTCCAAAGGAGTGGGGCATGTACTCCTTGGATTTCGCCCATAGGTTCTTCGACGACTATGTTCCCAGCACTCCTGCAAAGGAAGATGCGGCCCAGGCCGTCGCAAGACTAAGGAATGCCGGCAACAGGATCATCATAATCACAAGCCGCACCAATATGCTGTACAAGGACTGCTACTATACTTCAAGGCTTGAGCTTTCGAACTGCGGTATAGAGTACGACAAGCTTATATGCACGGTGGACAAGGGGTTGGCCTGTAAAGAAGAGAAGGTTGATGTAATGTTCGATGACCTTGTGTTCAACTGCGATGCTGTCTCAAAGGTGGGAACAAAGGCGATCCTCTTTACAAGCAAGGAGAACAAGAACCAGGAGTCGGCTTTTCCTCGTGTAGAAAGCTGGAAGGAGGCCTTGGAGCTTCTTGGAAAGCTGGGCATACCCTGCTGAAAGCGAATGAGAAGGCACCAAAAAACTGGCCACAAGGACATCGGTTTTGACATTTTTGACCCAACAGCATCGGCCTAAATCGTAATCAGGCTTGCAATCAGCCTTCCGTGTAGCGTGGGAACTTTAGGGTGAAGACGGTGCCCTGCCCGGGTTTTGAGTCCACGAGGATGTCTCCGTCGTTGGCAATACAGGCGTGCTTTACGATTGCAAGTCCAAGTCCGGTGCCTCCGTTGGCCTTGCTGCGCGATTTGTCCACGCGGAAGAACCTCTCGAAGATTCTGTCCTGGTATTCCTCTGCGATTCCAATGCCGGTGTCGGCGACCTTTATGTATGAGAAGGCCTCGTCCTCAAGCGTGGTGATGCTTACGTGGCCACCGTTGTCCGAGTATTTTATTGCGTTGTCAACGAGGTTGAAGATTGCACTGTAGAGCATGGAGCTGCTTGCAAGAAGCTTCGTGTGGCCGCCCTGCACCGTAAGCGTGATGCCCTTTTCGTGCGCCAACTGCGAGAGGCTGTCCTTGATGGTGAGTGCGAGCTCGTGCGAATCCACCGCCTCCTTGACGACTCCTCCCTCGCGTTCCTCTATCTTGGAGAGTCTTATGATGTCCTCTATGAGACTTTTCATGTGCTGGCATTCGTTGTATATCTGCTCAAGGAACTGCTGTTTGTCCTCGTCCTTTACGATGCCTGACTTGAGAAGCTCTGCGCTGCCGGAGATGACATGAAGAGGGGTTTTGAGTTCGTGCGAGACGTTTGCCGTGAACTCGCGTCTGCGGTTCTCTATGTCGAGCTGTCGTGTTATATCGTAGAGAAGAATGGACGTTCCGCTTTTGACGCCATGGGAGACGAGGGCTGTGGTTTCTATCCTGTATGTGCGAGACTTGCTGTGGAGAAAGCCTGAATCCTCGAAACCGCTTTCTTGGCTTTCAATGGCCTGAGTCATCTCTTCTGGTAGTATTTCTCTATAATTCATGCCAAGTGGGCTATTCTTCATACCAAGAATTTTCATTGCAGATTTGTTTATGAATGAAATTTCACCCTTTGCCCCAACAAGTATGAGCCCCTCACGCAGGGAGTCCGATATGGATTGGAACTCCGCCTGGTTCTTCTGAAGTTCCTTCTGCTGCTTGGATATGTCTATCTTCTGGTCCCATATCTTTGCAAGCAGCGGACGTATCTCCTTGTATTCGCTTGAAGGGTCCGGAGTCTCTATGTCTATCTCGTTCAACGGCTTTACGATGCGTATTGAAAGAAGCCTTGCGATCACAGCAGCAAGAACTATGGACAGCATTGCAACGAGGATTATCTCAAACCTCATTTCGAATATCGTGTCCCCAAACGTCATCATGGTGGTGGTAGCCACTATGACCGTTCCGTCCAAAAGGCTGCGGCCAGCCATGATGAGCTCGCCGAACATGAAAGGCGTGTGAGTGCTTATTATGCGGTTGTAGTCCTGGACGACCTCTGACAGGAACGCCACAAGTGCGTTGTGGTCGGACACAAGGTACCACACGTCATCGGACGAGTCGTTGAGTATCTTGCCCGTTGGTGAGATTATCGTGATTCTGTAGTCGTGGGTGTTGAACCTTTCGACGAAGTCCTCTCCACCTACCATGTAGCCGTTGGAGACTATGTCAACGACCTCTCTGAGCAGCAGTTCCTGCCTGCCCGTAAGCACCTTTGAGGTTGCGGAAACCGTGAGCATCACGGACACCGTCATGATGACGAGCATTGCAAGAAGAAGCGACCACATGAGTCTTTTCGTCATACTTCAAGGAACCTGTATCCTATTCCGCGGACCGTTTGTATGTACTGCGAACATGGTCCAAGCTTTGTCCTTAGAGTGCCGATATGCACGTCCACGGTCCTTGATTCCTCGCTCTTCTCCTGGCCCCATATGGTCCTGAATATCTCTTCGCGCGAAAACAGGATACCTGCATTGGATATGAGAAGCCTAAGCAGCTCGTACTCCCTGCCTGTGAGCTTGAGAGGGCTGCCGTCAAGGTATGCGCAATGTGCTTTCTCGTCCAACGAAAGCCTCCCTATTTCGAACGACGTACGCTTGTCTTCCTTGGGGGCGCATCTTCGCAGCACGGCCTTGACCCTTGAAATCATCTCCATCATACCAAATGGCTTGCAAAGGTAGTCGTCTGCACCGTCATCCAGACCGATGACCTTGTCGTATTCCGTTCCTCGCGCAGTTGCGATTATGACGGGTATCTTCTGGAACCTCTCGTTGGCCCTCATCTTCTTGAGTATGGATATCCCATCCTCTCCCGGCAGGTTGAGGTCAAGCATTATGAGGCTTGGAATCTCATTCTCCAAGGCATCCCACAGAGCCTTGCCGTCCTCAAGCCCCTTTGCATCGAAGCCTGATGCCTTTAGGCTGTAGACCATCATCCCCTGTATGGATTTGTCGTCCTCTACGCAGTAGATCATCGAAGGCCTCCTTTCCGTCCGTTACTCCTTGGGATTCTGCTATCCTATTCTATTTCTATATTTGCATTGTTTGTATTCTACATTAGCGCGTGCGTATATGTAAAGTTTTAACCTGTTCTTAACCCAATCTAAGCCAAAACCATATCAAATCTTTGGTTTTCTATAGGTTTTCTTGATGTTTTTCGCATATTTGAAAAGAACTATAAAAGAACTGTAAGGATTTTGTAAAAAAATTGTTGCGGAAAACCAGAACGTGGTTTACAGTTTAATAGAATCACACAAGAAATCCTGCGTTCTGCGGATTTCCGAGTATATTCGAAAGGAGAAAAACGAATGCGTAAATCAATCATCGCTTTGGTTGTCGTCGCTCTCATAGCGGTCGCAGTTCCTACACAGCTCTTCGCTGCAATCAGCGGAGCACCTTTGAAGCAATATGAATGCCCGTTCCTTCTCACCTCCGGTGGACAGGGTGCAGGTTCCAAGATGCTCAGGCTTCTTGTCAACCAGTCCAAGAAGTTCACGCTTGGAACGGATTTCTTCCTTGAAGACGAGACCCCTGCAAGGTACGACTACATTGACAGCGGCAAGTACAAGGCCCTTGTAGTAGTCATGTCCGTTACAGAGAAGGGACTTGGTGCTTCCGGAATCACGATCGAGGACGAGATTGGATACCTCAAGAAGGTCGTGGAGAAGGCTCAGGCGCAGAACATGCCAATCATTGCGGTTTCAATGGAGAAGGATGCCCGTAGCACAATCAAGACCAATGGAAACGAAAGGGTCATCGACACCATTTGTCCAAACGCAGACTGGATCATCACCATTGCAGACAACAATACAGACGGCAGATTCACAGAGCTTGGCAAGCAGTACAACATTCCTGTGACGATCATCGACAAGCCTCTTGAGCTCGTCAAGGTCCTTCCGGACATTTTTGTAAAGTAATTCTTGTAACACAATTCAGAACAAACAATTAGGAGATATTGAATGTCAGTAACAGCCTTGACGTTTATTCTGCTCCTCATAATGATTGCATCATTCGTGTTGAGCAGCATCAAGCTTAAATCACCGGACATCTCCATGGTTGTCGCGGCAATCGTGATAGCCGTTGTGGGCATGTTCATGTTCCCAGACCTTGGAAGTCCTGTGATGTACCTCGTTGAAGGTCTGTTCGTGAACCTGGACCTTGCAATGCTGTTCATAGCAGCATCCATCTTCGTGAACATCTATTCGTATTCAGGTGCGGTTTCCACAATCACAAGGGGAATCGTAGAGAAGATAAACAACAAGTGGCTCCTCATCACCATCATGGGTGTGCTCATGCTCATCCCTGGTGCACTCACCGGTGCAGGAAGCGTTGCAATCTTCGTCCTTGGCGGACTTGTGAATACCGTCCTCGAATCCCTTGGCGTGTCCAAGAGAAAGAGAACGGTCTTCATATTCTTCTTCGCCATACTCTCTGCCGCAGCACCTCCAATCAACCTTTGGACCATGCTCATGACGGCACAGGCCAATATGCCTTACGTTGGATTCACATGGCTTCTTCTGGTTCCAATCTGCATAGCCGGTGCAATCTGCATCGTGTACGTAGGTTGGGGTGCAAAGCCTGAACCAAAGGAAGAGACACTCAAGAAGCTTCCTGAGAGGACTGAGGGCATGACATGGTGGAGGATCCTCCTTCCTGTCGCAGCCATCATCGTCCTTTTCGTGCTCGCACTCGTAGCACCTTGGAACCTTCCTGTCCTTGGACTTCCACTCATGTTCGTCATAGCTGCAATCGTGGCGCTCCTTTGTAACCCAAAGAAGACCACAGGCAAGCAGTACCTTGGAATCCTTGACGACACGATGGAGCAGGTGTTCCCGCTCGTCGCCAACGTCCTTTCCATTGGAGTGCTTCAGAGCGCAATGGCCGCAACAGGTGTCAGAGGCCTCATTGGAAGCACATGCGTAGGTCTTCCTCTCGTGCTCATCTACAGCCTCATCCTCATCATTGGACCAATCTGTCAGGGATGCTTCAACTACGGTTGTTCAGTCGTCCTGGGCGGACCTCTCATCTTCATGTTCAACACGCTTGGTATGGACGTCACCGTCATATGTGCAGCGCTTTCGCTCATATTCCCAATTGGCGACTGCCTTCCACCTTCGCGTATCGTTGGACGTCTTGCATGTGAAGAGACCGGCTACACGGATTCCTATCTTGGATTCCTCAAGTCTGCACTCGTTCCAATCCTTGCGATTGGCCTCATAGCAGTCTTGATGATCGTCAAGCCGCTCTGGTTCACATTCTTGTATTAAGGAGGCCAAAGTATGGTATTTCTAGAGAATCTTATACACATTCTTTACTTCGTCATGGCAGGCCTCATTGGACTCAGCATGGTCAAGAGCCTTTTCAAGAGGAAGAAGAACGGTTCGATAGTCTTCGACATCATGTATGCCTACTGTCTCATCCCGTTCCTCCTTCGCGTCCTTTACATCAAGTGAGGTAGAACATGGAAGCAACAAAGAAAAGGTTCATACTTAAGATTGCAATTCTGGTCGTGATGCTGGTCTTCGCAGCCATAGCAGGTGTGAAGTTCTGGCAGCTCAGACACTACAAGGAGACCATAGTCCTTTCAGAGGACATCACTGACGTGAAATGGCTCTCCGACTACTGTCCATCGCTCAAGGATACCTGGCTCGATACGCCCGTCTTCATTGCAGACTCCGGCGTGGAGGGCGGCACGGTGTTCATCAACGGATGTCCCCACCCTTATGAGCCTGCATCCACAATGGCTGCATTCCTCATGCTTGAGAACATCAAGGTGGAGAAGGGCAAGGTCATCATCGTACCAAGGGCCAACTACTCGGGTTCCACTGAGGGAATGGTCGGTGATGCATACCCAAGGTTCTTCACTGTCGAAACCCAGTGGGGAGGAGAGACGTTCCGCATTGGCGACAGATACACCAACCCTCTTGACCAGTGGCCGGATCCATTCACATACGTGAACTATCCATCTGGTCAAAACCTTGCATATCAGGATATCAGAAACCTCAACAGGACATATCCTGGCCGTGAGAACGGAACCATCACGGAGCGTGCCGCATACGCAATCATGGAGATAATCAGACAGGAAGACGTCGATATCGCCATTGACATGCACGAGGCTGAAATCCTCTATCCAGTCACAAGCACATATGTTGCACCTGCAAAGGTTCTGGATAGGGAGAAGTTCCTTGAGACCGGTGTCATGGAGTACATCGAGCCTGAGAGGAACTCCCTCGACGTTGCCATGATGGCAGCCATGAACATAGACCAGTTCTTCATGAAGTGCGCAGCTTCTCCAAACACCCTCCATGGCCTTAGCCACAGAGAATGGGCTGACTGGTCTGATGCCATGACGTTCCTCATGGAGACCCCTGAGATCTTCATTGACAAGATCACAGGTCCAAGGACGGAGGCCCTCCTCTACGAAGGCAAGGACGAGTTCCTTCAGAACGTCACGGACAAGGGTCTTACATACTTCCCATACGACATGGAGTTTGGAACTCCAATGTGGTACAGGACAGCCCGTCACCTCTCTGGTGCAATGGAGATCATCAACTGGGCGGCTCTTTTCTACGATGATGTCGAATGCATCGTTTCTTGGCCTCTCTACGAGGAGATGGCTGAGATAGAGGAGCAGGGAATCGATTCCATTGGATACTTCCTCAAGAATCCAGATGCTCCAGAGAACGAAGCGAACAGATTCGTGATCTACCACAAGCCTGTGGAGAAATAGAAATTGGTATTCTTGCACCCTTTGGTTGGCAGCCTGCCGACTAGGGGTGCATCTTTGAAAAAAAGAAGGAGAAAAACGTATGAAGAAATTTTTCTTGGTTCTGACCGTTGCACTGCTTGTCGCAGTTGGAACGCTTGGAGCTTGTACTATCTTTGCAGTAGGCAAAGGTGCCACGGTTGACGGTTCGACCATGTCCACCCACTCCTGCGACTCGACAAGCGATGACCTTCGTGTTTGGCTCATCCCAAGCATGCCGGCAGGTACTGAGCGCGACGTCGTCCTCGACGGACGTGCGGGTGCCGACTATTCGCAGTTCCCAGCTGTCAAGGACTATGGTAAAAACGGAATGGTCCTTGATACCTATACGACTGAAAGGGATACCAACAGATACATCCACGCAATGTATTCCTTCATGAACGACAAGGGCCTTGCAATGGGCGAGTCCACATGTTCCTACGATAGAAACAGCGAACAGGGCAAGCTCGTCAAGAAGGCTTTTGCAAACAAGGAAGGCATCTACGACTGCTACATGCTTCAGGACATAGCTCTTGAGAACTGCAACACAGCACGCGAGGCTGTTGAGTTCATGGGCAAACTCGTAACCGAGTACGGCTGGAACGGCAGTGCAGAGTGTATAGATATCTGTGACGGAAACGAAGCATGGGTCTTCGAAGTCTACGGTGCAAACTATTGGGTTGCAGCTAGGGTTCCAGATGACATGATCTTTGTGGCCGCAAACAGAGCAAGGATCAACTTCTTCGTCGAAGACGATCCAGACAACTACCTCTATGCCCCTGGCATCAAGGAGTTTGCAATAGAGAATGGACTTTGGGACGGCGAAGGCGACTTCATCCCTTGCTACACATTCGCTCCATATCCATACAGACCATACTCCACAAGAAGAGAGTGGGTTGCAATGATGACGCTCGATCCAACTCTCAACCTTGATCCGGAAGAGAAGGACACTGACCGCAACTGGCCTTGCTTCGTCAAGCCTCAGAACAAGGTCTCAGTCCAGGACATCTTCGAGCTTTACGGAAACTACTATCAGGGCACAGAGTACGACACGACCAAGTCCATTTGGGCAGGTCAGTTCGGCGATCCTCTCAACCCAGCACAGGACTGGACGCAGAGAGCCATCAACAGCTATCGCTGCACGTATGTTCAGATTGCAAACGTCAAGTCATGGCTTCCTGAAGAGGCAAGATGTCTCGTATGGTTCGGCTGGGGTGCACAGTCCTGCACATACCTCACACCGCTCTTTGGTTCACAGCTTTCACTTCCTGAGCACTTTGGCCGTGGATTCAGAAGCGAATACGACGAGAACTCCGGTTGGTGGAACAACGTCCTCGTACAGCAGCTTGCAAGAATCAACTATACAGCTGCAATCGAAGACATCAAGGCCGCTAGGGACCAGAAGATGCTCGACCAGTACGACATCACATTTGCAATCCAGAATCAGGCTGCAAAGATGATAAAGAACGGACAGAAGGAAGCTGCTCTTGAGCTTCTTACGACCTACTCCAACCAGCAGGCCAACATGTGGTTCGAGACATACGACGATCTTGCAAAGACCCTCATCTCCAACTACATGCTTGGTGCGGTCAAGGGTTCGACATGGGGCATTCCATACACCGATTTCTGGAACGAGCTTTCAGCATCGGAATGGGGCCAGTACAAATAATAGGAGGATTGTAGAATGAAGAAAGTGTTTTTGGCGGTTCTGGTAGTCCTCCTCGTGGCTGCCCAGAGCGTAGCTGCATGTACCATATTTGCAGTTGGAAAGAACGCAACGGTCGATGGTTCGACCATGACGAGCCACACATGTGACTCAAACTCGGACGATGTCAGAATCTGGCTCATCCCATCCATGGAAGCAGGTACTGAAAGGGACGTCGTCGTATCCGGTAGAAAGGGTGCCGACTACTCGCAGTTCCCAGCAGTTAAGGACTACGGTACGAACGGCATCGTCCTTGATTCCTACATAAACGAGAAGGCTACCAACCAGTACGTCCACGCTATGTACTCCTTCATCAACGACAAGGGCCTTGCAATGGGCGAGTCCACATGCGTATACGACTGGTCAGCTGAAAAGAGCAAGCCTGTCAGAGAATGGATGAGCAAGAGCGAAGGAATCTGGGACTGCTACATGCTTCAGGATGCCGTCCTTGAGAACTGCTCCACAGCCCGTGAGGCAATCGCATTCATGGCAGAGAAGATCGAGAACGACGGTTGGAACGGATTCTGCGAATGCATCAATCTCACAGACGGAAACGAAACGTGGGTCTTCGAGGTCTACGGCGGAACCGCTTGGGTTGCAATGAGAGTTCCAGATGACTGCGTATTCGTAGCTGCAAACCGCGCTAGGATCGACTACCTCATCGAGAACGACCCTGACAACTGCCAGTACAATCCAAACATCAAGCAGATCGCCATTGAGAACGGACTTTGGAACGGCGAAGGCGAGTTCAGACCAAACGATGTGTTCTGTCCAAACGCAGTCGAGAACATGGGATGCACGCTCAGAGAGTGGAGAGCCATCACACTTCTGAACCCAGAGCTCTACGGCGACCTCGATCCATGGGGAGATCCTGATGACTACCCATTGTTCGTCAAGCCTGACCACCTTCTCACAGTCGATGACATCCATCGCTTCTGCTCCGACTACTATGCAGGAACGCAGTTCGACCTTTCCCGTACAGCCGATGCCGGTGACTTTGGCAACGTCCTGAGCAACTACCACAACAGCCTCAAAAAGGCCACCAGGGAAGGTGTTGCAAGACCAATCAACATGTTCCGTGCAACATACGTCCAGATCTCCCAGATCAAGGCATACCTCCCAGAAGAGGCAAGATGTCTTGTTTGGATGGGTTGGGGCGCACCAAGCACAACATACCTCACTCCAGTGTTCGCTTCTGCAACGGAGCTTCCTGAGCACTTTGGACGCGGCGTGAGAACGGAATACGATGAGAAGTCCGGTTTCTGGAACACCGTCAACGTACAGCAGCTTTCAACCATCAACTACCGCTCTGCAATCGAGGACATAAAGGAAGTCAGAGATCCAAAGATGGCATCCATCTACGAGCAGACAGCGGTTGCACAGGAAGTTGCAGCTTCCATGATCAACGCTGGTCAGAAGGACCTTGCAGTCAAGTACCTCACAGGCTACACGGTTGCGGTTGCAAACGACTGGTTCGATACATACCAGGCACTTGGTGACAAGCTCCTTGCAAAGTACATGTTCGGAAACGTCAACATGAAGGTTCCGGCAAGGTCCGACTGGTGGAAGAACATCGTATTCGAGACTGTCAGCAACAACCTTAGACCAGAGGAAGTCTAATTATTCAGGTTATTCAAGAGGGGTTGCAAAGCCCCTCGACGATTCAGGAATCCCAAGGGTTGGCCACTAGAAACGGTCGGCCCAAGGGAATCGGTCTTGGCGAATCGCTATTCGCTATAAGGAGCAGATGATGAAGAAAAGCAGACTTATGATTTTGGCGGCCTTCGTGGTCATGGCATTGACCCTTGTAGGCTGCGCTTCCTCCATCTCAGGCGAGCCAATGAAGGCTCAGGACACATACGAGATAGTTGGCTACAGCTACGTCTTCACCCTTGATGGAAACAAGGTTGAGGTGAACTATGTGGACTGGTATGGAGACGAAGAGATAAAGGGCATGGAGGAGGCCTTCATGTCAATGGTTCCAAAGGCACGCAGTGCAGAGAGCCCCGTCTCCGGTACAATCGTCGTGACGGCCAAGAGGAACCTTACGCTTGATGAGTTCGCATCCTTCGTAGAGGGAGCCAAGGAACTCGTCTACAATCAGATATTCTAATGGATTCTCCATCCTTTGGAGAAATCCTTTTTGGAAGGGAGTTTGATTGGCGTCCCTGAGAGATCCTGGATGCCAATTGAATCATAGAAAAGCACAAAAGGAGTGTTTTATGAAGAAAATCGTCATTACTGCATTGCTTATTGCATGTATTGCCGTTCAGAGCGTCTTCGCCTGCTTCATCACTGGAGTAGGTAGACTCGCCTCCGCTGATGGTTCGACCATGACGTCACATACGTGTGACAGTGCCAGCGATGATCTTAGACTTTGGCTCATCCCTTCAATGGCTGAGGGAACTGAGCGTGAAGTCGTTGTTGATGGAAGAAAGGATGCCGATTTCTCCAATTTCCCGGAAGTGAAGGACTACGGCGCAAGGGGCATCGTCCTCGATTCATACATCAATGACAAGGATACATATCAGTATCTCCATGCAATGTATTCATTTGCAAACGAAAAAGGCGTCACGATGAACGAGTCCACCTGCGGATGGACCAAGGCTCAGAGAGAGACCCTTGCTGCATACGAAGGGATCTGGGACTGCTACATGCTCCAGGACGCCGCTCTTGAGAACGCCGCAACCGCAAAGGAAGCTGTTGATTTCATGGGTGCAAAGATCACCGAGCAGGGTTGGAACGGCTGGCCGGAGTGTATTGTCGTAGCTGACGGAACGGACGTTTGGGTATTCGAAGCATACGGTGGACACATGTGGTGTGCATTCAAGCTTCCTGACGATGCGTTCTTCTTCTGCGCAAACCGCTGTAGGATAGACTTCTGGGAAGAGGATTCCGACACATACCTTTCCGCTCCAAACATGAAGGAGTTCGCTCTTGAGACCGGTCTTTGGAACGGCGAAGGCGAGTTCAGACCATGTCAGGTCTTCGCAGCTGGAAACTACTCCTTCAGCTGCATTGGAAGAGAGTGGAGAGTCCTCGTGACGCTCGAAAGCGACTACACGGCAGATGTCATTGGAAAGGACGAGCTTGCATACTGCGAGACTCCAGACGATACTTTCCCACTTTACTTCACACCTTATGAGAAGATAACCGTTGGAACCATTGCAAGGATCTGTTCGGACAACTACGAAGGAACAAAGTACGACGGAACCAAGTCCGCATACGCAGGCATGCACGGCAACGTCCTCTCCGTTCCATACGAGTACAGACCAACCAACGTCCCACAGTGCACGTACTTCCAGATCTCCAACGTAAAGGCATGGCTTCCTGAGGAGGCAAGATGTCTCGTATGGTTCGGCTGGGGTGCACCAAGCACGACATACCTCACACCTGTATTCGCTTCCCAGACTGAGCTCGCACCTCACTTTGGAGTTGGAACAAGGTATGAGTACGATCCAAATTCCGGTTGGTGGAACGAAGCCCTCGTGCAGACGGCTGCAACGCTCAATTATGCCGATGCCATCGAGGTCATCAAGTCCGTCAGAGATCCTCTCATGGAGGCTCAGTACGAAGCCACGTTCGCAATCCAGAACCAAGCTGCAAAGATGATCAAGAACGGCCAGCGCGACGAGGCCATCAAGCTTCTCACGACCTATGCGAACTATCAGGCAGAGATGTGGTTCGATCTCTACGGAGACCTTTCCGAAGAGCTTCTTGCCAGGTACGTCGTTGGTAGAGTCAACATGAAGTCTTCTCCTGCCCTCCATAAGGATTGGTGGAAGGAAGTCGTGTCAGCTGTTTCAGCTTTGGACAAGTAGGTTTGGACAAGTAAGTTTGGGAGAAAGACATAAATGAAAAGAGCAAAGACAATAACAATCCTTGCAATCCTGCTGGTTGTACTTTGTCTTACATCCTGCTCCACAACATGGAAGAAGACCCAAGGGCTCAATGCCGAGGTCGCATACCGTCTTGTAGGCTATGACTATATCTTTAGCCTTGACGGCAACGAAGTCACTTTCAAGTATGTGGATGCAGTTGGAGACGATGAAGTCCCTGTAATCGCTGCGGCTCTCATGGGAGTTCTCCCTGGCGCCGTTGGATATGAAGCCCCAATTGGTGGAACCATTGTCCTCAAGGCAAAGGCCAACCTCACTGAGGCCCAGTTCAACGAGTTCGTAGCCGCCGCCCAAGCGCTTATCTACGATACCATCTATTGATTTGACTTTGCACGGCATGCTTGGTTTCATCTATGATTCCACGTGTGCCGTGCATTTATATTCCAGGGAAGCTGTCGAATGAAGCTGTCGAAGTTTTCCTTCCTGTGGTATTATGCTATGGTATTGAGGGGTGCTGGATCTGGTCCGGCACCTTTGTTGTTGGTGGAAGGCTTGCCATGGTTATTGTTTTCACATTGACGGCGGTGCTTCTCGTCCTTGGATTGGTCGAAGCCCGCAGACACAGAAAGAACCTCAACGATGTCCCAATAAGGATTCTTGTAAACGGAACACGGGGCAAAACCACGCTTGCAAGACTTCTTGTCGCCAGCCTCAATGTACAAGGCATCCGCACGATGGGCCGTACAACAGGCTCCGAGGCCACCATCATATACCCCGATGGCTCTGTAAAGCCAATCGTCCGCAAACGACGTGCACGAGTCTATGAGCTGGTGCCGTTTTTCAGGGAGGTCTCATTGGAATCCTCTAGAGGCGTTTCAAGCGGTCTTGGTCCTGTCCAGTGTGTGGTGGTGGAGTGCATGGCTCTTCAGGCTGAGAACCAAGTGGCCTTCCGCGACTGGCTTGTAAGGCCAACCCATGTATTTATCACGAACACCTATGTAGACCATGTCCCTGAGATGGGCCCTACACGGGAGAGCTCCGCACAGGTTTTGGGTTTGAGCGTGCCTAAAGGTGCATCGTTGTATGTCTCCGATTCCTTCTATGATAGGCTCGATGCGAGAGTTGTCCATGTGTGCGACGCGGCTCCCCTTGAGAATCACCTTGAGGATCCCGTCATCCATCCTTCGTGCATGGCAATGGCGTGGGCGTTCCTCAAGGACATGGGATTTGGAATTGAGACGCTTCAGGTCGGTGTTTCAGCGTTCGTTCCAGACAAGGGGCTTCTTGAGCCGTTTCCGTTGCGCGGGGGTGGGGTCTTCGTTCCAAGCTTCAGCGTAAATGACGAGACCTGCATGGAGGAAACCATACGCAAATGGAGCTCTTCGTGCGGAGGAAAAGTCAATGTTGTATTCAACAGCCGCAAGGACAGGGAGCAGCGGATTCTGCTGTTCAAGAACGTTATGTCTAGGGTTTGCGATTTGGTGGATGATGTCCTAGTAATTGGAGACTATCCTAAAAAAGTGGCTTTCTATATTGGTTATGGTGCTGTTTCGTGTTCCGTAGAAGAAGTCTTTGATAAAGTGTCGTCCAGCTCCGGTGCTGTTTTCGTAGGTCTTGGAAACATCAAGGGAGCCGGCGAGGAGCTTATTGGAAAGCTTCAGAGTTGTGATGGCGGCTGTGATGATGGCTGTGATGGAAAGGGGGCTGTATAATGCTTTTCGAATTGGTGTCGCTTAGCGTCGTACTAAGCCTTGTATGTACTGAGTTCACTGGTCTCTTCGCCGGAGGCTTGGTCTCCGCAGGGTACTTTGCGTACTACTTCCATGAGCCTTCAAGGATTGCCTCGTCCCTTGTGGTCGCCGTTTTGATATGCCTTGTCGTCAAGCTCCTGCAGCATGTGCTCATATTGTATGGAAGAAGACGCTTTGCTTTGTCGTTGGTGCTGTCGCTTGCCGCTGTGTGGGCTTTGGAGAAGACCTTCTTCCTGTATTCAGGTCTTTCCGTCGATATCCGTGTAATCGGATACATCATCCCAGGTCTCATTGCCTCTGACATGGAGAAGCAGGGCATTTTCAAGACATTGGGAGTGCTTGCCGCCATAACATTGGTCATAAGACTCATCGTGGTCCTTGGATTGTAGATTTTAGGTGTGATTTGGGGTCTGATATGCGTATAGGAAAGCCTTTCTTGATTGCCGCTTTGGTTGTTCTGGTGATTGGTACATGTCTTGTGTACTTTTTGGCCCAGAAGTCCGATTCCGATTACAAGGACCTCCAGTATGCCGCCGCACGGCGCATGGAGGAGGCCGAATCGTTCTTGAAGGAACGTATCGTGTCCCTTGGAATCCCTTTCGAGGACACTGATTTGAACTCCACCGGTTTGATTGGGCCAGAGTTCACTGAACTTACATCCACACCTGGGGACGAAAAGGCAAAGAGATCGGCCTTGAATCCATTGTTCTCCGCCGCCATGGTGCGCTATTTCCATGAAGCGGGCTTGGAGAAGGGAAGTGTAGTCGCTGTTGGAGCAAGCGGCTCGTTCCCAGGCTTCGTAATTGCAGTGCTTACCGCCGCAACGGAGATGGAGCTTGATACAAGGCTCATCGTTTCATGTGGTGCAAGCATGCACGGTGCAACACGGGTGGAGTACAACGTCTTCGACATAGTAGGGGATCTTCTGGATGCTGGGCTTGTTGACTGCAACGTCCTTGCCGTATCGCCCGGAAGTGCAAACGACAAGGGCGGTGGGGTGTTCGAGGATTTCCTTTACTTTGGAAGTGCAGATCTTTCAGTGAATCTGTGCAAGGCCGCCTCCTCTAGGTTTGATGCTGAGTTCATCTACTATGATGACCTGGCTCAGAACATAGTCCATAGAAAAGAGCTCTATGGTGACGATGTGGACCTCTTTGTGAATATCGGTGGTGCCGCTGTAAACAACGGAACCAGCTCCTATTCGTTGGCGTTTCAACAGGGTCTGGTGATGCCTGACCAAGCTCCAGAGGCCCCTTCCTCTCCAACCCGCGGCTTGAACTATGAGTTCTCCTCAATTGGCGTTCCCGTCATAAATCTTTTGAATGTGAAGCTTCTATGCCAAGAGAACGGAATTACATTCGACCCTGTGCCGTTGCCTTCAGTGGCTTCGTTCGATTCGTTCGATTGGCCAGGCCTTCAGACCGTTTCATATAACAAGTTCATTGCTTTTGGAACGCTTGCCGTCGCATTTGGCGTGCTTGCTGCAGGTGTCGTCGTCGATGTGAGGAAAAGAAGGATTCTGAAGAAGGAGAGTTGCAAGTGAGGAGAATCCTTGGCCTTGTCTGTTTTGTCCTCTTTATGCTGTGCCTCCTTTTTGGATGTTCTTCTTCCGCCGGTGTCGTAGATGGCGGCAACGTCGTCAATGATGAAGTTCTTGGCAGTGATGGCAGACCGCTGGTGGTTGGGATTGCATGGAGGCAGGATGTGAAGAGTTCTGCTTTCATGCGGGTCGTCGATTATTTCTCCTCTGCTGGCTTTGAAGTCGTTGTTTTGGGCCAGACCACTTCTTCGTCCCTTGGATACTATCCTGATGGGACTTTGTCCGATACCTATGTCAATCTTGATTTCTCCTTGACGGATGAGTGTGTGGAGATCCTTAGAACTTGTTCCGTGGATGTTCCTTCAGGGGTTTCAGATGTGGATTTGATTGTATTTACAGGTGGCGAGGATGTATCTCCAACGCTGTATGGAAAACCCTTTGATATGGATTCCTTGGACTTTTCAGACATGTATGTCTACAATGCCAATCGTGATGTCTCGGACTACCTTCTTATGCGCTATGCTTTGGACAACGATATCCCTGTTTTGGGAATATGCCGTGGAATGCAGATGCTTGCAATTGCAACCGGCTATTGTTTGATAGAAGACATACCTTCGTACTATACTTCAAACGGGGTGTCTGATGCTGCCATGCACAGAGCTGTGGATGGAGGCTATTCGTTCCATGATGTCTTTGTCGAAAGCTCTGACAGCCATGGCCTATTTGAAGCAAGTGAGGTTTTCACCGTTGCCTCGTCACACCACCAAGCGGTGGATATGATCAATACGTACTCAGGCTCTAGTCTGACTTCGTGTGTCTCTTTCACCGCCTTCGACCGCCCTGGCGACTGTCTTGGTGGTCTTGGGTGCCCTGAAGGTGTCTGCATCGTAGAGGTCATGGAACGTACTGACAAACTCTTTGCCGTTGGCATCCAGTTCCATCCTGAATACTTCGTAGACCACCATGACGGACCTGGCCATGAAGCCTCTGTCCGCTTCATAGAAAGACTTAAGAATTTCCTGATGTGCGATTTTTAGCATTTTTGACTCGTTTTCGCACAACAATGTGCGAAAAACTCTAAAAACGAAGCAAAATAGCACATGAACCATTGAAGCTACATTGATTGCCTTTGTACTACAACAAATCGTTGGTTTTTTGTTTTGGGCTTTTCAGGGATTGTGCACCTTAGTATTCCATTATCTATCATGGGTTGGATGTACCTTGACATTATATGATAGCGTGTCATTCCTGAAAAATCTACAAGCTCCTGGCGTGTTCTTGGAGTTCTACAGAACTCTACTATTTGTTGTTCCAGCGTAATCTTTTTGTTCCTTGCTTGGTCTTGTCCGTATTTGCCATAATCTGGTGCTTTTTCATGTACTTCATTTGCAGTTGCCGGTTCGTTGTATATGTTGTTCCTGAAAACGACCTTGAATTCCCCTCTTCTTTGGCTGAACTCTGGCCTTGGAAGTCCTGCATTGCGCATTTCTGAAATCATCGTTGGAATGCCAGAGTATCGGTTCTCTGTGATTCTGAGAAGTTCAAGCATATTGGCAAGTATTGGGTTGCGTGTTTCCAGTCTGGTTTTTCCAAGTTCATCAACTGCAGCATGCCCATACAGTTCTCCGCTACTCTTTATCTCTATTCGGTCTCTGTACATTTCTATTGAGATTGGGGTGTTCTCGGTATAGATGCTGTAATCCCTATGCACCAATGCGTTGAGAATCGCCTCCCTTATTGCGGCGATTGGGTATTCGCTTCTATCCTGTCTTCTGCCGTTCTTGTCTATTATGGTCATGTTCCTGCTGTTTCGTTTTACGAAATCCACTGCATCGTCCAGCATTTCAGGGATTGCTCCTGTCAATCGTTTGTTGTCAATGAATCTCTCTTCAAACGGACCTGTATCTCCCATTTCAATTCCTGACAATGAGACTGCGGTTATGCTGAGCTGTGGGAAATATGCCTGGGGATACACAGAGAACACCATTATCCCTGCAAGAGTGGGCTTTCCGCTATGTGTCACTCCCATGAGTTCCAATATGTCATTATCGTTTACATTCTCGCTAAGGTTACGTCTATCTTCTTTGACGGCTTTTATGTATCTTTCAAGCCTTTCCTTGTTGAAGAGTCTCATAGTTGCATTGTCTATGGTTCTAAGCTCGCTTCTTTCCTGCCTTCTAAAAGCCTCATAGCTATAGATTTCATATTGGGTCATTTGTCTGTCTCCATCTCCAACCCTTACGAAAGAACCTTTTGCGATGCCTGTTCCCGCGTAGTAGACGGGTCGGTTTGATGCCTCAACTCCTGGAATCTCGGCGCAGACTATAGTTTTTCCTCGGATTTCACACATTGTGATGACTGCTCTTACGGGAGGCTCCATCTGTAGACAGTTCCCCATTATTTTGCGTTGCACATCATCTGCATCATAAACTCCAACGATTTCAAAATTTGGTTTGTCTGAGACCCCAAAGACAATCATGCCTCCTGAATCTTGGTTCGAGAACGATGACAGAGTATCGTGGATATGTCTTGGAAAGTCTACATGTGCAGACTTAAGTTCCACTGTCTGTCTTTCCGCTTTGAAGTGTTGTATATCAGAAACCAGTTGTACCAATTCTTCAGTCTGCATTTTGACAACTCCTTTTGGCAAATATGTCTTAATTATAGCAATTTTGTTGCCAAAATCAAGAAATTTGCCAACTTTATTGCTGAAAAGGAGAGCTTGTTACTGGTTTGCCAAAAAACTATAGAAATCACTCAACAAGACAATACAAGATAAAAGAGGAGTTGACAATGTGCTGGGGGGGGTATTCTAGACTAAGTCAATTAAAGGGGTGTTTTTCAAATGAAAACAAAACTGTTTTGCTTGGTATGTGTTGCCTTACTTGTTATGGTAATGGTTTCTTCGTGTACATCCAGTGTCCAGAGGCTTAGTTCTGATGTGGAAATAGACTTGACAGGGGAGTGGAATGATACAGACGTGAGTATTGTATGCAGTTCTCTACTGGATGATTGTCTTTCATCTCCTAGACTTGCAAAGTTCGAATCCGAGAATGGTCGCCTTCCTTATATTGTTGTTGGCAATTTCAGAAACGACAGCGAAGAGCATATCGATACATCAATAATAACGTCAAAGATGCAGAAAGCAATAATTGACAGCGGCAAGGCCGACTTTATTGTAGATATTAAAAGAAGGCAGGAGACTAGGTCTGAAATCATGGACCAACAGGCATGGTCGAACTATGACAGTGCTAAGAGTGTTGCGAACGAAGAAGCAGCTGATTATATGCTTCAGGGCTCGGTAAAGTCGATAGTTCAGAAGAATGGAAAGAAGACCGTTAGAACCTATTTTGTCTATTGTGAGCTTGTTGATATTGAATCTGCAGTAATTGTTTGGACTGGTGAGAATTCAGAAATAAAGAAGGTTTTCACTCAGGCCTCTGTTCGTTGGTAACTCTAGTAATTAATAAAGGGGAAAACTATGAAAAATCTTAAAATTATTTCGATTTTATTCGTTGTTGTTGCCTTACTCGTTTCCTGTGCAACGGGAACAGGCGTTAAGAAGTCGGGCTATGATAAGGGTACGAAGAGTTTAGAGGAGGAAAATCCTAAAGCCACAGTTGATACAATAAAGTCACAGAAGGACGAATACAAGGATGCTGTTCTTTACTTTTTGGATTTAGGAATGGCTCAATTCTATGCAGGAAGCTATGAAGATGCTTTGGAAAGTTTTGATTCTGCAAAAGAATTCCTTTCTGTCTATGAAGTGGAGAGTGTTTCGGAAAACGTCAATGCAATTTTTACCAACGACTATGCAAAGTCATATTCAGGCGAAAAGTATGAAGCCATTATGATCAATGTATTCTCTTCCTTGTGCTATAAAAAGCTTGCCGATGAGGGAGTTGATTACAAAGGATATGATTGTAAGAAAGAATCCTTGGTAGAAGTTCGCCAAGCAGATACATTGATGACGGACTTCTCGGTTAATGCCAAGGAACAGGAATCCTTTGTCGAGAAGCTCGTGCTTGCAATAACTCCAAACCCATTCGAGTACTTCACTGTTCCATCCGTTAATGATTTCACAGGTTCTGCATTCGTGGATTATGTAAGTATGCTCGCATATATGGACAATGATGATTCTTCCAATGCAAGAGTCGATTACAACAGAGTTGTATCCAAATTGGGTGCTTCTGCTGCGGAAATGGAAGATGTTGAGGTTCCTGAAGGAAAGGCAAGAGTCAACCTTCTTGCTTTTGTTGGACATATTGGGGAAAAGGAGTCCATTGTTGCAAAAGCAACTACGAAAGCACCTGAAGACCTTGAAATTTCTGATGTCGAACACAACGTATGTTGGCCATGGTTCGTTCCAAACGAATCCGATATTGAATCTGTGGAACTGTCATGTAGCAATGGTTTAAGCACAAAAGCCATGGAAATAGAAGACTTCAACGAACTGGCAATGGAGACTCTTGCAATGGATGTGAAGAGTTCATATTTAAAGAGCTTCTATAGAGGCTATACAAAGGTGCTTGCTGCACAGAAGGTCGCAACTGAAACGAGGAAGGTCGCTCTTGAGGCTGCCGAAAAAGCCAGAACCGCTGCTCTGCAGGCTGCACAGTCTGCATACAACACTGCATCCAGTAGTTCCAGTAAGTTGCTTAGTATTGCAGCCAAGGCAACATATAACAGTGCAGTTAAGGCAGCTGATAAAGCATACCAGTCTGCGTGTGATGCGGCAAACAAGGCATATGATTCAGCCCTCAAAGAGGTGAATGATTTGGAGATTGCAGATACAAGAATGGGCAGGTATTTCCCTGCAAGTGTTTCCGTTGCTGGAATGACACTCGATCCAGGTGTCTATGACTTTACTGTGACTTACCAATTGAAGAACGGTAAGAAGATTGTCAAGAACTATTCAGGTGTCAATGTGGAATTTGGTCAGGTCAATTTGGTTGTTAGCTCATGCGCAAAATAATCTTTGCACTAGCTGCTCTGCTTTTCATTTCGCTTCCCATATGTGCTTCATCACAACCAAGGTGGGTTGCGAATTGGTCGGCGGATTATCCTGAAAGCGAATACCTCTGTGCCGTTGGGTTTGGTTCAAGTTCCAACGGTGCAGATTCAAATGCTTTTGAAAATTTAGCTGCAAGCTTCAATGCAAGCGTTTCCGCTGTTGCTACTACACATATAGTTGAGGGGAGCGTGACCTCTTCCAATTCTGAAAAGGCCTCAATACAAGTAAACGATTTCGAATCCCAAGCAGTAGTCAGTGTCAAAGCTTCTCAGATAGTATCTGCGAAAATTCTTGAAAGATGGAATGATGGCGATGGAAACTATGCTTCACTGGTTGTTGTTCGAAGGAGTGAGGCTGCTCAATTCTACTTTGAAAAAGCATGTTCCTGTGCTGACATCATATCCTACTACAGGAACATCGCCCCTTCGTCGATTCCTTTGAATTCCGTGGGAATCGTTCAAAGCCTTGATGATATGGCAATCGAGTATTATGAATGTCGAAACATGCTTGCTGTGCTTTCGCCACAATTGTTCAAAAGGCTTCCTTCCATACCTTCGGATCCAGAAATTGCAATGATGATTGATTCCTTTATGTACAACTTGAGCTTTTCGATACAAGCGGAAGACGATGCTTGGTACAAGATAGAAGGAGCAGTTCTTGATGCCCTTAATTCCCTTGGCATAACGCCGATGGATGAAGAGAGTAGATATACATTGATTGAAACAATTGATGTGGAGGAGACCACCCTTATGGGGAATCCTCTTAAGTTCGTATTGTACTCGTTGGTTTTGAAGGTGAAGGATTCCACTACAGGCAGGATTGTCTTTTCTTGGGACTGTTCCGGGAGAGAAGGCCAGCAAACGTTAGCTACTGCAAAGGAACGTGCTTTTGCAGTAATGAACAAGAAGATCAAAAATGAATTCAGAGATAAGTTTGCAAAAAAGTTTGGGGTTTCGACTGATTAGTTTATCAACCCTTTTAGGGAATTAATACAGGAAAGGAGTAAAAAGATGAAAAAGAGTATTCTTATTGTTATGGTGGTTCTTTCTGTTTTTGCGTTGGTCAGCTGTGCAACATCAGGAAGTTCGGCGAAGAAAGGAGAGAATGTAGTCGTAGGAGCGAATAATGATGTTCGTCCTGATTGGGTCTTCAAAAGTATGTCAACGGAAAACAAGTATAGTGTTTCCGCATATGGGAAGGGTGCAAGCCTTCAGACATCAATAAAAATGGCTCAGGTTGAAGGAAGAACGCTTCTTGCTGAGTATATTTCGACTGCTGTCAAGGAAATAGTTTCAACCTATATTAATGAGGCAGGCACTGAAAGCAATACTCAGACCATGAAGGCATTTGAAGCCGCAACCCAACAGAAGACATCGGCATTGCTTACAGGAGCTTCTCAGGATGACATGTGGGAGGATGAAGAAGGTGGAGTCTGGGTTCTCATGAGCATTTCACTTGATAGCCTTGCTTCCAAATTGTACGAAGCTGCTTCAGAAGCTATGCAAAACGGAACGTTCGAGCAGAACGAAGCTGCAGCTGAGGCGAATTCAAAGATGAATGCTGCAATTGAAAAGTATTTCAATACGAAGCCATTCTAGATTTATTTGCTTGGAATCCTTTTGTTTCCGGGACTGCTGCTGGTTTGTGGCAGTCCCTTTGTTTCTAGAGGTTTATAATGAGTTTCAGAAAAGTCTTCATCGTTGTTCTCTTCTTTGCTTTGTTTGGTTTGGAATTCTGTTTTGCGGATTATGATAATTATGAAATGTATGCTTTTGAACAACTGAACGAAAAGGAACGGGAAGTATACCAAAAGATTTCGAATGCCGTCTTGAACTGCGAACCAGTTGTTTTTGATGTTCTTGTAGGTGCAGATGCAAATATGAAAGTGCTGTCTGCCTTTATGGACGACAATCCTGGTTTTTTCTGGGTTGAAAGTAGGTTGCGTTATAGCTTGTTCGTTGATGAGGATGGAAACGTTAGGAACTCAATTCACTTGTATTATACCCATCAAGAAGATTTGTCCTTTGATGTAGAAAGGTTTGTGGCTTTGGTCTCGAAATTCCACCAGTATATCAAGGACGATGAAAACGACTGGATAAAAATCTATCATATATATGACTATCTGGCGAAATCCATCAAATACGACAACAATTACATGGACCAGAGCATGTGGTCTGTATTCTTCGAAGGGATAGGTGTGTGTGCCGGGTTTGCCAGGTCTTTCCAATATCTTGCTAGACAAGAGGGCATTCCTTGCCTTATGGTTCATGGTTATGAGCGTGATTCTTCTGGGAATATCGGAACTGTTGGACATGTTTGGGTCATGGCGAAAATCAACGATACATGGTATCAGTTCGACCCAACATGGGGTTTGGCCGATGCGAATGGAAATGTTGACTTCTCGTTTTTCTGCAGATCTGATGCGAAAATGGGGATGACACATGTGATCAGGAACAATTACCCTCTTCCGGAATGTCCTTCGGACGCTTTTAGTTATGCCCAAATGCGTAAGCGTTATATGAAAGTGTATGATGAGTCCATTGTTGTGCCAATTATCCAGAACGCCTTTTCTAGAAATGAACTGACATTTACGTTGGAGTTTGAGAATGTAGCGGAACTTGAGAAGGCAAGGCAAAGTCTCTTGGTGGAAAAGAAGGTTTTCTCTTTGTTCAAACAGGCAGGCTTTTCAGTTTCTAACGTCCTCTATTCAACGAATAGGCAGAACTATTCGCTCAAAATCTCAGTGTCAAAGTTTGAAAGACTTTGATTTGTCAAGTCAAAAAATACTCAAACTGGTTTGCGATGAAACTGCTTGTCTTTTCAGGCACTCCTGCGGCATTTGCATAGACAGGGAAGTTCTTGGTATGTAGTTCAACCTGTTCGAGGATTTCCTTTGCTCTGTGGGGTTTTATTCGCATTGCGGTGCTGGCAGCAGTGAAATCGGCTAGGGTGAAGCCGCTTCGTTTGCCACTCATGGTCATTTGGTGCTGGCCTACCCAAATGCTGTCTGGCCTGTAGCTGAATGTCAGGTCGTATGCTGGGGCTAGTCTCCATTTTCCGTTCTTATCCATGAGGAAGGAGATGTTCTTCACATGGTCGTCTTGGTTCCTTGCTACTATGTTGAAGCACATCCTTCTGTACAGTTCCTCCAAGGTTATGTTTCCAAGCCCCAAGGCGATGAGAGTCTCGGCTGCCTGTTCATAGCTGTTTGCACCAGGGGCGTTGAAATCGAAATGTCTAAGACCTCCCAGTGTAAGCATGTGGATTTTTGAACCATCATCACTACGATCGAAGCGCTTTGTCATGAAGTGGAAACGTCCGTTCTCAGTGAAGAGCTGTGATTCCGTCATGTCTATGCCAATGGCCTTCGCCGTCAGGTAGTATGCGTATTCTATGTTGCAGAAACCTGTGGCATCCGTGAAGTTGTGGTCTCCGTTTCCAGATACTCCATCGAACTTGATTAGGTAGTGTTCGAAGCCTTCCCCTGCATATATCTGACCTGATTTCATCTCTCCCGTTGTTTTGTTCCATGCAACGAGGGCCTTTGCTCTTGCGCCTCCTGCAGAAGAACCCACTTGGACGAGTTTGAGGAGTTCCGACTCGTTTGAGTCTGGCATCATGACTGATAGCTTCTTTCTAGAATCCAAGATCTCATTCGAAAGCTTTACAAGTTCGTCTATCTTAATTTGGTCTGATTTGTTTGCAGTCCCAGTCGAAATGGCAGGTTCATATTCAAACGCTCCCATGCCTCTTTTTCCGGTGTAGCAAAGGCGCTCTATTGCATTCAACGAATCTGATTTTCGTCCTTGACTTTCCAGCCATGCGTTGATTACTGTGTTTCCAAATCTATCCGGCAGAGAATCGGAGAACGCTCCAGGCAGGCCTTTGAATGTTTCTTTCGGAAGAGCAGGGAACCTGAAGACCCTTGTTGATAACGGCATTGTAAACGGGGAGATTTCTATTCCTGATTTCAGAAATCCTGATAGATATTCAAATGATGCATATTCCTCTCCATCGTCCAACGTAAGTGCTCCAACTTCTGTATTCCAAAGTTTCACTATTGCCCTTGTCATTTTTCATCTCCCCATTTCCATGTTCTCTTTGGTTCTTCGTTTCTATTCCGGCTGGCTCGCTGCGGAGCTTTCTTGTTGTAACGAAGGAAGTCTATGGGTCTGTTGTCCTGCGGAGGGGCCAGAAGCTCAAGGTTGTCCAAAAGGCCCAGGGCCCTTAGGATTCGTATGAGGGTGAGGGTGTTCGTCTGTTTGCCGTCTTCAAGGTTCGCGATGGTCTTGGATGAGATGCCTGTCATGTCAGACAACTCGTTCTGGGACAACCCCGAGTCTATTCTGTATCTTTGCAGGCGTTTTCCAAGTTCCTGCATTGTCTCTGAATCAGTTGAATTCTGAGTGATTTTCATAATTAGAAATATATTGCTGATTAAGTGGTAAAATCAAGTATAATCAGTAAGATATTTCCGTTTATTTATAGGCGAATTTCCGTACCTGTGTGCAAATAAGCCAATCTGCAACCCAAGCGTGGCTTCATCTTGTCAAAGGCTTCAATGCCTGTGCAGTGGCATGTGTAGTAGGATGCCTTGCTTCTCTCCAGTTCGCATGCGACGCTGTCAATGTACAAAGGATCCTCATAGCGTTTCGCAACAGGCTCATAGAGATGGAAACCTCCAATGACATCCGTTGGATAAGCTCCAATGATATTCTTTGCTTTGTTGATTATGTTCACGATGCCTGAGTGGGCGCATCCGCAAACGAGGATGTGCCTGCCTTCTGACGATATCAAAAGGTTCTGTTCGTGGCAGAAATCGTCAGGGACCAACCTACCGCCTCTTTTCACAAACAGGTTGTCGTCTGATTTCGGCAGTCCAAACCGCCTTATATCATTTGATAAAAGAGTGATTTCATCGTCCACCACGCATAGATCTTCAGTAAAGACGAATCTGCCGCCTGAAACGAGCGTTTTGTCTATCCCTGCATAGAATGGAATGCCCAAAACCTTGACATAGTGTCTTTCCAAAGCCTGTGGGCGTATATATATCCTTGCAGTACTATTTCCCTTCAAAAAACCCTTCAAGCCACCGCAATGGTCTACATGTCCATGGGAGATGATGGCGATATCGATGCTGGCAATATCGACACCAAGTTTCCTTGCATTCTCCAAGAACAGGTCGTTTGGCCCCATATCGAACAGAATCCTGTGTCTTTCAGTCTCAATGTACAACGAAAGACCATGCTTGCATTTGAGATTTGGCGATTCCGTCGTGTTCTCCACCAGTCCAACTATCTTCAACATTGCAGTCCTTCCTGTCATCTCAAACCAAACCTACAGCTCCAGCCTCATAGAAACCACTTCCTGATAGCCCGATGTCCTTGATCTGAACCCTTTTGGGTTTCTTCCACACTCCACAAAACCAGCTTTTCTATACATGGAGATAGCCCGTGCATTGTCTGCAACCACAGACAACTCCAACTGGACATACCCGGCCTCCCTTGCGCACTTTATGCAGGCCTCCATCATTGCACATCCTATCCCAAGCCCCCAGTAGTCCTTCAGTATGCTGACCCCAAACTCCGCTCTGTGGGCAACCTTGTACCTTGTTCCAAGTACGTCCACGCCTGCCGTCCCTACAACCTTCCCATCCACAACAGCGACAAGTTCTATTTCGTTTTGGCTTGCAGCCTTGCGTTCAAGAAAACGACTCTCCTTATCTGCATCGAAAGTGTTTTCGTCAGGGTAGGAGAGAAGCCAGTCCGTTTCCGCATGCGTCTGGTTGAAGTTCTCAAGTACAGCCTTTCCATCTGAAGCCTCTGCGTTTCTAAGCAGGAGCTCCTTTCCATTCTTCAAAGCGATTCTTTCACTGTATTTCATATCCTCTTCCTCATTTTTACCTTTCGTATATTTTGAAGAACTGCCTGATATGCCGTTCTATCAGGTCCATGACTTCGTTCTCCCTTTCAGGCTCGCGGTCACACAGGTTGATCCATGCCGATATCGGTAGGCATAGTTGGGCTGCCATTATCTTTGGGTCGTTGTCCTTGATTCTCCTCTGACTTATGAGGAAATTCATGAGTCCTGTGAAGTAGTCCATGACATCGGCATAGTTCTGTTTGGTCTGAAGTGCTTTCAATGCAGGGTTTTGGAACTGTTCGATTGTAAGCATCCTGCGTGATTTGGATATCTGCGGATCATGTAGGATATAGCGGATGTGCCCAAGGATAATCTTCAATGCTGCTTCCACAGTGATGTTCTGCTTGTCCTTTATGAAGGCAGGGTCGTTCCAATTCGCTTGAGCAAAGATCGAATGCTTGTTGTACTGCTCCATGGTGTTCTGCACCAAAGCCTCTAGGATTTCCTGTTTGCTTGCAAAGTGGCTGTACATCGTTGCTTTTCGTATTCCAACGACATCCGCTATTTGGGAGATGGATGTGGCTTCATAGCCCTGCACTGAAAACAAGTCCAATGCAGCTTTCAGTATTTCCTGTTTCGTGTTTCCCTGTTCCATGTTTCAACAACTTCCTCAGCAGGTATACCTTCCGACCGTTCGGTTGTCAAGGGCCTATGGGCCTCACGGGTCTTACGGACATTATGGGTCGCATGGGCCTCATGGGGCGCACGGAATGCGCACGGATTTTTGGAGGTTGAAGCGTTTTAGAGCGGTTGAGAGCGACTAGAGTGACCAGAGTGACTAGAACGTCCAGAACGTCAAGAGAGGACAGAGTGGCTAGAATGGCTAGAACGTCCAGAGTGGCTAGACCGCCACGTTATAACACCCACATTCTCCACAAACAAGAACACGGCCCCGTAGGACCGTGCTCAAACCACACATAATGGAACTGAAGTGGAAACTCAGTTTTTTGTGATGTCTCCACCAAAGTACTTGATTGAAATGGCGCTTATGGTGCCGTCTGCAAGGAGTTCTTCCAAAGCAGAGTTGACTGCGGCCCTCAGTGTTGCGCTGTCATCGTCCTTGCGCATTGGGATTGCAACGCTTGTAGTCTGTGGGTCTATGCATGCAATCTTGATTGCTGCGTTTGGATGTTCCTTCTTGTAATCGTAGTAGGTGACCTCTGCATTGAGCGTTGCATCTATGCGTCCTGCAAGGAGTAGCTCGAATGTCTGGACAAGGTCGTCCACTGGAGTCACCGTTGCACCGTAGCTTTCCGCAACCTGTGCGTAGGTGGATGATATCGTATTGGCCGTCTTCTTTCCGGCAAGGTCTGCCATTGAGGAGATGGAGTTGTTGTCTTCTTTCACTATGACCGCAGTGCGGTTGTAGGCATAGGGCGTTGAGAAGTCATACTTCAAAGCCCTCTCTGGTGTTATGTCGACACCGTTTATCATGATGTCGTAGCGTCCTGCTTCAAGACCTGCAAGTAGACCATCCCATTCGCCTTCCACGAACGTGGCCTTGACGCCAAGTTTGTATGCTATGGCCTGTCCCACCTCTACATCGAACCCAACAAGATTGTCTTTCTCGTCATGGTATGTCCATGGGGCCCAGGTCCCTTCCATTGCAATGGTGATTTCACCTTTGCTCTTGATCCTCTCCAAAAGGTCGCCCGTCTGGGTTTCCTTGGAACCGCCGGCGAATATCGTGTTCGCCATGATGAAAGCCATTAGCATGAATGTAAGTAGCTTCTTCATATAATCTCCTTTTCCCGAGACATCGGGATAAAAATTGCTATGCCAAGCCAAAATAGGCTACCGTTTTCTTGGAAGTCGTCTAGAAGTCGTCCATTTCCATGCGATTTATGAACTCCTGTGTACGCTTTTCGCGTGGGTGTTCGAAGACCTCCTTCGTGGGGCCTTCCTCAACGATCACTCCGTTCTCCATGAATACGGTGCGTGTCGCCACCTGGCGTGCGAACTTCATTTCATGCGTGACGACGAGCATAGTCATGCCTTCCTGAGCAAGCGTCTTCATGACGGACAGGACCTCTCCCGTAAGCTCTGGGTCAAGGGCGCTTGTGGGCTCGTCGAAGAAGATGATGTCTGGATTCGTCGCTATTGCGCGCGCTATGGCAACCCTCTGCTGCTGTCCGCCTGAAAGCTGGATGGGGTAGTGGTTGGCCCAATCGAGCATTCCAACTTTTTCAAGAGTCTCCAAAGCTTTTGCCTTTGCCTCTTCTTTGCGAACTCTTCGTGCGGTGACAAGGCCTTCCATCACGTTCTCTACGGCGGTCTTGTTTGCAAAGAGGTTGTAGTTCTGGAATACGAACGCCGTCTTCATCCTAAGGGCACGGATCTCCTTCTTGGTCGCCTTGGCCGCATCATATTGGACACCATCGAATACGATTGAGCCGCTGTCCGCACGCTCCAGGAAGTTGAGGCATCTAAGAAGGGTCGTCTTGCCGGAACCGCTTGGTCCCAGGATTGCGACGACATCTCCTTTGTTCACCTCAAGACCGATTCCTTTGAGCACGTCAAGCTCTCCAAAGCTCTTTCGTATATCGTTGAACTTGAGAATCGTAGTCATGCCGCGCTCCTTTGGTAGCCTCTTGCGTTGAGCTTCTTCTCTCCCCATGCCTGGACTTTGGTAAGTATCGTGCACATGAGAAGATAGATGATGCCAACTTCAATGTAGAGGACAAGCGGTTCGTATGTACGGGCCACAATGCGCTGGGTTTGCATGAACATCTCGGTGACCGTGATGTTTGCAGCAAGGGAAGTGTCCTTGACCATGCTTATGAGCGAGTTGAAAAGAGTTGGGAACGCTGTACGAAGCGCCTGCGGCAGGATTATGCGCCACATGGTCTGTAGCCAGCTCATGCCAACGCATTCGCCGGCTTCAAGCTGTCCACGAGGTACTGATTCTATGGCTGCTCTTATCGTCTCGGCAGAGTATGCTCCTTCGTTTATGGAGAACACCAGAACCGCTGCAGGGAAGGGTTCTATGAGGATTCCAAGGCTTGGAAGCCCGTAGAAGACCACAAAGAGCTGAACAAGAAGAGGAGTTCCCCTTATGACCCATATATAGAAGCGTGCAAGCTGTCTTAGCACTGGAATCTTGGCTTCCTGAACCAATGCCGTTACAGTGGCTATCACGAGGGCGAATGCGAACGAAAGCAAGGTAAGCGGTATGGTCATCTGGAGACCGGGTTTGAGAATCTTCCAGAAAGAGTCGAGCATCAGCGAAACGACGGAATTGTCCATGAGTCGAAAATACACACGAAGGGGAGATGTGTCAACAAAAACCCTTCCTGAGGAATGGGGCGTCAGTGAGGGTTTTCTTCAGTATCTGTTTTTTTTGAGTCGTTTGGAAGAAAAGTTTCTTCATTTTGCTTCGAAAAACGCAAAGATGAAGAAACCTTTCGTCTTGTAACCTAACGTTACTCAAGGATTCCAGTCACGTATGCAAGCGTGTATGCAGCCTGAGCAATGGAGATCTTCTCCTTGATCAGGTTCATCTGGTTCGTGTAGACCTCTATCTGCTGGGAGAGGACATCCGTCTTTGAGATGTATCCAACCGCGAACTGGCGTTCAAGAAGCTCAAGACGGTCTTGTGACTCCTCTAGTTTGAGTTCAAGGTACTCGATCTTTGCCTGCGCAAGCTCTGCGGCTGCTATGTTCTCCTCTGCAACCGACTGCAGCTGGTCAACTGCCGCATCGTAGTCTGCAATTGAACCAAGGATTTCGCTCTGTGCGTATGAAACATCGTTGAGCTTCTTTCCTCCGTCCCATACCGTGGACTTCACGGCAAGGGTCATGTAGAGGCCGTAGTCGTCGGCCCTGTACCAGTTCGTCTCAACCAGTGGGAAGGCCGATCCTCCGTAGCTCAACGATACCTGAAGCGCAAGATCCGGTTTCCAGTACAGCGAATCCTGGGCGATCTTCTTCTTGAGCTGCAAGGCCTGCGTCTGCTTGCGAAGCATTGTGAGCGGTTCGCTTGAGGCCCTTGTGGCCATTGCGTACAGCTCATCATGGTCTATGGCAACGATGGCCTGGATCTCATCTTCGTTCACAGAATAGTCTATATCCTCAGCATTCAGGTCTTCGTTTCCCGTGAGTGTACGAAGCTCTTGGAGGTTGGTTCGGTACTCCTTCATGATTTCCTGACGCGTGACATCAATCTCCATTGCGCTTATCTTGGCCTTGGAGACGTCCTGCTTGAGAATCATGCCGTTGTCGTATGCGTCCTGGCTTACCTGCACGAGTTCGTCTGCCGTGTCTTTGGTCTGGTCCAGCAGCACGAGGATGTCATCCATGTACTTCAAGGCCGATACCCTTGCTTTCAGCTGCGCTGTGAGCTGGTTGTAGGTGTCCTCTATTGCAAGTGCGCGTATCTGCGCAACCTGTGTGTAGAGCTTGACTGCGTTTGGAATCTTGCCCCATGTGAACAGTGGCTGCGTGATGGAAAGGCCTGCATTGTAGTAGATGTTCTTCATTCCGTCGTACAGGGTTACATATTCTCCTGCCGCCGCTCCGGGGATTACTACACCAAGCTGTGACGAAAGCTCGTCAACGCTTATGGTAGTCTTTCCAATGGGTGGGTTTGGCATGTACGTGGACGTGAGCAGCAGCTCTATCGTTGGCTGGTAGTTGGCTTTGGCGTTCTTTACGTCCAAAAGGCTTTGGATGTATGTCTGCCTTGCCTTGGCCAGCTGTGCGTTGTTGCTGTCCATTGAAACCTTGAGCTCATCCATGGTGCTTGCAGTTCCATCTTCACCTGTCACGGCGCCGTCCTGGGCGAACAGCGCCTGTCCTGTGAAGAGTGCAAGCAGGAGCACAAGGAATAATGTGCTTAGCTTCTTCATCGTCACCCCGCCTTATGTTGTTTCGAAACGATAGTTTGAGAAGTTTGCACTTTCACTTGTAAGTTTGATTGTTCCAACTTGAGTTCCTTCTCTTTTAACAGTCAACTCTATGGTATCAGACTCAAAAGGCTTTCTTTCAGACGTTTCGTATGCGAGTTTAATCTCTGCACCAGCTCCTAGCCCAGTGAAATAACCATGGTTTATCACGTATTGGGAAGAACTTTGGGCAACAACCTCATAAGTAGTCCTAACCTCTTGCCTTATCTGGCTGGTTGAGTCGTGAAGCGTGATAGCTTTTCCATCGTCATCCTTGATTCCTATTCCTTCGCCAACTCCTGAAGCACTGTAGACATATCCACTGATGCCAGAACCGAGTTTCAAAATGTTCTTTCTGAAATATACATCAACACTTGGCCTATTGCTGTCATCATTAAGAGTAAGTGTCAGTTTGTATTCCAAGTCTCTTAATGTGTCGGATTTTACTCCATTTTCATTCAGTCCTTCCGTCCAGCTCCAGTAGTCCTTGCTGCCTTCCGCATCATCGAACTTTGTAAGCGTGAGCGTGCAGGGTTTCTCTGAGGACATGTTCTTCTTGAACTTCACGTTGATTGTTGCACTTCCTGTGGAAGTCGTGACTGTGTCTGACTTCACAGTTTCGCCATCACCATTGTTGTACTCCCACTTGAAGTAGATTGGATCAGTTACTGCATTGTCCGTTGATCCATCCTTGAGGTTCACTGTCACAGCGACTGTCTTCCAGTCGTTTGTGAAGTACAGGCTGTTGTTGGTGTAGGTCTTGTCTGTGGAGGAGTAGGCCATGCTGACCGTCTTGGCTCCTTCATATGACCAATCTGTACCCGATTGAATTTCAGAAATTGTCACGGTTGGAGCAACCGCCTCGCTGCCGTCTTCGTTATACTTCTTGTATTTCACGGCCAAAGTGTATTCACCGTTTGTAATTTCAGTTACCGTATTTCCTACATTGTCTTCATCATCTGCTGAGTATCCGTCATTGTAACTATAGCGGAAAGAGAATCCTGTGGTATTTGTGATTGTAGAGTCAGAACCTGAGGCCGTTGTACTGTTGTCTTCCTTATCCTTGAACTTTATTACAAGATTCTTTGTTTCTGTAACTTTTTCGCAGTAGACAATTCCAAAATTGTTGGATTTGTCTGACTGGACGGTTCTACCATCAACTTTTACAAGACCATAGTCCTTATGGAAGGCAAGAAGATAGATTGTCTTACAGTCTGCATCTTTTCCGTAGACAGGATTGTTGGTCTTCCATCTAAGCGAAGAAATTGAGAATGAACCATCGGTTGTCGTTTTTGCCGAAGGTACGGACGAATCTGAAAAAACGCTCTTCTTGTCCCAACTGTTGTATGCGTTTTCCCAAGCGGTTTTGTCGTCATAGGCATAGACCATGACGTCTGCAATACCGCCAGTTTGAGAAGAGGCATTTCTGTCCTTGACCGTTCCGCTTATTGCGGAGTCGAAGACTGCGGAGCAGCTTGTAAGTGCAAGTGCGATTGCCAGAACCGACAGAACGAGTGCCGGAACCCTAAAGTTTGATTTCTTCATATCAGTTCTCCTTGGCTGCAGTTTCGACAGCCGTATTCTTTTCGTTTTTGGTCTCAACGGCATCGGTCTTCTTCCTTTTGCCGTAGACACGTCTGAGCTTGGTGCGCTCTAGGATGTAGTAGTATGTTGGCATGACGTAGAGAGTGAGGAGCATGCTGGTTGCAAGGCCTCCCATGATGACCTGTCCAAGAGGGGCGTAGATCTCGGCGCCTTCTCCCTTTGCGACGGCCATTGGGATGACTCCAAGGACCGTTGTGAGCGTGGTCATGAGGATTGGTCTAAGTCTTGAGGCCGATCCCTCTGCCGTCTCCCTGTCCAGGATGGCCCTTTCGTTCTCGTAGCTGAGCATTCCAAGTGTGTTTGTGTATTCGTCGAACTCGATGCCCTTCATGCGCAGGAGCTTTTCACGGTCGTTCTTGCGGGCTACGTTGGCATAGTCTGCGATGACGATTCCATTGTTTACCAGCATTCCAATGAGCGAGACGATTCCAAGTATGGATACGATGCTCATGGACGATCCAAAGATGGATAGGGCAACGACAGCTCCTATGATGCAGAACGGAAAGAGCAGCATTATGAGAAGAGGCTGGTCAAAGCGTTCGAACACCGCAACCATGACGAGGTATACAAGGAACATTGCTATGAGAAGAGCCTCCACGAGTGGCCCCATGGATGTCTCCACCAGGTCTCCAAGTCCGCTTGTCTTCGTCGAGACTCCGCTTGGGAGGGGGTTCTCCGCCAGGTACTGGTTTATCTTCTTGGTGACGCTGTCGGTACTCTCGGTCGTGAGCGTTGCGGACACGGTGAGGGATGTGGCCCTGTCGTCATGGTTGATCTGTGACAGTCCTTCGTCGAGCGTGAGGGTTGCAACGTTCGAAAGCGGTATGGTGGCTCCGGCAAGGGATGTGACCTTTATGTCGTTGAGACGGTCCGCTGTGAGCTCTTCGTCCTGGATGTCGGAGTAGAGGTGTATGTCGTAGCGGTCGTCGCTTCCTTCCTGACTGTATTTGCCAATGTCGGTTCCATAGAAGAGGATGGCGCTCGTGAGACCGGCCTCCTTCGCCGGCACCCCAAGGCTTGTAAGGTAGTCGTACGTTCCGTTGATGACAGCGGTCTTCATGTCGTTGGATGCGCTTATGCTCGTGGTCATTACCTCTGGGTATGTCTTGAGCTGGGCTTCTATGCGCTCTGCAGCCTCATAGAGCTCGTCCGTGTCTTCGCCTACGAGCATGAGTCCGTAGCCTCCGCCATTTGAAACAAGGCTTATAAGTCTGTCGAAGCCTCCGTTTTCAATGCTTATCGTGGCATCCGGGACATTGGAGGAGAGAAGCTCCTGCATTTGGAGCATTATTTCGTGTATGTCTCTGTCACGGTCCTTTACGCTTGTGAGGACGGCGTGTATTGCGCCCTTGTTCTTCGCCGCCTGCGAGACAGGCGACATGTCCTTTCCGGAGAAGACGACGTCTGTCTTGAGCTCAGGAACGTTCGCTATTACAAGGGATTCGATTCTGTTCATGGTCTCTTCGGTCTCTTCAAGCGAGTAGGTCTGCGGCAGCTCCACGTTTATGTAGAAGTCTCCGTTGTCGGTCGAAGGGATGAACGTGAACTGCATGTTTGGCAGGATGTAGACGCTGAGCAGCACTACGAGGAAGGCCGCAACCAGCATGAACGGTGTGTGACGTTCCACGAAATATAGGCTTCGTGCATACAGTTTTTCTACTTTCTTGAGGCCTCTTACGACAATGTTTTCATGCTTTGGCTTGCGCGCTGCATCGTCCTCTTTGAGAAGCTTCTTCATGAGGAACGGTATGTAGATGATTGCAACAAGCAACGAGGCTGCAAGCGATAGCATGAACGTCACTGATACGTCCTTGAGGATCTGTCCTACAAGGCCGCTCATCATTGCAATTGGCAGGAACACGACAATTGTCGTAAGCCCTGATCCCATGACGGATCCAATGACGTTGTCAGTTCCAAGGAATATGGACTGGTTCACGCTGTAGAGGGCTTTTCCCTCCTTTGTCTCCTGATAGTACCTATACACCTGGTCGAGTACTAGGATTGCGGCTCCCACTATGTTTCCTAAAGCTACGACTATTCCAGAAAGGGACAGCAGGTTTATGGTGATACCCATGAGCTGCATGCCAATGAACGTGAAGAATATGGAAAGCGGAATGGAAAGCCCTATGATGATGGTTGCCTTCCAGTCGCATAGGAACATGTAGATGACAAGGACGGCTATGATGACTCCCATGACACCTGATTCTATGACTGTGGACAATGAGGAGTTGACCAGTGTGGAGTCGTCGCTGACCATGCTGAACTTGAGGGCTCCGCCGTATTTGGCTTCCTCTTCAGCTAGTATCTTCTTTATCTGGTTTGTGATTTCAATGGTGTTTCCATCGCTTCTCTTGCATATGTCTACGCTTATGACCTCTTTTCCATCCTTTGTAACGAAGAAGTCGCCGTCTTTGTAGTCAAGGGAGATGTCTGCGACATCGGCTAATCTTATCATGCCTCCGTCAAGCGAGTAGCCAACGGGGATGGATGCGATCTCGTCCAGGGATGTGTATGTGGAGTCGAACTTTGCATCTATGGCCGTGCCCTCGAACGATACTGAGTCCAAAGGTATGGAGTAGTTGCTGTAGGAAAGCATCTGGAATACTGCAATAGGGGAGATTCCGCGGCTGTTGAGGTCGTCCATTCTAAGCTTTACGTCCACGGTTGGCGTCTTTGCACCATTGACCGTTATGGTGGAGACACCTGCGATCTGCGTGAGCTGCGGCTTGATTTCGTTGTCAACGTATTCGCCTACGGCGTTTATGTCGCCGTCCGTGCTCTCAATGACAAACGATGCGATTGGTAGCATGGACGTTCCACCAACCAATGCATAAGGGCGGCCTTGTATGCCGTCAGGAAGGTCGTCTATGAGGTCGTCTATGCGGTTTCGCACCTCGTCTATCTGGTCATATGGGTCAATGCCGTCCTGGTACGTTACAGACACTATTGATGCGCTGTTTATGGATTGGGACGACATGCTCTTGAAGTTTGGAAGCGTTACGAAATCCTCTTCAAGTACGTTCGTAACGGTCTCTTCTATGTCCTTGCTGGATGCACCTGGGTATATCGTGAGCACGTATACCATTGGGTTGGAGATGTCCGGCAGGAACTCCGTGTTGGTGTCCGCCACCGCCATGAGTCCAAACACGCCCAACGCAAGGAGTGTCATGGCTATTATGACGGGGTGCGCTACAGGATAACGTGTAAGCTTCATTCCTGAACCCCTTCGTTCACGATTGCAACCGGTTGGCCTGCAAAGATGTCGTTCTGCCCTTTGATGATGAACATTTCATCCTTGTACTCGTCTGGTACAATGACATATTCACTTGTGGCGAAAGCATTTGATAGACCGATGCTCTTGGCGGTGTATTCGCTTGACGCATCTGTCTCCGTGCCGTTGGCCTTTTGTACATAATAGGCGCTGCCGTCAAGTTTCATGGCCTTGCGTTCTATGCTGTAGCCTGTCTGCGTTTCGATTGCGATTGTTACCTTGACGTACATTCCTGGATTGAATGCGCTTGGGTCGTCCAATTTGAGGTAGAGCTTGAAGTTTCGGCTTGAAGAATCTACATACGGTGAGACCGCTTTTATTGTGGCTGTCGTGGAGACTTCCTGCGAGTATTGGCCTGCTGGGCGAGTCACGGTGATTGTATAGTCGTTTGCACTTGGAGTTGTCGTGTCGCCTGCTGTAGTATTGGCCTTGGAGAAGAGTCCAAAGTATTGTTCGCCAAGGTTGAGGTTCACTGTGAGGTCGTCAAGGTTTGCGATTACGGCTATTGGTGTGCCTTTCGCTGCTGTGCCGCCTTGGGATGCAAGCGTCTTCAGGATCGTTCCGCTTGTCTTGGCTTTCACGTTGGTGTAGGAAAGCTGCAGCTCTGCAAGTTCAAGCTGGGCCTTGTATGCATCGCGCTGGGCCTTGACGCTGTCGTAGTCCTGCTTCGAGGCTCCACCTGTCTTATAGAGGTTCTCGACTCTCTCGAACGTGCTTTGATAGCCTAGGTATGCGGCTTCTGCTTGTTTTCTCTGTAGTTCGTATGGTTCAGGGTCTATCGTTGCTATGACGTCGCCTTCATTGACATAGTCGCCTTCCTGCACGTTGTATGTCAGGATCGTTCCGTCTAGGTATGGAACTACGGCTACTGTGTCCTCTGCCGATACATAGGACGAAAGCGTGATCTGCTTGGTCAATGTCCTTACCTGCGGCATCGTCACCTCCACTGGTGTGGTAGGGCGTTCGTAGGTTGTCTCCGTCCTTGTGGAATAGAACCAGCGAAGTACAAGGAAGAGTGCTACGAATACGATGAAAAGCACTAGATACATTAGTACGGATGTCAGTTTCTTGTTTTTCATGAAATCCTCTCCAATTTTCCTCTGATTGACGGTGGAAAAATACCTTCAAAGTACATTCTTGGCAATGGTTTGATGTTGGGGATATACATAACTTTGCTATAATGTATAAATTTATACATTTGTTTGAAAAATGTTGGAAAATTGGTCTAATTTGTTTATATGTAGTATATTGTCTTGTCAGGTATTTGGCTTCTTGTTGGATTTTAAACTCCGACACATAAATCTTTCTACAACATGTGTTGTACTTTTTTGTTTTGATGCTATACAATATGCTTCTTGGAACCTGCTTTGGGTTGTTTTTTCACGAAAAGGTGGAATTTTACATATGGCGACAGAAGAAAAGAACGAAGTGAGAGTTGGTGTTGAATGTGAGGCTTTCGATAAGCCCATTGAAAGGAAACGCAACCGCAATGCGCTTCGTTCCAAACGTCTGATACGTCAGGCTTTCATAAGCCTCATAAAGAGAAAGCCTGCCGACAGGATAACGATAACGGACATCGTCAACGAGGCAAACATAAACAGGGCTACGTTCTATGCCCACTATTCCTGTCTCAAGGACCTCATTGACGAGATAGAGCAGGAGGTCATAGACAAGCTCATGACTTTGCTCAAGGATTTCAGGTTGGAGAACTTCTTCTCCAATCCTGCTCCTCTTCTCCTTCAGGTGAGCATCTTCCTTTCCGAGGATCCCGAATATTACAAGACGTTGGTGGCTACTCCGGAATCAGGCCTTTTCATTGAAAAGCTCATGTCCATATTCATAGAGTACATGGAGCAGGACCAATCCATACCTTTGGAGGTGCGAAGATCCAAGAGCTTTCACATAAGGGCTCTTTTCTTTGCAGGCGGTTTGGTTTCGCTGTACCTGCAGTGGTTTCGCGGACAGCTTGATTGCACGCTGTTCGACATTCCTCTTGAGGTGAGCCAGCTGTTCACTAAGGACCAAAGCGGCATCATGCTCAACATGATGGGGAAGTGACTATGCATAACGCCAGTTCTACCAGCCCTATGCGCATAACCGTTCTTACGATGTTCCCTCAGTCGTTCGACAGCTTCAAGGACACTCCTGTGCTGAAGAGGGCTGTACGAAACGGTGGGGTTTCGTTCTCCACTGTGGATATAAAGGACTATGCTGGAGGTTCGTTTCGTCATATAGACGACTCTCCATGTGGTGGTGGTCCCGGCATGGTGATTAGGGTTGATACCTTGCACAGAGCTCTTGAAGCATCAAGGACACCTTCGTCTCATGTGGTGATGCTTTCTCCAAAAGGCGCAAGGTTCGACCAGAAGAAGGCCCGTGAGTTCGCATCAATGAAGGATCTTGTCCTTGTGTGCGGTCACTACGAAGGCATAGATGCCCGTTTTGAGCGTTATGTGGACGAACAGGTCTCGATTGGAGATTTCATTCTCACCGGCGGGGAATTGGCGGCCATGGTTGTGACGGACTCCATCGTTAGGCTTTTGAAGGGCAGTCTTAGGGACTGTTCTGCTGATGACGAGAGTTTTGAAAGACGCTCTGGTTGCGGTGTGGGCTCCTGTACGTCCTTGTCTCTTCTTGAATATCCTCAGTACACGCATCCTTTTGAGTACAATGGAGACGAAGTTCCAAGTGTGCTTCTGGGCGGAGACCAACGGGCCATTGGAAAATGGAAGATGGCCCAATCCATAATGGAGACTGTGAAATATAGGCCTGATCTTTTGGATAAGGCTATTGAAACCGTTGGAAAATCAAAGGCTTCCCTCTTTATGTTCGATATGCCAAATTCATTTGACAGCATGGTTCTGAAAGCTGAGCCTGTGTCTGAAACGACTGCAAGGGAGTCTTCTATAAGGGAGTACGAGGCTTTGTCTTGGCTTGATGGAAGGCTTCCTGTTCCAAAGGTTATTGACCACCATGTTGCAGGCGACACTTCCTACATTCTCATGTCAAAGGTGAGGGGGAGAATGCTTTGCGACCCATCCATACTTTCCAACAGGAGACGTCTTCTCAAGTCCATCGTTGCGGCTCTAAGGACTTTGTGGAGTGTGGATGTATGGGACTGTCCATTGGACAGCGGTTTGGATAGGGATTTGGAGATTGCTGCATACAATGTGGAGCATGGGCTTGTTGCCTTTTCTTTGGATCCCTCCTATGAATTCGACATTCCAAGTGGCGTGGTATCGGCAACGGATTTGCTTCGCTGGTTGCAGGGAAATCGGCCTAAAATGGATGATGGAGATAGGGTGTTCTCACATGGCGACCTTTGCCTTCCCAATGTGCTTGTCGATTGCAAGGGGATTGCGGGGTTCGTGGACCTGGGCGGTGCGGGGTGTGCTGACAGGTGGCGTGACGTAGCCGTTTGCGTCCGCAGCCTTAGGGATAACCTCGTGGGGTGCTATGCGAAGGAGTATGCCGCTTCTATGGGGTTGGAAGATGGGGCTTTGCCGTTTGGTCCATTCGACGATAAGGAATTCTTCGACGTGCTTGGAATAGCTCCCAACGAGGAGAAGCTTAGGTACTACACGCTGCTTGACAAGCTTATGTGACGGGTGGGTTTTGGGAGTTTTTCAGGATTTGGGTCTTTCACTGTCGGTTCAAACAGTAGTATGTGTTTCTTGCCTTGCCCTGCCTTTTGATGTATCCGCTTTCTTCGAGGTCGTTCAATATCCTTACGCATGATGCTTGGCTTGCACCTGTGAGCTTCTCCAAGTCCTTTCTTGTTATAGCACCGTGCTCTTTCATGAATGCAAGGATTTTGTTCTTGGTATTGGAAATTCCTTTGGTTTCTCTGTTATGGGGCTCGTATCGCTCGGCATCTTCTTTTAAATAAGAGAGTTCGTTCCATTCATTCATGTTTGGAAGCGTGGTTTTGAATGCGTTTGGAGTGGTTTCTATCGTTGGTTTGCAAGCACAGTCTTCATATGATTCCATAATCCTTCGTATGCCTGTTCCGTATGCTTCTATGAGCTCCAATCTATAGAATACATTGGCGAGTTTTGGGTTGCGACATACAGATACTCCAAGGTCAAGGTCCTCTAGGGAGATTTCAGGTGCAAGTCCTCCTACTGATACGAACTCGATTTTGTTGGAGTAGATGCTTATCAGTGTGCTTGCCTGTATGCTGTATTCCCTGTGCACGATGCAATTCAGTAGAGCTTCCCTTATGGCTTCTGGTGGGTAGTCCTTGCTGTCTATCCTATATAGTCCCTCAAATGTTGAGCTTGTTCTGTTGCATAGATCTATGTATTTGAACGCTTCATTCATTTGGGTGAACACAGAACCTTCGAACTCTTTCCTATCCTTGAACTTGAGTTTTCTTTCATTTTCGAATACCGCCACTTTTATTGTGTGCTTGCATTCGTCTGAAAGTATGAGTGCCAGATTGGTGTAAAGGCCGTCCTTGTTCAAAAGGCCAAGGGTTTTCATCTGAGAGCTTCCAAATGGGATGCCTCGTTTTTCGAACTCCTCCTCTGCAGCCTTGAACGTGAGGTTTTGCTCCAGCGAACGCATATCCTCAAAGTGTTCGCCATCAGTCTCCTTTATCATCTGACGTATTGCGTTGTCAGTGGCTGGAACTGACGAATAGCCTTGCCTTATATAGACTCCTTCAGGTCTAATTCCTTTCTTTGCAATGTAATACGGGCGTTCAGTCCCTCTTTGGACATCTATTGAGAGGATTTCCTTTCCTTCCATTGAAATGGTTTCGCAGTGTAGGAAAAACGATATGTCCGGCTTTATTGCGTCCCTTGCCATGTTGCTGACTTGCAGCGAGGTGTCGTCAGAGTCTTGGATCCCTATTGGAGAGCCGTCGTCATCCACACCTATGTATATTTTGCCTCCTTTCGTGTTTGCGAAGGCAATGATTTCCTTTTTAATGTCATCTGTTGCAATCCTTTTGAATTCTATGGTTTCGCTTTCTTTGAACTGCATGTTTTTCTCCCTTTTTGTTGCAATCTAATTGCGTATCTAATCATATTTAATCAAATCCAATCAAATACTACCCGATACGATTAGAAAAAGCAAGAGGCTTCCAATGTCATTGACTGTTTGTGTTCAGGTATGCTAGTTTTGCTATTGAAAACAGTTGGTTTTGATATCTTTGGTCCACACATAAATAGTGTATGTAGATGTCCATAGGGGAGGCCTATTAAAATGCTTCAAACTTCAATCCAAACTTCAATCCAAGACAAGCTATTTGCCCTCAAGGATGACAAATATGGTGATTTCCAAGCCAAATTGATGCCAACTGTGGTACGTGAGGCCATCATTGGCGTGCGAACCCCTCAGCTTCGTGCACTTGCAAAGGAGCTGTGGAAGTATAACTCAGCCCTGTGCGAGGCTTTCTTGACCACGCTCCCACACCGCTACTTCGACGAAAACCAGCTGCACGCCTTCCTTCTTGAGAACGTGCGCGACTACCAAGCCTGCCTTCAACGTGTGGAGGCTTTTCTTCCATACGTGGACAACTGGGCCACGTGCGACCAACTTAGCCCCAAGGTCTTCAAGAAGCACAAGGCCGATGTCCTTGAACACATCGAATCCTGGATCTCATCCAAACATGTCTACACATGCCGGTTTGGAATGGAGATGCTCATGACTCATTTTTTGGACGACTCTTTCTTTCCTGAGAGCCTGGATATGGTGGCAGAGGTCAAAAGCGATGAGTACTATGTGAACATGATGGTTGCCTGGTTCTTCGCAACAGCGCTTGCAAAGCAGTGGGATTCAACGATTGGTTTCATTGAGCATCACAGGCTCAGTCCCTGGTGCCATGCCAAGGCGATCCAAAAGGCCTGTGAGAGCTATAGGATAAGTGTAGAGCAGAAGAAGTATCTTAGAAGCCTGAAGTAGTGGTGCCTCTCTAGTACATCTAGCCACTCTAGCCTTTCTAGCCGTTCTGGTACGTCTAGACGCTCTGGAACGCTCTAAAAAACAAAAAAGTTCAAAAACTTAGAATGGAAATTGCACCTTTTCTTGATATATAAGATGGAGGCGCAATATGTGTATGCAAAGAAACAAAAGCTTTTTCGATGACTATGTGAATAATCCAGAGAAGGTCTGGGAAGTTTCGGCTAGACGAATCGATAAGAATGGGCAGGTCTATCATGTATTTCAAAGAGGCAAGAACCGGGAACGTATCTTTTCCTCTGAAGTTGCGAAGTTTAGAAACAACATGCTATGCAAGTTGTGCAGCGATTATGGGGTTGTGATACTCTTTTCGGTAATAATGCCAAACCACACCCATGATGTACTTGCCGCCGATAGTTGGGAGAAGATTTCAAAGGTGATGAAGATTCTCAACACGAAGGTGAGTCAGTACGCAAGAAAATGCCAGCCTGAAAAATACAAGGGATATGACACCATTTTCGACAGCAGACCAACCTACAAACCTGTGAAGGACAGAGTCTACCTGTTCTATCTTGGAAAGTATCTGTATGAGAACCCTACCTTTTTGGTCCAGGAAGGAAAGTTCGTTCCCTATTCATGCTTTTGGATGTTCGAGAAAGGGTATTTCGTAGAACCTTATAGAAAAGAGCTGTACATGGATCTGTTCGGAATGACTCCAAAGGAGATTTTCGACGTCTACAGCACCATGACGAAGGAAGAGGTTCTAGGTTTTGCATTCGATCGTTTTTCCGACTGGTCTCAAGAAAGGAACGATAGCGTTTTCAAGTTGGACGATTCCATTCCATGGTTGGAATGAGTCAGAAATCTAGAGCGTTTTAGATTGGCTGGAACGTCTAGATGCGCTAGATAGGCTAGACGTTCCAGAGTGGCTAGAGCGGCAGGATAGGCTAGAGTGACCAGACCGGCTAGAGCGGCACAAAAGCTACAATCCAAACACGAAGCGCTGGACGGCCTTTGCTACGCCGTCGTTGCCGTTTGTGTCCGTTTCAAAGCGTGCGGCGGCCTTTGCTGCAGGAACTGCATTGTCCATTGCAATGGATATGCCGGCAGTGTGCAGCATCTCAATGTCGTTTGTGTCATCGCCAAGTGCCATGATGTTGGAGCATGGTACGCCAAAGTGGCGGGAGAGGGCTTCTATTGCAAGGCCTTTGTTCACTCCGGCGGGGATGAGCTCAAGGCAGTGCTCGGCCCTGTAGGGGGTGAGCGCGCCATCGAACAGCCCCGCCTGCGCCACCATGGACTGCACGAGGTCGAGCTCGGCATCTGATGGTGTCATGAAGAGCATCTTGTTCGAATCGAACTGGGAGAGGAACCTGTCAAAGCTACCAACTTCGCATTCGCTCAGGTATATCTTTCTCTTGTGTGGGTAGATGTAGTTGTCAAGTTTCTCCAGGTACCACTTCCTGTCGTTGAAGAGAATCATGCCAACCTTTGACCTTCGTTGGATTTCAAGGACCTTGAGGGCCGTGTCGTGGGGTATCCGGTGCTCCTCCACTATGTTGCCATCGCTGTCATAGAGGGTCCCTCCGTTGTAGCAGGAAAGCGGCCCGGAGATTCCAAGGGCTTCGTAGAACGGCTTCACTCCGTTGTACATGCGCCCGGAGACGAGCGTGAATGGTATGCCTTTCTCCTCTACGGCTTTGCGTATCCATTTGATGTTCTCAGCGCTGAGTGTCTTGTCGTCCCGTACAAGGGTGCCGTCTATGTCACAGCAGATTGCCTTTACTTCTTCATGTTCCATGGCCACGATTATACAGGTCAGCGCCATTTGAAAAAAGATGGAAAAACAATATGATTTGATTCATTGGAGGATTCAAGATGAAATGGCTCATAGCTTCTGACATACATGGATCGGCCTACTGGTGCGAAAGGATGCTGGAATTGTTCAAGAGGGAAAAGGCTGATGTCCTTGTCCTTCTAGGTGATATCCTCTACCACGGGCCGCGCAACGAGCTGCCAAGGGACTACAATCCAAAGAAGGTCATTGCCATGCTCAACGACTTTGCGAACGGCACACCTTGCGAGGGACCTCACAGAATCCTGTGCGTGCGTGGCAACTGCGATGCAGAGGTGGACCAAATGGTTCTGGGATTTCCAATCATGGCGGACTATGGTGTCATAGAGCTTGGCGGGCGTTTTGTGTACCTCACCCACGGGCATGTGTATGGTGAGGACAACCCTCCAAAGCTCAGGAGAGGGGACATCCTCATTCAGGGACACACCCATGTACAAAGGTGTGTGGAGAAGGACGGAGTACTGTTCCTTAACCCCGGCTCTGTGTCTATTCCAAAAGGGGACGGCTACAACGGCTGCATCGTATTCGACGACGAAGCTGTCGCGGAAGCTTTCACAGCGACTGCAACCTTGAAAACCTCGCCAAAGGCTGGCGAACTCAGGGGTATCGGTCTAGAGAAGGGGGCTTTCAGGTTCGTGAGCCTTGACGGGGTACTTTGAAAGCTCGGTGCGAAGTAGGCTTTCAAGGGTGTCCACGAGGTTGTCCACCGACTTGTCTATGTCGTCGTTCATGCGGTTCCACACGAATTCGAGGAAGTATCCGAAAAGCGAGCACTTGCAGACGCGCGTGATGGATCTGAGCTTCTCCGGCGGGATGTCGCGCTTTTTGAAATCAGGACTGTCGCTCATCATTTGGGACACTATGTCGGACTGGCAAAAAGCAAAGCGTTCGAGGGCCTCACGGGACTGCGAGTTGAAGGTGTTGTAGATGATGTTGGGATTGCTACGGCAGAAATACAGCAGCTCCTTGATGATGGTGCGTACGTCCTTGTCCTCTGTGTGGTACTTTGCAACGAAGTTCTTCACTCCGTCGCTGAGCCATACCACGAGCAGTTCATGGATGCTCCCGTAGTGGTAGTAGAACGTGTTGGGGCTTATTCCGCAGCGCCTTACGAGCTCGGACACCGTTATCCTGTCGAACGACATCTCCCTAAGCATTTGGGTGAATGTCGCCGATATATCGGCAAGGGTATTCTTTGACATCTTCTCCATCCTAGTGGGTGTGTTGCTGGCAGACTTGCATGCACCCGTGCGCCATAACAAAACCCCTTAGCCACTAAAATAACCTAAAACGGGAGGAAGTCAAGCAGATTTCTTTTTTGGATTCCTCTGGATTCTTCTTTGGGCCGTCCTTCGATGGCCTTCCTGCCAGGCCCAACATGCAAGCCACACCTTCCTTGGCATCCTTAACCACATCTTAGACCGATTCCCTTGCCTTTGCCTTTTTGAAGGGTAGATTTGAATTGTATTTGAACTACGTTTGAATTGCGTTGTGCCGGTCAATTCCGGCAAAAGGAGGCGTTTCATGGAAAGGAAACAACGGTTCTATAGATGTCCCCACTGTGGGAACATAATCGCAAAGCTGAACGACAGCGGAGTGTCCGTAGTGTGCTGCGGCGAGAAGATGATCGAACTTGAATGCAACACCGTGGATGGAGTGGGTGAGAAGCACGTTCCCGTCTGCAAGGTGGACAAGGGCAAGGTGTCCGTTGATGTAGGTTCCCTCAAGCACCCAATGATGCCTGAACACTACATCCAGTGGATATGGATAAAGACGAAGAACGGCAGTCAGGTCAGACACCTCAAACCAAGCGATGCTCCAAGTGCATGCTTTTCATTGTGCGAGGGAGATGAGCTTGAGGAGGTCTATGCCTACTGCAACATCCATGGACTTTGGAAGGGTTGAGATATGTGAATATAGAGGTGGAAAAACCTCTTTTACTTGATTTCCATGTGCTTGAGCCTTTATGCTGAGCCCATGGAAAGTCCAAACAACCCAAGCCCAAACAGTCCAAGCAGTCAAAAGACCTTTGGAGGATGCCGTCTGCTTCTTGTGGACGGCTCCAACCTCATGTTCCAGATGTTCTACGGAATGCCTTCTCGCATAGTCAACAAGCAAGGCGTTGCAATCCACGGGGTGCTTGGATTCGTGGGTGCCCTCCTCAGGATCGTTGGGCTCGTGGAGCCTACCCACATACTTGTCGTCTTCGACGGAGAGCACGGGAATCCCAGAGTGTTGCTTGACAATCAGTACAAGGCCAATAGGCCTGATTTCTCTGCAATGCAGGAAGAGGAGACGCCGTTCTCCCAAATGCCATACATATACGATGCTTTGGACCATATGGGTGTGAAGCACCTTGAGACGGTCCACTTCGAGGCTGACGATGTCATTGCCTCCTGCGCCTTGCGGTTCTGGCAGGAAGGAGGAGGTGTTGTAATAGCTTCCATGGACAGCGATTTCTTCCAGTTGGTGAAGGCGCCTTCAAGTGAAGGAAACGATGGCATAGAAGTTCTTCGATACCGCGGAAAACAAAGTATGGTTTGTGATTGGGGCTATGTTTGCGAGCGATTTGGAGTCTCTCCTGACTTGTATTGCGCCTTCAAGTCATTGGTTGGTGATACAAGCGACAACATAAAGGGCGTTTGCGGGATAGGCCCCAAGACAGCCGCAAAGCTGTTGGCGCAGTATGGCTCCCTGGAAAGTGTGATTGCCCATTGCGATGAGATAAAACCTTCTAGGATTGGCATGGCGTTGAAAGCCGGCCAGGAGAGGCTGTTTCTGAACCGTAGGCTCATAGAACTTGGCGCCAACGTTCCGCTTCCCCTGGAGTATGGGGAGCTCTGCTTGTCGCCGGGGCTTTCAAATGGACTCTTTTCGACTAGGAAAGTGCTTGAAGATGTGGGTTTGATGTAGTTTCATTTGGTTTCTCCTTTCTATATTGATTAGCCTGTTCCAATCTGATAGAACGTCTTTCGTATGGAAAACAGAAAAAGGCTTGCCATTGGAGCCATTGTGCTTGCTTTGGCGGTCTCGTTCGTCATTGGTTGGTTCGTTGGAAGACCTCTTGTAAAGTTCATCTCCAAACCTGAGCTCTTCAGGGCTTGGGTGGACTCCCATGGCTGGGTTTCGCGCTTTGCGTTCGTTGGCATGGTCGTGTTCCAGATAATCATTGCAGTCGTCCCCGGCGAGCCTTTCGAGCTTGCTGCAGGCTATGCCTTTGGTGCAGTTGAGGGAACTGTCCTATGCCTTGTAGGAACCTCCATTGGAAGCATCTTGGTTTTCCTCCTTGTCCGCAGGTTTGGCATGAAGATTGTTGGAATCTTCTTCTCTGAGGAGAAGATCTCTCAGCTTGGGTTCCTCAAGACGACACAAAGAAGGGAGATGCTCTTTCTTTTCGTCTACCTGCTTCCTGGAACGCCAAAGGACATCCTAAGCTACTATGCAGGTCTTACCGATATGCCTTTTTCAATGTGGCTTCTCATAAGCTTCTTTGGACGCATTCCGTCTGTAATCACTTCCACCATTGGAGGCAACGCACTTGGCAGCCAACGCTACATTGGAGCTACAGTGGTGTTCGCCATAACTTTTATGATAAGCGTTGCAGGCATTCTTGTATACAATGGCATTGTTTCACGACATAGCAAGGAAAAACCAAATGAGGTTGGGAAAATAGAGCATTGTGAAGAGACTCGCAAGGAGGATGATGTATGACCGCCAATGAAATGTGGAATGCATATTTGGAAAGCACAAGGGCATCGGCCTTGGATGGTGCTGGTGTGCAAAACGACGGCTTGCAGCAAGAGCCTTCGTATGAAGCGTGGGCGTTCTGCGGTGGTGGAGAGGCAGGCGACCGTCTTGCATCCCTTGTCCTTGCAGGTGTGAAGACGGCCACTTCAAGTGCCTACAGGCTGTATGGCCTGGATGACGAGGAGATTCCAAAGGCCGGTGAGTGCAGCGTGATTCTCTACGACGATGGGCAGGCTGCGTGCGTGCTGCGTACAACCAAGGTGTCCGTCGTCCCCTTCAAGGATGTGGACGAGCGCCATGCATGGCTTGAAGGCGAGGGCGACAGATCCCTTGCCTATTGGCGCAATGTGCATTTGGAGTTCTTTGGCCAGGAGTTCTCTTCTGCAGGGCTGTCCTTCGACGAGGATGAGCTTGTCGTGCTTGAAGAGTTCGAAGTGGTATACAAATAGTTTTTTTACTAAAAATTCCACCACATGTCCAAAATCCTGTTGTACAATGGACGGAAGTTGGCTTTTCGCCGGCTAGGATATGGATGCGGACATATAGGTGAAGTTTTGATATGAAGAATGCAAATGCGAACGATTCAGGCTTGAAGGTTCTTGTGTGCGTCAAGCAGGTTCCAGGATCCAACAACGTAAAGGTTGATGAAAAGACAGGACTCTTGGTACGGCCAAAGGTTGGCAACAAGCTCAACCCCTACGACCTCTTTGCACTTGAAGAGGCATTGAATCTTGGCGAAGGGCCTTCCTTCGAGGTTGACGTCCTCACCATGGGGCCTCCTCAGGCCAAGGAGTCTCTTCTTGAATGCCTGTGGATGGGCTGCGACAAGGCGTATCTTGCCAGCGATAGGGCTTTTGGCGGGGCCGATGTCCTTGCAACCAGCTATACTTTGTATCAGGCCATCCTAAGGGCCGGCACGTTCGACCTCATCTTCTGTGGCAAGCAGACGACTGACGGAGACACGGCCCAGGTTGGAGCTGAGCTTGCCGAGCATCTTGGCATCCCCCATATCTCGAACGTCATTGAAATTGTGGGATTCGAAGAAGAGGATGCCAATGGCGGCTCTCGATCCATCGTCGTCAAGGCAATGCAGGAGAACCTCATTGTAACGCAACGGCTTGGGCTTCCATGCCTTATATGCTTTGACGGAGACATAAACACGCCAAGGCTGCCGTCCTATAGAAGGAAGAAGTCCGTTGGCACCGGAGAGGATGCCGTCAAGGTCTTCACGTTGGCGGATATGAATGACAAGGATGCATCCCACTATGGGCTCAAGGGATCTGCAACGCAGGTGCAAAGGATTTTTCCTCCTGAGAAGAACACTGACAGGATCCTCTATGACGGATCTTCAGAGGAGCTTGCGAACCGCCTTGAGTCCGTTCTTCGTGAACGTAGGTTCATTCAGGAACCTCAACGGTAGAAGTGGTGACAGGGAGGCGTGAAATGGGACTTGTAGTACATAGAGATAGATTGAACCCACAGCTTTGCGAAGAGCTTGTTGGAATGTGCCCTTTTGGAGCGATAAGCCTTGATGGAAAGGGCGGTGTGGATATTGGCATGTCATGCAAGCTGTGCAAGGCCTGCGTTAGAAAGAGCGATGGAGCCATAACGTTCGAGGATGAACCTGCTTTGGACGTTAAGGGTGGTGTGGACAAGAGCCTCTACAAGGGAGTCCTTGTCCTATGCGAACATTTCCATGGAAAAGTGCATGATGTGACCTTTGAGCTTTTGGGAAAGGCCCGTGAGCTTGCCTCTGTGACAGGACACCAAGTGATGGCCCTTGTAATTGGAAGCGGCGTTGCATCCATGGCCCAGAAGCTGCTTTGCTATGGTGCTGACGAAGTCTATGTCTATGACGACCCTGCACTTGAGAACTTCATGATAGAGCCGTACACGAATGTGTTCGAGTCCTTCATAAAGGAGGTCCGGCCATCGTCCATACTCGTTGGAGCCACCAACATAGGACGCTCGCTTGCTCCACGAATCGCTGCTAGGCTTGGCTGTGGCCTTACGGCTGACTGCACAGCCCTGGAGATGAACGAGAACACGGACCTTGTACAGATACGCCCTGCCTTTGGCGGCAACATAATGGCACGCATAGTGTCTCCAAACACCCGCCCTCAGTTCTGCACTGTGCGCTACAAGGTGTTTCAAAAGCCTGCAAGAAAGGAGTTCCCTTCCAATGATGGTCATAAGGTTCGCATGATGCCTGTAACCCCAGCCATGCTCAAGTGCCGCACCTCAATTGTGGACATAGAGGAGAAGCCTGCTGCATTGGATATATCGGAGGCCGATGTCCTTGTGCAGGTGGGACGTGGGGTCAGGAGCCAGAAGGACCTTGCAATGGTGGAGAAGCTTGCCAATGCACTTGGCGCAACTATTGCATGTACGAGGCCACTTGTGGAGAATGGCTGGTTCGATGCAAGGCATCAGATAGGGCTCTCTGGACGTACCGTCAAGCCAAAGCTCCTTATATGTCTTGGCGTGAGCGGTGCAATCCAAACGGTAGCCGGAATGAAGGGCAGCGACTGCATAATTGCAGTGAACAGCGACCCTCAGGCCTCCATTTTCGATGTTGCAACCTACGGATTCGTTGGCGACCTCTATGAGATCGTGCCAATGCTTCTTGAACGTTTGGAGTCAACAGGCGGCATTGGCCCAACCCAATCCAAGGAGGTCATGAGATGAGCGTTGAATTCAGGAAGATTGACAAAGGCGACATAGAGGCCTTGCAGAATATGGTGGCCTCCAGGATACTTGTTGCCGGTCAGATAAACGACGACTATTGCCATGACGAACTTGGCACTGCGTACGGAGTGCCTGATGCACTGGTGAGGGCCTCTTCCACTTTGGAGGTCTCCAACGTCATGCAGTATGCCTATGCGCATGAAATACCTGTGGTCGTCCGTGGAAGCGGAACGGGCCTTGTAGGTGGAGCTGTGGCTGTATGCGGCGGCATCATGCTTGATGTGTCTCCAATGAACAGGATCCTTGAGCTTGACGAGGACAACCTGACCGTAACGGTTCAGTGTGGAGTCCTCCTTATGGAACTTGCCCAGTTCTGCAACGACCATGGGTATCAGTACTGCCCTGATCCTGGCGAGAAGAGCGCTACCATTGGCGGCAACATCTCAACCAACGCTGGCGGAATGAGGGCTGTGAAGTACGGGGTGACCCGCGATGCCGTGCGTGCACTCACTGCTGTCCTCCCAACGGGGGAGGTCGTGGAGCTTGGAGGCAAGGTCGTCAAGAACTCAAGCGGATACTCCCTTTTGAACCTTGTGATTGGAAGCGAGGGGACCCTTGCGGTTGTGACCCAGGCCACTCTCAAGATAATCCCCAAGCCTGAATACTCAATGAGCATCCTTGTTCCATTCTCCTCTATGGGAGAGGCTATAAAGGCTGTGCCCAGAATCATCGGTGCAAAGGTGACGCCGGTGGCAATAGAGTACATGAGCCGTGACGTCATCCTCTTTGCAGAGGACTATCTTGGAAAGAAGTTCCCCACCCATGCGTCCGATGCATACCTTCTCATGTCGTTCGACGGCAATACCAAGGAGGCTGTGGTGCATGACCAGGAAGTCGTGTCTGACCTGTGCCTTGAGCTTGGTGCGTTGGATGTCCTTCTCATAGATACAGAGGAGCGCAGTGCAAGTGTGTGGTCTGCAAGAAGTGCGTTCCTTGAAGCCATAAAGGGCTCGACGGACCTCATGGATGAGTGCGATGTCGTTGTTCCCCGCAGCAGGGTCGCGGACTTCATCCTGTACACCCATGAGATCGCCTCCAAAGTGGGCCTTCGTATACCATCGTTTGGACATGCAGGGGATGGAAACCTCCACATATACCTATGCCGAGACGGTTTGGACGACTGTGCTTGGAATGCAAGACGCAGCGAGGCCTTCAGACTCATGTATGCAAAGGCGCACGAGTTCGGCGGTCAGGTCAGCGGCGAGCATGGCATTGGACTGGACAAGAAGGAGTACCTTTCAGAAGTCCTTGGTCCTGTGCAGATGCGCCTTATGAGAGGCATCAAGGCGGTCTTCGATCCAAAGGGGCTGTTGAACCCAAACAAAGTGGTTTGAGACGCTTTTGACGTTTTTGATAGAAGGAGATGTATTGCTGTATTACAAAAAACAGATAAATAAATGAACAATAAAAAATTATCTGTGTTATAATACTCACATGTCTACAAAAATGAGTTCCAGGTTCTGGGTGTCCATGCTTGTCTTTGGCATGATGGGACAAGTCGCATGGGTTGTGGAGAACATGTACTTCAACGTGTTCATCTACAAGATGTTCAATGCCACCGCAGGCGACATTTCACTTATGGTCATGGCAAGCGCAGTCATGGCGGCCCTCACCACCATTGTGATGGGTGCTGTGAGCGACAGGATGGGCCGTCGAAAGGCGTTCATGACTTGGGGCTACATAATATGGGGCATCTCCATTGTATCTTTTGCGTATATCAAATCCGTGGCTTTGACCATAGTGATGGACTGCGTCATGACGTTCTTTGGCTCCACTGCGAACGACGCCGCCTACAATGCTTGGCTTACGGACATGGGCGATAGCTCCAACCGCGGGCGCATAGAGGGGCTCAACTCCATGATGCCTTTGGTTGCAATCCTGATCGTCTTTGGCGGTTTCATGGGCTTTGACCTGGACACACACTCAAGCTGGGTGACGATATACTACATAATAGGCATCGCAACCATTGGAATTGGCATCCTTGGCCTGTTCCTGATAGACGAATCTCCAAACCTTACACCTTCAAGCGAGCCATTCAAGACCGCGTTGCTCTATGGCTTTAGACCCAGCGTCATGAAACGCAACCCAAAGCTGTACAAGACGCTTGGAATGTTCGCCGTGTTTGGAATCTCCATCCAGATCTTCATGTCATACCTGATCATCTACTACGAAAAGACGCTTGGACTTTCCAACTACGTAGTGGTTCTGGCCCCAGCAATCGTGATCGCCGCCATAGCCACCGCATTCTTTGGCAGGCTATATGACAGGAAAGGATTCTTCTTCTGCACCGGCATAGCCCTGACATTCCTTTGCATAGGGTACGTCGTCCTCTACATTGCAACCGATATCCTTCCCGTCTTCCTAGGCTCGCTATGCATGATGAGCGGCTACCTCATGGGGATGTCCGTCTTTGGCGCACAGATCCGCGACCTAATCCCAGAAGGCCGCGCCGGCCAGTTCCAAGGCGCCCGCATCATTGGACAGGTCCTCATACCCGGCATGATAGGCCCAGCCATTGGCGCCGTCATCCTCCAGGACGCACCCACCATCATCAATGCCGATGGTACTGTATCCTTCCTTCCAAATGCCGATATCTGGTCATATTCGCTGTGGATCATATTCCTGCTCATTGTGATGTTGTTTCTTGCCAAACGCATCTGGCGCGACTGACCGCTCTAGGGCTTTGAGGCGTCTTCATCGTCACTTCGCTCAGGCTGTACAGCTAGTACTATCCTTCGCTCGCATCCTTGAATACGGCTCAAATCCCGTCGAACGGGACATTCTAGGTCTTTCTGCAATCTCCGTTGTCGCTTCACGTGGGCCGTATCGCAAATACTGTCCCACGTTTTGCTCCTAGGATATTGGCAGAAATACCTGCGAAGGAGACCCTTCTAGGGCTTCGTGCGGTCTACGTTGTCGCTGCAGCATAGGCCGTGTACTGTCGCTGTTATTCTTCCTCCTCACGCACTAAACGAACTGCACCCACTTCACGGACATCACGCACTGAAACGCACTGTTTTGTGAGTGTTTTGTAGTGCTGGTGAGCTTGGTGGGGATGGTGAGCAATGTTGGATGGCAAACAGCTATGGGAGCTTCCACAAAAAAAGAAAAGACTCATTTCAGTGGAAGGTTTTCCACAGTTTTGAGGAAAATCCTGTTTTCTGTGGAAGTTTCTTTGGTTGGGTTTGTATTCTTTTGGTTCTTCACGGAAAGTTGGGGGATTGGGTGATGGGAATCGAAGGAGAGCATCCATCCTTGGGGCCGTTGTGGCTCTTCGGGCTCTTTGGGCCTATGGGGCCGTTGGGGCTGTTGAAGAC
>MSGT01000062.1:0-1200 GCA_001940825.1 Sphaerochaeta sp. Phil3
AAAAATTTTCAGGAAACCGTCAAGATCTACCAGCAGGGAAAGGAGTTCTATGACGGGCTCCGCAAGGTGAAGAACCTTGTCCGCGACGCCCGCAAGGTGCAGCAGACCATCCTGATGGTGGGCGACATCACGGACATCTACGTGAACAGCTTCGAGCGGATGCTCAGCGACCCGTACTTCACGCCGGAGGAACTGAGCGCGATAGCCCTCGGCTACACCAAGCTGCTGGAAGAGAGCGCACACCTGCTGAATGACCTGAAGACGGTGGTCAACGAGAACGGGCTGTCGATGAACGACAAGGAGCGCATGGATATCATCGACCGGTGCTACACCGACATGCTCCAGTACCGGAGTCTGGTGCAGTATTACACCAACAAGAACATCGGCGTGTCCTACCTGCGTGCCAAGAAGCAGAACGACATTGATCGTGTGATGGCTCTTTACGGCTCACCCCATGAGCGTTATTGGTAATCCTGAATCCGAATGCTTATGGTATTGCTGGCAATAAATTTCGACAACCTGCATCAGATTTTGCAGAACCTGTACACGGACATGATGCCGCTCTGCTCGCAGATGACCGGTGTCGCCAAGGGCCTTGCAGGATTGGGAGCCCTGTTCTACGTGGCTTACCGCGTGTGGCAGTCATTGGCAAGAGCCGAGCCTGTAGATGTCTTTCCTCTTCTCCGTCCCTTTGCTTTGGGGCTGTGCATCATGTTCTTCCCGACACTCGTGCTGGGCACGCTGAACAGTGTCATGTCGCCCATAGTAAAGGGTACGCACACGATATTGGAGTCTCAGACCTTCGACATGAACGAGTACCGGGCGCAGAAGGACAAGCTGGAGTTCGAGGCGATGAAGCGCAATCCGGAAACGGCCTATCTGGTCGATAAGGAAGCCTTCGACAACAAGCTGGACGAACTTGGTGCGCTGGACGCGATTGAGGCCTGCGGGATGTATGTGGACCGGGCGATGTACAACATGAAGAAGGCGGTGCAGAATTTCTTCCGCGAACTGCTGGAGCTGATGTTCAACGCCGCCGCCCTCGTTATCGACACACTGAGGACCTTCTTCCTGATAGTCCTTTCGATACTTGGTCCTATCTCCTTCGCCATCTCCTGCTGGGACGGATTCCAGGCCTCGCTCAGCCAGTGGTTCGTCCGCTATATCAGCATCTACCTGTGGCTTCCGGTCAGCGACCTG
>MSGT01000062.1:1320-2077 GCA_001940825.1 Sphaerochaeta sp. Phil3
AACTGGATCATCCAGGCAGGAGGCGGTGCGGGCAACTACGGCAAGAACGTGACCCAGACGGCATCCAAGACAGGCTCTGTCGTGGCCGGTACTGCCGGTGCAGCGGTGGGCAATGTGGCCGGAAGACTTATCAAGTAATAACATTAAAACGACATTGGAATGGAATTCAAATCATTGAAAAATATCGAGACCAGTTTCAGGCAGCTCCGCCTGTTCGGGATAGCCTATCTCTGCGTATGTACCCTGCTCGTGGGATTCTCCGTGTGGAAGGCCTACAGCTTCGCGGAGGCGCAGCGGGAGAAAATCTATGTGCTGGACGAGGGTAAGTCACTGATGCTGGCCCTCTCGCAGGACTTGGAACAGAACCGCCCCGTGGAGGCAAGGGAGCATGTAAAACGCTTCCACGAGCTGTTCTTCACGCTCGCTCCCGACAAGAGTGCGATTGAGAGCAATATCCAGCGGGCCATGTTCCTCGGCGACCGTTCCGCGTATGCCCACTATGTGGACCTGGCGGAGCAGGGGTACTACAACCGGATCATTTCGGGGAACGTGAACCAGCGTATCGGGATAGACAGCGTGAAATGCGACTTCAACACCTATCCTTACGAGGTTGTGACCTACGCGAAGCTCTCCATCATCCGGGAGAAGAGCGTGACCGAGCGCAGCCTCGTCACACGGGGCAGGCTGCTGAACTCCACACGCAGCGACAACAACCCGCACGGCTTCATCATGGAGGCGTTCCGCGTGGTGGAGAACA
>MSGT01000063.1 GCA_001940825.1 Sphaerochaeta sp. Phil3
AAACCCGACTTTTGTTACAGCCCCAAATTCCTTGGACAAGCAATCTGCTGATTATGATTGGCTGCAAGGCCGATGAAGAGTGTGAGTTGATGAAGAATGAACGCTGTTATCTATGCTCGCTATTTCTCAGACAACAAGTACTGGGAATCCATCGAAGATCGTCTCCGTGAATGCCAAAGAAAAGGCCACAGCTGGTTTTCTTCCACTGTGACCTTTTTTTCGTATCAACCATTGACGATTGAGTCTATGGTCTCCTTGGCCTTGCTGACTGTGCGCCAGTCTGAGCCTGTTATCTCCCAACGCACTACGTTGTCTTCGCTGCGGCTCTGGCGCTGGACTATCTGGTACCAGTCGGTTTCAAGGTTGGTGTCCTTCGTTATCTCAAGCGGCAGATTGTACCTTATAAGCGATGCATCCAGGGACTTGCCGTCCAGGGACTTGTCAAAGCATGTAAGACCCTGAGCCTTGAACGTTTCGTCTATCTTCTTCATGACATCCTGCATCCTTTGGGTGTCGTCGAAGTGGACCGTCCACTCTCGCTCCCTTATGGTCTTCTCCTGCATGTCCAATGCCTTCTTGTAGTCCTGAGGCCTTTCCTTGTGCATCCTTGCTGTGAGCAGGGTGTAGAAGAGGGTGTTCTCAGTCGCTGCAAAGCCCTTTGAGAAGTCCTTTGGGTCATATGGGAAGTTCATGTAGTAGTGTCCGCTCTCCTCGCATGCCGCAACGGTTCCTGTCTTCTGCTCATCCATGAGGGCTTCCTTTATGAAGGAATGCCCGTTGCGTATGAGTTTGACGCTTGCATAATGGGCTTGGATCCTCTGGGCTATGGGGTTCGCTTTGACATCGGCATAGGTGGAGATGTGTGGATATGTCGTCCTGTAGAGTGCCGTTATCTGGGGCATGAGGATTGAGAAGTTGAAGGATGGGGCCAGCTGGAGCGAGTTGCTAGCCATGACGTCCATGCGATCGCCGTCTCCATCAAAGAGAAGTCCAAAGTCGTAGTCGCCGTCCTTCATGTGGTTCTGTGCGTCCTCTATGGACGAAAGGATGATGGGGTTGGGGTCGCCTGCAGGGAAGCGTCCGTTTGGTACAAGGTGTAGCGTTTTTACGTTTGCGCCGCAGTAGGTGAGGGCCTCTGTGATCTCCGTGCCGGCTGCTCCGCTTAGGAAGTCACATAGGATATCAAGGCCGTCAAGCGAGTGTATGCCGGTCTTTGCAAGCTCCATTGAGTAGTCCATGTACTGGTCAAGATATCTTTTGACCGTGACCTTTCCAAGGTTTGCAGTGAAGCTTGGCGCTTTGTCTCCTATGTACAGTTCCTTTATCTTTGCAATACCGCCTTCAGGTCCGCTTCCGTAGGTGATTGGCGCCATTGGCGGCATTATCATCTTCATTCCAACATACTCACCTGGGTTGTGGCTCGCTGTGAACATGATTCCGCAGGCCTTGGGGTTCTGCATGCATGCAAAATAGAACTGCGGCGTGGAGATCTGGAGCGGGTTGACTATGAGGTCAAGACCAAAGTAGGGGAACATGTCCAAAGCTTCCTGCATGAGACCAGGAACCCCCAGCCTTGCATCGTGGCCCATGACAATGGTGCTGCATCCAAGGGTGTCCTTCATGTAGCATGCAACGCTTGAAAGCAATCTCCTGATGATTCCTGCATTGAGCTTCTCTTCCTTGGTTCTTATGTCGTAAGCCTTGAACATACTCAGATTCAATTCATCCTGTGCCATGTTTCGTCTCCTGCCGTTGCGCCCACTCATCGTTTCGTTTGTGGTTTCGTTTCGTGGTTTCCCGTTGTTTCGTTTGTGCAAAGTATACCCAACGGAGCGGTTAGTTGCAAATACCGGGTCGTTATGTGGAGTCTTTTTAAAAAAACTTCCTGAATCCGTGAATGGAAACGCGAGGTTTCTTGTATTCACTTTATAGAGGACATTGGTTCAGAGTCTCAAAGCGTTCCAAGAACGGGCTTTGAATCTTCCTCCTCAGTGACGAAAACATCTTTAAGGAGGTTCTAATGAAGAGATTTCGTTTTTGTATCGGTGCTGTCTCCAACCTTTTTCTGTTGGTTTCGGTTGTTTTGTTGGTTTTCATGTCAATTGCATTGGTGTCCTGCGACGATGGCTCGTCCGGATCCTCCAAAGGGTCGAACAACGGAACGGGCGGTGGCGCAGGTTCGTCTACAGTAGGTGCCAGCGTGTCGTTTCAACTCTCGCTTGATGACTTCATAACCAAGACTTACTCTGAAAACCCATTAGGACTTGAAGTTGGGTTTGATGCAGGCAAGACCATAGCGCCAAAGCCAAACCTGATGAACGTATCAAGCTATTCGGTTGAAGGAATAGGCCCTGGAAACTCCGCCTTTGGACCTGTCCATTCCAAGCAGAGCAGCGTATCCGTAGAAGGCCTCGTTTCCGGACAGTGGTCAATCGTCGCAAAGGCATACAATCAGAACGGCAACGAGCTGGCTGTAGGCAAAGCTTCGTGTTGTCTTGAATCGGGTTCCAACCGTGTGGATGTTGTTCTTGACACCTTGACAGGGGAAGGCTCCATCCAATTGACCTTCAAATGGAAGGCTTCGATCTCAAGCTGCAGGGACATTCGTTTTGCAATTGTGCTGGAGGATCCCCAAGGTGTCAGACGTCAGGAGTTCTTGGATGCAAAAACATCCGACTGCAGCCTTTCGTTTTCACAGAAGCTTGCAGCTGGGTCCTACACCTTGACCGTGAAGGTGAGCGATGATGCCGGGCTTAGCCGCGGTTGCGCTGAAGCCATAAGGGTCGTGGCCAACGAGACATCAATAGGCGTGGTCAACCTTGAGGATTGCCCGACCTCGCTTGAGATATCCATTGGAGGCTCGATAGGCATTCCCATACCAGTCTATGCCACATGCACGCCAACAGGCACCGGATTCCTTCTAAGTGCACGCTGCGACACCTTGCCCGCAGGTCTTGCCGAGTCCGATTTGAAATACCGATGGTTCCGTGACGGCGAGGCTGTAGGCTTCTCCCGCGACCTGAAAGTTTCTTCGTCAGGCACTTCCAATCGCTACGATGTCATAGTGTCATGCAACATTGCAGGTACATCAGGTAGCGCCACCGTGACTGTGAATTGAGTGCTTTGTTGGAGAGGATAGTTTTGAAAGTTCCGCTAGAGACCGATTTCTTCCGAAACTCATTTTTTCGATGTTTCGGAAGAAAAATTTCTTCATTTGAGGTTGAAAATGGATTTAGAGAAGAAAAAATTGAGTGAACTTGCCGCTGAATTGGGGAGACAATTGGCGTCTTTGAAGAAGAACAGGGAGAAACTTGTTCCTGTACATCATGAAGTCCAAGGTTCGTTGGTGATTAGAAACAGCAAGAAGTGTACTGAATATCTAATCTACAAAGGTAAAGACAACCCTCCTGAGTATATCAGCAGAACACGAACTGATATCATTGCCCCATTGGCGCAGAAGCGTTATGACGAGAAACTAAGGGGAGTCATTGGAAAGCGAATCAAAGCTCTTGGTGAATGTATCGATGTTCTTGAAAGGTTTTTGAAACTGGAAGATGTGACGGATGTCTATTCATCTTTTCCTGCAGAACTCAAGGAATATGTCGAGCCGTATGAAGGCAACGATGAAAAGTTTGCAAAGAGATGGCAGTCCATTGATTTTGGGAAGTGGAGTAGCGGGATACATTCGAAGTATGTAACCCAAAGATGTGATAGGGTCAGGTCGAAAAGTGAGGTGATAATTGCCGACAGGCTATATTCCAAAGGCATTCCATACCACTACGAAACGCTCTTTGTGTGCAGTGATGGCAGTATGACAAGCCCTGATTTCAGAATCTTGAACAAACGTACGAGAAAACAGTATTTCTGGGAGCATTTTGGAATGATGGACGATCCGGAATACTGTTTCCATGCCATAGAGAAGATTGAGAAATATGCAGACAGCGATGTAGTGTTGGGAGAGAACCTTATAGTGTCGTTTGAAAGTTCGCTCAAGCATCTAAGCACAGAGTATATTGATACTATGATACGAGAATACCTAGAGTGAAGGTTTCGTTGTGCGGAATCTGTTAGCTTCTTGGCTTTCCAGATGCAGTTCCTTTCATTGGGGTTGGAAGGAGCCTGTTCAATGCAAGGTGTGCAAGGTTCAGTCCAAAGATTCCTGTCAGGGTAGGGAGGCTTCCAAGAACCTTTTGCCTTCCGTCCTGACCATATGTGAACTCCACGACCTCAGGTGAGAACACAACGTCTATACCCTTTCCAACACCTTGCTTGCGTACATTGGTGCGTACCTGCTTTGCCAATGGACACCCCCAGGTGTCCATCAGGTCTCCGGTGCGCACCAATGATGGGTCTTTTCTCAGTGCAGCTCCCATTGATGAAACAACGGGGATATTCCTTGCGTATGCCTGCGAAAGAAGCAGACACTTGGATTTCACGCTGTCTATTGCATCTACTATCAGGTCCGGTGTCTTGCCTTCAAACGGTGCGAATACCTGTTCAATCGTGGATTCGTCCACGAAAACAGGGAGCGTTTGCACTTTGGTTTCGCGTTCTATGTCATGTATGCGGCTGCAAGCGACATCAACCTTGCGTTTCCCTATCGTTGACTCCAAAGCTACAAGCTGCCTGTTGATGTTGGAGTACTCCACTGTGTCAAAGTCCACGAGCCTGAATGTTCCAATTCCGCTGCGGGCCAGAGCTTCAAGGCTGTACGAACCAACGGCTCCAACCCCTACGACCACTACGAACCTGTCCCAGAGAGAATCAACTGCCTCATCTCCTAGGAATCGGCTTATCCGCAAAAGCTTGCGCTTGTCCATAGCAGTGCTCCTTTACTTCGTCCAAAACCATGCCCAACCTTTTTGCCGCTGACGCATAGCACGACGATAGGATTTCATTATACTGGTTTTCATCCGTACCTTCATAGTCGGTTTCAAGAACCCAAGAAGGATTTGCGGTGGTTATGGCAGGCAAGTCTCCATGAAAGCGTGGCCCAATGCCTATAAGCACACCAGAATCGTACAACTGCCTTGCAGTCTCCTTGGAGCCAGTGAAGCCATGCCATAGCACGGAAAAGGAGGGAAGGGATGCCTCCTTTATTGCCCGTATCGTGAGTTCTGTTGCCTGTACGCTGTGGATCGTCACTTTTTTCCCAAGTGAATACGCATACCTGATCATCATCGTCAGATTCTCGAACTGCCTATCCAAAGGAACTGCACCGGCAAAACGCCTATCCAAACCAATCTCTCCAAGGTGTATGTCGGATTCCAGAAGGTGAGTTTTCAAAATCTCCCATCTTCCAATGCTCCAGTACTGAGGCAGAAGCCCCTCGAAACGCATAAGGGGCTGTGCGTCCTTTTGCAAAGCATGGCTTTCCAAAGGAAAAGCCGTGCACACCATAGCGTTTGGAGATGGAAAATGTGAATGGAAATCAACCAAGTCAAGCATACATCCAAAGCCTATCACCATGTGGCTTCAAAAACCAGTGGCGGAGGCAAAGGTTTTTCATTACAATGACCACATGAGGTATTCGAGGCATTCAAAACGCATCTTGGTTGCAATGACCTTGCTTTGCATCTGCATGTCGCTTGCATGGGCCAAAGTGACGCTTGACAGCAGGCCAGGGGTCATCGCCTCTTTTGGGGGAGCGTTTACTATTCCAACCGAGGACTATCTCTCACAATACCCTGGCGACCCATCGGTAAAGATGCCTCCTGTAAGAACCTCGTATGGCTATAACGTGGATTTGAATATCGTTGACATTGGGTTGGGATCGAATGCGGATTCTCGAAGGATTCATATTGGGCTGGGTGTATCGTTCGTTGGTGTAAGCCGTTCCATTGCGTTTGGATCATCCATGCTCAAGGCCTACCACGGGGTTGGTGCATTCCTGGCCTGGACCGCTTATTTCGATTCATTTGACCTTTCAAGTGCAGCAAAGCTGTTCATATGCGAATTTCGTGAGACGAAGGCCTCTTTCATCGCATGTGAGCTGGAAATCTCGCCAAACATCCCTCTTGCGACATCGAATTTCGTGAGGTTGTCCATCGCAACCCCCATATCCCTCTTCATAAAGGCCGATTCCCTTGTGCTTCGCCTTTCATGCGGGCTCCGTCTTGATTATTCCATAACGGGCTTCAAGGAGGCTGGAAGATGAGAAGACCCCTATGTATTCTTGCCATGTTCCTTGCAGTCGTCCTTCTTGCATGCTCCTGCGAACTCATATACGAAGCCAAGGACGGCAGTCCAAAGATTGAGAGGGTCAACATACTTGTGTATGGGAACGACTATGCAAACTGCACTTTTGATGGTAGTCCGTTGTACATTCCCCATCGTCGTGACAGGCGCCTGTTTGGCACCGTCAACGATGCTACCCAAGTGGGGCTTGCATTCGAGGCTTTGGCAAGGGAATCGGGCTTGGAGAGCAATGCCCATTATATCCTTGGAAAGAACCATGACAAGAAAGGTGAAGGATTCCTCTATGAAATCCAAAACGCCATTGAGACTCCAGACAAGGATACAACGATGGCGCATTTCAGAGAAGTCCTCTCACAAATTGCGGATACCTCCACGGAGAAGGATCTTACTGTTGTGTTCGTAAGCTGCCACGGTTTCTACGATGCAAGCGTTGGAACGAAAGCTGAGTATGGAAAAGCGGAAGGCACATACTTCGTTACGAGCGCCAACACAGGTGACGAATGTGAGCTCTATTCACATAGGGACTTCCTTGAAGATGTATCCAAGATAAAAGGCATAAAGCTCATCCTTGCCGATGTCTGCCACTCTGGTGGCATTGTTAGGCCAGGCTACGTGAGCGTGGACAAAAGCGAATATAAGGATGCCAGAGCTGCGCAGCTCTTCTTCGAGAACGACAAGATAGACATAGACGCTTCGTTGTTCTGCCTAAGCGCTTCAAGGTACTACGAAGAGTCGTATGAATATAGGGACCCTGGCAAAGCAGACCACAGAACCCATGGCTGCTTCACCATGGCATTGTTGGAGGCTTTGGGATGGAATGGTGAGCGCTTTGCCGGAAAGCCAAAGGCTGCAAGGAATGGTCGTCTTACATTCCAGAATCTTGCCAGCTATGTCACTGAAAACGATGGTTATGATGACCAGACCCCAATGTACAGCGGTGGTGGCAACGATGTCATACTGTTTTCTTTTTGATGGGAGGTGAAAGATGTTGTTCATTGTTCTTCTGACGTTTGGAGCTCTATTGGCGGTCTCAGGTCTTGTCCTTGTATTAATGAACATTGGACAGCCTTTCTCCTTGAACAACCTGCAGCCTGCATTCGTCCTTGTTGGCGGATTTCTCATGTTTATCGCAGGTGCTGTGTTGTCGAACATGGCCATACGCATACGATGGATGAAGCGCATAGAGCGTAAGCTTGACGAAGTCCTTGGAGGGAATGGGGCAAAGGACCTCCAATGAAAGCGAAAGGCCGCTGCATTCCAAAGATATGCAACGGCCTTTCTTTCGGGCAGACTGGATTTGAACCAGCGACTCCAAGTCCCCCAGACTTGTACGCTAAACCCCTGCGCCACTGCCCGGTGACGTATGGAAGGCAAAGCATCCAAACGACAATAGGAACTTAGCACACCAAGAAAGGAGTGTCAATGTACATCTCCAATATGTAAAAACGCTGTAAAACCTGGAGGATTGAAGCTTCGGTCGGGATCAAAACAATCAATGTGTTGTAGAAACAACAGCCTTACTCGTGCGGCTTCAGTAATGTATATCCTTACGAAACTTAGCGGAATCTTTCGCTATGTTCTTTTAGGATATGTACATGCTTGGGTGGCGCTGTTTTGAATAGAAAAAGTTGTTTTCATGTGTTGGCTATGCTGTCCATACTGTTCCTCTTTGTATTGCCCTTGAACGCAGACTCTTCATTGGGTTGGGAAGGCGTATCGTTTGGCCTTGTGATAAACGAATATCAGGAGGAACTGACCACGATATACTTCGTTGATTTGAACGATTCTCTTGTAGATTCCATAGGCATAAGCAACGAACGAACAATAAACGAGCCTCAGTTCAGAATGGTCGTAAACACCAATGTGAGGACTTCGAATGTTAGGATAACTCTTACATTCGAACCTTTTTCCATGAAGCTTTCTGAAAACTCCTACCAGATTCCCTATTCTGTAAGGATGTACGATGTGGATGGATATACTCCAATGCAGTTCTCCAAAGGAACCGTTGCTGTAGACAAAGTCTCGATCGATAGGGATTCAAGCGTCACATTTGAATCTGGAGTCTCTCCTGACGGTTCCACATGGTCTTTTGAATACTCATTCTCGTTTGAGTTCGAGGACACAAGTCTTTCATCCTCCCCGGCAGGAAACTATAGCTGCAACCTAATAGCGGAGGTTGTATCGACATGAAACTTCCAATCCGCTTGTTCTTTTCGGTGTGCCTTGTATCCATGTTCTCTATGGTTCTGATCTTTGCAGACAACTCCATATCGAGTGCATCCATGAACATTGAGGCATACAAGGAGATTAAACCTCCAGAAGGGATTTTCAATATACAGGTTTCTTTTCTGAATGAATCCGGTTCCAAGACCCCTGTGTCAGGCATTGGTGATGCATTCGACATGTCTTTCAGAGACATGACTTCCCTCACAAAGGTATTCGTCGTTATGGTGCAGTCCAACTACGGTGACAAAGTCAAGTTTTCGTTCAGATTCAGTCCTTTTGTCAACCAAATCAACAGAAGCAAGACGCTTTCTGCCTCCTATATGATTTCTGCAGATAAGCAGGATCCCGTAACCGTTTCATCCAGTTCCTACTATTACTACGATTATAGGTTCATGGCGTCTTTTTCTCCTGATATAACCCAAAGTACAAACTTTGAGCTGGTCACAGCATCTTCAAGCGAGGTTTCTTGTTCTGTGGATTACTCGATAAAGGGCGAGCGTAAGCTTTGGGATGATGGTTCATACAGTGAGTTCTCCCTTTCTTCAGGTACAATATCTCAGCTTGGTACACAGAGCTATGTTGAGACGAACATCTATGGATCTTTGATTGTGGACAAAACAGGCATCGAACCAAATGTCGATTACGTGTCCACGGTGGTCATATCCTTGGAGGTTTTATGAGAAAGCTTCCGGTTTGCCTTGTAGTCCTTTTGGTCTTGCTCCTAGCTTCGACAGCATCTCTCTTTGCAAAGACAACGCATGAAACAGGCTTGACGAAAGCCTTGGAACTCATGGGTTTCATACGTCAGTACCACATGGTGGAGATCCTTCCAATCGAGGAGAATGAGTCAAAGACACTGGGCTATGGGATGCCGTTCGACATAATGGGAAACGATGTCTCGTACCAATCTAACAAGACCATTGGGAGGCAAATCGCAACTTGGACGATAGCCTCCACTTACGCGCCAATCTCAATAGAGATAACAGCCACTCCTCTTATGAATCTTGCTCAGACCGTTTCAATAGACTACTACCTGTGTTTCAGGTACAACTATGCGAAATTCAACGACAATGGCATATCCACAGGTTCCAACAACGGCTACATTGTAGTTTCAAGCGATTCCAACATCGCCAGTACGGACATCACGGAAATGCCTTTGAAGCTTGAAAACGAAAGCACAGATGGAAGCGGTCAGATCTATCCAATAATCTCAAAGTCCCAAGATGTCAGATTCATGCTTTCCGATTATTCTGACAGCGAAAAGGCCAATTGGCCTGGTGGTTACTATACATCGACCGTAACCATAAGGATAATAGGCTCGTAGGAAGGGGAGGTTGCAATGCCAAAGAGAAGAGTTCTAGTATTCGTTTTCCTCCTGTCCTCCATGGTATGTTCAATTGCTGCATTCGCGGCGGCACAGACGTTCATGAAGCAATTCTCCTCAGCCTTTCTCGTGAACCTTGCATCGAACATCTACAAAGCCCATGGAAGCTCCCCAGTATGGACCAGCGGCAGCGCTTCCAATCCAAGCACGAACGACAACTACTACTATGACAACCAAATGCTGTGCACCATGGGTATCTCCGGCACAACAGAGTCCGTTACCATGACTTTCTCCCTTGATTCAGGGCATTGGCTGTATCTTTTGGACGAGACGGACCTTCGCTTCTCCCGTCCGTTTGGAGTCGATCTCATCATAAGGGGCGTGAACCGTTCGACGGGAAGTCATGAATCCGTCACAATCAATGGCAACCAAATCGTTCACATGGGCCTTGATGAGGACAGTTCAAGCGTCAAGTCTGCCACGTTCGTGATCCCTTCGACTACATGGAACACCTATAGTTCCATTTGGCTTGATGTCTGCCTTGTCATGGATCCCGTGCTGGACTCCAACGGACAGGTCAAAGTAGGAAGTACAACATACACAGTGACCCCGACAGATGACAACTACAAGGCTAGGATAAAGGTTTCCATAGACAACGCTGACCTTGCCGGAGGTACCGAAACCTACCTTATAGACCTACTTGGCTACTACACCACAAGTGGAGAGCATCCCGGTTCATCGACAGCAATACTCAGCGTCACGCCCACGGCCGCAGCAAGATCCTTGGACATAGAGAAGCTCAAGACCGATGCCGTTGTGCAGACGGTCGCAAGCTACTCGTTTACGACCGCCACAATGACAAGCGGAGTCAATACAAACGGCAAGGTCCATTTCTTTCTGTCGTCCACTGAAGGCGGTACATGTTCCATAGACGATGGGTTCACTCTTAAATTCACAAGGAACAACAAGGTCCCTTCCGTTCTGAATGGGTACAACAGCGTCAAGTACACTGCAAGGATAGTCTCGTCTGAATATCCAGGGCAGACAATGGACTTCGATGGCAACGCGGTCTTTGGAAATACAGACAACTACTATTCTGTATCTGCAGACCATGTAAGCACATCGACCGGACACGGAGACCTCACCCGTTGGCATGACTCCGGCACCATAGAAGTCCGCATAACAGGGGATATAGACAACCTGGTCGCGGGCCTTTACACCTCCACGATCTACTTCCATGTGGTTACTGACTTCTGACTCCCTCAAGCGACAGCTTCAATGAGACCGTCCTTTCCTGGTCTATGGTCATTTCCAGCCTGTATGGAGGGTTTTGCAGAATAGTTGATTTGAACTTCATGGATACTTTTCCGTCTGCAACCTTAAGCTCTACATGGGAGTCCAGTAAAGAGAACAACGACTCATTGAGGTTTGGCTTTCCATCCAGAGGCCTTTCCATCCTTGTAGATAACTTGAGTTTCGCATCCATGTACTTCCATGAAACCTCAATGATGGAGTAGGGGCTTTTGCCTCTGTCCGTTTCATAGTGGATAAAGTTCATGCATGAAACTGAAAAACATTCATGCTTGAGCAATACGTCAAATTCGATAAGGCTTTCCTGTGAAAGCCCTCCATAGGAAGGAGGTGCAAAGCCTGTTCTTGAATACGAACAGCCAAGCGTGAACGAACGCCCAATCGAACATGAAATGGAAAGGACCTCTATGGGATTTGGTTCTCCATCAAGGGCCTTTAGCTTCACGCCCACACCTCCAAGTCTGCGGTCGAACTCTACTTTCATGTCTCCGAGTTCAAGTTTCGCTCCCATTCCAACGCTTGTTCCTCCTCCAAGAAGGAGGTCCCATGCGTTCTGAAGGAAAAAGGATCCCTCTACGCCAAGGGAAGAGACGTTTCCTTTGAACGACGTCCCCACCATAGAGAAGAACATGTGCCTTCCATATCCAAGGTACTTCCAATCGACCTGCAGCTTTGGAGCTGTCTTGAGCATAAGAACGCTGTTCTGAGATGCCGTAAGGAACGAAACGAATGCACGTTCGTTTCCCATCACAAAGCCAAATCCCAAGGGGGAGTTTGGATTGAACACTGGGTTCAGGGCCACAACGTCCAGATTCTCTGCACATAACGCCATTCCAGAAAGCTTTGGCGCAAGTGAAAGGTTGCTTGGAATGGAGATGTTGCCGTTCTTTCCAAAGCCTTTGTATGGGATTGGGCCATTGAAAGAATCCAGCATCAAGGCAAACAGCCCTTTTGCGGCAAGTTCCCCAATGTACAGGATCCCGCTTACGTCGATGCTTGCAAACGGAGGTGCCTTCAACTCAATCCTTTTGCTTTCGTCCTGTGTGATTTCCAAGAACGTGCGAACGACACCGACATCGGTCTTCAGGGTGAGAGTGTTGGGTGTCTTGGAACCCGATGCCTTTGCAAGTTCGACTTCCACGAGGCTTCCTGCAATGGCCTGCTGGGTTGCAATCGCCATTGCTGCAATGATGGTTGCTGTAAGTATTCTTCTCTTCATACAAGACATATACGCAAAAGCTGCGAGTTCCATTCACGGTTTTCCAACTTTCTTCCAAGAATCATTGAAACTTGCCGTCCTTGAGGGTAGAATCAAGGAGATTTAACCACAGAGTTTTGGAGGACTATATGGTCGTTCTTTGTCTTAACTGCGGAAGTTCGTCTGCGAAGTATCAGGTATACGATTGGGAGAACAAGGATGTTCTCGCCGTTGGCGTCGTCGAGAGGATTGGTCTTGAATATTCGACGATCGAGCACAAGGCTTCCGGCAAGGAAGAGTACAACGCTCAGTTCAAGTGCCCAACCCACAAGGAGGCTATAGAGCTCATCATTAATATGCTTGTGGACAAGGACTATGGAGTCATCAAGGACGTCTCAGAGGTTGGAGCTGTAGGCCACAGAGTCCTGCATGGAGGCGAGCTTTTCAAGAAATCCACGCTTGTTACGGACGAAGTCGTAGAGCAGCTCAAGACTGTCATACCTCTTGGACCGCTCCACATGCCTGCGAACATCATGGGTATAGAGGCTGCAAGGAAGGTCATGCCAAACGTTCCTCACGCAATCGTCATGGATACCGCATGGCATCAGACCATGCCGCCCGAGGCATATATGTACGCCGTTCCATACGAGTGGTACACGAAGTACAACGTAAGGCGCTATGGCTTCCACGGAACAAGCCATCTGTACTGTGCAAAGAGGGCTGCCCTTCTTCTTGGAAAGGAGAACAAGGACACCAACGTCATAATCTGCCACATTGGAAACGGCGCGTCCGTCTGCGCAGTCAAGAACGGAGTGTGCGTTGAGACCTCAATGGGTCTTACTCCTCTTGAAGGCCTTGTCATGGGATCCCGCAGCGGCGACCTTGACCCAGCCATCCTTCCTTACATCATGAACAACACAGGCATGAGCGCAAAGGAGATGGACACGACTCTCAACAAGAAGAGCGGTCTGGTTGGAATCTGCGGCCACGCAGACAGACGTGACGTAGAGAAGGCTGCAAACGAAGGAGACGAGAAGTCCAAGCTTGCAATGGCCATGGAATGCCACAGAATCAAGAAATACATTGGTGCATACGCAGCACTGCTCGGTAGGGTCGATGCCGTTGTGTTCACAGCTGGCGTTGGAGAGATGGGTCCAACCATCCGCAAGGGTGCAATCTGCGACATGGAAGCCTTTGGAATGAAGCTGGACGTTGAGAAGAACCGTATATGCAAGTGCAGAAACGGCGAGTTCGAGATCTCCACTGACGATTCCCCTGTAAAGATCTTCGTCATCCCTACGGATGAGGAGCTTGTCATCACAGAGGATGCCGTCGCCCTCATGAACGGAACCTACGATGTCCATACGAACTTCCACTATTCGTTCGAAGATGCATCATACGTGAACAAGGCAAGGGCCAAGGGACTTGTCAAAGACCTTGAGAAGAAGCCGGAACTTAAGGCCATTCTCGCTCTGCCAAAGAGGTGACCTCTCGTTTCTTGGATGCCATTCGTTGTCGATGCGCTCAAGCCGTGCACATAGCACTGTCTTTCGCTGTCTTCTAGACTGGCATCCAAATTTCTTTGGGTCGTCTTCTGCGTTGCTGCGCTCAGGCTGTGCATCAAGCACTATCCCTCGCTTGCTTCCTTGAATACGGCCCAAATAACTTCGAGGTTTCTTCTGCAATTTGAAGAATTGTCCGCTTTTTCGAAAAAGTTTTTTTTGGTACATTTTTTTGTCCGCTTTTTGGAAAAAACCTAAAAAGCGGACAATC
>MSGT01000064.1 GCA_001940825.1 Sphaerochaeta sp. Phil3
GACTTTTGTTACAGCCCCTTTTTCGTTTATAGAATTAATGGTTCAAGCACAAAATTGGTGGGGCAGGCAGTAGAGGGAAAGGGTTCTCAAAAAGGTGGAAACCAGTGGGCGGACAGGACTCACTGGGCGCACTGGGCAGTCTGTGGCGCACTGTTTCTTTTTGGCTCTTGCACGAAAACGGTGGTTCTCGTCCCTTGATTCCCCCCCCCCGTTTTCGTGCAAGAGCTACATTTATCAAAGTGGAACTATAAGAGGTTTACAAGTTCAACGATACTCTTCTTAATTGCTTCTTTTTGCTCATCTTCGTCTGTGAATAAGACCGAAGGATTTATGTTCAGTGCATTGCATAGTTTCAAAAGCGTAGTAAGTGTTGGCGTTCTCTTTCCTGTCTCTATATAGGCAATCATGTTCTGGGATATATCGGATTTATACGCTAGTTCAAGCTGTGAGAGTTTCTGTTTTTCCCTCTCCTGCTTTAGTCTGGTAATGACTGTCCTTTCTTGCCATTTGTTATCCATGTGATTATTTTCAAGAAATATCGTGATTGTCTCAAACTAATTTAGTATTGTAATACAATGGAATATAGTGTATAAAACTATTATCGGGGGGTAATCATGAGAAAAAAAATGATTAGTTTATTGGTTGTTTTGTTTTTATTACTATTCGTATCTTGTGATGTTTTGAGGCAGTTTGAAATAAAGACATATACAGTTACATTTGACTCTCAAGGCGGAAGTGAAGTTGTTGCGCTAAAAGTTAATGAGAACAATACTTTGGAAGAAATGATATCTAATCCCATAAAGAGCAATGCATCTTTCAAATTCTGGTCAAAAGATGGAACAACTGCATTTGATTTAAAAACACCAATAACCGAAGATATGACTCTGAAGGCTGTTTGGGAATTTCAGTTTAAATTGGGAGATATAGGGCCGGCTGGCGGTTATATTTTCTATGACTGTGATGCTGACAACAGTGAAGAAAATGATGGAGCTGGTCCAGATGGGTTGTCATCAGAGAAGGATGGATGGAGATATCTTGAAGCAGCAAAGGAATACTTGAATGTTTATTATACCTATTCATGGGGTATGAATGGGGCATTTGGTACAGAAATTGGGATAGGGAAAGGGAAAAGTAATACTAGAATTCTTGCAGACAAAGGGAAAACCTGTGCAGCTGCCTATGCGGTCTGGAATCAAACAATTAATGGGTTCTCAGATTGGTTTATACCAAGTAAAGACGAATTGAGTTTGATTCTAAACCTTGTTGGAGTTTGGGGAAACTGGTTTTATGCTTGTTGGAGTAGTTCTGAATGTAGCGATACTGGTGCATGGTGCAAGAATGCTTATGCTAGGTATCAGAGCGGATTCAGACGTGACATTGGTCAGTGCATACTTCCTGTTAGAGAATTCTGATATCAGCAAGTAGAATTCTTTTAGTAGTTAAAGTTCTTTCGGCCGTTACAGATGCTTAGTCCGTAACGGCTGTTTTTTTTAGACCGTGCACCAATTGCAATTAGGATAGCAATTGGTGCATCTAGTCATCAACTACTTGTTTTTGTAGCACCTGAATTCTTCCTTGGGGACATTTCCCATGATTGCAACGTATGAAAGAGCCTTTGGTTCAAGATAGCGCATCTGCATTGCTTCTTGGACTATTCCTTGTAGGGTGTACTTTTTGTTGATGAGTATCCAATCATTGTGAGTTCCTCTTTCAAGTACGCGTTGGATGATGAACCTCTTGTTTTTTTCATCGTCTATTTCACTGATATCGACATCCCAAAAGAGACTGCTGGATAACTGTTTGACAAAGTCACTCATGCTTCGAGTATAACCAATGACCAGGAAAAAGTGAATCGACTATACTGCCTCATTTGAGGTTTAGCCTTTTCCATATATGGGAGTTTTTTCTGCTACTTCCAAAGATTCTTCATTTTCTTGGTTTTCTCGATAAAGCCTAGGTTCTCCGAATTCACGAATCATTGCCTGTTTTGTAACAACCCATTGTTTTCCATAATTGCATACATCTAGGCCAACCTTTAGCTTTCCATAGGAAATAGCTTTTCTTAGAGTGCTTTCATTGAGGTCCCATAATTCGGTTGCATCACTAAGGCCAAGAAAGTTATCAAATGGTGTGCTGATAGGCTTTCCGTTCTCCCATATTTCATTGCAGGATAGATCGAACTCATCATTCCATACGATTCCAAATCCTGAACCAGCTATATGGACTTTCTTCAACAATTCTGGACTATTCAGTAAAGATTGAAACGCTGGCACATTTTCTGCCAACTTCTTAAGGTCATAGATTTTGCAGATTCCATCCTCGAATTGTGCAACAAGGATGAACTTGTCTACGAATCCAACACTTTTGATTTTATGGAATATGTAACTCATTTTTCACTCCAGAGGTGGAAGCTGTCTAAACTGCTGAGTTTTCCACATGTTTTTCAATTCTTCAGAATGAAGTGAAAATCCATTTTTTACAAGTGCATCTGCTCTACTTGGAAGGCTTCCCCTTATTTGATTTCCTGTTTCTATATCAATTTCCGCATCAAACTCTCCATATATTGGGCGTGGAGATGTGGGGGATTATGTTCTTTCTGAATAAAGAAGATACTGATTCTAATTCCGTAGAACTGCGAAATCATTGGCATAGATTTTCTCCTTGATATTAATTGTATCACTCCAACGTGATATTTGCAAGGTGGGTTGAGAGTTGTTGACGTGTGGTTTTTGGAGCTGTAAATTGAAAAAGGAGGTTTTATATGATGTATCCATTCCTAACGCTTGATGATGGTACTGAGATAGTTCATTCCCAAATTCTCGATGGTGGGAAGGTTCAGGTATACATTGAAAAGCCCGATTCCAAGGATTGTTTTCATTCTGCCTCATGCTTTATTCCTGGTTATGTATGGAAGGACGTAAAAGGTTTCTCTGGAGACGAAATTGCAAAATACCAAGAAATAATAGAATCTACTGCGCAATTTCATTGCAAACAACAGGTATTCGGATAAGTAGTGATGCAGGAAGATGACGAAGTTGGGGGCTACATCCCAATTTGTTTGGATATCTTTGCCACTGCATCCTTCAATAGGTTTGCATAGTAGTCGTATTTGTCTGATGTGATGTGGAAGACGGATCCTGATATGCTTATGGCAGCCAACGGATGGTTTTCCCTGTCAAGGATTGGAACGGCTACACAACGGACGCCGACTTCGTTTTCCTCGTCATCGAGGGCCCATCCTCTTTCCTTTGTTCTCTTGAGCTCCGCCATCATTTCTTCAAAGTCCAAAATGGAGTTCTTCGCTCCACCTGTTGTTTTCGAAACGTTCCATAGATGCTTGATTTCATCGTGACCAAGGTGGCATAGAATTGCTTTGCCTACCCCCGTTACGAACATTGGATTGCGCATTCCAACCCTTGATCCCATTTTGATTGACTGCAACGAGGATTCTTCCTTGTAGAGATAGACGACATCCGCACCTTCCTGGACTACAAAATGTAGAGTTTCTCCAGTCTTTTCCGACAACTCTTCAAGGTAAGGTCGTGCAATTGAAAGCAAACTGGTCTGGGACGACACCTTGCTTCCAAGTTCGAAGAGTCTAAGCGTCAGACGATAGTTGCCGGTGGATGGATCCTTTGTAATCCAACCATGGCTCATTATTGCACAGATCATCCTGTATGTCGTTGTTTTGTTCAATCCAACCTTGTTCGATAGCTCTACAAGACCAAGTCCTTTTCTATACTCCGTCAAAGTTTCGATTATGGAGAGGGCTCTATCTACAGATCGAATAGGGGAGTTGCTGTTTTCATCCATGGGCTTCTTTTATCATTATGAAGGCAAAGTTTCAACTGGCAGTTTTGCCAGTTGAAACCAAAAACGACTATGCCCTAACTAAATGGATTGCAAATCCTTCTACTTCCTCGTTGAGGTAGACGACTTTTATCCTTCCTTTCTCATCAAGTTTGATTGTGTCCTTTGCCGGTGTGAACCCGTGCACGGAAAGGTATTCGAGGGACCTCTCAACATTGAAGCACTTGTATCCAATGTGTCCATGGACTCCTCTGAACTGCGAATGCATCAGTTCTATTGTTTTGTCCATGAATGTAGACGAGTTGCCAGTTTTGGACTCCATTCCAAAAGCCTCAAATCTTGACGCAGCGGTCTTTGCATCATCGATTGAGTTCGTATTGATTCCAAAATGAATCAACTCGAATCCCTGTGCTCTCATGATAGCATCGCTGCAGAGTCTCGTGATTTCGTCCCAATTCTCAGCTTCGATAAGGTTGGATTTGACCATCCAGGAACCACCAGCCGCTAGGACATGTTCGCATGCTGCGTACTCGGCTAGATTCGAAGAAGAAATGCCTCCTGTCGTCATGAATTTGACCTGAGGGAACGGCCCGCAAAGGTTCTTGATCATGTTTACTCCTCCTGAAGCCTCTGCAGGGAAGAATTTCAAGGCTTTCAGCCCCATCTTGACTCCCTTTTGGACTTCGCTTGCAGTGCAGACTCCTGGAATCACAGGCACTTCGTTCTCCTTGCACCATTGGACGATGTCACTGTCAAGTCCTGGTGATACTATGAACTGGGCTCCTGCATCTACGGCTTTCTTTGCCTGATCAATCGTTATTACAGTACCTGCTCCAAGAATCATCTCTGGAATGGTCTGGTGAATCAGTTTCATCGACTCCTCAGCGGCATCGGTCCTGAATGTCACCTCTATGGCGTTGATTCCACCTTTTAGAATGGCTTTTGCCAAAGGAACTGCCTTTGAAGCATCTTTGATTACAACGACTGGAACGACACCAAGGTTTTCGATTCTACACATCAGTTCATCATACATAAAACCCTCCAATCATTATCTCTGGACTCTTCCAGATGCATTTCCTGCGGCAAGCGTCTGGATTTCAGACACGCCAACAAGATTGAAATCGTGCTCTATGCTATGCTTCAAAGCAGAGGCCGCAACAGCGAAGTTTATGGCTTTCTGATCGTCGTAACCGTTTGCAAGACTGTAGATGAGGCCAGCTCCAAAGGAGTCTCCTCCTCCAACCCTGTCCACTATTCTCAGATGGTACGTTGGTGCAAAACTCGCTTTGCCATTCGAATACAGCATTCCGGACCAATCGTTGTCGCTTGCGGAGATTGAAGTTCTGAGAGTTATTGCAACTTTCTTGCATCCAAAGCGTTCCGCAAGTTGCTTTGCAACTGAGATATACGCCTTCTCATCAAGTTTCCCGCTGTTCAGGTCCGTATTCTCCGCTTCGATTCCAAAGACATCCTTTGCATCTTCTTCGTTCGCTATGCAGACATCAACGTATGGAAGTAGTTCTCTCATTACCTCACCGGCTTTTTCGCTTGTCCATAGTTTTTTTCTGAAGTTCAGATCGCATGAGACTGTGAGCCCTCTTTCTTTTGCAGCCTTACATGCTTCCAGACAAATTTCTGGCAAAAAACCACCCAAAGCAGGGGTTATTCCTGTCCAATGGAACCAGTCGGCTCCATTGAATATCCTGTCCCAATCAAAGTCCTGTGGTTCTGCAAGGGCCATTGCAGAGTTGGCTCTGTCATAGATGACTTTGCTTGCCCTTTGGGATGCTCCTTTTTCCACGAAGTAGATGCCAAGTCTATCGCCACCTCTGACGACCAGTGATGTATCGACTCCAAACCTCCTGATTTCATTGACTGCACATTGTCCGATTTCGTGGGCAGGTACTTTCGTGACATATGCGGCGTCAATTCCCAATTGAGCCAACCCTACTGCAACATTTGCTTCTCCGCCTGAGTAGGATGCCTCAAATCCATCGGCCTGGACGAAACGTCTGTATCCTTCGGGATTGAGACGCATCATGATTTCACCAAATGTTATGACCCTCATATTCCCTCCATTGCCATTTGGGTTGATTTTCTGTGTTTTATTGTACGAAATTTAGTTTTGTACCGTGAAACGCTATACATATACTCTAGCATTGCAATACGTTGCTGTCAACAAAAGATTCTGTGTGATTCTGTATGTTTTTCTACATTCAAGAACTTATGAGCTTGTCACATCCCAAAGCAGTCCTCAACGTACTGGATGCTCTTTGCAAGAGTCATAGGGTTGAAGTTTTCAAGTGTCATAGGCACTTTGTCTACACCATAGCGCCTGTAGATTCCAAACAGATCCTTCCATGGCATGAGACCCTCTCCAACTGGAACGTCCCCTTTCTTTACAGGGCCCTTTGCATAAGGGTATTTCTCGTTCTTTTCCGTCCATACGAAGTCCTTTATATGCATTGCGCATATATAGGGGGACAGCATTGCCACAGCTTCATCGAAGTATGAGTGGAGCGAGGTGCTGGGGCCATGTATCGGGAGTATGTTCACGGCATCGAAGAGAACCCTTAGATGTGGGCTTTTGAAAGTCTCCATGACCATCAGCATCCTTTGCGGTGTGTCTATTGTGTTTTTGTCTGCAACGGCCTCGATTGCCATTGTGACGTTGTTTTCCTCTGCCTTCTTTAGCAAACGTTCCATCGTTTTCAAAAAGTCGCTAATGTTTGGTAGCTCCCAGTTCTTCTCTGTCCGTATGTTCCTTGGGTCAAGCGAACCCGTTTCCGTTGCTACGATTGGAAAAGGGCTGCCTTCATTTATGGAACATCCTTTGGAACATCCTGAGTTTGCCTTATGGTTTGCAAGGAAAGGAGCGATCTCCAGACAGTTTTCGAAGGACTGAAGGGCCTGTTCCTTTTTGCATGGGTCTGGATGTACGGGGTTTATGTAGCATCCAAGGATTGCAATGCGGGTGTCCTTGAGGCAGCTTGCTATGGCATCGGCCCATGAGGTGGAGAGCGGTCTTGGTGCGTCGTCCAATGCCTTGTATGGAGCGAAGTGAATGCATGCGTCCTTTCTGAATGCCGTCACTGTATCCACGAGTGCGCTCATGTATGGGAATCTTCCAAAGTCGTGGGCCCTGAATCCTAAATCAATCATGGGTAGATTATTGCATGAAAACGAAGAGGTTTGAAAGTAGGGTGCAACTGTTTTGGTTTTCAAGGCCCTTGGTTGCGTATTGGTCTGTCCTGTCAGCGGGCTTCAAGGCTGCTTGCCAATGTAGGCCAGGATTCCTCCATCCACATACAGTATGTGTCCATTGACGAAGTCCGATGCCTCAGAGGCCAAAAACAGTGCAGGTCCTTCAAGGTCCTTTGTCTCTCCCCATCTTTCAGCAGGTGTCTTTGCGACTATGAAACTGTCGAACGGGTGTCTGCTGCCGTCCGGCTGTTTTTCCCTAAGAGGTGCCGTCTGAGGTGTTGCAATGTAGCCAGGACCAATGCCGTTGCACTGTATGTTGTATTTTCCATATTCCGAGCAAATGTTTCTTGTTAGCATCTTGAGTCCGCCTTTTGCTGCGGCATATGCACTTACTGTCTCCCTTCCAAGTTCGCTCATCATGGAGCAGATGTTTATGATCTTTCCACCGCCTTTCCTTATCATTGCAGGGATCACTGCTTTGGAGACAATGAACGCGGCAACAAGGTCTATATCCACGACCTGTCTGAAGTCGTCTGCGGACATGTCTGTCATAGGGATTCTCTTTATTATCCCAGCGTTGTTCACCAGAATGTCCACGGTTTGGCCAAAGTCCTTTTCAATCATATCTCGTGTTGCAAGGACCTGGCTTTCATCGGTTACATCGCATACATATCCTCTGACGTTCTCAACCCCATCTTTTCTATATTCTTCAAGGGCCTTTTCGACACCGTCCCTATGTCTGCTGTTGAATGCTATCTTTGCACCCGCCTTGGCATAGCAAAGAGCTATTGCATAGCCAATTCCATAGGTTGCACCTGTAACCCAGGCAAGCTTCCCTTCCAGTGAGAACTTGTTTTCAAGGTATGTCATGAGACCCTCCTATACTTCCATTTCATTGGTTCTGTAGAGACTTGCAGCATCTCCTTTCTTTTATTGTACCTTATAGTCGCCATTTATGATACACTCAATTGTACTCCGGTTTCATTGGAGCAATTTTCATTGGAACAGGCAAACATCATGAACGTTCAAAACGGGGAGGATCGTAGTTGTGGACATAAGGTATTCGACAGGCAAGGAGCCTTTCAAAAGAATGGACACTCAGGAGCTTAGGGACGAGTTCCTTATAACCGGTATATTCAAGCCAAATGATGTAAGTGCAGTCTATTCCCACGTGGACAGGATCGTGACTATGGGTGTCATGCCGTTGGACGAGTGCGTTGGCATTGAGAAGAACATCGATCCTTGGAAGGACTTTGGCGTTTCGTACCTGCTTGAAAGGCGTGAACTTGGAACGATAAACATAGGTGGTCCAGGACGGATTTATGCCGATGGCGTAGAGTACGGCATGTCCCATTTCGATGGACTCTATCTTCCAATGGGAACCAAAAAGGTTGAATTCAAGTCGGATTCTCCTGAGGATCCTGCCAAGTTCTATGTCATAACCACTCCGGCGCATACTCCAAAACCGGCAAAGCATATCCCGTATGAGATGGCAATCCACAAGCACCTTGGGGCTCAGGCGACATCCAATGAAAGGACAATAAACCAGTACATCCATCCTGACATCCTTGATACATGTCAGCTTTCAATGGGTCTTACCCACCTTGAGGAAGGCTCCGTGTGGAACACCATGCCCGTTCATACACACGAAAGGAGAATGGAGGTCTATTTCTATTTCGATGTCCCAAAAGACAACGTTGTGTTCCATTTCATGGGTGAACCAAACCAGACGCGCCATATTGTCATGCACAACGAAGAGGCTGTCATCAACCCGGCCTGGTCCATCCATTCAGGCTGCGGGACTTCGAACTACACCTTCATATGGGCCATGTGCGGTGAAAACAGAGCCTATGACGATCAGGATTGGATCAAGACAGAGGACCTAAGATAACAAATGATATACGAAGAGATTCCAATAGGCGATGCGCTTCTGAGAACCTACGTCCTTTCCAACTACAACGAGATCGATGCAGAAAGAAGACGCGCCTTCATCTTGATTTGTCCCGGAGGAGCCTACAGGTTCTGCTCGAACAGGGAAGCGGAGGCGGTTGCAATACGCTTCAATTCCCTTGGCTACAACTGCGGTGTGCTTTTCTATTCCACAAACCATGATGAATACAATGCCGGCAATGTATACAGCACTCTCTTTCCAAAGCCACAGGATGAGCTTTCAGAGGCCGTGGCGTATATAAGAGCAAATTCGAATGCTTTGAATACGAATCCCGATAAGATCGCCGTAATGGGTTTCTCTGCAGGCGGACATTTGGCTGCAAGCCTGGGGGTCATGTGGCGGCACTACGGGGAGCGCTCCAAGCCAAACGCCCTTGTTCTATGCTATCCTGTGATAACAAGTGGACTACTTGCCCACGTGGAGTCGATCCGTCGTCTTGTTGGAACCAACGAAGCACTTTTGGAAAAGGTCTCCCTCGAAAAACAGGTTTCCAAGGACACCCCTCCAACTTTCATATGGACGACAAGGACCGATCAATCCGTTCCATACGAGAATTCCGTGATGTTCGTCCAGGCTCTTGAGCGCAACAATGTCCCAGTTCGTTTCAAACTATATGAAGAAGGCGGCCATGGCCTATCTTTGGGCACTCAAGAGGTCTATGATGCATCACTGGCTTCCGTGAAGGCCGTCCAAGACTGGCCGGAACAAGCGGACTCATTCCTGACGATGGTTTTTGGCTCCAAGTATTAACATGCAAAAGCTCTACGACCGTGCAGACATCTACGACCTCATCGAAAGCGACCGACGAACCGAGATAATCAGAGAGGACTGGAAGGTCTTCCTTGGCGACAGGAAGATAGACACCCTCCTTGATGTGAGCATAGGTTCCGGTGGTATGACGCTGCCGTTGCATGAACTGGGCATTGAAATATGCGGCTCAGACCTAAGTGAAGCAATGCTGGGTCGGTGCCAAAGCAAAGCCGCAGCGAAGGGAAAACCCATAGAGCTCAAGCAGTGCGACTTCAGAGACTTATCAGCATGGGACGATAGGCTCTTCGACTGCGTTGCAAGTACTGGAAACTCCTTGGCCTATGTCAACAACGACGATGTTCTCAAAGCCCTTGGAGAGATGGACTCTCACGTAAAGCCCGGCGGCTACATATGCTTCGATTCCCGCAATTGGGAGAAGATCCAACGAGAAAGGCAGCGGTTCTACTTCTACAACCCGTTCTTCCACGGAGAAACACGGGTCAATCTGGTGCAGGTATGGGACCACAACGCAGACGGAAGCATAACCTTCAACCTGCTGTACTCGTTCGAACGTGACAACAAGGTCATCCAACGGGAGGTCTTCGAGGAGCACTACAACCCATTCCCCATTGGATTAGCTAGAGATAGGCTCATGTCCTTGGGCTATGCAAACTTCGATATCCGCCCGGTTCCAACCAACCATCCCAAGGCCGATGTCTCAGAGATGGAATGGTATAGAATAATAGCCCAAAAGAAGCATTGACAATTGGATTTCTTGGGTTAGTTAGACTGTAGATGACGGCATCGTCATACAGGAGAATTGCATATGCCAAGCTTTGAGAACCTACGTGTGGTGGACAACTTCTATCAGACATCGCTCTTTTTTCCAATGCCAACCGTTGTGGTGAGTACTCTCTGCGAGGATGGCTCAACATCGCTTGGGCCGTATTCTCTGGTGGCTCCGTACTACATTGCCGGCAAGGACTACTATGCAATGCTGCTTTGCATGGGCGAAGGAGAACAATGTGACGCTCGTGACGGCAGAGCACATGAAGATAATCAACGACAAGAGAAGCAAGGAAAAGAGCAAGAGATAGTATGAGAGAAGGGGGGCTTGCTATGTATGATTTTTCCATTCCAATGGCCATCATGGACTATATACCGGTGTTCTTCTTTGGCATTACGATGCTTATCCTCCAGTGGTCGCTCTATGCATCCATGTACAAAGGAGCGTATGCCTTGCTTGCTGCTGGAACGATCAACATATTCTTTGCTGGTTTCCTAAAGGCCACTTGGAAGCTTTTCTATGCTGCAGGGCTGTGCGACTTCTACCTTTTGAACGACGTGTTCCTCCCTTTCCATCATCTCCGTTAGACTTGGAAAACCTTGGCTCATCGTTTTCTTCGTCCTTGCCTTCCTTTTGTCGCTTACTATGGGGTACCTATCAAGTCATGACAGCCACAGCGCCGCGATAAACTGGATAGAGGAGAGCGTAAATACATGCTCTCAGCTTTCACTCATGCTTGGAACCATGATGCTTCACAAGAACGGCCTCAGAGGATTCGATTTCCATAAGATAAGAAAGGAAAGATAAGCTTTGCAGAATACCTGAAGGCTTTGTAATCGTTTTCGCTTCCTGCATAGGGACTATGTTGTCTCAACGTTCATGGGCGTATGGGCCTCATGGGCTTTATGGGTTTTACGGGGCTTATGGGACTCATGGAACTCACGGGACTCATGGGGCGCACGGATTGCGCACGGATTCCGTTTCGTCTTGCCAGGGTTTTGAGAAATCGACTTTGAAGAAATGGTCGTTGTCAAGTTTGGTCCAGTCTTTGAATCTTTCTCTTGCCAGTTTCGCAACCATCTGGGAATCGTTTGATTCGTAGAAGTCGCAGAGCTCCTTTTCAGACATGCCGAACAGTGCAGTGTACAGTTCCTTGTCATAGGGTTTGACTATGATTCCCCTTTTCAAAGCCCAAAAACAATCATAGGGAACGAACTCACCCCTTTCCAATACGTGCTTCACGTTGTCATAGTCATACTTTCCAACCGTAGTCAACGAAACAATGTCCTTGATTGCTCTAAGGTATGGACGTGATTCGAAAACCCGTTTTCCGTTCGTATACTTTCTTGGATTCTGCTCTCTGACCTTGTGGCTTACCGCTGAGTTCACAAGTCTGAGAACTTTGGATATCTCCTCTACGTTTTCAGCCATGAGGACATCATGGGTATGGTTGCTCATGACAACGGAAAAGATGATTTTGACATTGAATCTTGCACAGATCCGACACAACAGGTTGTGTCTATACTTTCCAATCTCCTTGTCGAAGATGAATTCTTTCCCTGCCGCTCTTTGGGTTGCATGGTAGATACGTCCGTTCTTGTCCGTTCTCATCCGTTTGGGCTGAACGAATCCATTCGTTTCATGTCCCATCAGTTCGTTGAAATCCAGCATGTGCGCCTCCTTACTTTCTTCTACTTACCTATATACGTGAAAGTTGCATTTTCCATTCACACTTCCGAGAACTTTTTAGATCCGTGCGTAATCCGTGCGTCCCATAAGCCCCATGCTCCCCATAAGTCCCGTGAGTCTCATAAGACGCGTAAGCCCCATAAAACCCATGCACCCCATGGAACACTCCAATTGCACGTCTGCATTCCACTGTGTTAGAATGAGCCGAAACAGGGGGTTGATATGTCTTCGTTCTCCATTCTGCAAGCACTCAACAGTGCGCCTTTGTATTTGATATGCGGTGGCATAATCGCATTCGTTGCAGTGATATGCGTCATTTTCCTTATAAGAGCCTATAGGGCTGGAATCGCTATGGGCATGGACAAAGGCAAGATGAAGACCGTTATAACTTCAAGCGCTACGTTCTCCATCCTTCCAAGCGTTGGAATCCTGCTTGGAGTAATAGCCCTTTCTGGAAGCCTTGGCATACCATGGCCATGGCTTAGGTTGTCAGTCATTGGAGCCCTTCACTATGAAACCCAGGTGGCTCAGGCCGCTGCAGAGCAGGTAGGGCTTTCAAGCCTCTCAGCTGCAGAAATGACACCCCAGGCGTTCACTACCATAGCTCTTTTGATGAGCATTTGCATAATGTGGGGCATGGTTCTCTCTGTATTCCTCAACAAGGGATACCTCAAGAAGATAAGCGGTTCCAAGAAGGGAGAGGCCAAAGAAACTGCAACGTTCAAACCAAACGATTTGGACAACAAGAAGGGTGGCTTTGCAGACAAAGCCATGACAGCAATGTTCATAGGTCTTGTTGGTGCATACGTTGCTTCCTACATTGGAGGGTTCGTTTCAGGTGGCGCCCAGAACGGAGGCGGAATCTTCAGGTTCCGCGGTGATTGGGTGCCGTTGGTGGTCGTAGCGGCATCGGCCTTGTCCATGGCGTTTTTCATTTGGCTTTCTGAAAAGAAGAAGCTGGCGTGGGTGGATAATTTCTCCATTGCTGGAAGCATGATCGTTGGCATGGCGGCTGCAGTCGTCGTGAGTCTGTGAGGAGGCCTGTCATGAAGAACGCAAACATGAACGATGCAAACATCAAGAATGAAAGCACCTACTTTGAAAGATACAATGACATGACGCACGTCCTTGGAAGGATATTCACGACCATAGTGCTTGTCATGCTGGTTGGTGCGCCTTTTCTCATTGGAAAAATACTGGGCGCCATGCCTGACCTCAAGGCCACAGCTAAGGGATTCTTGTCCGTTGGAATAATATGGACGGTTAGCAGCATAGTGGAGTTTCTTGTCTATACTCCAATGCTTGGTGCTGGCGGCAGCTACCTTGCCTTCATAACGGGAAACCTCATAAACATGAAGATACCATGCGCCGTCAATGCAAGGGACACTGTTGGAGCAAAGAGCGGAACGCCTGAGAACGAGATAATCTCCACTCTCTCAATAGCTACGTCATCGCTTGTCACAGTGTTGGTTCTGGCTCTTGGAGTACTGCTGCTGCAACCGCTTCAGCCAGTTCTGCAGAGTCAGGTGCTCCAGCCTGCATTCGCAAATGTCGTGGCGGCTTTGTTTGGAGCCATGGCCTACAAGTACTTTAGGGGAAACATGGACATTGCGGCCATTCCGCTTACGTTCCTGTGCCTGCTCTTCATTTTCGTGCCGTCTCTTACAAGTTCGACGAGCTTCATGATAATCCCTGGCGGCGGACTTGCAATTCTCATCTCCTGGCTAAAGTTCAAGAAGCGCAATGCATAGCATATTCGACTATCTTTACTGGCGGGGTGACCTTGGGTTCGACGAAAGCCCGTTGAACGAGGTCGATTCCCTTATCCTGGCACGGTTCTCATATATGCCAATGGAAATGATAGGGCTTCAGAACTTGTCAAAAGAGAAGGTCCTGCCTCTCAAAGAGGTAGCTTCACTAATTATTTCCAGAATGAAGGAGATTCCGGAAGAAAAGAGGGTGTTCCTCAACAAACAGGACATCCATTTGCTTGAAGCTCTTTCCAACAGCGAAAGGTTTTCAAGTCTTGGAGTCTTTGCATTCAGATACGAATTGGATGATGAAACCCAGACCCAGTTCTGTGCAGTCTCTCTGAAACTGGGTTCCAAAACGGAACCTGATACCTTCATTGCGTTCAGAGGTACTGACAACACCCTCATAGGCTGGAAGGAGGACTGCAACATGGGGTTCATCTGCCCCGTGCCCGCCCAGGTCCTGGCTGCAGAATACCTGGACGAAATCGCTTCCTGTTCCACATCAACGGTGACGAGCGGCTGTGAGATGTCCTGTGCAACACCATGCATCAATAAGTCATTCATTAATAAGCCATGCATCAACAAGCCCGATATCATAGTCGCCGGCCATTCCAAAGGCGGAAACCTTGCCGTTTATGCCGCATCGTTCTGTTCATCTGCAGCACAGAAGCGCATAGTTCACGTCTACAATTTCGATGGTCCCGGCTTCGATGCCAAAGTGCTTTCGCGGCCGGAGTACCAACGGATATGCGAAAGGACCACTACGTTCGTTCCTCAATCTTCAGTAGTTGGCATGCTTCTTGGACATGAAGAGCCCTATATCGTAATCCACAGCGAGCAGTCAGGCCTCATGCAGCATGACCTTTACTCTTGGTGCATAGAGAGGACGGGTTTCGAATGCCTTGAGAAAGTGACTGATGGCAGCCGCTTTGTGGATGCTACTCTAAAGAGTTGGATAGCTGGTATGGACTACAGCCAAAGGGAAGGGCTTGTGGATGCCGCATACGAAGTGCTTTCCAAAACGAACGCAAGGACTCTTAGAGACCTTGGATCCAACTGGCTTTCCAACTCCGTTGCAATAATGTCCTCGATTGGGGCTTTGGACGAATCTTCAAGGACAGTTGCTTTGCAGGCTTTGAAGGCCCTCGTGAAATGTGCGGGAGCCACGATGGCCTTGAAGACCCACCATGGCGATCCTCATGGCGAGACGCCTCATAGCGATTCATCATACAATGAAGCTGACTGCAATGCCTGAAAGGAAAAGCGTGAATGAAGTTCATTGACCAATACAAAAACCTTGGAAGAGAGATATACATCCTCTTCTTTGGACGCATAGTCACAAGCATGGGAGCCCTCATTTGGCCTCTCATGACACTCATCCTCAAGAACAAAATGGGCTATGATGCAACATTCATAGCCATACTTACGATGGGTATGTCTATCCTGCAGTTTCCCATGCTGCTTCTTGGCGGGAAGCTTGCTGATACGCGCAATCGCAAGAACGTGATAATCGTATGCGACCTTATAACCGAGGTGGCATACGTGATATGTGCAATGATACCCCTGTCTGAGGTAAGCATTGCGCTTTTCTATATAGCAGGTCTGTTTGCGACCATCGAAGGGCCATCATACGATGCTCTTGTGGCTGACCTGAGTGATGGAGACACAAGGGAGAAGGCCTACAGTCTACAGTACTTTGGAATGAACCTTGGCCTAGTGCTTGCACCAACGCTTGGAGGCTTGCTTTTTGAGAATCACCTTGGACTTGCGTTCCTAATTACGGCGCTTTCCACGTTCACATCAACCGTGCTCATATTCTTTTTCGTCAAGAGACTCAGCGTAGAGAAAAAGAGCATAAGCAAGTACGAGGAGAAACGGGAAGGAGAGGGCATATTCAAAATCCTCAAAGAGCGTAAAGCCCTTCTTCTATACGCCCTGATATGCGGCGTTGGAGGATTCGTCTACGGACAGTTCAACTATCTGCTTCCTCTGAACATGGAGGCCCTGTATGGCTCCAAAGGTGCGGAGATATTTGGTTTCATGACAAGTACGAATGCACTTGTCGTCATCGTGGCGACCCCTATCATCACAACGTTCCTAGGAGGCCTACGGGATGTCCGCAAGCTCCTCATTGGCGAAATCCTTATAACCGCAGGACTGTACAGCTTCAGATACGCCCAAGGCATCATGCCGGTATACTTCGTACTCATGACGGTGTTCACGATAGGAGAGGTGTTCTCCACCCTTGGAAAGCAACCGTATATGACAAGGCGCATTCCATCCTCACATTGGGGACGCGTCAACTCATTTGTGAACATAGTGTACGGAGCGTTCCCTGCAATTGGAAACGTCATACTTGGCAAGGTGATAGACTCGCAGGGCTACAACGCCGCATGGCTATTGGTTGGAGCTGCAGGAGCCGTGACCATTGTCCTGTCATTGATACTTGCCCTTACCGATAAAGGGAGCTTTCCCTTGCTTTACGAACCAAACGCAGCTACTTTGCAAAACTCTCAAGAAGCTTCTGGTTGTACGTTTGGGCCGCATTGACTGCAAACGACACGGAGAACTCCTTCTCCTCAACAAGTCCAAACTCCAGGACCGTGAACCCTACGCTTGAGACCGTGTACATTGCACCCGCAGAGATGAGAAAGTATGTGGAAAGCGGGTCGTCCACACAAAGGCCTGCCACCAACAGCCCCGTGCCAACTACAAGACCTCCCCACGTAACGCCGCTCCAAGCCTTCCTCTCGTTCTGGAACTTGAGATAGCGTTCCGCCTCCTGCGGCAGACCGATGCTATTGTAGAAATCGTACTTGGAGATTCTTGTGAAACCTCTGAACGGCTCCCAGTTCGTCAAACGCTCGCTGTGCGAGTGGAATGCAAACGGTGAGAAGAAACTGTATGGCATGGTGAAGTAAAGCCAAGGATGGTCCTCCGCAAGGTCCCAGGTAAGCTCCCAGTAGAGGGGCGAACCCCAGACATCGGCATAGTATTTCATGCTTTCGCTAGTCTGGATGCTAAGGGCCTGACTGTCGAACTTGGCCCTGTCCTCTGATGACAGATCGCTTGGCGTTATTGCGAACGCAGCTACCATTCCAATCAAGGTCATGGCCAAAACAGCCGTAATGATCTTTCTTCTCATAATCAGCCTCCAATGTAGATTCTACTGACCAGCCACACTATTGTACGCGAAGGCAAAATCTTTGCAAGCAGCGCCAATGCCTTGTAGTCCAGACCCACGGCGCATTTCACAGGTGGGTTCTTTCTATACGCCATTTTAATGAATAAATCCGCAACGGATTTTGCAGGTTTTCCTTTTTGTTCGTCGCGTGCCATGTGTTCAACTGCACTGAGGCATCTCCCGTAGTAGGGTGAATCCTTGGGTTCATCGCTTGTCCTTGCCTTGGTGAAGCCCGTCTTCGTGTCTCCTGGCTCCACAAGGCAAACCTTCACTCCAAATGGTGATGCCTCCATTCTAAGTGCTTGGGCATACGCTTCAAGGGCATACTTGGATGAGCTGTAGTGGCTTTGGTAGGGGATTGGTACGACTCCGGCTACGGAGCTTGTCACAAGCACAAGCGACCTTGGATTCTTCCTAAGCAACGGGAGAAAGACCCTGTTCACGTTGAGGACTCCAAAGTAGTTGGTCTCCATCTGCGCCCTTGCCCTCTCCAAAGGAGTCTTCTCTGCAGAACCGCTTATGCCAAAGCCTGCACAATGAACTATGATTCCTAAATCGGTTATAAATTCACTTGCTTTGTCAATGGAAGAAGGTTGCGTGACATCCATTTCAATTGGTATGACATTTTTGCGTGTAGTTCCATCCAATCCCAACGATGAGACATCAAGCGGGTGTCGTGATGCTGCGTAGACGACAAAGCCGTTCTGTGCAAAAAGCCTTGTCGTTTCAAGACCTATTCCGCTTGAAGCCCCTGTAACGAGGACCTTCTTCATGTAAGGGCATCTCTTGTTGGTGTCTTTGGAGTTGCTTGAGTATGCCATCAGAATCCAAAGAGCCCTTTCTTTACATACGGTTCGCTTGAGACTTCAAGGACAGTGTAGCCGGTTGGCTCAAGGGCCTTCCTCACGGCTCCTTCGTCCAAAGCATCCTGAGTGACAATCTCCAAAAGGCCTGACTTGTGCGAAGCGCGCACCTTCTTCACATCAAAGGCTGCTCTTATTGCATCGCACACATGGCTTTCGCACATTCCGCACATCATTCCGTCTATCTTTACAGTTGTCTTGGTCATTTCATACACCTCCGCAATCAATGCTTTGATACAGACTGCACATCGAATATACTACAATATACAACTTTTGGTTAGCTCGGTCTAACGGCAAGATTGCAAAAGCCCTTGATTTTGAAACTGATTTGGATATAATGGCAATGTAATTGCGGCATTAGCACACCGGTAGTGCAGGAGCTTCCCAAGCTTCTGAAGCGGGTCCGACTCCCGTATGCCGCTTTTTTTGTACCCATTTGGATCCAAACACATTGGGAGGTTCTATGACAGACAGGGAAAGGCTCTATGCCACCAAGCTTTCGAAGATGATTCAGTGCGAGACCATAAGCGAACCGGGGGTGGAGAATGCAGAGAAGTTCAGTCGTTTCCACACCCTCCTCAAGGAGCTTTTCCCAAACGTCTTCTCCAAGTGCGAGGTCGTGTGCATTGGACAGTCCCTCCTAATAAAGCTCAAAGGAAAAGGGAGTCCAAAAGGCGAGCCAATCCTACTCATGTCGCATCAGGACGTAGTGCCTGCCGACGGCGACTGGAAGCATCCTCCTTTCAGTGGTCATATAGATGAGAACGGTGTCGTATGGGGCCGTGGAACTGTTGATACCAAAGCATCCCTCATGTGCATCTTCCAAAGCCTTGAGGAGACGATAGAAGAGGGCTTTGAGCCAAATGTGGATGTCTATATAGCTTCTTCATCCACGGAGGAGGTGTGTGGAGAGGGCGCTCCAAATACCGTGAAGTACCTTCAGGAGCATGGGGTGAGGCTACAGCTTCTCATGGACGAGGGTGGAATGATAGTGGATTCTCCAATGGCCGGCATAAACGGAAGCTTTGCCATGATAGGGGTGCTTGAGAAGGGCCATGGAAACATAAGGATAACGGCCCATTCCAACGGTGGCCATGCATCCACTCCTGTAAAGGGTTCCCCCATAGCCCGGCTTGCAGCATTCATTGACGAACTTGAAAGGCACGACCCAAACAAGGCCAAGATGAATCCAACAGTGGTCGAGATGTTCCACAGGCTTGGCCCGTATGCAAAGGGAGCCTTTGGATTCGTCCTGAGACATGCGGGGTTCTTCTCTCCTCTTCTTTCAAAGGTCCTTCCAAAGATAAGCCCTGCGGGGGCGGCGATGATAAAGACGACCATGGCCTTCACCATGTGCGAGGGATCTAAGGCTGAGAACGTGCTTCCAGAGACTGCATGGCTTAACATAAACACCCGCTTCATACAGCATCAGGGTATAGAGGAGACGAAAAGCATATTGGAACCTCTGTGCAGAAAGCACGGTCTTGAGATGGAGTTCAGCGACTGCAGGGCCCCTCAGAAACCTGTGGACTACAAAGGGGATGCTTTCAAGCTCGTGGAGCGGACCGTCCATGAAATCTATCCAAATACAGTTCCAACTCCATATGTCATGACTGGTGGAACGGATGCCTACCACTACTGGCCGGTTACGGACAATGCCATACGCTTTGCACCCCTTGCAATCAACTCCCAGCAGCTCAAGAGCATCCATGGTCTTGATGAGAACATAGACGCTTCAAGCCTGCCCGGTGGTGTGGACTTCTACAAAGCCATAATCAGGAAAGCGAACTAGAAAAGCGAACTAGAAAAGCGAACTGACTGTATCCTTGAGTTCTCCAAACTTCTCAATGACCATTATTTTGTACTGTCCAAAGTTTGAGTACAGGAAGTAGAGTACCTGCTCCTGCACATTCTGGGGCTTTGCGCTTGCAGACGAAACGGTAGCTCCGGAGAAGTCATATGAACCTGTCTCCAGGTCGTATCCGTACTTTTTGGCTATCTTTGACGCATTGAAAGGAGAGAAGTCCCAAAGCGATACGTCGAACGACGACTCTAGTGCTTTTTCCTCTTCGTCTGGGAGTCGAGGGAAGAAATCAAGTCCTGTAAGCTCTTCAAGTTCGTCTATGGTGACTGCAAAAGACTCAAGGTCTTCCTTGGAGCCCTCGTTTGCAAGAAGGAATCCAATGGCCTTGTATTCAGGGGCGGTGTAGTCCAGGATGGCCTTGAAGTAGTAGTTTGGAACAGACACCTCGTTGTCTCCAATCTTCTTGTACGGGCCGTCTGTAAGCACAGGGCCTGTGACTACGCAAATGGCTTGGTTCTGTGCCGCAAATGTCCTTACGACGGATTCCAGATCAGCCCATACGCCACGGTTGAGAGCTCCTGCCTGGGGGCTCATGTTCGACATGAAGAACGAATCGTCCATGGCTTGTTCAGACCACTTGAGGTCTGCAGCCGGAACCATGTGTCCGCGGTCATAGCCGCTTCCCTTGTAGTCTGCAAGAGTTGCACTGCCGGTTGGGATTGACGGGTCTTCGTGGAAGTTGTCCGCCCTCTGTGCATTGTCTGCAAAGACTTCATCCGCTGTAAGCACATAGGCCACCCAGTAGGGTTGCTCGTCCTCTTCGCTATAGCAAAGGGTGTATCCAGTGTGCTGCACAACGACATCGGTCTTGGAATAGGCGGGGAGGGCCAGTTCTTCGTCTATTTCGCCGCCTTCCTGGAACTGGATCGTTGAGGAGAGAGGGTTCTGCGTTGGGGTGAGGATGAAGATCGCCGCGACGAGTGCGACGATTACGAGCGCCCATATCCAAGGGTGTTTCTTCATGGATCGTTTTGCCTTGCGTTTGACCGTGGACTTTGCCTTCTTGACTGCGTCCTTTGTGCTTTTTTCTATGCTTGTCTTTGTTTTTTCGTCTTTAGCCATGACCCGATTATACAGGGATGCGATATTTTGCAAAAGCCTAATCGAAAGCTGTTTCTATCAAGGCTCATTCCCCTTATAATGAAGATATGGATTACGTTGGAAGGATTGCTAAGCTGCTTCTGAGAGCGCATGAAGACGGCACAAGATATGTATTCTCATCCCAAGTAGTGGCTCGCAGCTACCTTGAGGCCTGCGTCCGCATTCATCCAGGCACGGCGGTGTTCAGCGACAGCGTTGTTTCATGGGACCGGTTCAAGGCGAACTTCACGCATTTCCCCCAAGGCAGAACCAAGGCGGTGTTCACGGATAGGCTTCTTTTCGTCAACCGGCTCTTTCGTAAGGAGAGGGCAATGACTAGGCTTCGTTTCTACTGTGATAGTTCATATCCTTGCAGCGAAAAGGCTTACATGAAAAGCATAGCCACTGGCCTTCCTGATATGTGCAGGGCGTTCGACTTGAAAGCAAGTTTGAAAGTGGACGTAAAATCTAATCCTGAAACGGCACCCATGCAGCTAAGGCCATCAGTACTTGAAAACGCCCCAGCGGACATGATCCACGACCTGGGCGTAATCGTCCCAGCATACAAGGCCTTCATGGAATCGAGTGGTCTCTACGACCCCTGCCTCTATGAGCCCGATTTCTCTGTGCTTGGCAATGATGGAACATGTGCCAATGACTACGTGCTTGTATTCCCTGGTTCTTTCTCTGACCCATGCGTGGGCGATGCCCTAAAAGCGTGCAGGATTCTGGACTTGGATTCTGCAGGCGGGGTGCATGGCAATTCTGCAAAGCTCAAGCTGTTTAGAAACTCCACTGCAGAGACGATGGCCTGTATGCGTAGGATATACTCGCTTCTTTCAAGAGGAGTCCTTCCAAACGACATTGCAGTATCGTGTCCAAATGTGGATGCCTATAGGCCTTATCTTGAGCAGGAAGCCTCGAAAAGGGACGTGAAGCTTAGTTTCGCAGGTGCAAAGCCACTGACCCAATACATTCCCGGCCGTTTCTTCAAGGCCCTTCTGAGGGTGAGGGACGAGAACTACAGCATGGACAGCATGAAGGCCCTCCTGCTGGATCCCTGCTTTCCGTATAAAGACAGGGAATCAATCGTTGGCATAATTGAAAAGTCCATAGAGTGCAAGGTTCAGGACGGCCCCCTTTCCAAATGGATTGGAAAGCTCAAAGCCATGGGGGAGGATGCCCTTGCCCAGCGCTTGTCTGCAATTGGCGAAGGCATATCCGCCGTCGTGGACTGTAAGGATGCATCCATGCTGCATGAAAACGTAATGGTCTTGGTCAAGGATCTTTTCGGTGAAGATGCATGGACTAGGGAGTATTCCAACGACGATGGTCTGGAATATGAGAATGCACGTGTTTTTGGTTCATGTGTAGCGGAATTGGGAACTCTTTCCATACATGCAGGACTTCTTGATACAGGGAGGACCCCTGACCTGTTCTCCCTTTTCGTGGACATCCTCAATGACAGGAAATATGCACCTAATACAGGCAAGGACAACGTTAGGGTGTACAGTTACCCCTTGGATGCAGGGCTTGCGGTGAAGCACCATTTCGCAATAGGACTTGCTGATTCCAACACAAGGGTCCTTCGCAATCCGTATCCGTTTCTGCCTTATGAGAAGACGAAGACGATGGAAGATGTCCTTCAGCTTGGCGATGGCGTACTTGGCCTTTACAGCCATGTTTTCTGGAAAGTGGACGATGTTTCCGGAGACGCTTTCACAGACTATTCCAAAGATGCTTCCTCCGATGCTCTCAACGAGATATGGCTGTCGTCGAGCGAGGAGGGTTTCTCTGGGGCCGATGTCGTTCCAACCGTTTTTTTGGGCGAAGGGCTCAGCGAACGGATTTCAACGAAGGAACCCGATTCCTTTGATGATGAAATGGATGTCTGGGAGGGGCGCAGCGGCAGTCTTAGACATGCGACAGCCAAGCAAAGAACCTGTTTCAAGAATGCTGACGAAGCTCCATTGGACTATTGTTCTGACATGTCCTTTGAACCTCCAAAACTTCCTTTCGCAATGGGTGTATCCAGGATAAAGGCCTTTGAAGAATGCCCCTACAAAGGCTTTGCATACAGCGTTCTCAAGCTGCGGGACGTTGATTTCGAGCCTCGTATGAACGATGCTGCTCAAATTGGCGACATCCTCCACAGAACCATCCAACATGCATTGGAAGAGTCTGGAACCATAGGCGGCATGAACGAGCCAAGGCTCAAATCCATATTCAGAGAGGAGCTTGAGAAGTATTCCAAGCGTCCTGACTCTACGGATCGTTCACATATTTCCTTCATAGCCAGGAAGTACGAAGACCTCCTGCCTTTGTTCTATGAGAGCGAATCGGCGCAGCTTCTGAAGGATATGAAGTTCAAGGCCATGGAGGATGCAACCGCCTTCTCCCTTTCTAACGGGGTGGTCTCCCTTAGAGGAATGGCGGACTGCGTGCTTGAAGACGAGGATGGCAACTACGCCGTAGTCGATTTCAAGAAGAGCGCCGCTTCGTACTACAAGGCAAAGGACCTTGGCAAGACAAGCCTGCAGCTTGCAGTGTATGCAAGGATGCTTGAAGAGAACCCCCGCTTTGGAGGTCGTCCACATGGTGCAAAGGTTGTGTATGGAGCCTACTATTCAATTGAAGATGGAGCGTTCAAGTATGTATGGCCGCCTGTGTCGTTTGGAAGGACGAAGCAAGGTTTTGAGTATAGCTCCTCAATGGAGGAATCTTCAGAGGCTTCAGACCAAGTGGACAGATCCCAAGAGTTCGTACAGGACAACTATGAAATGCGTATAGGGAATCTAAGCCGCACCATAAAGGAAGCTGGCTTTGCGCCCACCCCATCGGACGAGGGCTGCAGATACTGCCCGTTCTACAACCTGTGCAGAGGAGGCTTTGAGACCGTATGACGACAGCAACGAACACCTTTGCAAATTTCGACTTTCAAAGGTTCAGTGCCTTTTGCAGCAGAAACGGAATGAACCTTTTGGATCCAAAAGGAGATCTCACAGTCCAAGGCCAAGCTGTAATGGAGACCTCCAATTGCGTGGTCGCAGCCGGAGCTGGAAGCGGAAAGACAACGGTCCTCTCGTTCAGATTCCTACGAATGGTGGCCCAAGGGATATCTCCTGAGCGTATTTTGACTATAACCTTCACCAAAAAGGCCACCGCCGAGATGAAAAGCCGCATCTACGAGCTACTTCAAAAAGGCCATGAGGAGGGCCTTGTAAGCGACTCTTCCATGTCCAAATTCGCAGAGGTCTCGATCTCCACAGTGGACAGCTTCTGCTCAGAGGTCGTGAGGGCTTCAGCCGTGCACCAAGGGGTTCCTTCGAGTTTTAGGATAATGGATGACGACGACCTTGAAAGGATGTCAGACTCAATCGTCCGTATGCTTCTCAACCGTCACTACAACGAACCTGTAGTTCAAAGGCTGTATTCGAACTTCAGCGTCGAGAACCTCAATGCAGTGTTCCTTGACCTTGCACGCAACCACCTGAACATAACAAAGCCAATCGACGTCCCACGCAGTATGGATACGCTAAAGGCATTGGTGACGGATAAGATCGCCCAGCTTGAGGATGAAAGACTCAATGCAAAGAGGGTCCGCAAGCAGCCTACCAAGGAAGAGCTTTTCTACATGAATGCATTGCATGATGCACCATTCATGGAAGCCTACTATGGCCTTGTGTGCGAGTACGAAGAGGAGCTCTTTTCAAGAAAGCGCACAGCAGGGGCTTTGTCCTTCAACGATGTAATGCAGCTTGCCATTCGCATACTCAAGGACGAGGTCCACATCAGAGACCGTTTCAAGTCAAGGTTCGACAGCGTGATGGTGGACGAGTTCCAGGACAACAACGACGATTATAGAAAACTCATATATCTTTTGTGTGAAAGACAATATATTGAAGGGGCGGTTCGGACCTACGACAGCGAAGGCATCCCTGACCTACAAGCCCTTTCAAAAAACAAGATATTCCTCGTAGGTGATGAAAAGCAGAGCATCTACCGCTTCAGGGGCGCCGATGTAAGCGTGTTCAAACGCCTGAGCTCCGAGATATGTACATCTCCAATAGAACTTAGGAAGAACTGGAGAAGCGAACCGGCGATAATCCATTTCTGCAACCATGCATTTCCCACCGTCATGGAGAACTTTGGAGAAGAGGACTACGAAGCATCCTACATCCCTCTCGAGCCGCGCGATGCCATCATCCCCAGAAGCCGCATCGCACTCCTGCACCCAGACCTTTCCAACGAGGACACCACCGCAGGCCGTTCCAACATCGAATGCGAAGCCAATGTGGTGGCCCAACTCATAGCCGATATATGCTCAGGCAAGGCACCTTTCCTTGTGCCCGATGATTCTGATAAGACCCTTCTAAGACCTCCTCGACCAAACGAAATAGGTCTGCTTCTAAAGGTTGGTTCACACCAGGCGGTATTCGAGAAAGCCCTTACAGCAAAGGAAATACCATATACTGTGTCAGAGGCCCGCTCCCTTGTGAGCGACAGCGTAGCCAATGACTTCTACAGTGCGCTTCAGGCCTGCACCTACACATACGACCGCATAAGCTACGCTGCATACCTGAAATCGCCGTTCTGCTCGTTGAGCGACAGCGAGCTTCAGGTCGTGCTTGACGAGAAGAGAAGTTCTGAAGACCTACCTCAAACGCTTTCGAGTCGTATTAAAAGGGCCAACGACAACCTTGCATCGCTGTTCAGGATTGCATCCGCAGGTTCTATATGCAGGACGTTGGACTATATGTGGTACGACATGGGGTATAGAGGCTATATGCTTTCAAGGACCCTCAACAGGCCGTATGCCGATCATTTCGACTACCTGTACGCCCTTGCCGTTGACTACGATGCAAAAGGCCAGACGCTTGTAGACTTCCTTGACTACCTAAGACCTCTGCTTGGACGTGGAAGCATGAAGACAAAGGAAGTGACCGTTTTCAAGGAGGATGTCTCCGGCGTCCAGATAATGACAGTCCACAAGTCCAAGGGATTGGCCTTCAAAGTCGTCATAGTGGCTGACATGCACTCGGGAGCCAAAGGACCAAGTGGGTTCCAACCAAACAACTATAAGGTTGGCGATGATGTGTTCCTTTCCTATGAGCAAGGTACAGACTCCGTTGGGGCTATGCACAACCCTGTGAAGGACATCCTTTCTCCAAGGGAGAAGGGGATGGACAATGCAGAGACCAAACGCATCCTCTATGTAGCGGCCACAAGGGCGAGATACCACCTTGTATTCAGCGGCTGCATCGACGAGAAGACTCCTCTCCATCCTGACCCTGAGAAGAAGAATGTCATGCTTACATATCTTCTACATTCCATTGGCTATGACCCTGCAACCTGGACAGGAAACCTCAAAGGGGATGGCTTTGAGCTTGAAGAGCTATGCATGGAGCCTCGCTTCGTAGAACCTGCTGTCCATGACAAGGACAAAACGTTCTATAGAAGCGTGTTCGAGTCGGCAAATGTTCCAATTCTTCCAAACGGCATCGTCTCCAGGGCCGTGACTCAGCTTGGATCCGTTGAACCTGTACCAGAAGAGTCTCACGAAGCCTCAAGAAGGAGGCTTCCTTCCATTGCAAGCGACCCTGTGATAGCAAAGTATTCGTTCAACACCGGTTTTGGAACCCTTGTACACAAGTTGATAGAGGATAGGATAAAAGGGCTGATCGAAGATGAGTCCCAACTACTTGGAATGCTTCCTGAAAAGGCTTGCGAAGAGGAGAAAAGCCTGCTTTTCAAGGATGCAAGGTCCATGGCCGATTCGTTCATGACAGGAAGGCTGTACGACAGCATACGTGGAAAAGAGCTTCTTTCAGAGAAGCGTTTCATAATGTTCGATGGCACATCCTTCATAGAGGGTGCCATTGACCTTTTGGCTGTAGGTGGGGACGGCATTGATGTAATAGACTTCAAGACGGACTCCTCTTGTTCCTATGAAGACCATAAGGTACAGCTTGGACAGTATGTAAAGGCAGTATCCAGCATGTACAACCAAAGCCATGAGACACAAAGGAAGGTCAGAGCGTTCGTGTGCTATCTAAGAGATGTGGATTCCTATCTGGAGCTTTCCTTGGACAGAGGCATCGGTCTATGGTAGAGAACGGCAAGCGTGCATACGGCAAGGCTTACTGCGGCCTGGACAAGTAGCATTGGGCCTTCGTTGTTGGCCTGCGTGTAGAGTGCGTTCGTCTTGACTGCGGCGTTGTCGTATGTGAAGAACCATGCGTTGACAAGGTTGTTGGCTATATGGATTCCAAGTGCCGCACCTATGCTGCGGGTTCTAAGCGTCACAAGCATAAGTACAAATCCCATCATGAAATAGAATGCCATGGCATAGAACGCACCTGATCCTGCGACCTCTGGATTGGAAAAATGCGCTATTGCAAAAAGAAGTGCACTTGCAAGGCAGTAGTACAGCATGTTGAGCGGGCGTGTCTCCATGTCGTCGTTTACGAAGTGGGCTATGTACGCCCTTGTGAGCAGCTCTTCAAGGAACGCCGCAGCAACAACAAGTACAAGGGCTAGCGTCCAGTCCAGGATCCACCCTTGTGCATCAAGGGTATACTTGAAATCCTGAGGATTCACTGCCATTGCAATGAAGTTCATTGAAAGCTGCACCCCCAGCATGACGGCAAATCCAATGGCAAAGCCTCTCCAATCGAGCTTTCCGTCTTCGCCAAGCATCCTCTTTGCTGGAAAGTTGAGAAAACGTTGTACCACAAGGAGCGCAAGGACTATGAAAAGCGCATAGCTTATGATGTTCAGCAGAATCTCCATGCGTGGGCTTTCTGCATAGCTTGGCATGGCTACGGAAAAGAACCTCCACAGCGTATAGATGAGAGGAATTCCAAAGAACCATTTTGCGAGCCTGCTCATCTTTTCCTTCGGATACATTGGTTTGCGTGGTTTGTCGTTCATGCTGTGCTTCCTTTATGCTACTTTATGCTACCTTTATGCTTCCTTGAAACGCTTTTTGTTCGCTTTCATGTACAGCCCAATGAACGGACTGCCGTCTGCAAGTCTTATGGATTCCTTCGAAACGTCCCTGCAGATTTCTTCAAGCGTTTTGTCATCTGAGGAAACGGCTTTGCTGTAGCTTGGAAGGCATCCTATCTGCGAACACAATCTATTGACCACCTTGAGCGCATACTGAGGCTTTGCAGACCCTTCGCACACGCATATGGAGAAAAGGTACTCCAGCCCCTTGAGCTCTATCGAACCCAACCCTTCCCTGATGAAACGTACCATTCTGTCGCTTATATCCTTGCCACACTTGAAATAGACAAGACCTATCGAATCAACTTCTTCAAGCACCACCGGGGCTTCCATGGCGTTCTCAAGCTTCACGGTATCGCCGTCTGAAGCTTGTGCAATCCTCTTTGCAATGGCCTCTAGACCTTCTTCATATACGATTCTTACCATGAAATCCTCCTTTTGGGCCATCATTTCTTAGACCGATGTCTTTGAGTTGAGGCTTGTCTTTGGATCCTCTTCATTTGAGACCGATACCTTTGCCAACAGCTCGAAGAACGTTGGGAATGTAACCGCAGCGGCCTGTGCACCCCTTATTGTAAGGCTTCCTGCGCTTCTTAGGGAAGCCAACGCCATGGACATTGCTATCCTGTGGTCATTGCAGCCGTCTATCTCCTTTGCGGTGAAACCTTCTACGGGGTGTATCTCAAGCCCATCATCCAGTTCGACTGCACTGCCACCAAGTTCGTTTATGCAATGAGCCATCGTTGCAATGCGGTCCGTTTCCTTGAGCCTTGCCTGCTTTACGTTGTATAGCTTGGTTTCCCCATCCGCAAAGCATGATGCAACGGCAAGGGCAGGAAGCGCATCAGGTATGTCGTTGATGTCGAACTCTCCGGCTTTGAGCCTTTGCGGCCCGTTTAGCGTGACGCCGCTTCCGCTCCATTCTACAGTGCAGCCCATTTGCTCAAGTACGCTCAGCACCGCTTTGTCTCCCTGCGGGTCGCTCCTGTCAAGGCCGTTGACCGTTATGGTTCCTCCTGTCATGGCTGCGGCGCAGAAGAAGAACGTTGCAGATGAATAGTCTCCTCCAATGCATTCTGTGAATGGTTTGTAATGCTGGTTCCCCTTGATATGGAACAACGATAGCTCATCGTTGTATGAATAGTCCATTTTCTGCTTTCCAAGCCAGTATTGGGTCATCCTTACATAGGGTTTCTCGTTCAGAAGCGGCACTTCTATGGTGGAGTCGCTCTGCGCCATGGGACAAGCCAGAAGAAGCGCCGACAGGTATTGGCTGGTCCTGCATTCAATTGATGTTCTGCCTCCGTCGAGCGGTCCATGTATTGTAAACGGGATTGTTGTGGAATCTTTTGGTTCTATGGTTGCACCTAGGTCTCTGAGGCTTTCCAGAAGCGGCTCTATTGGTCTTTTCAATAGCTGTTCGTCTCCTGAGAACCTTATGCTTTTTGAAGTGCAACCTGCTGCGCACATTGCACTTGCAAGGTATAAGGTGGTGCCGCTGTTGGCGCAGTCGATTGTGATTTCCTCTTTTTCGCTTGCAATGGCGGTTGAGTCTATGACAAGCGTGGGCACAGGGATATCGGTCTTGAATGTTATGCGTGCGCCAAGGCGTCTACAAAGCTCTATGCAGGCCTGCGTGTCCTGTGAGTCCAATGCGTTGTGAAGCGTGCTGATCCCGTTCGCGAATAGTGCTATGAGCAGGGCGCGTATGGTGTGGCTTTTCGAGCCAGGTATGTCTATCGTGCCGCAGATGCGTGCCGGTCTTAGCGTTATGTCCATGTCGTTCCTTCTTTGTGGATTCTGCCTTCGCTGATTCTACTGTGAAATGCATCGAAGCTCAAACGGGCTTGCTGGGCTGTTGGGGCTTACTGGGCGCTTAGGGCCTATTGGGCTGTTGAAGACTGTTGAATTTATGTGAGTGTGAATGGAAACGACAGGTTTCTTGTATATGGATATGTAGTAGAAGAAAGGAGGTTCCTATGGGACGACGAATTGATTTAAACAACTACTTGCAGGATGGAAAGACCCGTACGAATGCGGGGAATTCGAAACACGGAAAGATCGACAAGACAGGCAGGTGCTATCATGCAACACAGCAGACATGGTGCAAGGAACCTGTATTCAACAGGGACATAGCGGTGTACAGGCATACGATGCTGTGTCAGTTGTGCATAGAGTTCAACGTTGTGATTCTTTTCTCCGTTACGATGCCAAACCATACGCATGACGTTTTGTTTTCAGATAATTGGGAGAACATCGCCACTGTATTGAAAGTCCTTAATTCCGCTGTGACCAGATATGTCTACAGAAAAGACCCTAAAAGGAAGGAAAAGGGAAAACCTGTTTTCAATTCAAGGCCTACATACAGCATAGTCACTACAATCGACTATCTGTTTTTTCTTGGCAGATACCTTTTGTGGAATGTTGAACAGTTGGAAAATGAAGGCAGGTTCGTCCCATACTCATGCTTTTGGATGTTTGAGAAGGATCATTTCTCCGAGCCTTACAAAAGGAATATCTACAATGATTTGTTTGGATTCGAACCAAAGGAGCTCTTTGAATTCTATAGAACCCATAGCAAGGGGGAAGTGTATGATATTTCCAAAAAGCTTTTCTGCGATTGGACACAGGAGATGAACGAAGAGGTGTTCCGTGCGCAAACGGTACGGATTCAACAGTCTTCAACAGCCCCAACAGCCCAGTGAGCCCGAAAAGCCCAATAGGCCCTAAGCGCCCAGTAAGCCCCAATAGCCCTATTGGTCTCAACCGCCACAAGCGCCCGTTTTGCAAGTTCCTCTTGACCATTGCATGAAGAAAGGACAGACTCAAGGCATGTCTAAAACGAACCCCAAAGAAAAGAACCCTAACAACAATGCAGAAGTGAAACGCCTTTATATAGAGAATTTGGGATGCGCCAAGAACCAGGTGGATGCAGAGGTCATGGCCCACAACCTCAAAGCAAGTGGTTGGCAGCTCGTGGATGATGCAGCGCAGGCGGACCTCATTATAGTCAATACATGCGGCTTCATAGAGAGTGCAAGGGAGCAGTCCATAGACAGCTTCTTCTCGCTAAGGGAATTGAATCCAAAGGCAAAGATGATAGTATCGGGATGCCTTGCCCAAAGGTATGCAAACGAACTTGCGGATCAGCTTCCCGAGGCGGACGGAATATTTGGCAATAGGGACCTTTCTGAGATAAACGGGTTTGTGGATGGGCTTGAGGAATGCAAAGAGGGATCCCAAAATGGAACACCAAAGCCAAAGACTTCGAAAGGGCCAAAGACCCAGCAGCCAAAGGCAAAGGTCCTTGTTCCGGAGTATCCAGACCCTGATGCTGAAAGCGACGAAAGGGATAGACTCTTCAACTTTCCTGGAAGCGCGTATCTTAAGATATCGGAAGGATGCAACCATAGATGCGGCTACTGCGCCATCCCCCTTATAAGAGGTTCTCTTAGGTCAAGGCCAAAGGATGCTGTGCTCAAAGAAGCCAAAAGACTCATATCAACAGGCATAAAGGAGATAAACCTCATAGCGCAGGACCTTGCGGCATATGGAACCGATTGGGACGGCAAGAGCCACTTCTGCGATCTGTTGGCTAGTATAACTGCCATAGAAGGGGACTTCAGAGTCAGGATGCTGTACATACACCCTGATGCATTCCCCATGGAACTTCTAGACATTGTGAAGAGCAACCCAAAAGTGATTCCATACTTCGACATACCATTCCAGCATGCAAGCCCAAACATACTAAGGCCAATGAAACGAACAGGAAGCAGGGAAGTATACTCCAATCTCATAGACACCATACGCAGGGAGATCCCGCAGTGCGTCATAAGGACCACCATAATGCTGGGCTTCCCAGGAGAGACTCAGGAGGACTTCGACGAGGTCTACAAGTTCGTGGAGCACTGCAGGTTCAACTGGATGGGTTCGTTCCTCTATTCAAGGGAGGAGGGTACATATGCCTGGGACCTTACCAACGAAGAGGAGCACAAGGCTCTCATAAAGAAAGCTAAGGTCTGGCAGAGAAAGCTTCAGAGACTTCAGGAGAAGATATCGAGCGAAAAGCTCAAGGAGTTCGTTGGAAACGAGTACGATGTACTTATAGAGGAACTCATAGAGGGCGAGGACCTTGCCATTGGAAGAATCTGGGCCCAGGCTCCGGAGGTGGATGGGCTCACCGTTGTGATGGGACGCGACATGATACCCGGCAACGTCTACAGATGTGGAATCACCAAAGTCAACGGCGTCGACCTTGAGGCCGTCAAGATATGAGCCGGAATGCAAGCCAAGAGAGCTAAACATGAATCAAGACATGAACCAAGATATGAACACAACACAAACCATAGATGATCTTCTATCCCAGCTCAACGATGAGCAGCGGCAGGCCGTGGAGATAAACGACGGTGCGCTGCTCGTATTCGCAGGTGCCGGCAGCGGAAAGACACGTGTCATTACGACCAAGATAGCCTATGCCATAGAACGGCTGGGCGTCGAGCCTTGGCGCATACTTGCAGTTACATTCACCAACAAAGCATGCAAGGAAATGAAGGATAGGGTTGGATCGTTCGTAGGTGATGAGAAGGCTTCACAGGTCATGATAAAGACCTTCCACTCGTTTGGCGTGTGGCTGCTTAGAAAATACGGCACAAGGGTTGGACTTGATCCAAACTTCAAGATCTACGATGACGATGACAGCGTGACGCTGCTGTCGCAGTATTACCCTGATGCGAACAAGAAGGACATAAGCGAAGCGGTCAAGAAAATATCGGTCTTGAAGGACAGGATGCAAAAGCCAAATCCGTTGGACAGGCGTATGATGGATTATTACTTCAAGTACGAGGAGGCTCTGTCCCAGACGGGCAACGTGGATTTTGCGGACATGATAATCAAGTCCATAAAGCTCCTGAACGAGAATCCAGATGTCAAGGAATACGTCCACAATCGCTTTAGGATGATCCTTGTGGATGAGTATCAGGATTCCAATACGGCGCAGTTCCTCCTTCTCAAGCAAATCGTTGGACCCAATACGTTCATATGCGCCGTGGGAGACGATGACCAGAGCATCTACCGCTTCAGGGGTGCGGAGGTCAAGAACATCCTGGATTTTCCAAACGCCTTCCCAAATACCAGAAAGGTGTTCCTTGGAAAGAACTACAGGTGCACGCAAAGCATCCTCGCTGCGGCAAACGATGTCATAACGAAAAACGAGACCAGAGCCAAAAAAGACCTCGTTGCCGCCAAGAAAGGCGGTCAGAAACCGCAGCTGTACTATGTCAACGGCGGCTACGACGAGGCGGCAAAGGTAATAGAGATACTGAAGAAGGCAGCCGTCAACGATCCAAAAGCCTACGAGAAGAGCGCAGTCCTCTACAGAACGAACTCGCAGTCAAAGGATTTCGAAGACCGCTTCATGATGAACTCCATTCCATACCACATAGTGGGTTCCCTCAGGTTCTACGACAGGGAGGAGGTCCGCGACTGCATTGCCCTCATCTCTCTCATCTCTAATCCAAGGGACAGCGTGGCGTTTCAAAGAATGGTCAACAAACCAGCTAGAAAGGTAGGCGACGCCAGCATAGAGAAGATCCTTGCATACGCGCAGAGCAACCCAATGATGGGTGGCGACATAATGTACGCCGCACGCAATGCAACGGGCGATGGAATAGTCAAGGGCGTGGCGGCGACAGGGCTCTCTCAGTTCCTGACGGCATACGATACGAGCAAGGCGCAGTTTGGGACGCTTTCCAATGGAGACCTCCTACAGAACATGCTGGTTGGCTTTGGGCTTTTGGAATACTACACCAAGCGCGACGTTGACGAGCACAACGACGTGAACAAGAGGACCGACAACCTCGCCCAGCTTGTGAACATGCTCTCCTTGCCGGAGTTCTGCGACGGGCAGGATGGCATAAACGCCTTCCTGGAGTTCGCATCCCTTGATTCGTCATCGCTTGGCTCCCAGACTGAGGGCAGGTCCAACGAGGGTGTGACTCTCATAACCATGCACAACACGAAGGGCTTGGAATACGACAGGGTCTTCATGGTTGGCATGGAAGACGAAATCTTCCCCGGCCACAGAGAGGACCGCACCAACGAAGACATTGAGGAAGAGCGCCGTATATGCTACGTGGCCATGACCCGCGCACGCAAGGAACTGTACCTTTCATGTGCATCCATGCGCCTGAAATGGGGCAACATGCAATACGAAACCCCAAGCATGTTCCTCTCGGAGATAGACCCTTCGCACGTTGACGTATTCGACCTGCGCACGTCCCGCTCCAAACCCGCATCCTACGGCGGCACGGGCTTTGGCGACTGGATGGGCCGTTCCTCCAAGACCGATTATTCCGATTATGCCCATTCCGACGACTATTCCAGTTTCGACGACTACAGCCAGCGCAGTGCCCGCAGCGGCTATGGCGGCAGCGGCTACGGCACAGGTTCTGGCTATGGCGGAGGTCCCCGCCGGTATGGGCATGGTGGCTACGGCAACTACGGCAGCTGGAAGAAGAAGGACCAGGCTGAAAAGCCAAGCGGACCAAAGCCGTCTGAAGCCGGCAAATACAACATAAGGAACAAGAACGGAGCGCTTGCCAAAAGCGGGGTGGTCCTGGTGAAGAAGGCCTCAAAGACATCGGTCTTGCCAGGGAGTGTGAAGTTCGAGGTAGGCGACAGGATCCGCAGCCAGTTCTACGGGGAGGGAACCATAACGGGCAAGCGGCAGTTCGGGGGACGCGAGGTCCTTGACGTGAAGTTCGACACCGGCCGCACCGGCACGTTCGCCACCGCAACCGCCGCATTCGAAAAGATTTGAAAGTTCAGCGCGCAACCACTAGACAAAGTGTGCCGTTGAAATATATTATCGACTTTGTGCGCCGTCTTTGAAGCATGCACCAAGGGACTCAAACCCCTTTCCCACGGGGTTCTGCGGTGTGAAGGCCAAAATGGACGGGTCGCTTGCCAAAGGACTGCTCATCCAATGGTTTTGGGACGGCACGGAACATTACTACTTATTGTACAGGTGTTTACTATGAAGACAATTTTTGTAAAGCCGCAGACAATGGAGAAGAAGTGGTACCTGATCGACGCTGAGGGCAAGGAGCTCGGACGTGTCGCAGTCATGGCAGCAAACATTCTCCGTGGCAAGAACAAGCCGGAATATGTCCCAAACCAGGACATGGGTGATTACGTCATTATCATAAATGCAGAGAAGGCAGCTCTCACAGGAAACAAGGCACAGGACAAGATGTACCGTCGCGTTTCCATGTATCCAGGTGGAATGAAGGAAGAAACCTACGCACAGATGGTCGTCCGCAAGCCAACCTATCCAATGGAGCACGCCGTTAAGGGAATGCTTCCAAAGGGACCACTCGGACGCAAGCTCTTCACCAACATGAAGGTCTACGCTGGTGACAAGCATCCACATGCAGCCCAGCAGCCAATTAAGGTTGAATTCTAAGAGGTAAGGATATGGCAAAGACAGAAGAAAAGAACATTAACCTTGGTCAGGGAACTGGTCGCAGAAAGACTGCTGTTGCTCGTGTCTACCTCAGAGAAGGCAACGGTAAGATCACAATCAACGGAAGAGAGCTTGAAGACTACTTCAAGGATCCTCTTTGCATCTATCAGGTCAAGCAGCCTTTGGATGTCACCGATACTCTCACGAAGTTCGACATCGTCATTACAGTGAGCGGTGGCGGTCCTTCTGGTCAGGCAGGTGCATGCCGCCATGGCATCGCCCGTGCCCTCGTTGCAGAGAACGAGGCCAACAAGCCTGTCCTCCACGAGAACGGCTTCCTTACAAGAGACCCAAGAATGGTCGAAAGAAAGAAGTACGGTCAGAGAGGTGCAAGACGCCGCTTCCAGTTCTCAAAGAGATAACCTCAACAGGTTCCTTTTTGTATGGAAGAGAACACAAGGAAAGAGCCAGTTCCCACAGGAGCCGGCTCTCCTTTTTTTATGTGCAGGCAGCAGGCTCTGCGTTATCTAGGCCTGCGGGAACACAACAGATGCGAGCTTAAGACCAAGCTCTTGGGCAAAGGCTACGATGTTGGACTTGTCGATTCCGTTTTGGACATTCTCGTTGATGATGGCTCGTTGAACGAGCACCGCTATGTTGAGTTGTTCGCCCGTTCCTCCAACCGCCGCCATCCTGAAGGGAAGTCCCTTGTCATGGCTCGCCTTGCTGCAAAAGGTGCTGACCGTCTTGTATGTTCCGAGGTCTTGGACGAGATGTATGGCGACTATGACTATGTGTCTTCGCTGGTGCGACAGGCGTATTCGCGAATCGTTTCCAAGGCGGCATCAAAAGGTAAGAGCCTTTCCTCTTATGAGTTGCGCCAGGCTCTTGCAAAACTAGGATTTTCGTCAGTGCAAGTACGGGAGTGTTTGGAACACGAGGATTCTTTTGAGGCTTGATTCGATTGCGTTTTGATGCGTTCTAGTGCGCCCTGATGCGCCTTGGTGTGCCTTGATGCGCCATGAAAGCAATCGTTGTGCCTATGGGGCTTATGGGGCGCACGGACCGCATGGGCTTTATGGGGCCTACGGGTCTCATGGGACTCACGGGGCGCACGGATAACGCACGGATTTACTGTTGAGGTGCAACTAGGCTTCCAGTTTTCAGTTCGTTTGCAAGAAAAGGTACAAAATAGAACGGAATCGTCATTACCTTTTGTTCTGAAGAGTATCCGTAGTTGTTCTTCGAAACCTTTATTGCGAATTCGAACTTGTTGTGCGCTGCGAACTTTTCAAGTGAGTTGAGAACACCTCTTCCTTTCTTTACATCCAATGGAAAAAGCCTGTTGTTGGATTCTATAATGAATTCTAGCTCAGATGATGCCTTTCCTTTCCAATAGAAAAGCTTGAGATCCTTTGCAACGAGTTCGTTTGCCACAAAGTTCTCGAAGAAGATTCCAGATAGGGTGTTCTCCCTTTGGCTTGATACGAATGAGGCTGCATTGATTCCGCTCTGATAAGAGAACATTCCAATGTCACCAAGGTAAAGTCTAAAGTTGGAATCATCATCTCCTATCAGAGGCATTGTGACATGTTCCTTGAGCTGGAATGATTGGTGCACTATCTGAGCCATAGTCAGCCACTGGATTGGTGAGTTGAAATCCCTTGTCTTGGAACCTTTCTCAATCAATCCGGGTGAGAAATTCTTCGATTCTCTATTCAGTTCTCCATAAATATTTGAAAACAATGCCCTTGAGCGGCGCGCCGATTCCTGACTTGTCTGATACAGTTCCATGTCCGACAGATAGTTGTCGTACAAATCCTTCAGAATCGACAGCGTTTCCAAAAGGTCTCCGCTTTCCAGAAACGAATCGACTGCCTCCGGCATTCCTCCAACAAGAAGATATCGGTATACTTCATCCAAAACCAGTTCATGCACATTGGCATCCAGCGGCTCTTTCCTTTCATACGCTTCCAAGACTTTGGAATACAGCATTCCATTTGAGTTCATGAGAAATTCATCAAAAGTCATTGGATATACGGTCAGTTGGTTTATCTTCCCAACAGGGAATAGGAATTCTTCAACCTTCGAGTTTCCCCGTTTGTGAAGAATCCTTTGGATTTTTATTCCCACCATTGAGCCCGTTGCAATTACCGGGATATCTGGAAAATCCTGTTGAAAGTACTTGAGAGCGGAAATGATATTGGGGCATTCCTGTATTTCATCGAAGACCAGAAGGGTTTCCTTGGAAATCCGTTTTCCATTGAGAAGACTTATCTGCTCGATTATCTTCGAAGCGTTTGCAGTCTGGGAACAGAAATCCCTCAATGAATCCTCTATCTTGAAATCTATATATATGTAGTTGCTGGGGTAGTATGTCTTCGCGAATATGTCACGAACCAAATAGGTCTTTCCCACCTGTCTTGCACCCCAAACTATGAGAGGTTTCCTTCGTTTGCTTGCGTTCCATTCTACTAGTTTTTCAGTGGCATTGCGTTTCATAAGCTATAATTCCTTGTGTATAAGTTCATTATAACATTAATTGCACCTTTTGGCATGTTTTTTTTGAGTTTAATTGCACCTTTTGGGGTGTTTTTAAGAGCATTAATTGCACTTTTTGGCACTTTCTGCGGTTTTTCCTATGTGCTAGACTAAGAAAAAGAGGGTTCAAGGAAATGAAACAAAGAATCAAACTGCCTGTACTGTCAGAGGAGACGCTGTCTGAGATCGCCTACGGAATGGAGAATCAGGAGTTCGAAAGCGTGTTCTGTCTTGATGATGGAAACGTCTATCCCCAGGAGATGCTTGAAGAGAGCTTCGATGATGTGGATTCCCACAACTTCGTGAGCCTTCCGGACTGGACCAGTGCAGACGGCTACAGGCTTATGTGTTCGTTCGTGCAGGTCTGTGACGACGAAAAGCTGCGAAACGAGCTCTCCCACGCCCTCAATTCAGGAGCGCGAGGGGTTTTCCGCAGGTTCAGGGCCGTCCTTGAATCCCATGAAGGGGCGCTTTCAAAGTGGTACGACTTCAAGGATCGCAAGATGTGTGCATATATCGTTTCGTGGTACCGCAGGCTGTTCAACAACAAGGATATCGGTATTGAGAAGGATGCGGATAGCTTGCCAGCATTCGAAATCATGGCCAATTACGACATCGTTCACCAAGAATCCATTGAGGCCGATGTCTCTGAGACCATCAAGCGTGAAGTAAGCGACCCAGTTGTGATGAAGGTTCTGGAGGCGTTCTCGACCAAAGAGGCGTTTTGTGCCTACAAGGATGGTTCTTTGTGCGGGACGTTGGCTTTTGAAGTGGTGGGCGATGCCGCGTGCGTGCTCTTCTATTATATAGAGAAGGGAAGTAGAGGTGCCGGATTGTTCGAACTGCTCTTCGATTTCATGAACCGCGAGCTTGAAAGAAGGGGAGTTGAGCGCGTGGCCTTTCCAATTCCGTCTACTATTTTGGGGCTTGGATCAATGCTTGACGGCAGGGAAGTTGGGTCTAAAGTTCAAGCTCAGATTCGTGAATATAGAGTGGCGGACTGGAACGAAGCGGTGGAATCGGCCGAGATTGCATACATTGTTTAGTTTCCTATTTTGGAGAAAACTGCATAAAAATTGCAAAAAACTCCTCAAAGAGGCTGTAACCTGTTGCGTTTTGTTTTGTTTTTCTTGACAGTTATGAAGGTCATTGTTAGAATGACGCTTGTATAACGAGAAAAAAGGGAAAAAGCTGGTCTTTGGCCAGCCCCGAAATTATTGGAGGAAGTATGAAAAAAGGTATTATCGTACTTTTGATTACGGTGCTGGCTGCTGGTTTTGTCTTTGCTGCAGAGCCAACGCTTTCAGGAAGTGTTTCCACAGAGTTCAGCTATGATTTTGATGGAAACCATGAATTTGGTTTCAATAAAGAGGGTGCCAGAGGAAGTTTGAAGTCGGAATTCACATTCCGTTTCGATACCATTTCGGTTACAAAGGGTTCGAAGGGTGAGAATCTCCCCTATGCTGAAGTCGAAGCCAAGGTTTCTTTGGAGTTCAATGAATATAAGTTCTCCATTGATAAAAAAGGATCCGATAAGGCGGCTGAGACAAATTCAACTCCATTGACGCTTACATACACGGCTCAGATTACAAAGGCCAACATCGTTGGCGAAGGTTGGACGATTGACCTCCTCAAGGCTGTTGCAGGTTCCGACTATGCACAGGCTGCAATCGACCTCAGGAAACATACGGATAAGAAGTACTATGCACTTGACTTCGTCTACGGCTATGAAAAGGCTGATGGAATCACCGTAAACGTAGACAAGTACGGCAAGGTTGCTGTTGGTCTCACTGGCGACAAGGACAAGGTTAATGCTTCGATCTTCGCAGAGACCGCCGCAGACCTTCTCAAGTTCGATGACTTCGCTCTGCAGTTCGCTGCTACGTTCACAACGAAGAACAAGAACCAGATGTTCGGTGCTTCTGCCAAGGCCGCATACGAAGCGGACATGCTCTCAGCAGGTATCGCCACCGACCTTGGATATGCTTCAGAGAAGTTCGATGCAGATGTCGCTGCAAAAGTGAAGTACGAACAGGAGGAGTTCGGAGCTTCGTTTGATGCCTATTATGCCACAAAGGCTGAGGCAAAGAAGAAGGACGAACTTGTTGCAGCAGAAACCAACTACCTCGGTGCACAGGCTGTTGCAGATGCAAAGGTCGTCAAGACCGATGTCACCGTTCAGGCCTTCGACCTCCTCGACGATCCTGATGGCGGTGCAAAGGGAAAGAAGACCCTCAACGTCATTGCCCACAACAACTACGTCGATGGTGTCGATGTCAAGGTTTCAGGACTTGACCTCATCAACGATGCAAGGGACGTGAGCGCAGAGGCTACGATAACCCTCATCGAGGATCTCTCGATTGGTGTGTACGGCAAGGAACTCATCAACAAGCAGGATCTTGGCGTTGACGTAGAGTACACAGGCATTGAGAACATCGGCATCGCCGGCGGTGCAGAGTATGTCATCAAGGCCAAGGCACTTTCCTTCTACGGACAGGTTGACTATACAGCAGACCTCTTCACAGCTTATGCAAGAGCTGAATTCGCAAAGGTGATCGATGTCGATGGCGCGAACCTTGGTCTTTCAGCTGGTATCGAGTCGACGAAGCTTGTTGATAACGCAACACTTTCCCTCACATGGGCTCCTCTCAACACGGATGGAGAGACGACCAACGACGTGCTCAACAACAGCTATGGCAAAGTCATTGCTGCTTGCAAGATCAAATTCTAATTACAAAGCACATCATATCAAATAACGACAGGTCGCTTCGAAAGAGGCGACCTGTTTTATTATCTAGACGCATGTACATTGCAGCAGTGAAACGACACATGCGTCTAGTGTTTTGTCAGATAAGTTCTTTGGTTTTTCCCGCAAGGTAGAGAGGGATATTCGTAAAGGCTCCATCTTTGCGGTAGCCACGCTTGGAAAAACGCAGTGCATTCCTTGGATGATTGGATGCAACGTATCGCTTGAACGAGGGGGCGGATTTGTCCTCTCCGCCTTTTGCTTCAATGGGAATAATCTCAGTTCCAACCTGAAGAATGAAGTCAAGCTCACTGTTTTTGTCAGAGTAGTACCTAGGATCGACTTCGAACTGTCCACGAAGCTGTTGCAAGACGTAATTCTCTGTCAGCTGTCCTTTGAATTGGTAGTCGGTTTTCAATAGGATTGCACTGTTATCGATACCAGCCATATGCTTAAGAAGACCTGTATCAAATACAAAGAGCTTGAATTGATCCAGTTTGTCAAAAGCAGATAACGGATGTTCTATTTTTGAAACATTGTAGACCCTGTTAATCATTCCAGCAGATACGAGCCACTCGATTGCTTCTTCGAAATCTCGAGCTCTGCCACCCTCTCGTACAGCACCGTACATGAATTTTTCGTTTGTTTTTGCAAGCTGAGAAACGATGCTACGGAACACCATGAGTATACGTCCGCTATTAACTTTGCCATTGTGTTTGGAAAAGTCGTTTTCATATATTTCGATGAGCTCTCTTTGAATCCGTGAAACTCTCTCAGGGTCTTTATGATTAATCCAAGACTTCACGCATTCAGGCATACCTCCTATTATGAGGTAGTTGTCATAGACCTCAAGTAGTCTTCTGTGGAAGATTTCCTCGATTTGCTGCTCTTTTTGAATGTTGTCGTAATAGCTGTGGAGTGAAGGATTGGTCGCCTCAAGAAATTCTCCAAAGTTCAACGGAAAGAGGTCTAACAGATTGACCATACCAACTGGATAGGATTTCGGCTCCGCTAAAAGAGTCCCTAGCAGACTTCCAGCTGCTATGACATGATATTCATTTGCCTTTTCCTTAAAGTATTTGAGAGAATTCAACGCCTCTGGACTTTCCTGAATCTCATCAAAGATAACCAAAGTCTCTCTTGGCAGAATCTTCTCTCCTCTAATCAAAGATAGCAACTCAATGATACGTTGAGGATTTTTGTTGGCTTCAAAGATGGATTTAAGTTCATCTTCTTCGTCAAAATTGAAATAGACGAAGTTTTTATAGCATTGCCGCCCAAATTCCTTCATCAACCATGTCTTTCCAACCTGTCTTGCTCCTTTTAGAACAAGAGGCTTCCGTTCTTCATCGTTTTTCCAATTCAACAAATCCTGAATAGCATTGCGTTTCACGACAGCATCATCCTTTTTAGGTTCATAGTATTGTTGCACGTTTTTCTGGGGTTTTCAACTTTATTCAGCACATTTTTCTTGATTTTACCAGTGCAATATATCACATTTTTCTAAAACATGGGTATCAATCTGTGCAAAAAGGATTTAATGTTAATATGTCAATAGCGTTGATTTGTCATAGTTTTTCCCTTTTCTGTTTCCTACATCTATAGTAAACTTGACCTTAAAGCGTTGTCTGGTTTTGAAAGTATCGAACAGAAGATATGGGTATTGTGGCAAACTGCTACAATGAGGGTAGCGTTTGAACCACGTTATTCTAATGCTTTGTAAAGATAAAGATATACACACAGACCACATTGCAAGGTGGCAGTGAAGACCCTACTTTGTTGCAGTGTGTTGTTGTGCTGACAAAGGAGATGCCAAATGGATATCGATGGAAAGATTTCAATCATGGATGCCTTTAGAAAAGGAGAATCTGTACAGTACAGACGTTGCGGCGAAGTGCAATGGCATGACTGCAACGGTGGCGAATGTTTTGATTTCGCCGACTACGAGTACAGGATGAAACCAAGCGGCGATGACAATAATCTTATGACCAACCGTCAGCTTTCAGAACTTTTGGCCAAGGGCTACGGTCAGGTTTGCTATAAGCCCTTTGAATCTGCAAGTATCGACCATGCTGTCCCCCTAAGTGAAGAAAACGAAGAGGTTTCCGAAACGGTGTCCGTTCGTCCGTGGAGTTCAGACCAATGGTTGAAACCTACTGTAGATATCTATGAAGAGTACATGGACAAATGGAACTCTTTGTGGAGCCCTGTCAAAACATCCTGGGAAAATCTACACATCTAGGAGTGTAAAAAGGTTTCCAACTTCACAAACCCTCGTATATAAAAGTGTTTTTTGCAGGCAGTAAGAACGCACGGTCTCTTTTGCCAAGTTTTGGAGTTTGCCAAAAGGAAAGGCTCGTGTGTACCCAAACACTCTCGTGTGACAGCCCGATGGCCCACGCCACCTTCAGAGCATCCTCTGGCAAAGTGGAAGGGATGAACAATAAGATCAAGACCATCAGAAGTCAGGGATATGGGTATCCTGATGATTACTTCTTCTTGAAGATCTTCGATGCTAGTAGAGAGACTTATTTCAGGAAGCCTAAATCCTACAAAATTCAGGACTGAGCCACTATTTCAAGTGAAAAGGACATTGTATCTGGAAACAACATCATTCATGTCATTCCCTGATGAAAATACCTACTGAAATAGCTCTTTCCCAAACTGGAAGATTTAACTGAATCTAAAGTCTAATAATCGTAATCCAGTAGTTTTCGAAAACTGTTGAATGATTCCACAAACGTTCAGACTATTTTCTCTTTCCATTCGAGACTAATAGAGGAAGTATGAAAAAAGGTATTATCGTACTTTTGATTACGGTGCTGGCTGCTGGAATGGCTTTTGCTGGCTTGACAGGTTCAGCAGACGTCAAGGCAAACCTTGACTTCAACGCCATCAAGGCTAAGGAGTCAGCCCTTGCATTGGCAAACGGTTCAGAGATAAAGGCAGAGTTCGGCCTGCTTGATGAAGCAATCGCTCCTGCAGCTCTCGAAGAGGGTGCAGAGGCTCCAGCCATTTCAGTCGACTTCGCTGCAACATTCACGTTCAAGGTCAAGAACGATGCTGCTCTTGAGGCAAAGGCTGAGATCACAAAGGCCGCAATCAAGGGTGTTGACTGGTCTGTCAGTATTCTTGGTTCTTCCGATGCATCCGATTACGCAACAATGAGCGGATACGATGCAAAGAGCAACTATGCAAAGAACGATGGCGTCACAGTATCATACAAGGGCTTCACCCTTGGTGTTGGTTATGCTTCCAAGGGAACATGGAATGTCGCTCTCGAAAGCGCAGCCTATTCTCCAATCGAAGGCCTTTCCATCCAGGGTGGCGTAAGCTACTATGCAAAGGCTGCAGGTGCAACGAAGTATGGTTATTCCATGAACAAGGCAGGAAAAGATGGTCTCAAGAAAGACCTTGTCAAGAATGCTGATGGTTCATACAACATTTCCGCTGAATCGACGACTGTTGCTGATGTAAAGATAGCTGAACAGGCTTTGAGGGATGCAAAGGAAACCCTTGCTGCTGCTCAGAAAGCTTTTGCCGCTGATCCAGTTGCAGCAAAATATGATGCAGTTGAAGCTGCAAAGAATGTTGTTGAGGAAAAACAGGCAAAACTTGATGAAGCAGTGCATACGGCAAGAGGTGTGTATTATGATTACATCACTATCGAGTATGTTGACGAAAATGGTTTCGTAAAGAAGGAAGAGGTTGCCGTCCTTAAAGATGCATATAAGGAATACAAGTCTACTCCAGTTGCAGCAGAAGCAGAACTTGGTCTTTCCGCAAAGGTCAACTACGAAGGACAGGTCATGAACGGTGATGTCAAGGCTACTGTTGCTGCTGACATGATCATCGACACTCTCGCAAAGAAGGACAATGTCGTATTCGATGTCAAGGGAAGCGCAAGCTATATCGGTGCAGGACTTGATGTCTACTACGCAAACGTTGCAGTGAAGAAGATTGATGACAATGATGTTGCCTTCCAGAAGGTTCTCAACGCAGCTGTCAACTTCGACCTCAACAAGTTCGTCGAGCTTCCTTTCACACTCAGTGGAAAGGTCGGCATGGATGACATTCTTGCAAAGAAGGCTGGTTATAGTAGAAAGCTCACTGCTTCCATCAGCGCTGGCTACGATGCAATCTCCGCAACAGCTTCGTTCGAGTATGGTCTCGTAGACAAGAAGATCGATGTCTCCGGTGAAGTCGGATATACCCACGACTATGCAACAGTCAAGGTCGGTGGATCCCTCAAGACAATCGAGTTCGTCGCTGGCAAATACGAGAAATCCGTCAAGACAACAGCCAACAAGCTTGGAATGTATGTCTCTGTTGAGAACACAACCCTCATTCCAGGTGCAACGCTTGGTCTTTCTTGGAATGCAACAGACCTTAAAAAGGTCGATGCAACTGACACCAACAAGATTGGTATCGTCACAGCATCCTGCGGCATCGCATTCTAAGTTGAAAAGCTAATCGCAATTCAAACCACAGGCCATCTCCAAGTCGAGGTGGCCTGTTTTGTATTCTTTCATGTACATGAAAACAGGCTGCCTTGACGGACAAGACAGCCTGTATCGTTTCAATTCAATGGATCAAGCAATTAGAAGCTGATCTTTGCAGCTGCGTTGATCGAACCCTTTGAAGCTGTTGCGATGTTTGTTGCATCCTCAGCGACGAAGTTTGCACCGGACCAGCCGAGGCTGAGTGTGCACTTCTCGATGATTGCGGAAGTCTCGATGGATGCGCTTGGCTTCACACCGTAGTATGCAAGAGCGTCAGCCTTCTTCTCGAAACCAACGGAGATTCCAGCCTTTGCCTTGAAGACTTCTGCTGCGTACTCGATGTTAGCACCAACAAGGAGTCCATCAACTGAGGCCTTTGTCGTGTTGTTCTTGTCAACAACCTTTGCACCAAAAGCCATGTTGGCCTTTGCTGTGAGCTTGTCGACTGTCGTTCCGACGGATGCCTTGTATGCAGCCTTCTTGAATGCTTCGGCCTTCTCTTTGAGGTTGATGTCATCAACTTCGCCTGTAACCTTGATTACAACGTTCTCAGCGACTGGGATGTCTGCACCAACCTTGGCTTCGATGATGTAGTTTGCGACATCCTTGCCAAGCTTGTCAGAACCGAAGTAGACAGCACCGTTCACGATGTCGTACTTTGCATCAGCCTTTGCATCGACGGAGGCAATCTTCGTGTTTGCGTCGAACTGGAAATCTGCTGCGAAATTGACGGAGAGCTTGTCTGCTGCGTATGCATACTTTGCTGCAGCACCCATGACAGGCTTGGAATCCTTTCCAACAAGAATCATGTTTGCAGCGGCCTGGACTGTCATGCCCTCAGCAAGCTCGAAAGCCTTTGTCTCTGCGCTTGCGAAGACTGTGAGCTTCTCGGAAGCTGGAGTATCTTCAACAACGGCAACTCTATCTGCATAGTAAGCACCTTTTACTACACCTTCGTCTTCGACTTTCACAACTTCAACATACTTCTTCTCAAAGGCTTCTTTTTCTTTTTCCTTTCCTGGCTCATTTAGACTATCAACATAAGCTTGTGAGAAATAAACCAACGATCCATAACCAGCAGCAGAACCCTTCTTCTCAGCAGTATAGGCGTTGTTCATAGCAAATGAGAATGTGTATCCCTGATATGAAACATTGAAGCCGCCTGCACTGTGCTTGAAATCGCCATTTGCGTTGTTTGCATAGTTGTGGTTTGGTGAGTGGTATACTGTGTCTCTGTCATTCGTCCAAGAGGAAGCATAGTCGTATGCAGCCTTCGGTCCAAGGATTCCAATCGTGAAATCATAGACGTGGATGTTGGCGACTGTGATGTCCATATCCATGTCGAAATATGGAGCTGCGTCGTTCTTCTCCTTGAGGACGGAAACATAAGCCTCGGCCTCCAACTCTGCCCAGATATCTGTCTGATGCTCTGCACCAACGGAAGCGCTCTGTGTATCAACGGCGAATTCGAATGAATACTCGTCAAATGCCTTCTTGTTCGTGAAGCCCCAGCCCTTTTCGTCAAGGCTGACGCCAAAGTTGATGGATGCAGAACCTGTGAATGTAGCAAAAGCCATTCCAGCAGCCAGCACCGTAATCAAAAGTACGATAATACCTTTTTTCATACTTCCTCTATTAGGTCATATAATTGATGACGGGAAGAGGGTGTTCTTTAGATAAGTTCATCACTGTTGGTGAACTGTTTACTATCCGACTGGCTTTACATGCAGCGTATCGGGGTCATTAACTTAGACAAAAGCAGGTTGTTGTGTTTCACGTCTCAAGAATGGCATCATTCAGATAGTACCAAGAGGATCGTCCTCCTTCATTTGATTTCCTGAGCAGTCCTTTCTCAACTAGATGTGACAAGTCTCTTGTGGCGGTAGCCGATTGACATTTTGTAAGCTTGCACCATTTCTCAGAAGTGAGTTTTCCATAGAAACTTCCGGATGCCAATTTGTAGAGCATTGAGATTTCTCTTGAATTGTACTCGGACGAATCCAATGAGGCCATGAACTGGGAAAGGAAAATCTTTTTCTTGCAAATCTCCTCGGCATCAAACAGAGAGTCAGATACAAGATTGATATACCATGAGACGAATGCGGATATATCCATCGAAGATGAGTGCTGAACTTCATAGAGCTGCCTGTAGTATTCCTTCTTGTTCTTAAGTATCGCAGATGAGACACTGCAATACCTAAGACTTGAAGCATTCTGAGCCATTATCGCATCGGCCAAAAGTCTTGAGATTCGACCATTGCCATCTTCGAATGGGTGAATTGAAACGAACCATACTGATGCAACCGCACTTCTCACAACAACAGGAAGACCATCCTGGGAATCGCTTATCCATTTCATGAGAGCAGCCATGTTTTCTTGGATTCTGTCTGCGGGTACACCTTCATAGAGTACATCCTGTTTCATCGATCCTGATACGTTCATTATGTAAACAGGGCCGTTTCTATACTCTCCTATTTCATGGGGCCGATATGCAGGGGAAACTCCCTCAAAAAGGAGTTTGTGCCAATTCAGAATGGTTTTTTCCGCAATGACCTCTTTGTTTTCCTGTACCGATAGAGACAATTCTGCCAGCATTTGCGCGTATCTGTCCTGCTTGGAAGTAGTGGCATTTTCTATAGCTAAGGCCTTTGCCACTGACGAATACACGGAATCGTATGAAACGGACACTCCTTCTATCTCATTTGATGATACAACGTCATTTGTGAGTGTTTGGGCATAGATGACCTTGCGTAGGTCTGTAGAAATCAAACTGAATGCTTGGTCTGTCAGGCCTTTCTGATAGAGATATCTCTCATAATCTTTTTGCAGAGTGTTCATTTCAATCTTAAAGTCAGGCCAATTTGGGTTCTTCCATATGTAGGGCATAATCACTCCCTTTTCCAATCGTTTTTGATTGGAATGTGTAAATCAAAACCATTCAAATCATTTTTGATTGGAATATATTGTTTTGTCAATATTCAAATCATTTTTGATTGCTGCATCCACCATATTGATTAAAGATTCTCCAATAATGATTTTTACTAAAGTTTAGCAAATTCAACATAGACAACATGGCTGAGAACATGTGCTTGTGTTGGTTTTTGAATCTCTAAGCCTTAAAATGATTGATTTGCAAGGGGGCGCTCCTTGTAATGGAGTTTATAATTCTACATCCATACAAAGAAACAGGTCGCCTCTTTCGAAACGACCTGTCGTCAATAATTATTTGATATGACGTTCTATTGATTAGAACTTGATTGTTGCAGAAGCTGTGATTGCACCCTTCTTGTCTACACCCTTTGCGAAGTCTGCACCCTTCCACGTGAGGGCAAGTGTTGCATTCTCGACAATCTTGTCAGTTGAAACGCTGAGTTCCGGCTTGAGGCTTGTGAGAGCTGGATCAGCACCGATTGCCAAAGCAGCCTTGAGCTGTGCATATGCTGTGAAGACTTCGTGGTTGTATGTGACCTTTCCCTCAAGTGCGAGCTTCTTGCCATAGATGCCATAGGAAGCCTTTCCGAATACTGAGACTGGAGAGACCGTTGCACTTGCATCTGCACCGATTGTGATCTCTCTTACGTCCTTGATGACGTCAACTGCATCGACATAGCCATTGACAGAGACTTCAACGTCTTCGCCGAACGTATAGCCGGCACCGAGCTTTGCATCAAGACGGGCCTTTTTGTCTGCATCGCGGTCTGCTGCGAGCGTGTAGAAGTAGAGGTTTGCATAGACGAAATCATATGATGCATTGGCTGCCGCTTCGACATCGAACTTGGAATCGTTGATTTTGATTTCACCTGCTGCTCCTGCTGAAAGCTTGTCAGCCTTGTAAGCCGTCTTTGCTGCGAAGTAGAACTGCTTTGCATCGTTTGCTACATAGGCGTGTGCCGCAGCCTGAGCCGTTAGACCTTCAACGAACTCGAAGGGTTTTGTCTGGACATGTGCGAGAACCTTGTATGTCTCCTCATCGGATTTGCCAGAGAATCCAAAACCTGCGCCATATCCATCGTAGGAGACCGTGAAGCCAGGAACTTCCAGAACTGTTGCAGCCTTTGTTTCAACCTTGTTTGTCAATGGTTCACCATCGTCATACAAGTGGTAGTCAGCTGCATAGTTGTATGCGCCACCAGCATTGAGGATTCCGAACGTGAAGTCGTTGACGTGGATGTTTGCCTTCTTGATTGCAATCTTGACAGTTCCGAACTTTGAAGAACCATTGACAAGAACAACATCGATAATCGCGTTTGTGGCTGGATCTCTCACAACATTGATTGTGCTTCCATCTTCAAGGGAAACCAATTCACCTTTGTATCCGTTTGCAGAGTCTTTCTTGCTGTAGTTGATATAAGCGGATGCCTCTGCTGCAATCTCTGCCCAAACGTTCGTCTGGTGGTCTGCAACCTCTGCGGATGCCGTGTCGAACTCGAATGTGAACTTATAGGTTGCCTTTGCATCGTTTGCAAAACCATAGTCCTTGGTGTCCAGATCGTAACCAAGGTTGATAGCTGCTGAACCTGTCAAGCCAGCAAAAGCCATTCCTGCAGCCAGCACCGTAATCAAAAGTACGATAATACCTTTTTTCATACTTCCTCTATTAGGCATGATGTCATTCGCGATTTGAATAGTTTGAACAACTAAAGAAATCAGAGGTTCTACTGTTTGAGAGCTATAGACAAAGAATTGAAATCACATTGCAAACACCCACCAATAATGGCTGACTTTATCAAAGTATGAGTAGATATGAAATCTACAGACTCTAAATCTTGACTGTCTTTAATGTTGATGTGTAATGTGGTTATAGGTTATTTGATTTCAAGTTTTAGTATCGAAAAACGAAACATTTAAGAACGGAAAGAGAAAAACAGCTTAGGAAGCTGTGGCTTTTCTTTGTTTTATACCGTCATTCAAAGGAGGTTCACCGTGTCAACAAGTTACCATGTCGAATTCAAAAAGACAGATTCAGAAGGCAAAACTCACAGCTTGGCAGTTTGGATGCCATCTTCATTCGGCGATGTCTTGGATGAAATAGACTCAATTCGTCGTAGAACGGAAGATCGGGAAGACTATTCAGCTGTCATTGAAACCTACAGGTTTGACGATATGGACAAGGTTCTTTCCAAACTCAAAGCGAAGTGTGCTGAAACAAACAAAGACATTGAGGAAAAGAAGAAGTCCCGTCCTCTTGCAAACTCAGCGGAGGTCTATGAGCTCATAGGTTCCGATATTCTTGAAGACGAAAGTATGCTTGAATACCTTTCAGAAAGAGTCTCGTTTCTGGATTTGATTATTCAGGGTGTGAAGTTCCATTTCCTCTATGTGGAGGATTTGTGGGATGCAAACGATATATTTCTTGATGTTCAGTTGTGTTGTTGAACCCTCCAATTCTCTACAACCAAAGTTCCGACCCAGACAATATGATTTCCATGTGGTACAATAGGGCATGACATACATCACAGGAGACACACACGGAAAGTTCGAAGATCTCAAAGAAAGGCTCAAAGGGTTGGAACTCAAAGAAGACGATATCCTCATCATATGCGGAGACTTCGGCTTCGACTGGAATGAAGACCTCATCGAAAAATGGAAAGCCTTCGAACATCCATATACGGTTCTCTTCTGTGACGGTAATCATGAGAACTTCGACATACTCAATGAACTGCCCTCGACGGAGATGTTTGGCAGTAAAGTTGGAATCTTTGCAGAAAAAACATATAGGCTTCTTACTGGCTGTATGTATGACATTCAAGGAACCAGAACATTCGTGTTCGGCGGAGCTTCTTCGATAGACAAGGACTGGAGAGTGGATCCATGGTATGTATCAATGTACGGAAAACTTTGGTGGGAGGAAGAAATCCCTTCTCCCGAGTCTTTCTCCTTAGCTCAGAGAACACTGGAGAAGCACCGCTGGACTTTTGATCTCTTCCTATCCCATACCTGCAGGCCAGAACTCAAGAGACATGTATTGGAAACCTATAAGGCCGATTTCTTTGACCCGACTGAAGCCATGATAGCGGATCTTGAAGATTTGATAAAAGAAAACGGAGGCTGTTGGAAGGTGTCTTGCTTTGGACATTTCCACACCGATGTCGATTATGGAAAACACCATTGTCTATATGAGAGAGTTGTGGAACTGGACAACCTCATACAAATCCAAAACATTGACATTTACTGAATCCAAAGTATAATAATCGTAATTCAGTAACTTTGAAAAAACAATAAGAGGTTGCCCATGTTCATTGGAAGAGAAGAAGAAATGGAACTGTTACAAGACCTGTATGCATCCAACAAATTCGAATTCCTAGTGCTATACGGAAGAAGAAGAGTGGGAAAGACATCTCTTCTTAGGGAATTCACAAAAGACAAGAAAGCAATCTATTTTTCCTGCCAAGAGAAGAATGACAGTTTGAACCTTTCAGATTTCTCTTCAATCGTTCAATCCCACTTCGAAGGATCCTCTTATGGAGATTTTTCAAACTGGCAGTCTGCATTTGCCTATATAAGCGACAAATCAGCCCAAGAAAGAACTTTTCTTGTAATAGACGAGTTTCCTTATGTCGCGTTGGAAAACCCCTCGATAAAGAGCATTTTACAGCATACAATCGATCTTTCATGGAAAGGGAGAAACATTTTCCTTGTTCTGTGTGGCTCAAGTGTAAGCTTTATGGAAAGCGAAGTTCTTGGTTCCAAGAGTCCTTTGTATGGAAGGGCGACAGCCAGACTTGAACTAAAAGGCTTTGACTACTATCTTAGTTCGAAATTCTTTCCAGACTATTCGAACGAAGAAAAACTTCTTGCTTATGGAATACTTGGAGGAATACCAAGCTATCTGGAACAATTCGATGATTCCAAGCCAATAGTCTCAAATATAGCATCCTGCATACTCAGAACAGGCTCGTTTCTAAAAGACGAGCCACAGACACTGCTAAAAATGGAAGTTAGAGATCCGGGAGTATACAACAGCATCCTAGAAACCATTGCAGAAGGCTCGAATAGAATTAGCGTCATTGCAGATAAAATCCATGAAGAAACCCAGAAATGCTCCAAGTACCTATCTACATTGCAGACCATAAAGATCGTAGAGAAGATTGTCCCTGTAGGGGAAACGGAAAAGGCCAAGAAATCCCTATATCGAATTTGCGACAACTTCTTTCAATTCTGGTACAGATTCCCATTCAGAAACAAAAGCCATTATGAAATCATAGGAGCAAAAGCCGCTGCGGATGAAATACTGGATGCAGATACCATTTCGACATATATGGGTTCAATCTTTGAACGCATATGTTACGAATACATGCTAAGGATGGCCAAGACCTCGCAGTTGCCGATAGCTCCGTATCATATAGGCAGATGGTGGGGTGCAAATCCAACCACAAGAAAACAGGACGATGTTGATATTCTTGTTCTTGGAAAGAATAGGGATGAGGCTATATTCTGCGAATGCAAGTATAGGAATGTCTTGTTCGACAAGTCCGAATTCGATGATTTGGTCACAGCCTCGAAAGCCTTCTCTGAAGCCAAGACGAAGTTCTACTATCTCTTTTCAAAGAGTGGGTTTTCCCAATGGGTACATGAAGAAGCAGAAAAACGAGAAGATGTAAAACTCGTAGGCCTGGACGATCTGTTTGCTTTTTGAGACAAAGCATTCCTTGTTGAAATCGGAACTTTAAAGCGTTTCTTCAATCCACTCGTCTATGTTTCGTTTTTCAGTACTGAAGTTTATTCCCAGAAGATGAATTCTCTTTTGCGGCATCTCATTCTTCCAAGCTCTGTATTGATCTTGGTATTCCTTTTCCTTGATTTGGGCCAAGGCAATCTGGGAAGATTTGTCCTTCTTGAATTCAATCACATAGATATGGTTGGGAGTCTTCAATACAGCATCGATACGACCCTTGTTTGTTGCAACTTCAGAATTCAAATCAGCACCAATGGCCTTCATCATGCAATGAAACATTGCATGGTAGTCTGCTTTTGATCTTGTTGCTTTAAGATTGTACGGAACAGATGCGAATATTGATTTGATGACTGTAATGGCTTTTTCTGTATTTCCATTCGCAAAAGCTAACAAAATACGTTCTGGTGAATATGAAACGTCTGAATCCACTCATGTATATATGTTCATCAATCTTGACGCAAAACTAGAGCGAACTTCAGCATTAGGGTACTCTCTCATTTTGACCCCTATGACGCTTCAAAGTAGGATGTCATCTTGCTGTGAACAGGTGGAACGTTTGAAAACAAGGCAGGTCTTTCAGTGTTTGGGAGGCCCTCTCTTCCTTTTACCAAAGGAGATAGATGTTCATTGAATTGTCATCGGTGGAAACTAGAACAAATCCGAATGAGTTCCAGTGTACAAAAGTTCAAGGATCAGCTCTTCATCGATGATTCTATAGACAAGAAGCCAGTCTGGTTCTACATGGCATTCTCTGCAACCTTTGTATTGTTTTCCTTTGAGAGAATGGTCTCTGTAAGCTACAGGCAAAGATTGTTGAGCCTTCAACAAGTCAACAACCGTTACGAATTTATCCAAGGAACAGCCTCGTTTCATCATCAACTTGAAGTCCTTTTTAAAGGATTTCGTGTATTTGACTTCAAGCATTCAAAGCCTCTATCAAATCTTTCGTGGTCTTGTATGCTGGACTCAAGTTGGTTGGATCCTCTGCCTCTTTCAACCTTTCAAGAATCTTCTCATTATACGAAGGCAACTTCAACTCAAATGGGATGCCACCATTCAGGATGCAAGCTTTGAGATAGATGTTCAAAGCTCCTGAAAAACTCAATCCCAGCTGTTCGAACAGTTTCTGCGATTCCTCTTTTACGTTTTCGTCAACTTTGAATGAAACAGTACACATAAAATAACTCCTCGAAAATAAGGTAATACAAAGAATATCAAAAGACAATACTTTTACCTAAAAGTGCAGATTAAAGTTTCTGCTGAGAAAAAACATGAGCACTTAATTCACAAGGAGTTTTGAATGCCTAATAGAGGAAGTATGAAAAAAGGTATTATCGTACTTTTGATTACGGTGCTGGCTGCAGGAATGGCTTTTGCTGGCATTACAGGTTCAGCTAGCCTCTCCGCAGGGTATGACCTTGATGAGAAGCAGTTCACCATTGATAACAGCAAAACGGGAAAGGGAACTTTCACCTTTGATTTCTCAGCTGAGAGCAACGAGACTGCAGCAGTTGAGAGTGGAATCTACGCAAAGTTTGCTGGTTCCTATTCCGCGAACATGACTGAAGATGGACTCAAGGGCGAGCTCAAGCTTGACGATGCAACAATCCAGGCTGTCGATGGTCTTTGGTCTGTTAATCTCACAAAGGTTGTAAATGGTGTTGAGCTTACATATGACGGCAATGCTATTGATGTCTACTACAAGAATGGTCTCAACTGGGGTGTAAGCGCTACATCCAAGGCTTTCGCAATCGTTGATGGACTTACAGTCAAGGCAAACGCTGGCTATGCAGTTGCAAAGAACGACCTTGCAGATCCTGCAAACTACACGTATGGCTTCGATGCAGAGACAGCTCAGGCTATCGCTGATGCAAAGGATACAAAGGAATACTTCAAGAAGCATGCTGATGGTACATACATGAATGCAACGCTCGCTGCAGCACAGGCAGCAATCGAAACTGCAAAGGAAGCTGTTGAAGAGGCAAAAGCTGCATTCGCAAAGAATCCAACACCTGAAAACAAAGAAGCAATTGATGATGCAGTGAACGCTGTTGCAGATGCAGAAGATGACCTCAAGACTGCAGAAGCAAATGTGCTCAAAGCATTCCAGCAGAAAGCAATTGAAGAGGGAAAAGGCTGGTACGTTGCAAAGACAACTTATAAACCTTCCGACTCTTGGAAAGTCATAAAGAATTCAGACACTGCAAAGATTCCAACCACGTATATTAGTGTAGTCGATCTTCCAGTAACAGAAGAGAAGACATCATATTACATTCTTTCTGATTTCTCTGTCGTTCCAGTCGCTGAGTACAAAGAAATGGATAAAACCATTTTGGCTACAGTTTCAAACAACAAAACAGATGTCTCGAGGGCATATCGTATTGTATCCAGTGTAGCGACCACTGTTTATGAAGACAACGAAGCTAAGTATGAGTTCGCAAGTGTTCCAGGCACAGCAACAGTCAATGGCGGTGCAGAGATTGCCTATGCAGTTGACAAAATCAGCGCAAGCGTTGCAGCAAACGTTGCGTACGAGACTATCGCTAAGGAAACCAGCTATGACTTCACAGTCAAGGGTGGCTACGATTTCGTGAACGCAACAGTCAAGTACAACAGCGACAAGGTTCTTGATGCAGAAGCTTCCGTGAAGTTGGATACATTCGTTGGAATGCCTCTCTCTGCAAAGATTGGTGTTGCAGACATCCTCGCAGCTGACGAAGGTCGTGTATATTCCGGTGAAGTTGCAGCAGCAGTTGCAGACGCTTCACTCAAGGGTTCTGTTGAAGTCAAGTCTGTTGCAGATCCTGGCCGCAGCAAGTGGGCATTTGGACTTGAAGCTGGCTATGCAATCGAAGTTGCAACATTCAAGTTCTCTGCAAATGTATGGCAGGAAAGCGGTTTTGGTGCTGACCACGAATACGCAGCTGCAAAGCTCGCTGTTGCACCAACATTCGAAGTTACCAACACAACACTCATCAACAATGCTTCCCTCTCCCTCAAGTGGGCAGGTGCTCAGTTTGGCGGAGCAGAGGCAAACGCTGCAAACGGTGCTGTCACTGCAACTATTGGAATCAAGTTCTAATCCAAGAACCATCACGATTCAAACCACGGGCCACTTCAGGATTGAGGTGGCCTATTTTGTCATATTGAAGTTTATACAGTATTCAAATAAACTTGCTTTTTCTCTCCGCTCTCATTATAATGTATATTAATTTAAAATAATTAATCTAATATTCAGGGGTTTGTAGATGGTAATAATGAAAGTAAAGCTTGATAATTTATTATGTTTCAACAACTTCTCTATCAATTTCAGCTATCCAAAGAAAATTGTCAATTCTCCTCTTGATTGCGAAAACCTAACTGGATACCCAAATTTCCGCTACAAACGTATAAACATTCTCATGGGATCAAATGCAACAGGCAAGACGGCTTTTGGAAAGGTTCTGGAATCTATATTCCGCTTTGTTGGGTCATATCCAGCCTATGCACTTGAAGATTTGATTTCCGATGCATCGGCACAAGCTTCCTTCGAATTGGATTGTGCTGTCAACGGTTCTCTGATACGTCTAAAAGGAACTTCAAATGGCTTCAGAACCTGTAATTTGGCCACAAAAATCGTTCCGATTGGTAAGCGGGATTCCTATGAGTCTTGTATCGAAAAGCTCAACCAAAAGCAATTCTCGAACGTTACAGATGAAATCTCAAAACTCTTTGACTCTTGTGGTATGTTGTTCACCTCAGTTTTGACTCCTGACGTGACTATTTCATCATTTGATTCCGAACAAAGGAATCTGTTGCTAAAAGTTCTAAGAAACGTGGTACGCACGATGGATCCTTCCATTGAAGATATCGTTGAGTCCAAGGATCTTGCTGATTCATACATAATCAAACGAGGAAGAGATGAAATCATAATTCAAAATGGAAAACTTTTGGCTAGGGATAAGCTTTCTACCGGTACAGCTGACGGAGTATCAATTGCATTGGCCCTTGCAATGCTTATGCTTCATAAATACGGCTTGTACTACGTAGATGAAAAATTCTCATTCGTCCAATCTGACATAGAAAAACGGATATTATCCCTCATGATTTACAATCTCCAGAAAGATAGCCAATTGTTTTTCACCACTCATAACACAGACATTCTTGAAATGTCCCTTCCACGCCATTCCTACACGTTTTTGAGGAGGAGCAAGGATGAAAAACACGCAATAGACTCAATTTCAGCCTCTGAAATAATTAAGAACAATAGACTTAGTCTTAGATCTGCGGTTGAAAACGATGTCTTTGAATCTCTTCCTGATGATACACTGCTTGATGATTTGGGGTGATTATGGATGTTAGATACTTTGTAGAAGGTCAATGCGAAGAAAAGCTGTTCAACGAACTTAAACGACATGGACTTATACTTCCAGGGAAAGTAACGGTTTTCAATGCACTCCAAAGTAGGATTGCTTCAAGAGTTACGACCTTCAAATCTGGGAGTATTATTGTATTCGCCTTTGATACAGACAAAGGGTTCTCCGATGTTCTCATGAATAACATAAAGACAGTTCTGACACACGTAAGCTCATCGAAGGTTATATGTTTTCCCCAAGTTGAAAACCTTGAAGATGAACTTACCAAAGCTTGTTCAAAAATAACTGGTGTAAGAGAGATAACAAGGAGCAAATCCATAAAAGATTTCAAATCTGATTTTATTTCCTGCAACAATTTGTATGAAAGGTTATTGGATTGCAGATTCGATTTGAGCCGAATGTGGATATCCGAACTACCGAGTGCCTTCAAAGCAATAAAACAGTTTGTACTACCCAAAAGCATAAAGACTTTACGATAATAAAAACAGGTCGCTTCTTTCGAAGCGACCTGAATTCCATTTGATATGATGTGCCCTTCAATTAGAAAGCAATCTCACAAGCAGCGTAGACCTGACCGTACTCCTTGTCGAGAAGATTCATTGTTTTCTTTTTTGTTGCATTATCAGAAACGTCAGCCCAGTAGAGACCAATTGTTGCACCAGGGATAATGCTTTCTGATTCGATGGATGCGTTTGCTGTAACCTTTGTTACTTCTGTAACACCGCTGAGAGCTGCACCAGCCTTAGCTGTGAATTGCTCACAAGCATACTTCATGTCGATTCCTGCAGACCAGGTCTTGGAATCAACATAGGAACCTGCATCAAGTTTCTTGAATGCATAACCACCGTTTACAGAAACCGTGATTGGTTCTGCAACTGCAACTTCTGCCTTTGCAGAAAGGTTCTGAGCATTTATGACATCCTTACCTGTGATTGTAAGTTTGACAGGAACATTGAATGAAGCAAGATCGATAACAGCCTTTGCAGAAAGGAGGTTTTCGCCAGCATAACCTGTGGTAGCTGTATTTCTAAAGTACACATCCAATGCAACAGGAGAAAGGGAAGCCTTTGCTGCAACATCAAAATTGAACTTCTCTGCTACAAGATCATAGCCCATATCCGATGCAACTGAAGCCTTGAGTGAATCAGCTGCGTATGCAGCATTAATGGAACCTCCAATTGTAGAAGCATCACCCTGTTTGTAACCAGCAAATCCCGCATTGACCTTCAAGCCTTCTGCAACTTCGTATGCTGGTGTGTAGAAGTATCCAAGTACGTTCGGCTTAGATCCTTCAGTTGCATAGGAACCATTGATTCCGAAACCTACTGTGTAGTCTTTGTAGGAAACTTCGACACCTGGAATTGGATTTACGTATGCGTTATATCCAAATGAATAGGAATAGGCTGAGTAGCCGCCACCATTCGGATAACCCCAATCATTAGTTCTGTAAGAGACATACTTTGACTCGATTGCGGACTTAGCGAAATCCTTAGGTGCACCAGCACCAAGGATGCTTACGGACCAATCTGCTCCAGCAATCTTTGCACTGTCGATTGAAGCGTAAACGTAGACAGGTTTTGCAGAAACATCCACATCACCGTATGCACCGGTATCAAACTGGAATGAAACACTTCCATTGATTGAAGCAACGATATCCCCTTCCCCTTGTGCACTTCCAATTGCCTGTTCGAGGGCAAGACTCACAGAAACATTTGTTGACTGGTCGATGAAACCATATTCTTTGTGGTGTAAGTCTACACCAAAGCCAATGGATGCACTGCCGTTGAAGCCAGCAAAAGCCATTCCTGCAGCCAGCACCGTAATCAAAAGTACGATAATACCTTTTTTCATACTTCCTCTATTTATGTACTGGAAAAGAAAATAGGGGAGGGGTTTGAGAGGTTAATCATTTAGTAAACACTGAGCGTTTCTATAATGGAAAAACAGGCCAAAGAAGAGGACTCAAGGGTATCGGTCTGGCTTTGGCGTGGTATGTCGTGTAGTGTGGAATTGGTCGTTCCTGTTGCGCTCCCTTACCATGGGCGGCCCAACTGCAGCCTGCGGCCATCCCGTGATGTCGAACCCAAGACCATAGGGAGTTGGGGAAAGACCCTTCAATGGATACCATACCATGTACGGAACTCCAGTTCGCCCCAGCCCTACGGAAGAAGGTTTGTTGTTGTCTGCCTTTTGGCATTGCCTTTTGGCGATGCACCCAACCAAATCGCGGATTTTTTAGCTCAGTCTCTTATTTCGGCCTCTTCAATCCCAGGATTAGCGGACCATAGAAGGATACGATACCGACGGTTCATTCTCCAATTCGGCTGTCTAGGAACCACAAAATGTGTCGAACTCAGATTTGATCTGGTGATTGTTCCCTTATATATCAAAGCAGGGTACTTTTCAAGTTGCCTTGGAATTTGCTTTGGAATTTGCTTTTCCAAGGATTCAAGCGTCTTCAACGGCCCCGTAAGCCCCAGCGGCCCCGTAAGCCCCAACGGCCCCATAAGCCCCAACAGCCCCCTAAGCCCTAGCGGCCCCGTAAGCCCCAACGGCCCCATAAGCCCCAACAGCCCCGTAAGCCCCAACGGCCCCGTAAGCCCCAACGGCCCCGTAAGCCCCAACGGCCCCGTAAGCCCCAACGGCCCAAGCTCCTATTCCTTTGGGTCATCCTTTATGAGCTTTGCAGAGTCGAACGGCGTCATTGTCTTTAGCATTACGTAGATTATCCGTGAAAGCTTGCGGGCAGTCGCAATTATTGCTTTGCCGGATGACTTGTCATCCTTGAGCTGGTGGTACTGCTTCATGATTCCAAGATCTGCCGTCTTTCCTGGCATTCTGACCATGGCAACCACGCACTGAACCAATGCGGTGCGTAGCTCTTGCGGACCACGTTTTGTAATCTTCCCGTAGTAGACGGATTCGTTTGAGGTCTGCACCCAAGGAACCAACCCACAGTAGGCGGAAAAGTTCTTGTATGACTCAAAACGGTCTATGTCGTCTGTGTATGCGTATATGGTACAGGCATTTACGATTCCAATACCAGGTATTGTCATAAGAAGGTTCACGTATTCGTTGTCAATGGTTATGCGCCGCAGCCTGCGTTCAAGTACATGGGTTTGGCTTTCGACCAAATCCAAGGTCTCGAAGATTATCTCGATGACTTCCTTGACCTTGGCTGGAAGCCTGGCAAGGAGCTTCGTGCGACTGCTTTTGCTTTGGAACTGGGCGGGCTGTGTTATGTAACCGTATGCAAGCATGACGGCGTGGGCTTGGTTCTTGAGGGCAACGGCATCCTGCACCATGAGGGTACGGCTTTTGAGAACCCGTCTGAGGCTTTCCGATTCAGGTCTGCAAAGGTGGCTCTTTGGCAGTATGTCGCGGGCAAGGAACTCGGCTAGGGTTTTGGCATCGTTCTTGTCTGTCTTCTTCGTACTTAGGTTGACGACCTTGAAGCGAAGAGTGTTTACTACCGTGACTTCAAAGCCCTTTGCTTCCATGATGTCCCTGAAGAACCGTGCATTTGCGGTGCTTTCTATGGCTATGGACACAGTCGCTCCATCGTGTCTTCTTGACAGCTTCTTCATCTTGTCTGCAAAGGCGATGTAGCCTTCCTTGTCCATGGGGAACTTTGTACCTGCTTCAAAACTGTCGCCTTCTTCGTTGATTACGCAAATAGTGAACTGCGTCTTATGAAGGTCTACCCCTACGTAGAGCTTTTCCTGCACTGCCACCCCTCTCAACCCTTCATCCAGAACCTTTGCATCGTCATTTCTCAGCGTTTCCAGAATGCCCTTGAAAACAGGACATACACGGTGAAAAGCTCCAGCCTACCTGCCAGCATAAGGAAACTGAACACAAATTTCGCCCATTCGGGGAAAAAGGCGAAGTTGCCCGTAGGACCTGTCTTTCCAAATCCTATTCCAATGTTTCCAAGGGTAAGCAGCGTCGATGACAGGCAGGTTTCTATGTCAGTACCTGTAAGGGCTATTATGACCGATCCAAGTATCCAGGTTATTATGTATACAGCACAGAAGGATACTATGGAAGTGAGGGTTTCACTGTGCATTATTTCGTTGCCATTCTTGATTTTATAGACGGCGTTTGGATGTATGCGATGTCTTATAAGAGTGGTTCCCATCTTGCAGACCGTGGAAACTCTAATGACCTTTATGCCGCCGCCAGTGGATCCTGCACAGCCTCCAACGAACATAGTCAATACTATCAGCATGACTGAAAACGTGGGCCATAAAAGGTAGTCCGTTGTGGAGAATCCAGTCGTCGTGAGTATTGACGCTACATTGAAGGCCGTGTATCTGAACGATTTCAATAGGGTGGGGTAGACGTGCTTTGCCGTAAGCTGAACAGCTCCAAGGGCGGCGCAGGAGAACCAGATTGCAAGGTACCAGCGGAGCTCTCCGTCTTTGAAGACCTGTCGTATCTTACCAGTGAAGGCCTTGTAGTACAGCGAGAAGTTTATACCTCCTGCAAGCATGAAAGCGGTCACGACAGCGTCAACGTATGCACTGTCATATGCGCCTATGGAGGCGTTCTTTACGCTGAATCCGGCAGCCGATATCGTTGAGAACGTTATAGTGACGGCATCGTAGAGTCCAAGTCCGCCAGCGAGCAGAAGCATTGTCTGCATTGCCGATATCCCTACGTATATCAACCATAAAACTCCAGCGGTGCTTCTAGTCTTGGGTGTTAGCTTGCCCTTTACAGGTCCTACTGATTCTGCTCCAAGAAGAAGGAAGCTGCCGGCTCCTATTTGCGTTCCAGAACCTATTGCAGGGAGCAACGCCACGAATAGGACTACGATTCCCATACCGCCCAACCAGTTCGTCATGCTCCTCCAAAAGAGGATGCCTTTGTTGCAGGCCTCTATATTCGTAAGGGATGTAGCACCCGTTGTGGTGAAGCCGCTCATTATTTCAAAGTATGCGCTGCTATATGATGTGAAATCCCCTGAAAGCACAAGTGGTATTGCACCAAATGCGGTAGCAATTATCCAGGTCAGAGTGACGAAGAGGTATCCGTCCCTTGGCATAAGCCCTCGCATGTTCTCTTTGCGGGTGATGGCAAGTGTGGATCCTGAGATCACCGTTATCAAGGCTATGGTTGTTAGGAAGGCTTTTATTGCCTGGCTTTCATCGAAATGTACGCTTACTCCCAACGGAATGAGCATGAGCATTCCAACGAAAAGCATTATGAGAGCCAAGAGCTTAGCGTCTTTTCCAAAGTGCATACTCAGTTGACTTCCTTTGAGTTGGTGGTTTTGTCGTCAGACATATTGCCCGACTTGTCGTCAGACATATCCAAGAGTTCCTGTATCGTCTGAGCATACCTGCGTTCAATAACGAGGACAAGTTTGTCTCCCGTTTGCACGACATAGAGACCACCTGGAATCGTCGTCGTCCCGTTTTGCTTCGTAACGCCTGCGATGATGCCCTTGCCCCTCATGTTTATATCCTTAAGGGCCTTTCCTACAATGCGTCCTGTTTTGGGAACTTCGTATTCGAATGCCTCTATTTGGCCGTCGAACAGCGAGTGCATACTTGCTATGTTGCGTCCGTGCAGGAATTTCTTTAGCGAGTCAACCGTAACGTCCTGTGTGGATATCACGCTATCTATATCCATGTGGCTCGCCATTCTAATATAGTTTGGATTCCTTGTGACAAGCGCCATGCTGTTCTTTATCCCAAAGTGCTTGGCATAGCTTGCCGTTATGATGTTAAGCTCGTCGCTGTCTGTAAGACACAGTATGAGGTCTCTGCTTGAAAGGTTCTCCTCTTCCACTATGCCTTCACTTGTTACATCTGCATTCAGGACGAGGACACTGGGATATTTGGTCGCCATTGCCTCACAAGTGTCCTTGTTCTTTTCAATAAGAATGAGATTTCGTTGTTGTGCAGGTGTAAATTTCCTAATTAGGAAGTCTGTTACCTCTCCAGCACCGACTATGGCAATCTTTCTTGGCTTTTGCCTTCTTCTTCCCACTGTTTGGAGAATGGTCTCTACACTGTCGTCCTTGGCCACAAGGCTAAGCGTATCGCCAGGCATGACAAGGGTGTCTCCGCTAGGAACCATTGCCTCCCCGTTGCGGTTGAGCGCAGCTATGATGAAGTTTGCCTTTATCTCCTGTCGTATCTTCCTTACAGAGCGGTTTGCATACTGCGAGTCTTTCTCTACATATACATTATAGAGGACAAGCGATGTGGTATCGAACGAGATTATATCGCTGTAGATTCCTCTTTCAATGTCCTGATATATGTGGGAAGCCGCCTCTTCGCTTGGGTTTACAATATAGGTTATGCCCATGAGCGAGTGGGTGACACCATTGGAGCCTCCGTATGAAAGGTTCCTGATGGATGCGATCGTAAGGGGAACCTTGAATTCCGATGCCGCTATCCCGCACGACACGAGGTTCGTCTCATCCGATCCTGTGAGGGCTATGAAGGCATCGGCATCCGCAAGGCCTGCCTCCCTCATATCGTCAAGGTTGGTTCCGCTTCCTGTGACTGCAAGACAATCGACACGTGACATTGCATTGTTGACATCGTCCACATCTTCATCGATTATGATGACATCCTTGTTCTCTTCGACCAAATGCCTTGCAAGCCTTATGCCTCTACGTCCCGCCCCCAAAATAACGACTTTCATCTTTTGGCTATCCCTCCCCATAAAGACCGATATCCCTGTGCCCAGCCTTCATGGTTTGCCTCGATTCTATCCCAAACGACATTTGCAATCAACTTGAGAGCCAATTTGGGTCTGTAAAGAATGTTTTTGCAGTTGGCATTGACACTTTTTAATAAAAAGCGTAAGTTTACAGAGCATTCGACGCAGGGTGGAGCAGTTGGCAGCTCGCCAGGCTCATAACCTGGAGGCCGTAGGTCCGAGTCCTACCCCTGCTATATTAATTGTATCCACGAATAGAAGTGGAAATCTTTATATAAAAGGAATAAAAAATGGATACAGATTGTATTCTTTATACAAAAGAAGGTCAGTTTGTCAGAGGAATTGGTAGTGGGGATTATGTAGATTTTATAAAAATTGAAGGTACAATAATTCCTGATCGAAAAGGTTTTTGGATTGGGTTTCTCCCAGAATCTATCTTTGGCAAAAAAGTTCCAGTTTATGTAGAAGATGAAGAGATGTACAACGTAGTTAAAAAAAACTGGACGTAGTTTAATACTGAGTTATATAAGAATCTAACTAAGTTTTAGATTTATAACTCAGAAGGGGTATTGAGGTGATTTTAGCTAATTAAAAACATATCCTTTTTAAGGTAACACATGAGTGAAAATCACCTTTTCCCCCATTTATAAAAGTAATCGTTTTATTGTATTCTTTTTGACAGTTAAGTTTACTACAGTACAAACAACTAATACAAAGATAACCAGCTACCAACGCTGGTTATTTTTTTGTCCCTAAAGAATTAAGAAAATCAGGAATTATTCAAATAGTGAAATAATAGCCAAAATACTAGGAATCTCATGTTTTTCCTTGACAAGAGAGAGAATTACAATGTCAATTTTATGAATATAAAGGGGTTAATTATGAGAAAATTTTTTAATGTTTGCTTGATTTTAATGATTGGCTTACTCTTTGTCGCATGCAATCCAAGCACTAAAGCACCTATCCAGGAAGACGGAAAGGACCCAAACGTTCCACCTACTACAGAGTTTGTTGAGGCTACTGAAGAAGAGCTTGCATTGATGACAAAAATATTACAAGAGTCTCCAGATAAAACATCTTCCGAACATCTTGTATATTTCGATATAAAAAATAATAAATGAGTGTCTGGACGGTGCAACATATAAAAATGCTCCAGTAAGTGGCAAACTGGAGGTTAAATCAACTCAAATTAAAGAATCATTTACTGGATCACTTTCTGGAAATTTCACAATAGATGACGTTACTTATACATCCGATGGTTTTACTTATACGATAACAGATCCAAAGTCTGAACCACAATGCTCAGGTTCAATCACAGTTTCAACAGGAGAAGTATACGAAAACAAAGAAGCACTTCAGTTCATAGAAAAAATGTCATCTATATTTAAAGAGATTGAAAGGTTAAAAGAAACTGTATCCTCCACAAATACGTGTGAAAATGGAGACAAAATAACAATAACGAGCGTAAAAAGTATTAAAGAAGGCAAAAAACAAACTATAGAATTATATCAAACTTTAAATAACAACAACCATAACATGACTATTGGAACAAAGAGTACTAATGGAGTTGAGGAATTCGTGTACCTATCTTTGGATGGAAAGTACTATACAAAGGATGTCTATAACAAAGTCATGAACCGATTCTGATTCAGCCCTGCTGCTTAAAGGAATTCGATAATCTAATTACTGACAAATCAAAGTCGCCGGGAGCTCTGGATAACGAATCTCGGCGATTCTTTTTTGCACTTCAATGCCATGTAAAACGCACCATCAAACACATTACTCCTAAACTTGTCGATATAGTCTAGAAATAAATCATGCACAAACCTCCCCTCTCGGGAGATTTTTTCCATATCAAGAGGAACACGAAATGGCAACTCAAGCCCAAATAGTTATCAATGGAAAGAACGATATATCCGGTGCTGTCAAATCCACATCGAAGGACCTATCATCCTTCAAGGACTCGGTATCGAAACCTGGGTCCTCAATCAAATCATCACTTGTGGTGGTAGGAGCAACAGCGTGCAAGAGCGTACTCATCGAGGATTTTAAGACAAGCGAATGTAGAACAGCTCATACAAGCAACTGGCGTTGGCACTCAAGGACACGGCATATGATTCAGTAACAGTAAAAATCATGAGCTATGCAAGAAG
>MSGT01000065.1 GCA_001940825.1 Sphaerochaeta sp. Phil3
CAACTTTCCGTGAAGAACCAAAAATAAAGACTTGCCCCTTGATTCAACTCTATTGTTCACAAGTAACGAAGGCATTAGAACCGGCAACGAAATAAGATGGTAATATACTGCTCTTGAAAAATAGGGAATCTTTAAAGAAATCAATTGGAGAACAACTCCACAAACCAACATTTTAAACATTAACAGGTTTTCATGTTCCGCCCAAAAACTAGAATTTGAAAAAAAATATATAATAACAGTAAGCACAATAAGAAAAAACAGAAAAGTTAATCCACCATTCGATTCAACCAAAAAATAAATTGAATACTTAGGAAAGAACATGTTTACTATTTTTGCAAACAAGTCGAAACCAAGTGTAAAAAAAACTGATGTTGCCGCATATATAAAAACCAAGATTCTCCTATTTGAAATCATACATGTCGCACAAAAAAAACAGAAAACCAGTGCTGTTACATGAAAAAAAGTAGCAAAGAATACGCACAAAGCAAAACGAAAATGTTTCCTTTCCAGCAACAAAGGCACTCCAAAACATATAATGGAAAGAGCTAAAGAAGAACGAATGTTATTCATCGATATATTGTACATATATGACGAAAAGAAGATAAATAAGCCAACATAACGATTAACTGATAATTTTGAAATAAGGTACGCAATGGCACTCATATAGATTATTGCCACAACAATTAAAAAAAAATGCAAGTTACCTGAGCTTAGAATCCAACATGTTTTATTAAGCAATACATAACCAAACTCATACCCTCGCAATGCAGAATAGCTTAACAACATAGACCATTCAACAGAACCACTAGCATCGTACAAAGATGCATAATTATCGTATAAATCACCACCAACAGAGGGTGCTCTTAACCCGTGAATTAAAACCAACAAAAACAACAAACCCACATAAATAGATTTCCAACCTTGGAATTCAACCAACTCTTTCCCTCTAGGATTAGAAGATAAAAAAGTAACAAGGGTTAATACCATCATTATGATAACATATATGGCCATTGTAACGTCTTCCTCAGTAAAAGTTACAGCTTAAAACAAATCAAGAAGTATTGATGCAAACATTGCCAGTGAGAAAGAACCTATTTTCATAAAACAGATTCTTATTCGATTATTCTATCGCACTTCTCCACTTTGCCAATGTGCAATCAAGACCAACCAACTTAGACACTTTCTTTGCCTCTTCTCCACATTTTTTACGAAACTCATCATTTTCAACAAACTTTTCAATAGCAGAAGCCAAAGCTTTTTTGTCCCCCACAGGAGTAAGCAAACCATTGACACCATCTTCGATATACTCATCTGAACCTGCGCAGTCAGTAGATATACATGGGAGTCCCATCATCATCGCCTCAAGAAGTGCATTGGAGAGTCCCTCATAGTCCGACGAAAGAACAAAGACAGAAGCATCTTTTATATCCTCATGCACAGTCGAACTTTTTCCAGGTAGAAATACTTTGTTGGCGATGCCGAGCTCATTAGCCCTATTTTGAATCTGATCACGAAGACTACCTTCTCCATATATAGTCAACACAAGCTCAGAATGTTTCTTTACCACATCGCTGAACGCATCCAAAAGGAGCATGTGGTTCTTCTGCGCTTTCAGGCTACCGACAGTCACAATCTTATTCTTGTCTGGCGAGAGAGAAGTTACGGCAACATTTATGGGATTCGGAATGATACAGCCATTCTTCCTTACTTTTTCGCCAAAGTAGTTCATAGCTCGTCTCGTCTGAAAAACAACAGTAGATGCTTTAGGGTACAACATCTCAGTCAGAATATCTACAATTCTACTTCGGCCATCCATACTCGGATCATTACGTTCAGAGACAACTATCTTCCGATGCAACCCCATACACGCAATCATTGTAATGATGTTGATTCTGGCAGCAAAAGAAACTACAACATCAGGGTTTTCTTTTTTTACAAGTTTCCTGATTGACTTAAGCCAGTATGGCAATCTTCTGATTCGGGAACCACCGCATCCGCTGAGCTCATGGACTACTGTTGACGAATCCAGTTCATATTCAACACCGTCAAACAACAATGTGCAGATATCTGTGTTCCATCCTCTTCCAGCAAAATCCCGAGACAAAATACTGATAACTCTTTCAGCCCCTCCTTTTCTCATGCTACCTAGGATAAAAACAATCCTTTTCTTTTCCATAATTTTTTCCCCAATAATTGCCATGTCAATTTCAAAATCATCAGCAACGAAACGAAAATTGGTGTCAACGTTCTATTCGCACTAACGTTCCAACTGATTTTGATAAACAACCTTCATCTGTCCATTTATTTTTTCAAACGAGAACTTTGTCGCTTTCCTTGCGTTATATTCACCAAGCTGTTTTCGGTTACATTCAAGCATTTTTTTCAAAACTTCCACGCATTCTTCTACGCTTGATGACGAAAAGAGACCTCCTCCGTTTTCATCAACAATGTCTATATTGCCTCTAATTCTGCTACAGATTACCGGTTTACCACACGCCATGGCTTCCATGATGGAAACATTCAAACCCTCGCGGATTGAGGGAAGAATAAAACAATCCGCAACCTTGTCTAACTCAGCGATATCATTTCTGAATCCCAACAAATGAAGATTGACACCAAGTTTGACAGCCAACTTCTGAAGATTATCCTTTTCTACTCCTGTGCCAGCTATCACATAATGGATACCCGAGTCTTTTAATAGAGAGAGCGCCTCTACAACAACTCTATGGTTTTTATTTTCATTTAGCTCCCCAACAGAAAGAAGCATAAAGGCATCCTCTGGAATATCCAACTCTTTGCGCTTTGCTTTTCTATCAACTACTGTGCCAGCGAATTTTGCAACATCTATTCCAACACCAGGCACATATTCAACCCTTTTTGCCTTCATCTTATTCCTAGCAAGTTCATAGTCTTCTTTGTTTATTACAATTAAATCGTCCGTATAATAAGAACACAGCTTTTCGATGGGATAAAATAGAAGCCAGTTCTTAAGAGGTGCCCCTTTATAAAAATGAAAACCATGAGCAGTATATATGACTCTAACCTTTCCTTTTTTTCTAAGCCTTTTACATGCAATCCTAGTTGAGGCAGAGGCCAAAGGCGAATGGCAATGAACTATGTCATAACTGTTGTTCTCAACAAGTCTTTGAATCTGTCTGATTGCTTTGATATTGCCAATGTTAAAAGGAGAACGAGATGAATCGATATGATATATCCTACATCCATGCTCTCTATAAAACTCTGGAACTGGAGACCCGATCTCATTGGTTGCTATGTCGATAATGTCACCATCAGATATAAGCTTTTCAATAAGGCTTTCAAAAAAACCCATCATACCACCAATTGTGGTTACATATAATATCTTCATATCCCTACAACTAATAAAAATTCCTTTGCATCAAACAACAAAAAGCAAATCGATGTAGAAAGTTACTACCAATAAAAACTTAAATCTTTTTTGATAGAGAACTATCTTAAAACAGAAAAAGTAATATCAAAATCACAGCCCGCAAAAACAACTGTTATCAACATAAACACTCTGTTTAAACATCATCAAAAACCTTAACATCAGTACTAGAGCTTTTTCATACCCAACATACAGTGTTTTCTTGAACGAAGCTGATAAGAGAACATTACATGAAAACTCATTAATCAAACATACGAAGGCCTCAACATATCCAAAATCATGTCATTTCCAAAAATGTCTCTTATTCTTGCGAAATCTTATCTATCATTTCATTCAATTCTTCCAAGGAATCAGCAACGAGATAAATTCCAGAAAGCCCTTGCTTTTCCGTTCCAATGAAGGAATGAACCACAGAATCACCAACAAAAAATTACGTCATTTTCTTTCCCGAACTCTTCAAGCAGTTCGCTCCTAAACTTATACAGACCCGTATCAATATTTGCAAGAATCAATACACGCATACTTTCTTAATCTTTTAAATCAAATCCATAACTTAGAGTATTCTTTTCAAGTCAAGTTTCTTTGGAGTCGTCTCGCAGGAACACCAACATAAGTTCCTGATTCATTGATACTCTTAACAACTACAGTTCCTGCTCCAATAATACAGTTATTACAGATACTGATGTTGTTAATCACGGTTGCACCCGCTCCAATCCAAACATGTTTTCCAACATTCACTGTTCCTGCAACGCAAGAACCCACAGAAACATGCGAGAAATCTCCAATGAAATCATCGTGTTCTATAACAGAGCCAGAATTCACTATACAGTGTCTACCAATTTTTGCATTGGAGTTAACAACAGAATTTGCAAGAACGACAGAACCATCACCAATCGAAACCCCAATTTCCGAAATTACGGCCGCTGGATGAATTGCAGTGTACCAAGAAATGGAGTCAAGTTTTTTTGCAATACGTTCTCTTGCAAAAGAATCACCAATTGCAATTATAAACTTACAATCTTTAGCATATTTCTTGTAATTATCCACACTCCCAAGAATCGGAAACCCGACAAACGAAGTCCCTATTGATGGATCATCGTCTAGGAAACCACGAATAGAATCTCCTGATTTAAGCACACAATCAGCAACAACTTTTCCATGTCCGCTTGCGCCAATTACAACAACTTCACCCATCATACGTTAGTCCCAACAAATTCTTCCATTGTGGAAGATGTATCACTTGAAATCCCACTATGGCTCAAAACAACTTTTATCGTCATTAGAATTATTCTTAAATCTAGACCCATGCTATAGTTATTCACATACCAGACATCGTCTCTAAACTTCTCTTCCCAACTTATCGAGTTTCTACCATTCACCTGCGCCCAGCCAGTGAAACCAGGTCTGACATCATGTCTATGTTTTTGCTCCTCATTGTAAAGGGAAAGATATTTAACCAACAGTGGTCTGGGACCAACTATAGACATGTCGCCCTTGAGGATGTTGAAGAGCTCTGGCAGTTCGTCCAGACTCGTGCTGCGGAGCTTCTTACCGTAACTTGTGAGGCGGACATCATCTGGAAGGTCGTTGCCGTCCTTGTCCTTCTCGCAAGTCATGGAGCGAAACTTGATGAGGTTGAATATCCTCTCGTTCTTTCCCGGTCTTGGCTGGATGAAGAAGGGATTGCCCTTCATCTTGATTGCACCAACAATTGTCAAAACCAACAGCAAAGGGGAAAGTACGATTATCGCCAATCCACTTAGAACTATATCGTAGAATCGTTTGAAGAACTGCCTGTATAGGATGCTGCTCCAAAGAAACAAATCAACCATTCCAAGGACTATCGCTACGGCAACCATCATGAAAAGCAGCTCCTTATGACCTCAATGATTCTATCTTGTTGTTCAGGAGTTATCTTGTTGTCGCTTGGAAGGCACAGACCTCTTTGGAATATGTCAGCTCCAACGTCCTCTACGCCACCTGAGATATAGGCATTCGTTCTGCAGCGTAGGGAGCCGTTCCTTCCCACAACCTCATGCATTCTGTACATTGGCTGCATGTGCATTGGCTTCCAGATTGGGCGGCCTTCTGCATTTATGCTGGAGATCGCCTCAAGTATCTCCGTTGGACAGCCCTTGCCATTTTCTGGAATATACATGGCCTGGGAGTCGCTTCTGACCTGTCTGCACATTGCATCTTCATCAATAATCATTGCAGAAAGCCAATAGTTGGGAACCGCCTTTGACTCGTCATAGGGATTCATGCTGACAGGAAGATCCTTCAACCCCTCCTTGTATCTTTCGTATATGGCCTTCTTCTGGGCAATGTGCTCCTCAAGATGTGGATACTGCCCCCTTATCACACCAGCAACGACATTGCTCATGCGGTAGTTGTATCCAACTTCCTCATGCTGGTACCAAGGTGCAGCTTCCCTTGCTTGGGTTGACCATTTTCTTACCCTGTTGGCGACTTCAATGTCATTGGTGAGAAGACATCCACCAGCTGAGCCTGTTATGATCTTGTTTCCATTGTAGGAGATTGCAGAATAGTCGCCAAAGGAGCCACACGGCTTTCCTTCCCATGTTGCACCCATGGCCTCGGCTGCATCCTCTATAAGAAGTGCTCCGTGCTCTTCGCATATCTTCTTGATTTTCTTTATATCCCCAGGAAAACCATAGAGCTCTGCACAGACAACAAGCTTCACATCAGGATACATCTCAAAGGCCTTCTCCAAGGCTACAGGATCCATGTTCCACGAAGAGCGATCCGTGTCTATGAAAACAGGAATCCCCCCTTCGTATACGACAGGGTTGAGAGTTGCATCAAACGTCATGTCAGAACAGAAGACCCTCTTTCCTTCAAGAGAACCATGGCCTATCGCAGGTCTTCCATACAGCCTTTCACCTGCAAGCTTACAGCATAGGTGAAGTGCAGCGGTGCAGCAGGAAAGCCCTACGGCGTATTTTACACCAGCCTTCTGAGCTGCAATTCTCTCCACCTCGTTTATGTTCTCGCCAACGGTGCTCATCCAGTTCGTGTAATAGGCATCCTTGATGAATTCAAGCTCTTCTCCATGCATTGTAGGAGATGCAAGCCATACTTTCTTTTCAAATGGTTTGAACTGTCCTTTGTTTATAAACATCAGAATGTTCCTTCATGTATTCCCTGGCACAAGGCCACAGGTCTTTTCCTTGTATGTCATCCGCTATAGGCGCACCTTCCCCACACGCACGGTGGCGTGTTTTCATTGGGGATGGGTCGAAGGAGTCCTGCATGCGCCTTGACGTCATTGCAGCCTTCCTGGGACATGTGCGCCCGCCGGCAGACAAAACAAAGGACTTCACATTCATTGCGATGCGAAGTCCATCGTGTTCCATCAGGTTGGGTTGTACGCAATATGGTCGCAGGATGAGAGTTCCAGCAGCCTTATCACGTTCGTGTTCTGGGTGTTGAGGAGTCTGAAGCAGGAGTCGGCCTTTCTGTAGAGGATCGAGCATGCCGTTGCAACGACTGCCACGAGATTCATTCCTATACGTACCTTGCATATCATACGGGAGACCACGGCGTTGTACAGCCTTGGCTGGCTTCTATGGACCAGAAGCGCTACCGCCCATGCAAGGAGTACTGGTATTAGGATGACTTCAAGGATTCTACTTCTCACCACATCACCACCAAACAGGGGTCATTGTAGCATAGAAAGGTGTGGTTTGTACAACACTTATTGGGGGTTGGGTGGTTTGGAGGTGGTTTTAGGATGTTTGAAACAATCTCGAATGAGGAATTGAACGAATCAAAGCATTTCTTATAACAAACACCTGCATTCACAGCTCTGGCTTTTTGAATGGGATGAGAGTAGGAAATCAAACATCCTTCTGTTCACATTTAAAAGGAACAAAGGTATTGGGCTCAAGGCAAAAACCTTGTTCTTTTTCCAAAAGATATCAACCTGTCTTTTGTGGATTATGTCATTTTCGATTGCCAAAAGCGAATCCAAAGAAAAAGACGACTCGTTGCTGTAGTTTAGAACCAAAGCCCGTTTTGCATGCTCTGCAAGCAAATGGAGACAACTTTTTTCCTCAAGAGGTTCATCCGTGTTAGGATGAAACTCTCCAATCCTTTTTTTGTAGTTCTTTAGATCTTTCAAATCCGTAAAACAGGAAGAAAAATCTTCACATTGCATGGGAACATCCCAAAAGGATTCAACCATTGGGTAGCTTATGAACAGCTTTCCAGTCGGTAGCGTTTCGTTATCAAGTTCGTGAAGAAGTTCTACAAGGTCCTTGTCGTATCTGTCCTTGCCTCCTGCCCTGGTCTTAGCTCCATGGACATCGTAATCGAAGAACAAGTAAACTTCTGATATTAGATCAGAGGAGACGCCTCGTAGTTCTTCATTCCCTTCTTCGTCCCTTAGCAAGCCGACATAATCCAAGAAAGGATCGTCTTTGACTGTCTTGCACAAATCAATCAGGTTTGAGTGCCAATAGGCTTTTACAATTGTCCTCTTGGAAGCAGGAAAGAACAACTCCTTCATTTGTTCTATTATGTCAAATTCAGGATGTTTACCTTCTGTAACAATAAGAATTATATCCTTCATAACTCCCCATCATTGGCAGTAGCCTCTTATTTGCCGTCAAAAGCCCCTGCAATATACAGCCTTTCGAGGTTGTGGGCCTGTCGAATCTCCTTTTCAGTCAGTTTATCAATGGACGCAATATGATTATCACTAAGCACAAAATAAGAATCAGGTCGAAGAATCTCATTCGACATCAAGTGAGGATTATGAGTAGTAAGGATGACTTGAATATCTTTATTGTGACTCAACAGCTCTACGAGTTTTTTTGAAAGCTCAACGTGGTAGAATGCATCAAATTCGTCTATGAAAAGCAGCGAAGGAGTCCTTGTACTGTCCATTTGCAGATACCAATAGTAGAACAACAGCAAAGAGCTTTCACCATTTGACATATTTGGGACATACTCAAGGAGCCTATCGTTCCCATAGTCGTAGTAGGCAACGATTTTTCCATCTGGGGTCTTCTTTGCAACCACTTTTCTATCTATCCCCATTTCCTTCAAGAAACCATTGTAGGCATCCAAGTGTTTGGTATTCACTATGTAGTCTATGAGATTGTCAACCTTTGAGGTGAATCCAATGTAATTGCGCTCCTGCAAACACCAAAAAAGCAACATTCTATCAACAAAGCCATAGAACTTTAGAAGAATGGCATTGTCTTCGTTCTCCATTGGAAGAGAGGAGTTCATCCTAAGGTATCTCACTGCACTTAAGTTTGGATTGTCTATTCTTCGCTCCAGAGTTTGAGCTCCTTCGAATGACTGCTGCATCTCATTGCCGACTCTGCGGTCAAACGAAAGCTTTTTTCTCCCATTTATGAAGAGCCTTTCCGCTATGGGTTTGTCAAGTCCGTCTTTTTCATATGAATAAACAACCTCATCCTTTCCAAAGAGGAAAGTATATGAAAAAGAGGTTAACTCATTCAGCCTCAGAATATTCTTGTAGTTGCCATACCTAGAAACAGAGAATTCGTTGTCAGTAAGCATGCGAACGATATCGAAAACAGCCAAGGCAAGGTTTGATTTGCCTGATGCGTTATATCCATACACTACAGCCGTTTTGACAACTCTGTTCTCAACATTGAAGTCATTGAAAGCATAGCGTCCTGAAGAAAGGTCGAACTTAAGTTCTTTTGAGAAATTTTTGAAATTGGATACGCAAAAATGAGCAAGCATCTAATTTTTCTCCTTGGTATTTCAAAAAATAGCACTATTCCATTACCCCTTCAAGCAAAATCGTATTTTTTTTACGGTTTTGCCACATCGCAGATGCAAAGCCCAAGGATATCGGTCTAGAAAAACCAGCCCGCTATGACATAGGGGCTGGAACAGTTTGGGTGCCAGTCTGGCGTTTTGGGGTATGAAGAAGATGGACCTTGGTGAAGGTTCCCTTTCTATATCAAGGATGTGCCAGGCTGACCTGTTTTTGGGTTTCTATGAGTCATAGTTTGGGCTTTTGGGCCCGCACTAGGATTCAAAGACAGGTGTAGTAGACGGTCTTGCCCTGAGAATCCACGATGGTCATGTATCGGACCTCGTTCTTCTCGGAGAACCTGACGCTCCAAGACTTGCCGTCGTCAAAGGCTATGGCCCCTTCGCTACTTGCAAGCTCTACTTGGCCTTGCTTGAAGTACGGCTGGCTGCTTCCAAAGAGGATTACAAGCCCATTTGCGTTTGGGTCGTAGATGATGTTCGCCCTAAGTGCAGCCTTGAAGCCTTCCAGCTTTCCGTCGTTGCGTTCGTTGGTCTGAGGCTCCCACTGCGTATCGCCCAGGATGCTTGTCCAATAGAGACGCTGTTTCTCTGCATTCTGCTCTTGGGATGGCTGTGGCGTTGGTGTCTGCTGCGCACAGGCAAAGCAGCTCACCAGGATTGCGCACACAAGCGTTGTGATGGACAAGGTGTAGAACACGGTGTTTCTAAGCTTTGCCTTGTCCTTTGCTGTCAGTTCAGTGAGTTTGACTTTCTTGGCCAAAGGAACTCTCCGTAAGAGAACTCATTCTCCAAGTCCATTGGTAGTTCTTCATATTTCCCAATTGGATTGTACAACACGGGTTGGCAAAACACAATTGAAAGGATGATGAGGTTTGCAGGAGACATCATATGCACAAGAGACGTCATAGGACTTGAAAGGGGTCAAATTGCTATGGTGGAATGTTGCTTTCTCAATTTGAGATAGAACCCTTGTGCGTGCATTGGACGAATTAGGAAGTCCGTATTCTGATGTTAGCCTTGAGTCATGGGCAAGACACGGACTTGGCTTGGAATTCCTGCTTACAGGAAGGGGCGCAGTCCAAGAAGGGATTGCAAGTTAATTGAGGTTGTCGTGGAGAGTTAAACCCCAAGGGCAGGCCGTATTATTTGGAATTAATCACCCTTTGAACTTTAGAAGCCCCACATAATTCCAAATACAAGAAACCTGCAGTTCCCATTCACGGTTTTGGAAATTTTCATAAAGGTTTTTGTTTCAAATTGATAAAATCAAATACTCTTTGGTGTTAGATAGATCGCATTCAAATACCTCCCTGAGTTCAGCAAACAATTTCAATCTTGTTACTAGACTACAAAACGGCTTTGGACTTAGTCTTTAGAATACTATTTTTTCAGGAGGAAGAAGCTATGTAAATTCTTTATGAAGAGAAGAAACAGGATTATTCCATTCGTTTCGAAGTTGAAGGAAGCTTAAAAGAAGCAGAGCCACTTTACAAGGACTTTATTTCACAGATGTTGAAAGAAATTAAAAAAGGACTTTCTTGTGAAACATCTTTTGAAAAATCTTGCAAAGAGCAAGAGGAGCAGAATGATGCATACTTGAATGCAACAGGAATCAGCGAAAACGAATTTCTTGCAGAAAAAGGTTTCAAGACAAAGATGGATATAGCTATGGGTCTTTTCTATTACTATGAAAAGGAAAAGGGAATCAAAGACTTTTCCTCCGCAGATCTCAGAAGATACTTTGAGATAACCAAAAAGGATGCACCAAGCAAACCATGGGAGGTTATCACAGAGAACATTAGGAAATCCTATCTTCAAAGAATAGACGGAGAACATAACAGAGTCAGGTTGACCACAACAGGAAGAAGCTTTGTCGAGAATTTCGAGAAAGACAAGCGCAAGTAGAATCTGAGAGTTTGACATCTAAAAGCTCTAGGGGCTGTAACAAAAACCAGATTTGACAAACAGGAGTTACAGCCTTTTTAGACCTTCCAATTCTCTAGTCATCGACTAATTAACACAGCCATGCTATCATGCAAGTAGGAGTCTAAATGTCGAAAACGTCGTTCAAGGTCTATTGTATCGAAAACTACTCAAACTATAGGCGAATCCCTTCAACGGAAGTCTTCGGACTTTTCGAGTCGTCTGGAATTCTAGAACAGTTGGACACTGACTACGAAGATCTCCACGGGATGGGCAAAGAGTGGCTTATGAACTATTTCGATGAATGGATTGGCGTTGAAAAGGGAGATATAGGATGATTCTTTATCACGGTTCCAATGTAGAAATAAAAGAACCAAGAATTCTGATACAAGACAAAGGCAGAGACTTTGGATTTGGTTTCTACACCACAACCATAATCGAGCAAGCTGAGAGATGGGCGAAAAGAACTGCCAGAATCAAATCACAAGCCAACGATGCAAATGGAACGGCAGTAATAAACGTCTATAAACTAAACGAAGAGGCTTTCAAGCTTCTTGACTTCAAGGACTTTCCAAATGCGGATTTAGAATGGCTTGATTTTGTAATCAAATGCAGGTCAAATATTTCATACAGAAACAAATATGACATTGTTGCAGGCAAAATAGCAAATGACAATGTGGGAGAAACCATCGACTTCGTTGTCTCAGGTATAATGAGAAAGGATGATGCAATGCAGAGACTGCGTTTCGAAAAAGTAAATGACCAGATTTGTTTTTGCACAGAAAAGGCATTGAAATTTCTGAATTTCGAAAGGTCTATCATGGTCCCAGACAATGCAAATCCAAGGAGTTGAAAATGTTCAGCAGTCACCATCTGGTAAAGATTGCAATCCTCCCCATGGTAATAGAGCTTTTGGCAAAGGAACATGGGATAACTGAAGACCAAGCATTGAAGGTCCTCTACACCTCCCATATAGGCTCTGCATTGGACGATGATTCCCTTGGGCTCTATGGACAAGGTCCCATCTATCTACAATCCTTGATTGACGAAGACATACGGATCAACCCTTCTCTGCTCCCCAAATGAAGCAAAGGGGTAAAAACCACTCACTCCAACACTGAACCTTCTTCGTAGCAGGCAGCTATGTATTCGCGGGGTTGGTAGAAGAAATCGGTGTTGTAGTCCTGGATTGCATCGTCTATCCAGGAAGAATAGACCTCAATGAGTTTGGATACAATGACATCGGCCTCACTGGGAAGAACGTCATTGGGAAGGGAGTCTTCTATGAGACGTGCATAGACCTCACCTATCGTCCAGTAGTCGGGCACCTCGTATTCGCAGGCACTAACATTGTCAAAGGAGCCTTCTTCAATACCACAAATTCCTACGAACTCGTCTGCAGTGTTTGCAATAGGCTCACAGTGGAAGACATCGGCATACGAATATATCTGCTTTAGGTTATTCTCTCCCAAGGCTGCAATGACAGAGCTTCTTTTCTGTTTCTTCTTGCGCCCAATGTACTCTATCAAGCTGCAGGTATAAAACAGGTCGCTGTTGTTCTTCATGTTAGACCTCTTTGGCTTCAATGAACTTCAACGTTTTCAATGCAACATCTGTATGGAAACTTATCTGGTGCGTTGGATACTTGAATTTTGCCAATGCCCAGAATGCATCCCTACTGATTTTTCCATCAATGAAGTTTTGGACATAGTTGAATATCGTATCATTTGCCATTGGACCTTCCACTATGTCGTAGTCGTGGGGGTTGTCCAATCTACATGAAACAATGAAGTCCAACCACTCCTCCGACATATCAGGAAACTGCTTGATTTTAAGAAAATCGTTCGGAGAGTACTCGTACATATTGAGAAAACCAGAACCACCAAACCTCTTCGCCCAACGTACTGCCTGCTGTTCAAACAACGTACAATAGAAACCATAATAGAAGTCCTTGTTGTTCCTGGATATGATGACACGTGGTTTTTCTATTATCTCTTTGCTTCCATGATAAAGAACCATGTTTTTTCCACCTCTACAAAGACTTTCGCCGTCCTCTCCAAAGGACAATGTAAATAAAGACAATACAAATCTACCACACCTAGAGACATCAGACAACCTATGGGAACACCGACCATTCTGCAAATTCAAATAGCAAAAAGCTCAAGGACTTTCGAACAAATCCAAGAGACCAACGATCTTGAAGTTATTCAGGCCAGCAACCTTCTCCAACACGCTGGAAGTGACACCACTCTTTGAGAAAATCATGTAATATTTGTTCTTTCTGTCGATACAAGTCCCAGATTCAAAAAGGTCTGAAAGCTGTTTCTCGTCAAAAGGCCTTTCTGTATACTTGCATTCGCATATAAGTGCATTTTCATCGTCTAGGGCAAGTACATCTATCGCTATGGGTTCCTTGGATATGCGGCTGCCACCCCACCAACGACCAATATCAGTAGCATAGAAAGGCATTCTTCCAGCATAGAAACGGGTCTTGAGGTATGATTCACAGATTCCTTCGAACCTATGTCCTATGAAAGAGCCAAGCTTTTCCTTTCCAATGAATCTATCGAAGAACCCAGCTGGAGGGATAAGCCCATTTAGAGAATTCCTATTGCGATATATGAACTGGAAATAGAAGGCAAAGTAATTGTCCTCCATGGAATACAGCGTATTCCTAGACCTTTCCCTCTCGCCGCAGGGGGTTTCTCTTTTTATGATCCCAAGATTCATTAGAACGGCAAGGTACTTGGCAATCTTGGCGGAGTCACTCGAAACCTTGTTCTTAATCTCCCCCAACGCCAATGCTCCAGAATTGATTGCAAGGAGTATCTCTTTGTAGAAACCAGACTCCTTCAACTCCATCTGCAGCAACGTCTCGACCTCATTGAAAAGATAGCCGCTTGACTCCAGACAGTTCTTTATCACGTTGTCCCTTATAGAAAGGGAATCATCGAACAATGAAAGATACAGAGGGATTCCGCCAAGAATCGAATACGCCACAATGGAGTTCTCTTCGTTGTAGTTGGGAAAAAAACTTCTGGCTTCGGTGTACGAAAACGGTTCAAGTTTGAGCTCGGCGGTCTTTCTTCCATACAAAGGCTTTGAAGAATCATCGAACAGCCTTTCCATTACCGATATCTCAGAACCACACAGTATTAGAAAGACGTTTCTTTGTTTCAGAATCCTATCTATGGCATTCTGCAATTTGGAATCGAAAGATGGATCCGTCTTGAGAAGATACGTGAATTCATCCATGACAATGACGGTTCTTTCCGTTGATTCTGCAGCTCCAAGAAACGAAAAGACATCATACCAAGAGGAGAATGAACCAAGGAAATCTCCTGTTTTCACAATGTTTTTCATTTCGCTGCAGAAATTCTCCACATTGACTCTCTCAGAGGATTTGTCAGCTGTAAAGAAAATGGTATTGCCCCTGTGCCTATTGGCAAAATGAGAAAGAAGGAAGGATTTCCCCACCCTGCGCCTGCCATGCACAACCAACATCTCGAACCTGTTGGAATCATAGAGAGACTCCAACAAAAGCAGTTCCTTTTCTCTACCAACGAACATAATTAACTCCAAAGTTATTTACTCTAAAGTTAATATAATGTACGGATGTCGCTTTTTCAATGATCTTCTGCTTTCAGAAGAGGTTTTTGTATACTTTGTACACTTTTCTCTTCTAGTATTCGGTACTCAATAGGAAATCAGCTATGTGCATCGTCTTGATGCCTTGATAGTTTCCACCTGAGAACGCATCCGTTGTGAGGACATATTTGGGATAGTTGTCATTGATTTCCAACAAACGGGCGCATTCACGCTTCTCAGTTTTTGGAGAACCAATCTCCTGAGCGACCTGCACATAGACCTTCTCGTTCTGCCTTGTCGCCACGAAATCTATTTCAAAGTCGCTCGACTTTCCAACATTGACCATATATCCTCTGCGCAAAAGCTCCAAGTACACGACATTCTCCAAACTGGATGCTACGCTGTCTGAATTGTACCCTAAAACACTGTATCTCAGAGAGGTGTCCGCTAGATAGAACTTCTCCTGCGTTTTCAGAATCTCCTTTCCCTGCAGGTCAAAACGGGAACAACGGTGAAGGAGGTAGGCCTTCTCCAGCTTTTCCAAATAGCAGTGAACAGTCTCGTTGTCCAACGCACGATGTTCTGCCTTAAGATAATCGGAAATGGATTTTGCGGAGAAGGTATTGCCTACATTGTTGAAGGTGTATTTTACGACACGCTCCAGCTGGTCTACTTTCCTCACCTGATTGCGTTTGACGATGTCTGAAAAGATTGTGGAGTTATAGATGTCGCGTACAATCGTATAGACCTCATCCTGAGAATATGGCTGCAAGTGTGTTGCTGGAAAGCCTCCCAAGCGAACGTAGTTTGCAAGCTCTTCTCTTGGATCTCCAACATTGGCATACTGCCCTTTGAACATCAGATATTCACCAAAGGACAAAGTGAATACATGAAAGGATATATACCGCCCTGTCAGGTATGTCGAGATTTCAGAGGACATCATCCTGGAGTTCGACCCTGTCACATACAAGTCAACATCGAAGTCCTCTGCCAACGAGTTCACGACCTTCTCCCAGCCCTCAACCTCCTGGACTTCGTCAAGGAACAGATACGTCTTGCCGTTTGGCGAAAGCCTCCCTTTCAGTTCGGCATACATCTGCTTCGCCGTCATATTCTCATGTTCCATGGAGTCATAGCGGAAACTTACGATACGTTCATCTGGAATGCCCCGCTTCGTTCTCAACTGTTCCATCAACATTTTAAGAATCGTCGATTTTCCACAGCGTCGTACTCCCGTTATGATTTTCACAAACGGGGTATCCACATAAGCCAAGATATTATCTACATACAAAGGTCTATAAATCATTGCAGACACCTCCGACAGTAGAAATAATACCGCAACTTATACCAAAAGTCACCAAGTTTTGCGATTTGAAACCGCAAAACTTCTAAAATACTTACATTATTGCGGAAAGAAATCTTGGTTCTTCACGGAAAGTTGGGGGATTGGGAGACGGAAATCGAAGGAGAGCATCCAGCATTGTAGCTGTTGGGGCTCTTCGGGCGCTTGGGGCCTACGGGGCCGTTGGGGCTGTTGAAGACCGTTGAAACAATGGAGGGTGTCCGTGGCTCTTGAGACGGTTGTTGCGGTCATGGCGCTTGAAGACGGTTGGACCAACATTGAAGCAGAGCGTTTCAGAGAGTACCTGATGGTGCCTGACCGTGCCTGGGTGCGCCGCATTCGTGGAACCGGACAGCTTCTGGCAGGCTGGAGTGGCTGGAACGTCCGGATGTACAGTGGCGGCGCATGATGACATGAAAGACCTTTTTTCCGCTGTTTGTGTGCATGTTTTTGCCTAGAAAAGCGCTTTTTCGATGTTTTCATGTCATTTCGGCCATGGAGTGGATGCCTGGACAGCCGCCTCGAAGAGAACCTCCTCCTCGCTTCCATGAGGCATTCCCAGTCCATCCGTCAGAGGTTCATCACCGAGGAAAACGTGAAGAGCCGAAAAAGAAAGGTTTATGGGCAACTTTTCGTGAAGAACAAAAATCTTGATATAAGAGCAAACCTCACGCCTTCACAAACCCTACGTCGTGCTGCGTTCTACGACAACAGATCCAATGGTAATGCGGTGGTTCACACGTCCACCACGAAGGACTTCAAGGAGGTTGCGCACGGCAATGAGGCTGGTGTCGTAGAGCATGTTGTCAATGCTGGTGAGCGCTGGATTGCTTATCTCTGCATAGCGGGAGTTGTTGAGCCCCACTACGGCCACCTGCTCAGGAATTTTGATTCCCAGCTCAACAAGGGCGTGGAGCCCGGCAAGAGCCACGAAGTCATCGGCAAATACAATGGCATCGGTCTTGGGGCTGCATTTGACCAAGTCAGTTGTGGCCTGCTGGATCTGAGAGACGTCGTCGCCCGATTCGATCTCCTGTGCGCTGCCGCCTTCCACGTAGAGCTTAAGGCCCATCCTAAAGCCCTCAAGCTTCTCGCAATTGCTGGGCGTGTAGTGATTTGTAATGAATGCAAAGTTCTTGTGGCCCTTGGAGGCGAGAAGTTTGATAGCATCGGCCACGCCGGTCTTTTCGTCCGACATCACGCCGTATATGTTCTTACCGTCAAGGTATCCGTTGCAGATTGCAACCGGCGTGTTTGGAAGGTAGACCATGATTGCGTTCTGCACGCTGTCGTTCTGGTAGACCGATCCCATGAGCACCACCGCATCCACGCGGCGTTGGCTCAAGGTCTGGATGTACTTGGCCTGCGTGTCCGGGTCCGACCCTGTGTTGTAGATTATGGACGAATAGCCGTTCTGGGACAGCTCGTGCTCAATGTAGTACACCCCGTCCGTGTGGTGTGTGGTGCGCACATCGGCTATGAGGATGCCTACCATCTTGGAAGCCTGCGTCACGAGGCTGCGCGCTGTATCGTTCTGCACGTAGTTGTTTTCACTCAAAGCCTTTAGAACTTTGGCACGCGTCTCTTTCTGAACGTATGGGTAGTTGTTGATGACCCTGGAGACCGTGGATGCGGACACCCCCGTAATCCTTGCAATCTCGTATATGGTCGTATCCCTCTTTGAGGTGGCCTCTTTCCCGCTGTCTGTCATGCAACCCTACCCTTTAACCCGATTTTATCGAACTCGGAACCTTTGAGGAACTCTTTTGTGTCCCAACAGGTCATTCTAAACCAATCAGTCGTAGATAATCAATGCAATCAAATCCAAGGGTTCGTCGTTGTCGTTCTCTATGCCGTGGCCAGTTCCACTTGGAGTGATCGTGACATCGCCGGCTTCAATATCCACAACGGTCCCATTGTCGTTGTACTTGGCCTTCCCCGATAGGATATAGTAGATCTCCGTATCTCCATTGTGAATATGGTACCCAATTCCAGAATGAGGCGCCACCGTCGTATGGGCGAACACCCTACCCTTTCCGTTAAGCTCTTCCTCGTTGTTCGTAAGGCTCCTGACGGTTATGAAGCCGTCAGCGCCAAACTTGTGTTCAAAACGTTCCACATTCTTTTCGTTTGATTTTCTTATCATTTGAAACTCCAAAATGAGACTTTCAGGAGAGAAATACAACTACTCTCTCTTCTCGAATTCCTGAGCATCGTTTATGGAAGCTCCAAAGGACTTTCCAAGCTTAAGCCACTCATGGATTCCAAAGAGTTCGAACAAGGCTATTGGACTTGAATCGACACGAGGATCCTCCGTTACAGGAATATCGCTCATGGCCTCGTAGCAAAGCCTTCCGTATTCCTCCATGCCCATCATTGCTCCAGCCATTGTGTAGTGCATGGTCATAAGGCCGTAGCCCCACTTGTAAAGCTCATCCAACGAAACCTTTGGGCTGGCCCCTGCCGATGCCATTGCAAACATCTTTGGACCTTTGACTCTCTTTGCAACGTCCTTGATGTCTTCAATCGTTGCGTTTCCTTCTATGAAGGTTATGTCAGCACCAGCGTCTATTGCATCGTTGCAACGAGATATTGCCTCTTCCTTTCCAAGTATGTGGTAAGAGTCTGTTCTTGCAATCAAAGCGCATCCGGTACCCTCAAGCGCCCATGCTGCAGCTCTTATCTTGCTTATGTATGCATCGTGAGGAATTACTTCCTTCCCTCTCAGATGTCCGCACCTTTTGGGGAAGGTCTGGTCTTCCAGATGCACAGCCTTGGCCCCTGCCTTAGCAACTCTCTTACATGTTCTAACAAGGTTGATTTCATTTCCAAAACCGGTGTCTATGTCAACGATCATTGGAATGTCAGTGCATGATGAGATTCTATCTACGGCGCCAACAAGCTCGTCCAATGTAACAAGTCCAATGTCAGGGAAGCCACAAAGGCTGGCCGCAAGTTCACCACCTGAAAGGCACATAGCCTTGAATCCAGCCTTCTCCACGTATCTGGCTGAAACGCAGTCATATACACAAGGAGCCATTACTGGACCTTCTTTCATGAGTTCCAAAAATCCTTTCTTTTCCTTCTGTTTCTCGTACAGCATTAAAATCTCCTTATTTTCACTTTATGCAAACACTTGCTTCTTTCAAACCCTGTCTATCAACTTCTTGACATCAGGTCTTGAGAAGATTTCATTCATCCTAAAGCTCATGCGCTCCAATCTATCGAAATCCTCTTTCTCCAACTCCAACGATGAACCTTCAATGTAGGCCTCTAGTTCATTTGGAGAATCCGCCCCTGCAATGACGCAGTCTATCTCCTTGTGTGCAAGCACCCATGAAACGGCTACAGCAACGGAAGTGGTATCATACCTCTTGGCAATTGTTGCAACCTCATCCACAATCCTTTCGATTCGTCCAGGGAAAACCTTTTCCAAGTACCTTCTATACAACTCTTCGTAATGCCAAGTTGACTTTTCAGGAGCTTTCCCTCCATTTGCGAAAGCACCTGAAAGAAGACCTGCGGCTATTGGGCTGTATGTCATCACACCAAAGCCCTTGAACGAACAAGCTGGAAGCATCTCCGTTTCCAGGCCCCTGTTCAACAGGCTATATGGATTCTGAATCACTCCCACCCCATTCAAATCATGGGATTTGGCGTAGTCATCCATGTATGTGACCTGCCATGCACTGTGGTTGCACAGTCCATAGTTGAGGATCTTTCCAGTCTTGCAAAGACAGTCCATGGCACAGACAGTCTCTTCAAATGAAGTTCCGTCATCAGGAGCATGCAGAAAGTAAAGGTCTATGTAGTCGGTTCCAAGCCTTTTGAGGGAGTCTTCGATCTGCTTTACAGCGTTCGACGCTGTTGCACCTCCACCTTCACCCCCAAACTTTGAAGTTATGACGACCTTGTCACGTTTTCCCTTTATTGCCTTTCCTAGAGCCTTTTCGGAAAACTCTCCGCTTCTCAGTTTGTAGATGTTCGCGCAGTCTATGAAGTTTATCCCTTCTTCGATTGCACTCTCTATGGTGTATGCAGCTTCATCGACCTCATAGGCTCCCCTGAAACCACACCCAAATGCAATTCTTGAAACCTTGAGCCCTGTTTTTCCAAGACTCGTATAACCACCGATGTAAGCCATATTCCAACCCAGTTTCTCTATCCCAAAAGATTTGGTACGAACGTAACAACCTGAGGGAATACAATCATCACAACTACAAGGATACATATCCCTATTGCGTATGGAATAAGCTCTTTTATTACCTCAGAGGAAGGACAGTCTCCAATCTGAGCGGTCATGTATATGAGGGTTCCAACTGGAGGAGTACAAAGACCAAGCTGGTTCACTATCAAAGCAAGGACGCTGAACCAAACGGGATCTATTCCAAGAGCTTTTATCACCGGCACCATGACAGGGAAGATAACCATGAGTACGACAGGAACATCGACTATCATTCCAAGGAAGAACAGTATGAGCATACATACAGCCATGACAACGCCCTGGCTTGCACCAATTGCCGATATCTGAGCTGCAATCCATGTTGCAACGCCCATGGAAGAAATGACCCAAGTATACATGCCGGCAAAGGAAAGCATTGCAAGACATGTCGCCGTCATGATAGTGGCCCTCATGAGCATCTTCACGAGCTTCTTGAGGTTTATCTCCTTGTACATTGCTGCCAATACTATTGCAAGCACACAGGAAGACGCTCCAACCTCTACGACTGTACCTATTCCCATGAGAAGGAATACAAGAATCAGAGCTGGAAGCAGGAACGCCAAAAGACCGTCCTTTGTCTTCTGGAAGACGTATTTCCAACCGCGCCAAGGATTGTACGGGAAATTCCTCTTCTTTGCCTGGACGGCAGAGATGATGAGCATGACAACGCCCATCAGGATTCCGGGAACGATGCCTCCAAGATAAAGTCTACGCACGGAATATCCAAAATAGACACCAAGCATAACCAAACCTGACGAAGGAGGAATGATTGGACCTATCGTAGACGATATAGCCGTAACGGCTGCAGAGTATCCTGCGGGATATCCGGCCTTTTTCATCAGGTTGAGCTCCAAGGAACCAATGCTTGCAGTGTCTGCAACAGCGGATCCTGAAACTCCAGCGAAGACCATGGAACCGAGTATGTTTATATGGCTTAGACTTCCCCTCACGTGACCAAGGCATGCGTCGAAGAATTCTATGAGTCTATCACCCAAACCTCCGTTCGTCATTATCTCACCAAGGAAGAAATAAAAACATACAGCTACATAGTTCTGATTGGTAAGGCTAGATACGATTCCCTGCCCAAATATGGAAAGTGGAATCGCACCGGGAAACGCAAGCGCATACGCAGCAAGCGAACCTGCCATTGCAATGAACACCGGGAACTTGAGAAGGAGCATTACAAACAGGACCCCGAATATCACAAGCAACTGCAATACGACCAAACTGCTCATACGTTCTCCTCCTTTGTAAGTAGATCTTCATCGTCAGCAATCTTATCCAGAGTTTTTCCATGAAGGAAAATCATCTCCACCGTATTGAATATGGCGGCGCAGATAAGAAGGACGCCACAGACGACGATTGGGATATATCTCCACATCTCATCAAAACCTACTATGGACATGACATAACCCTTGTTCAGGCTTATGCTTCTTGCTCCAGCAACGATGTATAGAACTCCAAGGGCAATCCCAAGACCTTGCGTTATATATGAGATGACAAGTTTGAACCTATCGTTCATGAACTTCTCAAGAATGTTCATTTCCATATGTGCACCCATGAGCCATGCCATAGGAACACCAAGACCAAAAAGCCAATATAAGCCCAAGACCGATACATCTTCGACCCATACAACGGTCATGTTGATGAAGTACCTTGTAATCATCTGTACGAAATTGGAGAAAATCATCACAAAGATGACTGCGCCAAGGATTATTTGGGTGTATTTGACTATCAGTTTCCGTATCTTTTCCATTGCAACAATCCTTACGAATGCTTGAATATGGTCTTTGCGGCAATCCTGCGTAAATGACGAAGACCACCGCAAAAACCTTTTTCCAACGTTAAATCAGTTTTGAATCAGTTGTTCAAAGCCCTTATCTGATCATAGAGTCCCTTTGTGAAGAGAACACCATCCATAGCCTTGACTGCCTCAGCAGTTGCATCCTTGAACGACTGGATGTCAGCATCAACGAACGTAACTCCAGCATCAATCAAAGCCTGCTTGGATGTAGCATAGGATTCGTTCATTATCTCTCCAAACTCCTCGCAGGTCTCCTTCATTGCCTGATTAATCCATCCCTGCTGCTCTTCAGTTAGCTTGTCCCAGTTCTTCTGAGAGAACCATGTAACCAAGGACTGCTGGATGTAGTTGAGCTCAGTATAGTACTTCTGAATCTCTCCCATTCCACTTGTGTATGTTGCAGCTACGTCATTGTCCTGACCATCAGCAAGACCGCTTTCAAGAGCCGTGTACAACTCTCCACCGGAAATGATGACCGGATTTGCACCCCAAGCCTTCCACATCTCATATATAGACTGTGTCTCGGAGACTCTAATCTTCATGTTAGAGACATCACTTACTTTGCTTACTGGCTTATTCGTCGTACTAAGGGCTCTTGGAAGCGTTGGTGTGAGAACTCCCATGAAATGGATTCCGTTCTGCTTTTCCACTTCAGCGATCATCCCCTTGCAGAGGTCGCTCTCGACGAACTTGAAATAGTGATCCATGTCATCGAATGCATATGGAACGCAGACAACTGTGAAATCCTTTCCGCCTTTGAGAACAGAAGCCGTATCGAAAGCCGTAAGGAATACATCAAGGGATCCTTCCTTGAGCTGAGCATATTCCTGAGCGGTAGTGCCAAGGGTTCCACCCATATGAAGTGTGGAATCCATCTTTCCTCCGGAAACCTCTTTGAGCTTTTCCTGGAAATACTGAAGAGCCTGATGGTGTGAGCTTCCCGCAGGTGAAGTAGAGCCAATCTTCAGGACCTTGACATCGGAAGAGGATTCACCGCCTCCCTGTGCGAATACTGTTCCAATGACAGCAACCAAAACCAAAAGCATTACAAGTGCCTTCTTCATAATACTTTTCCTCCTTAAGTTTTATACGTTGTACTCCTGTTTCACCTTCTGCATGGTAGGCAAAACCTCGTTTCTAAGCATTTCCATTGCGAACTTGGACCTTTCATCCCCTCTTGGAAGCTTTGAAAGCTCCCTGTAGGCCTTTTTCGTAAGTCTTACCAATTCGTATGGTGTATTCAAAAAGACATCTACGTACTTTTTGACCGTCGAATCGAACTCATCCTCATCCACCACCCTATTTAGAAGTCCAACCCTATAGGCTTCGTCAGCGGAGAAGTTCCAGCATGTAATGAAGGCTTCCATTGCAAGTTTCTTTGGAAGATAGTCCATTGTTTCAAGCATTACCATCATTGGAACGCCACCCATACGAACCTCTGGATATCCGAACTCAACGCCCTTCTTTGCTATAGCGATGTCAGCATTGCAAAGAACTCCCATTCCGGCTTTCATGCAATGACCGTTTATAGCTGCGATTATTGGCTTCTCGTTATTCTCGATCAGGTTCTGATATCTCTCGATACCATCGGCATAGAGCTTGTTTTCACCTGGAGCGTTTGGATTCACGCGACCACCAGTATAGAACCATTCTCCTTTGCCCGTTATGACGGCAACCTTTATGGAATCATCGTCCCTAAGACGCTCAAAGCACTCACAGAACTGGTTTATTCCAATGTAATTGATTCCATTTTTCATTTCTGGGTTGTCGATTGTAATGGTCATGACACCGTTTTCAACGGTACAATAGACTTGTCTTTCAGACATGGAATGCCTCCTTATATCTTGTTTCAGTTACAACCTTTTGATTTCCTCAACAAAACTCCTTCAACCCTTCGATTGCGTACACACGCACAGGACATGAATCGAGGCCCTTTATGTACATAGGTGCAAACGAAATGAAGAAGGTATCGGTCGAAAGCTGCTCAAGGTTCTTGAGAACCTCCAGGAACGTTATGTTCTTCGCCATGCATACATCATGGAAAGGCTTCACGTCCTCGTTGCAGTTCTCAATGGAGACGCCGTCGCCAAAACCAACGCACTTGACCTCGTGGTCAACCATCCACTGGGCTGTCTCGCCATTGACAAGCAGACGCTTGTCTTTTGGACCGTTCGTTTCAGGCGTAAACGGAGCAAGCTTGTAGATGGAATCAAGGATGACGACATCACCAGGCTTCACCTTGCTTCCCAAAGCCCTATCAAGGTCTGAAGCACCTATATGCTTCAAGGGTTCAAGGTCCTTGAACTCATGGTACACCGCCCTACCCATAAAAGATGTCAACGGCAAAGAAGATACATCGGCACCTTCATCGAAGTGATGGTATGGGCATTCGCAGTGCGTACCAAGATGCGTCATGATGTCCACATTGGTGTGGAAATCAGGAATCGCTCCACCGGTATTGAACCTAAAGAGCTTGCAGCGTCTGGTCTCAGTATCAGGATCTATGAACTTCGAAAGGTCAACGACCCTAAGACCGCCCAGTTTATAAACACAATTCAATGCTTCAGACATTGACAGAACCTCCTTTCATGTTTTTCTTTTCCATATCGTGGATCGTCTCAACAACCCATTCGTGACAAGGAACCGGAATCCCAAGCTGATGGGCCGCTTCGACCACACTGCCGCTTATGGTGTCAACCTCAGTCTTCCTACCTGCACGGATATCGGCATAGATGGATGTGAACCCATCCTTTGCATTCTCGCACACAGCCTGTACCTCAGAGGCGACATCCTCACAGTCAAAATCCAACCCAAGCGCATTTGCAACCGCAACGGCCTCGCCAACCAGCACACGCATCCTGCGATTGGCCTCGACATCGCTTGCAATGAACCCAAGCGACACCTGATATATGGCCGTAAGAGAACTGGCCGCAGTGTTGGTGAAAAGCTTATGCCAGATCTGCCACTGCACGTTGTCCGATATCCCACATTCCAGCCCGCACTCGGTGAACGTCTTGGCAATGGCTCTCAACATGAAGGCGCTCTCCTTGGAATCAACACCATCCAACAGCCCGATGTCCGTGTGCCCAACTCCACCATGGAACACATGCCCTGGTCCAAGAACAGAACTGTTGTGTTGGGTGGATCCAATTATCACATGCTCCTTGTCCGCAAATTTCAAGAGTTTGCTTTCATGCCCTGCTCCGTTCTGAAGCGTCATGATATATGTTTCAGGACCAATCACGTCCTTGTTGTTTTCAAGCGCGGCCACTGTGTACATCGATTTCACGAACGTTACAACAAGATCAGCCTTTCCTATACCAGCCTTGGATGAGTAGATGCAGGTCTTGGGATGGAACACGATCTCGCTTCCATCCTTCTCCCTCACCTTCACGCCATTTGCATTTATGGCGTCTACAGTGGTTTCGCTTACGTCAACAAGCCACACATCGTTGTGTCTGGAAAGGTATCCCCCAAAAAGCGACCCCATCGCACCAGCACCCAAAACAACTATCTTCAAAGCTTCCTCCAAGCGGTTCAACGCATCTTTGCAACTTGTTGCAATGTTTTTTGCAATCGAATGCAAAACTTTCTGAAATCATTATTGCACGCTTTTCTCCAGCCCGCAACAGTTTTTTTCAGATTTTTATTGGCTCTTCACGTTTTCTGAGAGATGGTCCTCTGTCGGATTGTCTGTGGATGCCTCATGGAAGCGAAGGGAAGGTTCTCTTCGAGGCGGCCGTCAAGGCATCCACTCCATGGCCGAAATGACATGAAAACATCGAAAAAGCGCTTTTCTAGGCAAAAACATGCACACAAACAGCGAAAACAAGGTCTTTCATGCCATCATGCGCCGCCACAATTGCCACAACCGTCTCAAGAGCCACGGACACCCTCCATTGTTTCAACGGTCTTCAACAGCCCCAACGGCCC
>MSGT01000066.1 GCA_001940825.1 Sphaerochaeta sp. Phil3
ACTTTTGTTACAGCCCCTTTTTTTGTGGATTTCAATGATTTTCAGCTTTCAGAATGCTTTACTGCTCTAAAGTCTGTGGCCGTTCTGTAGCATCTGTAGCGTCTGTCACATGTGTTGGAGGTGTGGTGTCTGTTGCAAGTGTAGAGCCTGTGACACGTGTAGAACCTGTAGCCCTTGTTTCCCCAAAGAACTCTACTTTATCCGCATCGTCGGAAGGCTTCGTATAGCCAGTTTCGTGCAGCAGTCCTTGCCAAAGACCTTTGACATGTGGGACTCAAAGGCATCGGTCTTGCAGTGCGGGATGTAGGCCTCTATTGTGCCGGCGAAACCGCCTCCTTGGATACGGTAGGCCCCTTCGTGGCCTAGGAACGATTTGGCCATTGCGTAGGCGAGGGAGATTCCTTGTTCTGTGCTGCAGGTTGGGCTGTAGATGTTCTGAAGGAATTCGAACGATGATTCGCCGCTTTCCCTTACAAGGTTCAGGTATCCATCGAAGTCCTTTGAGGACAAGGCTTTGAGCATGTTGTCAACGCAGTTGTTCTCTCTAAAGAAGTGGTAGGCTCTGAGTATTGCCCGGTCGTTTGAAAGGTCTTTGCGTAGGGAGAAAAGCGAATCGAAGAAGTCCTGGGGTGCCACTTCGCGCAGGACCGGTTTCCCAAACCATTTCGCCACGGTCTTCATTTCAAGTGGAATCGAGGCGTAGTCGCAGGTGAGGTCTGCATGGCTGCCACCGGTGTTGACCACAATGTAGTCGTATCCGTACTCCGAGAAATCTATTGAAATTGGTGATATCGCAGGGTTGGATGCATCTTTGAAATCTATTCCTACAATGCCTCCGTTGGCGCAGGCTATCTGGTCCATGAGTCCACATGGTTTGCCAAAATACGAGTTCTCCGCTTCCTGTCCCATGATTGCAAGCTCTGTGGCAGTGAAGCGGTCGTCGTTGAAGAGCGAGTTGAATATTGTGCCAATTAGGACTTCTATGGCGGCTGAACTGCTTAGTCCAGATCCTTTGAATATGTTTGAGTCCGTATTGGCCTCAAAGCCGCCAAGACATCCCCCTCGTTTTACGATTGCTGCGGCAACACCTCTTACAAGTGCATGCGTAGTGCCTTGTTCCTCTTCATGCACGCTCAGGTCCGATATATCCACATTCACAGCAGGGTAGCCTTCGCTCAGAATCGTGACGTTGTAGTCCATGGTTTCATGGACGGCGGCTATGGTATCGAGATCTATCGAGCCTGCTATGACCTTGCCGTTGTTGTGGTCTGTGTGGTTGCCCCCAAGCTCCGTTCTTCCAGAAGTGGAGAACAATGCCTGTGGCATGGTTCCAAAGAGCTCAACGTGCTTTTTTTCAAGGTCTTCGAGTCTTCTTCTCCTTTTCCCTGCTCCTTCTGCATCCAAAGATTTCCCGTATAGACCCTGTAGCTTTTGCAATCCAAAGATATCCATCGTTGACCCTCCCAAGAACAAGTGCAATGAAATTATACAGGGAAACATCGCTGCGGTACAGCAATTTTCCTTTGCTGCAGAATTGAACGTTTCCTATTCCCGTTTCTTTTATGCAGCTCCCTTTGATCGCATCTTTGAGCCTTGCGCAGTTCCAGTTCTGCAGCGCTCCAAAGAATGGATTCGCCATGTCCGTCTGGTCTATCACGGATGCGTCTCTGTTCGCTGTAAGGAGATATGCAGCTCTTTCAACCGAGAACCTGAACGGAAACATCTTGACGAATCTCCTTAGAACGACCTCGTCGCTTGGCGTTCCCATATCCATGCCAAGGCATACATCGCAGCCAGTGCACTCATCCTTCTCCTCTCCTAAGGCTCGCAACAGCCCACGTCGTCTGCATTCGTTTCCCTCAAAGACCGATATCAATGGCCCTTCTTCCTTCTGCATGTTGTTTTTCCATGTCTCCTTTAGAATCCAAGCCATCGAAAGCTCTCCATCCCTTCCGGCTCTTCCCGATTCCTGAAGGTATTCCTCAATGGTCTTTGGCAGGTTGTAGTGAATCACCGTCCTAATCGATCTGACGTCTATGCCCATGCCAAAAGCGCATGTCGATACCAGAACTCCGTCCTTCGTCTCTATGAACCAGCGTTCCAGTTTTTCCCTCTCGTTCTTGGAAAGTCCTGCATGATAGTAGCGGATTGGAAATGAGCGTTGCGTACATGGATTTCTCGCTGCAAGGTCTCTTGTGATTTCAAAGCAAAGTTGCTGCGTCTCATGACGTGTCCTGCAGAACACAAGGGCAGGGCGTTCGCAGCCTTCAAGTATGTCCACCACGGCCTGCCTTTTGTCCAGACATCTATAGACAGCGTAGACAATGTTCTCTCTGTCTGCGTCTCCTCTTACAACAAGCGGTTTGGAAGGGAATAGGTGTTGTGCAATGAAACCAACGGTTTCTTTGGAGGCTGTGGCAGTGAAGGCAAGGACCTGTTTTGGCATGAGTTCGAAGACCGCTTTCTTCAATTGTGAGTACTGTGGTCTGAAATCCTTTCCCCATTGCAGGATCACATGCGCTTCGTCAATGACCATGAGGCTTGTTCTATACTGACTTAGTCTGTTGAGAATCTCCGGTTTCAACAAGGTCTCTGGCGTGGTCATGATTATCCTAGCCCCTCCATCTATCTTGTTCCAAAGCTGTCTGCGCTGTTGTTTCGTCTGTCCTCCTCTAAGGCAAATGCACTCGATTCCTGCTTTCTTAAGCTTTGCCATCTGGTCGTTCATGAGGGCAAGCAGGGGATAGACTATTATGGTAAGCCCATTGCAGAGCACTGCGGGGACGAGAAAGCATAGAGATTTGCCGGTTCCCGTGGGCAGTATCACAAGCTGATGCCTTACGAATGCTCCTGCGTCCTGTTCCAGTATCCGTTCCATGACCAGCATCTGGAAAGGTTTGACCATGGTTATTCCAAAAAGACTCTTGGCTGTCTCTCTTATCCTCTCCGTGTTCGATTCGATAGTAGGCTTTATACCGGACTCGATGGTTGTCTCGATAACAGGCTCGATAATAGGCTTGTCTTGCATGATGAAACCCTCCTATAAATGTAATACAAATAACAGATGACTTTCATTCACGGTCTACATCATTTGGTTTTTGAGATTTCCTCTTCACTTTGGAAAAAAACATGCTATAATTCAGTCGCTCGTTATACAAAGAAAAGAGTGGATTCCAATGTCTGTTAGACAAAGGGTCCGGGAAGGGAACTGAGGACTCTAGAAATGGAGAAGCCGGTTCCTTTTTCTTTCTTGGTTTTTGCGTGGTCTACGTTGTCGCTACAGCATACGCCGTGCAAATAGCACTGTCATATGCTTTGCTACTAGTATCCCATCGAAAACCCCTGTGAAAGTTTTCTTGGTCTTTGCGAGCATTGCGTTGTCAGTTCGGGCACAGCCGTACAGCAAGTACTGTCTGTGCCCTCCTTTCTAGCACTGCATCGCAAATACCTGCGAAAGTTTTCTTGGCCTTTGTGTCGTCTCCTGCGTCATATCAGGGTTTCTTTCGCTTGGTTTGCCTAAAAATGCTATTTTTTAGTTTCCTTAGGCTCTTGGATTGTAAATTCAAGGCATAAAATAGCCTAAAAATTGGTTCTTCACGGAAAGTTGGGGGATTGGGGGGGAGGGGAATTGAAGGAGAGCATCCATCCTTGGGGCCGTTGGGGCTCTTCGGGCTCTTTGGGCCTATGGGGCCGTTGGGGCTGTTGAAGACCGTTGAAACAATGGAGGGTGTCCGTGGTTCTTGAGACGGTTGTGGCGATTGTGGCGGCGCATGATGACATGAAAGGCCTTGTTTTCGCTGTTTGTGTGCATGTTTTTGCCTAGAAAAGCGCTTTTTCGATGTTTTCATGTCATTTCGGCCATGGAGCGGATACCTGGACGGCCGCCTCGAAGAGAACCTCCCCTTCGCTTCCATGAGGCATTCCCAGACCATCCGTCAGAGCACCATCACCCATAAAAACGTGAAGAACCTAAAAATTTGAAAAAAGGATCAAATTAGACTATTCGATATCCAAGTTTGCTGTTCTCGTTGACATAAAAAGCAAGGGGGAATATCCTAACGTCCTCTGAAATCATCTGATTTCAAACCTACTCGCAAAAACCAAGAGGTGAAAGTGAAACGCAGTAAAAAACATTCGCGATATGAAACAGCCAGAAGGATCCTTCTCTTCTGGACTCTGTTCGTTGGAATAGGGGCAGTTGCAGGTGCCACTGGAATGTTGGTTGACACTACGGGAAGCTCCATGGGCATGGATGCAATGCTTCCATATTTCCAAGTGCTTCCGTTCGCTAGCGTCCTCTACCAGGATTTCCTTTTCCCTGGAATCGCCCTTTTGATAGTCAACGGCATCACGAACCTCACCGCCGCTGCACTTCTTATCAAGAAAAAGAAGGCGGGGATTGTGTGCGGCGGCATCTTTGGAATAACGCTCATGCTGTGGATATGCATCCAGTTCTATATCTTCCCATTCAACTTCATGTCCACATCGTTCTTCATCTTTGGACTTGCCCAAGCCCTCACAGGCTACGCCGCATGGGTGTTCTATACACAGGAGCACTTCCATTTCGACGAAAGCGAGTATCCAAACGTAGGCCGCAACACCAAAAAGCTTGTCGTCTATTTCTCACGCATGGGCTATGTGAGGAAGATTGCATACGAAGAAGCCAACAGGACCGGATCGGCCATCTACGAGATAAAATCCACAGAACTGACGGCCGGCACGCTTGGATTCTGGTGGTGCGGACGCTTTGGAATGCATCGCTGGGACATGCCAATCGAATCCTTGGAATGCCTTGATCTGGCCTCATACGACCACGTCACGATCTGCACTCCAATATGGGTGTTCGCCCTTTGCGCTCCCGTGAGGGCATTCTGCCGCAAAGCAAGCGGACTCATACGTCAGGCCGATTACATTGTGGTCCATCATACACGCTGTTTCTCCTACTTCAACGCCGCCGAAGAAATGGACAGTCTCCTTGGGATAAGCTCAACCGGAGCACGAAGCATCTGCTGCAAGTTTGGCTCATACGACAAAGTCAAGAACAGAGTTTGACTTGCTACGATGTTGCATTATATTAGGGATATAAACACTCATTTGGAGGTGAGAAAATGTCAGACGAATACAAAGAAAACTCAATAGAGCAGACTTCTCAGGTACAGGCCCCCGCAGTGGCACCGGCCAACAACGGCGAAAGCCAGGCCGTCACAGCTCTGGTCCTTGGAATCATTTCACTGGCCTGTGTAGTTGCAGGATTCACCGTAGTTGGTGCAGTGGCAGGAATCGTGCTTGCAATCATCGGTCTTGTGATGGCTCACAAGTCGAGCGTCCTTGGATGTACGAACGGCAAGCGCACGGCAGGTTTCGTGTGCTCGGTCGTAGGCTTGGTGCTCAACTGCATATGCGTGGTGCTGGTGTGCTTTGGACTGGCTATCGCCGCCGTCGCCATGTCCTGCTGGTGGCTCTAGGACTTTGCGGCCATCAACTACGTCAGGGCGAACGGTGCCGTACAGCCAAGTACTGTCACCGTTCTTCTTCCTTGTCCTGACCGCAAATTCCGTCGAGCAGGCTCTGGTTTTCAAGCGCATTACTGCGTTGGTTCGAGCATGGCCGTACAAATTAGTACTGTCCATGCTCTTCCGCCTTGTACTGCATCTTGAAAACCCTTGGGCAAATTCCGTCGAGCAGGCTCTGGTTTTCAAGCGCATTACTGCGTTGGTTCGGGCACTACAAGCATCAATTGAATAGGAGTTGGATATGAGAAAGGATTTTGGAAAGAACACGTGGATGTATCCGCTTCCAGTGCTTATCATTGGAACGTATGACGAGGATGGAAAGCCAAACGCAATGAACGCTGCGTGGGGCGGAATCTATGACACCAATCAGGTCATGCTGTGCCTGAGCGCCGCTCATAAGACGGCAAAGAACATCAACCTTAGAAAGGCGTTCACCGTAAGCTTTGCAACGGCATCCCATGTGGCTGCATGCGACTATGTGGGACTTGCATCAGGCAACAACACACCTGACAAAATGGAGAAGGCCGGCTTTACGACAGAACGCAGCCAGTTCGTGGACGCACCTGTCATAAACGAGCTTCCAATGGCTTTGGAATGCACCCTCAACCACATAAACGAGGATGGAATCATAGTAGGGGACATCGTCAATGTAAGTGCAGACGAAAGCATCCTTGGAGAGAATGGCAAAATTGACCCTGAAAAGCTCCAGCCAATTGCATTCGATCCCGTCAACAACGGCTACCTCGTTTTGGGCCGCAGGGTTGGCAACGCATTCAGCGACGGGAAGGCTCTTAAATAGGAGCCTTCCCAAAGCATCTCTTGATTCTATTGTCTATTGTCGTTCTAGGTCTTCAGTCTTCGAAGAGGGGCGTTGAGAGGTATCTGTCTCCAGTGTCTGGCAAAAGGACCACAATGGTCTTTCCTCTGTTCTCTGGTCTCTTTGCCAGCTGGACGGCCGCCCATACGGCAGCACCTGAGGAGATGCCTACCAAGACACCTTCCTTCCTTCCAATGAGCCTTCCGGTTGTGAACGCATCCTCGTTCTCGACAGCAATGACTTCATCGTAGACTTTCGTATCAAGGACATCTGGAAAGAATCCTGCACCAATGCCTTGGATCTTATGGCTGCCTGCAGTGCCTTTGCTCAGCATCGGTGACGAAGCCGGCTCTACAGCAACTATCCTGACATTTGGATTTTGGCTCTTCAGGTACTCTCCTGTACCTGTGATGGTTCCGCCTGTGCCGACTCCTGCCACGAAGATATCCACTTTGCCATCAGTGTCGTTCCAGATCTCCGGACCTGTCGTAGCCTTATGTACGGCTGGGTTTGCAGGGTTGATGAATTGGCCTGGTATGAAGCTGTTGGGAATCTCCTTTGCAAGTTCGTTTGCCTTTTCTATGGCTCCCTTCATTCCTTTGGCACCTTCTGTGAGCACCAGCTCCGCACCGTAGGCTTTCATGAGCTTGCGTCTTTCAACGCTCATCGTCTCTGGCATGACTATGATGATCCTATAGCCTCGTGCGGCTGCGACGGAGGCCAAACCAATGCCTGTATTGCCTGATGTAGGCTCTATTATGACAGAATCCGGCTTCAACAGCCCCTTTTTCTCTGCATCATCTATCATGGCCTTTGCAATGCGGTCCTTGACGCTTCCAGCTGGGTTGAAGTACTCAAGCTTTCCAAGAATTCTTGCTTCAAGGCCTTCTTCCCTTTCAATGTGTGTCATCTCAAGAAGAGGCGTCCCTCCAATCAGCTGATCTGCCGATGTAAAAACCCTATTCATATTGGATTCCTCCTACGTCTTTGTCAATTTTATAAACCCACTTAATCTGTAGGTTTATATGGATTTTATTTGGATTATGCCAATCCTTACTCCATTTGTCAACAACCGGTTTTGCTTTTTTCCAATCTGACCTATAATCGCTTGTAACCAGTTTGTTCTACTGCAATATTACAGAATGGAGGGGACTATGCTCATTTCAACGAAAGGCCGCTATGCACTTAGAGTCATGATTGATTTGGCAGAGCATCAAAGCAGAGGCTTCGTTCCTTTGAATGCGATTGCAACCAGGCAGGAAATCTCCGAGAAGTATCTGGAAAGCATCATCAAGCTTTTGGTGAAGGCCCAACTGTTGACAGGCCTTAGAGGTAAGGGGGGTGGCTATAAGCTCACAAAGGCACCAGAGCAGTATACAGTGGGAAGCATCCTGCGGGTCACAGAGGACTCCATGGCACCGGTTTCGTGCCTTTCTTCACAAAGCAATACCTGTCCAATGGCTACAGAGTGCAGAACCCTATCGTTCTGGAAAGGCTTGGACAAAGTCATAAACGACTATGTAGACAGCGTCACACTGGCTGACCTGGTCCGTACCTCCGCAGACGGATTCGACTACGTCATTTGACTTCTTTCCCTTTTGCTGTTACGTAATTTCCAAAAACCCTCCAATGCTGTATAATCCCTAATGTGCGCTTGGTGCATCAGGAGGGGTTGTGAAGAGGGGATTGTCATTTCTATCTATCATGGTCATTGTGCTTGGAGTCTCCTATGCCAGGACCGTTGGCGTTTCGCTTTCATATTCACCAAATATGGAATTCCCGCAACGGCTTGTGGAGGCCGTTTCGTACAAGGAGGGGCCTTGGTCCTTCGATATGGTCGAGCACGGAGGCAGAAAGGCCGATATCTCTGTGCAGTACAATCCTGAGTCGTCCTCTTTTCTTAGTCATATGGTCCTTGCAAACACCTCCTATTCGTATGGTCTCTGCGGTTGGAGCGGCCTTGGATATATGCTTGGAGTTGATTACAGAAAGGGGCTTTTCGAACTAGGCTTGGACATTGGCGCCCAACTTGCAGCTGCATACGGCCCGTACTTTGGAGGTTTTTTGTTTTCCGTTACACCTCTTGCAAAGGCAGTAGTAGGAATTGGAGCCACTGGCTTTGAAGCAAATATCTACATGAGCTTTACTACTCCATTCTGTCGTGAATGGAAGGCCGTTCCAACGGTTGGAGGCAAGGTCTCGGTAGGTGTCTTGGATCCATACTGGATAGGAATGGAGGCCTTCGTGAAGTATGCGGAGTTCCTCACCGATACACGCACAATGGTATCGGCCTTTGGAATCAGGCTTTCGTGCGAGTACAGGACAGGAGGGTGCATATGAGGCGGTTGTGTATAGTGTCCTGTGCCGTTCTTCTGCTCGTCGCGGCCGTTTCGTGCGAGTTCAACGGCGACCTTTTCAGAGGGGTTGAGGGTAATCCTTTCCTGGAGAATGCCTATGACATAGAGCTTCGTGCAGGTGAAGAGACTCCTAGGTTCGTCGTGGTCACAGATGTCCATCTTGGAAGAGAGTCCAACGACGATGGCACAAGACGCTATGATGGGGCATTCAAAACGTTCCTTGAGTCTGAAATAGGACATTGTTCTGCTCTTGTATCGCTTGGTGATTTCGTGGACGAAGCCAATATAGGCAGGGCTTCTTCAGCCGGTTTTGTAAGGACGTTCGCACCCTATTGCTCGGGTAGGTACATTGGTGTGATTGGAAACCATGAGACGCATGTGTCGTCCATGGAGGACTGGGAGTCGTCGATTCCGATGCAAGGTGGAGTTGAGGTATACACCAAGCGTATGGCCGTCTACAGGTTTGAAGATGTCTCGCTGTATGTGATGGACAACGCAAAGCGCATATTTGGCAGCATGCAGCTCGACTATCTTGAAGCGGCTCTGGAAAAGGATTCGAATCCAGTGAAGATAGTCTTGGCCCACGAGAACGTGTTCACCGGAAGGAAGCTGGACCAGAGCCTTGTAGTGTTTGGAAACTGCAGTGCAACGGAGATTGCAAGGTTTTCAAAGATTCTGAGTGAGAACGGTGTGTCCCTTGTCCTTACAGGCCACACCCACAACGGAGGCATCGTCTATAGCTATGGCGAGGGTAGGGGCGGCGGTTGCTACGAGATGAACCTTGCCGCATATCACGGATATGAATCCTCATTCGACCTTGAAGGCAAAGGCAACTGGTATGTAGTGGGCGTTGACAGAGCTTCAAGGGAGATTGTGGTTGAGACCTACGCTGCGGCGACAGCCATGAAGGTTGCAGAGAATCGTTTTGGGTATTGAAACGACTTCCGAGAAGGTTTTTTCTTCTAAACTATCTCTTGACTCGTATGAACGAGACCGCTCCCTTGAACTTCTTGGCATCCAGGGTTATTTCGTACTCCCCTGTCTCCTGAGCCGTTACCCTGAAATTGGATGAGGATATGCCATCCCCTTTGTATGCGATTGCCCCTGATGGGGCCTTGATTGCAACGTTCATCTCACCAGTCACTACTTCGAAGACCACTTGGAAATCATCGCCTTCTTCCATGGAAATCGTGTGGATTTCCTTGCAGTTCATCATGGTGCAGTCCACTGCAAAGTAGTCGTCGTTGCCAACTCGGTTTCCATTGAACGTGCTCATGTTGCTGTTGTAACAGGAAGCAAAGAGAAAGACTGTCGATATGACCAAGAGAACCACAGCAAGATGTCTTTTGGCTTTTATTGCATCAAGTGTTTTAAAATCTTTCATGACCTGCATGATATGCAAATAGACATTCTTGGTCAAGATTTGGTTAAGTTGCCCCATTTCACCAAATCTTAGCCAAATGGACGTAGCCGTCCAAAGGAATCCTACATATATTCCGTGCATCTAAGGGATTCAAAAGTTCCCAATTGGAAAAAGACCTGTTTAGGAGGGTTCAATATGTATTATTCAAGTGGCAATTATGAAGCGTTTGCACGTCCTAGAAAACCTGAAGGGGTCGAGAGGAAAAGTGCCTATATCGTGGGAAGCGGACTTGCCGCACTCACAGCTGCGTGCTATTTGGTGCGTGATGGACAAATGGATGGAGAGCGCATCCACATCCTTGAAAAGGACAAAATCGCAGGAGGAGCCTGCGATGGCTATAAGTACGAGGATATTGGCTATGTGATGCGTGGCGGTCGTGAGATGGACAACCATTTTGAGGTCATGTGGGATCTGTTCAGATCCATTCCGTCCATCGAGACTCCAAATGTGAGCGTGTTGGATGAGTACTACTGGCTCAACAAGGCGGATCCAAACTATTCCCTTTGCAGAGCAACGGAGAAGTGCGGTCAGGATGCCCATACTGACAAAAAGTTTGGCCTGTCGGACAAGGGTGCAATGGAGATAATGAGGCTCTTCATGACTCCAAACGAGGAGCTTCAGGACAAGAGGATCGACGAAGTCTTCGACGATGAGGTTTTTGGTTCCAACTTCTGGCTCTACTGGCGCACCATGTTCGCCTTTGAGAACTGGCACAGCGCACTTGAGATGAAGCTGTACATCCAGCGCTATATCCACCATATTGGTGGTCTTCCAGATTTCACTGCGCTTCGCTTTACAAAGTACAACCAGTACGAGTCAATGATCCTTCCAATGGTCAAGTACCTTGAGAAGGCCAATGTGAAGTTTGAATTTGGAACCAAGGTTCTTAACGTCAAGTTCCGCAGCACAGGCGATGGCGACGAAAAGAAAAAGGTTGCAACAGCAATAGAAGTGGAGCGTGACGGCAAGAAGGAGAAGATTGCCCTCACTGAAGACGACCTTGTGTTCATCACAAATGGTGGATGTGTTGAGAACTCCAGCATGGGTTCCCAGAACGAGCCTGCAAAGTTCAACACCGCTTTGAAGGAAGGCGGCGGCTGGGACATGTGGAAGAAGATTGCCGCCCAGGATCCTGCATTTGGACATCCTGAGAAGTTCTGTAGCCGCCCGGATCTTTGTAACTGGGAGAGCGCTACGGTTGAAACCTTGGACTGCAAGATCCTTCCATACATAGAGAAGATCTGCAAGCGCGACCCTCTGAGCGGCAAGGTCGTCACTGGCGGAATCGTGACGGTCAAGGATTCCTCATGGCTCATGAGCTGGACGATAAACCGTCAGCCTCAGTTCCGCGAGCAGCCAAAGGGACACGTCATTGTGTGGCTCTACGGCCTCTTCTCGGAGAAGGAAGGCGACTACGTCAAGAAGCCTATGCGCGACTGCACAGGCCGTGAGATATGCATGGAATGGCTGTACCACATTGGAGTCCCTGTCGATTTGATCGACGACTACGCAACCAACCACGCCAACACGGTTCCTGTCATGATGCCATACATCGATGCCTTCTTCATGCCTCGTGCATACGGAGACAGACCTCTTGTCGTTCCAAAAGGAGCCGTGAACTTCGCATTCCTTGGCCAGTTCGCAGAGACCCCCAGAGACACCATATTCACGACAGAGTATTCAATGCGTACCGGAATGGAGGCCGTCTACACGCTTCTTGGCGTGGACCGAGGTGTACCTGAGGTCTGGGGCAGCGTATACGACATACGTGCACTGCTTGATGCCACGGTCAAACTCCGCGACGGCAAGAAGATAACAGACATGGACACCAACCTCTTGGAACGCATCGCTCTCAAGACGCTTCTTGGAAAGGTCAAGGATACCGATGTCGAAAAGCTCCTCAAGGAGTACAAGGTCATCTAAACCGTTTCAGGTGAGTTTTCTTCAATTGTTTGATAAGGTGCAGGCTCGTTTTGTTGCGGGCCCGCACCTTTTTTGTTCATTAGGTTTTGAGGATTGCCTTGACCTCTTCGACAGAAATTGCAGCGTACTGTGAGATCTTGTCCACGGAGACGCCATCTGCATGCATGGCCTTGACCATGCGATTTCTTTCGTTTGTCTCGCCCATGGCCTCGCCCTCGTCGTATTTGTCCTTTAGAAGGAACTCCAGCTTCATGTACTCTTTCCTCCAGTCGTCGTCTCTGTTGTACTTCTGCACGTACTTGTCCAGAACAGCCACAAGCCCGCTTCTGGTCTCCATCCCTATGGCCCCGACACCGCCGTTCAGATACCTGAACAGCTCATCCATGTCCAGGTTGGAGACGCCCTTGGAACCTCTGCTGTTCAGGAACATGATATACCTGCGGTCCCCAAGAGGCAAGCCTTGTACGTCCTCGCACATCGTGGAGAACCTGTAGACCTTCTCGTCCTTTGAAAAAGGGTCGAACGTGCACAGGAATATCACATAGCTTGTCCTCATGCTCCCAAAGCCCTCTCCCTTGTCAAGCATGGCTATGTCCATGGAGGAGGAATACAGCCTTGCCCTCTCGGCAAGGTCCGTGATCGATGTACGCTGGAGTTCAATGTCATATACCGTCTTTCCATCGTCGAAGTAGACGTCCAGCCTCACACCTCTTCTCATGGGGTCTGAGAGTATGCTCTTCTCGGCCTCCGGATGCCTTGCATACCTTATGTCCGCTATGCGGTGTTCATCGCCGAATATGGCTTCCAGCAGCTTGATGCATGCCTTCTTGTTCTTCATGACCGTGGTGAACATGAAGTTGTTCTCCAGGGCCACGTCGTTCCTGTTCCTTCCGACTGCGTTTTCCTTCATCTTCATATCTGACCTCTCTGAATTTGGATTGAAGGGCTTCCTGAGTCCTTCATAATTCCAAATACGAGAAACCTGCGTTTTCCATTCACGGTTTTCGAAAGATTTTTGAAGAACACTGAACAACTCATTGTCACAAAAAGCGATGTTTTATAAGAAAAAGTGACAGCGATGTCACTTTTTGAATGGGAAATGGATTTCAGGACACATCAAAAGTTCTGCCAAATCAACAGGCCTAGATGGTAGGTGACGTTTCTTCATTTTTACGAATTTTGGGCGTTTAGGAAGAAAACTTTCTTCAGTAATTCCGTTTTTTCTCGTTTACTGAAGAAACCTAGTGGCGAAACGGCACTATTCAGCTTCAGCTCTCCGGGGTGGCGATTTCAAGGACACCCATGGGACAGGCTTTGGCGCATTGGCCGCAGGCTATGCACTTCTTGGAGACGTGCATGACGGGGTCTTCCACCATGAGGCCAAACGGGCAGGCTTCACGGCACTTGCCGCAGTTGTTGCACATCTTGAGGTCCACGACGCACACTCCAAACTGATTGCGGCTTATGGCCTTCTGAGGACAGGCATCTGCACAGCGTCCGCACTGTATACACGTCACAGGTCTTGTTATGAGACCCTGTATGCCGCTTTGGTTGCCAATTCCTTTCCTCTCCCGCACTTGCAGGAATGCAAGTGAAGCCTTCTCTTGCTTGAAGAAGATCTTGGAGCATGTACGCACGCACTCAAGGCATCCTATGCAGCGAGCGTTCTTGTTCACTGCAAGGCTCTTGACCTTGCGCTTCACTGCTGAGCCTTCGTCGAGGCTATATGGAGTGTTTTCTATAGGAAGCGAGAAGCGCTTAATACCATCGAGCCTGTAGTAGGCATCGGCTATGCAAGGGGCCGTTGGGATGGAAGTGATCTCTCCAAGTCCCTTGCCTCCGTTTGCTATATCAAGGCCGGGTTTTTCTATGATTACAGGCACTAAATCAGGTACTTCGTCCGCTCTGAAAAGCCCAAGGGAGCCATATTTTGCAAGTGGCTTGCAGTCTTTGAGAGGGTAGTTCTCCCTAAGGGCGTAGCCTGTGCCCATAATGACACCGCCTTCTATCTGGCCTTCAACGTTGGTTGGGTTTATTGCCCGTCCTACATCGTGGGCGGCTATGATCCTGTCTATCTTGTGGGTCTTCTCATCGAGCACCGCAACTTGGGTTGCATAGCCGTATGCCACGTGGCTCTTTGGATGTGGCTTGTCGCTGCCAAACGGATCCGTCTCTGCTAGGTATTCGGCATAGAATTCGCGGCCTTCGAGGGTTTTCAGGGCATCGTTTGGGGTGAGGCTGCTCGTTGAAAAGCTGGAGAATCCGCTAGGGGCCGAATCCTCAGGGGCATCGGCCTTGGCAACGAAATCGGTCTTGGCAACGAAATCGGCCTTGGCAACGAAATCGGCCTTGGCAACGAAATCGGCCTTGGCAACGAAATCGGCCTTGGCTGCACCTTCACCAGACACCTTGTCCAATGCCGCCTTCAACTGCAGTGCGGCTCGTCGTGCGGCCTCGCCCGTGACGGTTGTGTGTCTTGAGCCTGATGTCGTGCCGCTGTCCGGAGCCTTGATGGTGTTGGCTTTCTCCTCGATGACGAGTTCTCCGGGAAGACCCGTTATGTCGCAGACAATCTGCTTGAGTATGGTACACAGGCCTTGTCCTATGCAGGAGCCCCCGCAGTGGATGACGACGTGGCCATCTCGCACTTCCAGGTCAACTCGTCCAAAGTCCAAAAGACCCACGCCCACGCCAGCGTTCTTCATGGCACATGCAATGCCTGCGTACCTGTTGGATTCGTATTCGTCCTTGACGGCCTCAAGCGTCTCCACCAAGCCGGTTGCGTTGTCAACGATTTGGCCGTTTGGAAGTGCCTGACCTGGCCTTATGGCGTTGCGGTAGCGAATCTCCCAGTGAGAGATTCCAATTTCGTCTGCAATGTGGTTGAGCATGGACTCTATGGCAAAGCACGTCTGGGTTACACCAAAGCCTCTGAATGCGCCCGCAGGCGGGTTGTTGGTGTAGTAGGCGTATCCGTCTATCTGGAAGTTTTCGTAGTTGTATGGACCCGATGCATGTGTGCACGCCCTTTGCAAAACAGGAAGCCCCAACGATGCGTATGCGCCCGTGTCTGCAATCACAGTGGCTTTGAGGCCTTGGATTATGCCGTTTTCATCGCATCCAAGGGTGAAGTCCATATCCATTGGGTGTCGCTTTGGATGCACCAGAATGCTTTCTTGCCTCGTGAGCTTCATCTTGCATGGACGTTTGGTGAGTAGGGCGGCAAGTGCGCTAAGGTGCTGTACCGTAACGTCCTCCTTGCCTCCAAAGCCACCGCCTACATAGCAGTTCTCTACTACAACCTTTTCTGGTGGCAGTCCCAGCATTGGTGCTGTTTCGCGTCTTGTGTCATAGACACTCTGGTCCGTGGAGTATATCTTCACGCCAGTGACATTGCCAGTGGCATTGCCAGTGACATTGACAGTGTCTTTGGAATCGCCGCTTTCAGATCCGATTTCAGAACCATCTACAATAGGGAACGCCACCGCAGCCTCAGGCTCTAGGAACGCATGCTCGGTCCACGGAGTGGAGTATTTCTCGTGCAGTACGTATTTTGATTTAGCCAAAGCGGTTTCCACGTCTCCGCGGTCCACATGGGTGTGCCCAAGAAGGTTGCCGCCTTCTCTTTCCTCATGAACCCTGGGAGCATCCTCCTTCATTGCCTCGTATGGTGATGAAACGAAGGGAAGCACCTCGTACTGAACCTTCACAAGGTCAGCGGCTTTGCGGGCATCGGCGTATGTTTCGCCCGCCACTATGCATATAGCATCTCCAAGGTAACGGGTTATACCACCAACCGGGATCATTGCGTCCCAGTCCCTGAGTATGTGTCCTACTTTTATATCGCCAGGGATGTCCTGAGCCGTGAAGATTCCAAACACACCGTTTGCGTCCATTGCAAGCGAAGTGTCTATGGAAAGCACCCTTGCGCGCGGATACTTGGATCTGACAGCCACAACGTGCAGCATGCCGTCTGCGTATATGTCATCTGGGTAGACCCCACGTCCCGTAACCTTGTCCATGACATCCACACGTGGGATGCGCTGTCCAATTCTCCAGTTGCGGTCTTTGTCTATGCCTTCAACGCCAAGGGCCTTGAACTCATCATTTTTCAGACCGATGTCCTTGCACTCTTCCTTGGCCGCATCCTCTCTGAACATCCTTGCCGCAAGTTCAACGGCCTTCACTATCTTTGCATAGCCCGTGCAGCGGCAAATGTTGTTCCTTAAGGCATGTCGAATGTCCTTTTCCGTGGGTGATGGGTTCTCGTCCAAAAGCGCCTTTGAGCATATCACCATGCCAGGGATGCAGAACCCGCACTGAACAGCACCGGCCTCTCCAAATGCAGTGGTGAATATGTCCTTTTGCCTTTGCGACAGCCCTTCGACCGTCCTGACGGACTTTCCCTCCATGTCTGACACCATTAGCGTGCATGCCTTCACGGCCTTGCCATCCACAAGGATTGTGCAGGTTCCACATGCACCCTCCGAGCATCCGTCCTTGACCGATGTCAAACGAAGGTCGTCTCTAAGATATCTTATGAGTTTTTTGTCGTTTCCTACGACAACAGGGCTATCGTTTACGGAAAAGCTTGTACTCACACCCTCATCTCCCTATTGAATGATTTTCCAAGCGCCGCCGGTCCAAGCTTGTTGGACTCGCGGTTGAACGCCAATACCACTATTACTAGGATATAAGGCAGCATTGTCAAGAACTCGTAGTACTGGAACTGAGGAACGAAGATCTGGATTTGGGTCTGGAATACCTGTGCAAACGTAAAGAGCACCGCTCCAAGGAAAATCTTAACAGGATGCCACTTTCCAAAATATACAAGGGCGACTGCAATGAAGCCGCGTCCGTTTATTATTCCGGCGTTGAACATCTTTGCCTGGCACAGAGTGAGGAATGCACCTGCAAAACCTGCCATGGCACCGCCTACCGCAAGGCTTTGGTAGCGCACTTTCGTTACGTTTATGCCAAGTGAATCGGCTGCCCTTGGATGTGTTCCAACAGCTCTGACCTTGAGACCCCATGGGGTCTTGTATATTACATACCATGCAACAGGAACCATGAGGTATGCAAAGTAGACCACAGGGTTGTGGGTGAAGAACACCTCTCCAATGATAGGAATTCTGGAAAGGCCTGGGATCGCTGTTGCATTTATTCCCGTTATGGACTGAGTGCCACCAATGTAGGAGCGGAAGAAAGTGCCTGCAAGGCCCACTCCAAACATTTGCATTCCAATGCCCGCAATTCCCTGCGGTGCTCTGAACGTTATGACAATTATTCCAAACAGCAGTCCAAGAAGAGCTCCGCATACTGTCGCGGCCAAAAGCCCAAGGATGTTCACATACCAAGGTACTGCGGATGCACCGCCAATTGAGAATGGAATGAGCATTCCAAGAAAGGCCCCCATGCTCATTATGCCTTCGCATCCAAGGTTGAAGATTCCCGCCTTCTGGTTGAACATTTCACCCATGGATGCCATGAGTAGGGCGGCTGAAAATCTTACCGTAAGCGTTAGTGTGTTTACTATGAAATCCATGTGCAGCCTTCCTATGCTTCCTTTGCGCCTTTTGCGCATATATCGCTTGTGTTTCTTATGTCCTGTATCGTGCGACTGAAGAAGCGCTTTCTGAAACGTTCCTGTGAGTACGGATTGTTTATCGCCATTTGAACGGCGACGATTATGAGGATTATAAGTCCCTGTAGCGTTGATACCAGGTTTGGTGGAACCGCTGTAAGAATCTGCAGGTTCACCTGACTGTAGAGCAGGATCCCAAAGAAGAACGCCGCTGGGATTATCCCAATTGGATGCAGTGCTCCAAAAAGAGCCACGACGATTCCAGAGAAACCGTAGCCTGATGTGATGCCTTCCATTGCTCGACCCTGCACGCCCATGAGTTCAACGGCTCCTGCCATGCCGGCACAGGCTCCTGAAATCATCATTGAGATGATGAGATATCTTGAAACGTTTATCCCTCCGTACCTTGCAGCCCTTTCAGACGCACCTGCGGCTCGCATCTTGTAGCCCCATGTGGTCTTGAAGAGAAGTATGTATATCAAAACGACCAGAATTGCCGCAAGGATTATGCCTTGGTGCAGAGATGCGCCCTTGATGAACTTCGTAAGAGTTGCGTTCGACGAAATCCTTGCTGTCATTGGCGTTCCCGTCTTTTCGTTTGGATCCAGCATTGGAATCCTTATGCAAAAGAGGTAGAACTGCGCTGCGGCATAGTTGAGCATGACAGTGGAAAGCAGCTCGCTTACCTCTAGCTTCGCCTTAAGAAAACCTGGAACGAAGCCGTATGCCGCACCCGCAATTGCCCCAAAGAGAATGCAAAGTGGGATTGCAATGATGCGTGGAATTCCATCGCAGTGGAGGGCTATGGCGCAGGAGGCTATGACACCCATGTACATTTGGCCTTCAGCTCCAATGTTGTTTATTCCGCTTCTTGAGGATACGCTAATGCCCAAGGCTATTATCATAAGGGGAATCATCCTCGTAAGGACTTCGCAGAACGAGCGCATGTTCTTGAACGGCATCGAGATGATTATCCAATACGTTTCAAAGACGCTGCCTCCTACAGCGAGGATTATGAGCGCCCCAACGACGAGGGCTATGAGTATGGCCGCCGTTATGACGGAGACCTTGTACCAAAGTTTGTAGTTATTCATCTTCCTTGACCCCCGCCATGAGAATTCCAAGTCTGCTGCTGTTGGCTTCGTCCCTCATTAGGACCTTCTGCGTCCTGCCTTTGAAGATTACGGCAATCCTATCGCTCAGGTTCATTATCTCTTCAAGCTCCTCGCTTATGAGAAGGATTCCAACTCCCTTTTTCCTTAAATCCAGAAGCTGTCTATGTATGAACTCCGCAGCCCCCATGTCCAAGCCTCTGATAGGGTAGACGCACACAAGGAACTTTGGATTTCGTGAAATCTCCCTTGCAAGGATGACCTTTTGGATGTTTCCTCCCGACAGCGAGCCCGCTGCTATGTTTATATGGGGAGACCTTATGTCAAAGTCCTTTCTCGCAGCCTGCGCATAATCCTCTATCTCCTTCTCCTTGAGGATGTGCGCCTTGGAGAACCGGGATGCCTCGCTGTCCTTGAGGATTAGGTTCTCCTTTATGGACATGGACGGGACTATGCCCTCAGTATTGCGTTCCTCCGGGATATAACCCATTCCTAGACCGATTACCTCGTGCGGCGTCTTGTTTGAAATCTCCTCTCCAAAGAACGAGATGCTTCCACTTTCCACCTTTCTAAGACCGTTTATGGCCTCGGCAAGCTCCCTTTGTCCGTTTCCTGACACACCCGCAAGGCCAACAATCTCCCCTTGCCTTACCTCAAGGTTGAAATCGTCGAGGGCAAGGAAGCCTCTATCGCTTCTTACGCATAGGTTTTTTATCGTAAGGGCAGGAGCGCCCTCGCATGGAGATTCGGTATTCTCTGTGGTCTCCACCTCATGGCCTGTCATAAGGGCAGCTATCTCCTTTGGAGAGTAGTCCTTAGTGCTTCCGTTGAACACGACCCTGCCATGTCTTAGAATGCTCACCTTATGTGACAACGCCTTAACTTCATTGAGCTTGTGGCTTATGAAGATTATGGAAAGCTCACGACTCATGTTGTCCAGAAGCCTTATGAGCTCGTCCGTCTCCTGAGGGGTGAGTGCGCTTGTAGGTTCGTCGAGAATCAGGAATTTGGCTCCAAGGCACAGCGTCTTGACAAGTTCGACTCTCTGTTGCTCTCCAACGGAAAGCTGCCATACGAAGGCATCGGGGTCTACATGCAGGCTGTATTTTCTGGATATCTCTGCGATCCTTGTTCTGACCATTGCCGTATCTATCTTGGTAGTCCTCCAGCTTTCCTTCATGCCAAGGGTGATGTTTTCAAGCACCGTCATGTTTGGCACGAGCATGTACTGTTGGTGGACCATCCCAATGCCGTATGCAAATGCATCGTTTGGGGATTTGAAGTTGACTTCCTCTCCGTTTATGTAGATATGGCCCTCATCCGGTTGGTAGAGGCCCATTATTATGTTCATGAGTGTCGTTTTTCCAGCTCCGTTCTCGCCAACAAGGGCTAGGATTTCGTGCTCGCCTACCGTTAGGCTTATGTCGTCCGATGCCAACACCCCTGGGAACCGCTTGGTTATGTGTTCTACTTTAAGTTCTCTTATTCTTTCGTTGTTCATGTGTTCTACTATAAAAAGAGTGCCGGCCTTGGAGACCGGCACATGTAAATGCGCTAATCAAAGCTTGCTGTAGTCTACATCGCTCCAATTTGCAAGGATATTGGCCTGTGCCTTGAACTCTGCCATCTTGTCTTCGACAGCCTTCTTGATCTCTGGAGTGATTTTGTCAGCACACTTTGCTGTGTTCCAACCCCATACGAAACCGCCGTTGCTAAAGTTCATTGGAATGAGTTCTCCGCCAAGCTTGCCTTCATCGAACTTCTCGACAAGGCCAATGAGGACTGCTTTGTAGTTGTATGAGGAGGCTGCAATGCATTTGTAGCCTTCGTCAAGGTCAATCTGTGCAAGGTCCTGACCAACCCACCAGATGTCCTTGTCTGGATAGTCCGCAACTGCTCTGAGAGCGCCAAGGGCCTGCTGAGAGGAGCCTGTAAGGACATCTGCACCACCCTGGATGAACGTCTGTGCTGCTTCGCCTGACTTGACCGTGTCGTTGAAGTTTCCAATGTGGGTGATCTGGATCTTGCAGGCTGGGTTGACGGACTGTACACCAAGTACGAAGCCTCTGTTGTACCTTGCGGCATCACCGCCGTCGATAGGTCCTACGAGAGCCACTTTGTTGACCTTGGTCGTCATTCCAGCGACTATTCCGGAGAGGAAACCCGTCTCCTCTGACTGTGGCATGTAGCTGAATACGTTTGGAGCAATGATGTCGGTTGTGGTTCCAAATGCGAACATTACCTCTGGGAACTCAGCTGCAGCTTCTTCGACCTGTGCTCTGAACTGTGAGCCGTGGACTATGATGATGTTGTAGCCAAGGTTCACATATGTCCTTATGGCCGTCATCGTGTCAGCTGGCTGTGTGTTCTCGACTGCCTTGTAGTCTGCGATTTTGCCTGCAGGAAGCTCTTCTATTGCCTGCTGGATTCCGTCATGCATGGCCTGACACCAGCCTTTGTCGTCGATTGTAGACGAAACGATGAGAGCTACTTTGATCTCCTTCTTGGCCTCTGCCGTCTCTCCTGCGCCACCAGCGAACAGCATGGACACCGTCAAAAGTACCATAATGGATACCAGTAAAGTCTTTTTCATTTTTTTCTCCTTTTGTTTTGGTTCGAAGCTTTCGCTTCACTTGAAATTATAGGATACGGTAAATCACATGTCAAAGAAAAAATGTTTTTTTGTTGCAGTTTGTTGCTTTTGGATTCTGTCTGTCCCTCACTACACCCACTACGCCTACTAACACTCTTTAATCCCCCTGCTGAGATTGTGAGGTTTTTGTCGCAATGGTGAGCGTGGTGGGTTGGTAAGCTTGGTGAGTATTGTGAGTGTGGTAAGCATGGTGAGCGTGGTAAGCATGGCACCTGTTTGTTTGGAAAATACCATTTGTATCGCCAAACAGGTTTGAGGCTTGCGCATTTGTACTGGATTTGTGCTAGAATCAAGGCATGTATACACAGGACAGTTTCTTTTGGTATGACCTCGAGACCTTTGGTCTTTCGCCCTTCTATGACAGGATAGCGCAGTTTGCAGGACAGCGGACGGACATGGACCTAAACCCAATAGGGGACCCGGTGATCCTCTACTGCAGGCTTGCCGCGGACTATGTTCCAGATCCACAGGCTTGCCTTGTCACCGGCATCACTCCGCAAGATGTTAAGGCCAAGGGTGTTCCTGAAAGCGAATTCGCCCAAAGGATAAACGAGCTTTTCAGCGTGCCCAACACATGCGTATGTGGTTTCAATACATTGAAGTTCGACGACGAGTTCATACGAAACCTCTTCTACCGCAACTTCATAGACCCATACGAAAGGGAGTGGCGCAACGGATGCTCAAGATGGGACATCATAGACCTTGTACGTGCAGCCCACGACCTTAGACCCCAGGGCATACGCTGGCCCAACCCAAAGGCCAATGGAAACCCCGTATTCAAACTTACGGAGCTTACAGCTGCGAATGAGATAGAGCAGATAGGCGCACATGATGCAATGGTTGACGTTAACGCCACCATAGCCGTTGCAAAGCTCATAAAGGAGAAGCAGCCAAAGCTTTTCAAACACTACCTCAAGCTCAGAAGCAAAGTGGAGGTACGCAACTATCTGAACCCGCAGGATGAACCAAAGCCTGTGCTCCACACCTGCGCACAGTTCACAAATCCAAAGGGCTGCACGTCCCTCATAGTCCCAATCACACCACATGCAAAGAACGAGAACACTATAGTGTGCTTCGACCTTTCTCAGGATGTGACGCCTCTTCTTTGTGCAAAGAGCGAGGACATCTACAGGACCCCTGGAATAATGAAGGTAGCTGTCAACAAGGTTCCGTTCCTGTCAGGCATGAACGCATTGGACGAGGAGGGGTACAATAGGTTGGGAATCGACTTCCAAGAGTGCATGGAGCGCTACAACACCATACTGTTCAACCGTCCGCTTCTGATTGAGAAGATACGCACAAACGACTCCGATGCCTACGAAACGGCTGACGACCCTGACTATGCAATATACTCCAAGTTCTTCACGGACCACGACAAAAGGCTGTTCGCCGTCATCCGCAGCACCCCTCCGGAGCAGAGGCTTTCGCTCAATTTGGATTTCGAGGATCCGCGATGTCCCCAAATGCTGTGGCGCCATGTATGCCGCAGCTACCCAACGCTTCTTGATGCTGAGAACCTCAAGAAATGGAAGTCGTTCGCTTCAACGAGGCTGCTCTGTCCTCCAGGCAACGAGATAAACGATGTGAACTTCGTGGAACGCAAGCTTGACGAGAAACTTGCAGACACCAACATTGCACCACGGGACAAGCAGGTGTTGGCGAAACTCAAGGAATACATCGTCTCGCTGAAGCGCTATCTTGGCATGAAATGAGGGAATCCCAAGGCTATTGCATGCAGCCTTTGCGAATCTCTTACGAAAAAACTTGAAAACAGGGTGAAATGGGGCTTATAGTTTACTGAGAATGGTAAGACGCTGTTTTGTATTTGTCCTGATAGCTTCGTTCGCATTCACGGGTCTCTATGCCGCAGATTCAGAGCTGCCACCTACGACAGACGAGGTTGGGGATGCCCTGACTGTAATCATGGACTGCCTCTCTGCGTCAATAGTCACATCGTGCACGGATTCAAGCATAACGCTTCCAAACTGCACGGTGTCCGTTGGGCAGGCATCCAAACTCCCGCTTAGGGTCGCATACTTCCTTGCAGACCCCTCCGAATATGTGGAGGCTTTGGCTCCCGCCGCAGAGGGTGGAAGCTTCCTTTCATCGTTCCTGTCGTTCCTCAACAACGCAATGGAGGATCCATTGGTGTCTGCTGTGTATGTGGCCATGGCATCCAGAGGCTACGGCAACGGAGACTACCTCTTGTCCGGGTCCATTACGTTCAGCTATCCCGATGGGGTTACGTTCGATGACGTCATGGAGGTTTGGACGACGAGGCAGAACACTGGACAGAGCATTGACATGACGGTTGAAATGAGGGTCTACGGTTTTGCCATGGCCCGCCCGCTCTATGTCACAGGCAACTTCACAATGGGCGTGGACGATGAAGGTGACATCGTCGTCAGCTCCATGGGAGAATACACGATAAACAGCTATACATTCGTAAATGGAGAATTTAGGTTTTAGACCGATGTCCTTGTTTTCGTATATGGAACGTTTTGTTCCATTATGGCGGCGTTTTGGGACATCGGTTTGAGAGGAGAATGATATGAAGGCTCAAGTAGCGGATTTCTTGGACAGACACAGTCTCAACCCGGACGGCATTGGAATGGACGGGCTTTGTGACTATTTCATTCGCGAGATGGAGAAGGGCCTTTCCGGGCAGAAGAGCTCCCTTCCAATGATTCCAAGCTACTGTTCTCCAAATGCGCTTCCAAGGGCGGGCGAGACGGTCATTGTAATAGATGCAGGCGGCACCAACCTTAGGACGTGCCTTGTGGAGTTTGACCCATCGCTCAAGCCCGTTGTGCACGATTTCAAGCGAACTCGTATGCCTGGGTTCGACAGGGAGGTGAGCGCAAAGGAGTTCTTTGAGGTGTTCGCCGGTGAGATCGAGCGCCTTGTGGACAAGAGCGATAGGATTGCCTTTTGCTTCTCGTATGCTGCGCGGATACTGCCTGACCATGACGGCGTTCCAATTGGATTCAGCAAGGAGATAAAGGCCCCTGAGGTCATTGGGATGCGCTTGGGGGAGAACCTTCTGGCGGAGCTTTCACGCCGTGGGCACGATGTGTCCAAGAAGAAGGTGATAATCCTCAATGACACCGTCACGACCCTTCTTGCCGCACAGTCGCACAACACTGACGGCAAGTACGATGGTTGCATAGGCTTCATACTTGGAACAGGCACGAACACTGCATATATAGAGCAGAACTGCAGGATCCAAAAGCTCCCGGAAGGGCACTGCATGCAGGGCAGCCAGATAATCAACGTTGAGTCCGGATGCCTGGACATTTGTCTTGGGGACATTGACCGAGAGTTCCTGGACGGTACGGTGGACCCCAAGTCATACAACTTCGAGAAGATGATAAGCGGTGCGTACCTTGGTCCTTTGGGAAGGCACGTCATAGCCGCCGCGGTGAAGGAGGGGCTGTTCAGCGAAGGATTCTCTTCAAGGTTCGAGGATATGTGTCCCTGCCAGGATTCCCTTGCAACCAAAGATCTCAGCTGTTTCCTGGAACACGAGGATTCTCCATCTGAGTATCCCTGCGATTCTTCACAGTGCTATGACTGCGGCTCCACAGACGACAATGTGCTTGTAAAATGCGTAGCAGGAAACGAAGATGATGCAGACATCCTGTGCGAACTCCTCACCGCCTTCATAGCGCGTGCAGCAAAACTCACAGCTGTTAACCTTGCATCGGCAGTGCTCATGACGAACTTTGGAAAGGATCCAGACCATCCAGTGCTCATAAACGCAGACGGCACCACCTTCTACAAGACGGCGTACCTCAGAAGCTTCACCCAGGAATACCTGGATGCGTTCCTTGCTCAGAAGGGACGTCATGCGGTGTTCACGAGAATAGAGGACTCGCCAATCATTGGCTGCGCCATTGGCGGTCTTACCCTCTAGGATTTTGCAGTCAATGACTGCGTCAAGGCAAACGGTGCCGTACAGCTAGTACTGTCACCGTTCTTCTTCCTTGTCCTGACTTCAAACTCCGTCGAGGGATCTCTAGGGCTTTAAGCGCATTGCTTCGTTGGTTCGAGCATGGCCGTACAATTAGTACTGTCCATGCTCTTCCTCCTTGTATTGCATCTTAAATCCCGTCGAGGGAGCTCTGTTTCTGCAGCCATTGACTGCGTCAGTGCAAACGGTGCCGTACAAAGAATACTAAACTATTTACAGTCTTGTTATTTCCCATCTTCCATTGCGTTTTGCGCCAACTCTTTTGACAATGCCCAACTCACAGAGCTTCTTCAAACGAATTGAGACTGTTTTGCGGCTTGTAGACATTTTTTCTGCAATATTTGTCGTTGTAGATTCTGGGTTTTTCTGTAGTAAAGAAATGATTTGGAGCGATTTTTGATCCAACTTTTCTGTGTCGTTTATTGTAACCTTTTTTGTAACCTTTATTGTAACCTTTTCACTTTCTTTTTCTTTGTTCTCTCTGGAGTTGCTTGAACCTTCAATCCAGTTTTCCGGAGCGGAGAATCTAATCATGATGTCCCCTGGATTGATTGTATACTCCGGCTCTGGAACTCCGCTGTTCCTACATGCAGAGCAAATCTTTTCAATCCCTCGTCCCCAACTCTCAATGAAACCTGCCAAATACAAGACGTGGGCGATATTTGGATTGTAAGGTTTGGAGGCATGTTTACTCATTAGGTTTTCCAGCGTCCAATTTTCAGGAAGCCTCCCGCAGTTGGCAATGTAAAGCTTGTCTTCGTATACGCTAATTTGAATGGGAACACCAGACTGGTATTCCTTATGGCAATGGCATTTAGAATTGCTTCGCGAAGGGCATCCTCTGGCACAAAGTAATGTTCTATGCGCTGTATGCCTTCATAGGTGATTTTTGCCTTCATGTACTTGAGGTAGACCAATTCTATAGCCTTGTCTACTTGTTCTAAAACCGACCCATGGACTTCATCTTGGTATTTCAAATCGGAATCCGTTTCAAAATAGCCAATCTTTATGTAGGCTCCAAGTTGCCATTTCTCAGGGTCTCTTCCAAAAAGGAGCATTGCGGCGTTGGTCAAATAGCTTCCATTCACTAGATGAAGTTTTTCTATCAAGGCATCTTTTGGCTCTTCAAGTATGCTCTTGTCGATTCGTCCTTTTCTTAGACTCCATTCCTTGAAATGTTATATGTTCTCGTCGTAAACATCCGTAAGGCTTGAACATGACAATTTTAAATGTTAACAATCATAAGATAGGAGTTGCTAAAAACAACAACTCCTATCGCTTCGCTTAATCATTTATTACATTTTAGGATTAAACTTAAAAGCTTGCATCTTTAAATTGAAAGCATGTCTTGGTTTAACTATGAAGTAAACATAGTGTTCTACTCCAGCCTCTTCAACATAGAAACTACATTTATTATTCCCATCATTTGCTGTGAAATTACCATTTGCATCTACTACACCTTTATCTCTAAAAGCGCAGAATTTATTTCTATTTGCATATGGGAACTAATAGCAAATAACTACCCCCTTACTATTTCGTTAATTCTTTTCATTTACTAAGGCTACAAAATCTATTAATTATTTTTGATCCTTATCGAGGGCATCAACTTGCTGATCATGTAGTTTTTTTAGTCACTTCTACTTTCCATATTTCCCCTTTTGGAACAGTAAAGAAAATATATAAAGAATTTGTATTACCTTTACGTCCGTCGTAAATGCAAGTATTATTGTCTTTGCAATATAAATTCTTGCCATCATTTAAAGTTACACCAAATTTAACAGGGGAAGAACTTCCTGAAACTTTTGTGACTTTTATTTCAAAACTGGCATCCGCCTTCGACGAATCGGCATAATAGCGGAAACCAATTGTACTATTATTGCTTCCACTAGAATTATCTGCAACTTTTGTAGTTTTTATTTCTTCAAACTTATCTATATCTATATCTCTGATAACAATACTTTCTGGCATTTTACCTAGTTTATAATTTGAATTTCCTAATATTTTTACATTTTCCTTTTTCATAAAAACCTGACTTGTAGTCCAAGGATGCTTTGAATCAGAACATTCAACCTCAACCCTTTCCCCTGGAACAACATCATTTAGTTCTCCAAAAACATAAGTACGTTTTTTTAATACTGCATTATTATTTTTAAGGTCATAAATACGAGGTGTAATGAGATAGCTATCGTTTGAATTATTTGAAATAAACTTAAGTTCTTTTGGGTTTATCTGAGCCCAAATATTATCCCTACCTATAACATATTTAGTTGTAGATATACCATTCAATTTGACAGTGTGGCTTACATATTTAGAATCATCAACATCTTTGCTCGACATCGTAATATCAATTGAGACACTTTCATTATTGATGACCCCATAACTTTCATCTAATTTCATGGAAATTATACGAGACCCATCATAATCTTTATTTGCTACGATCTTCTTCAATTCGATGGAGGAGATTTCGACCGTACCTATCTTAGTAAGATCTTCAAAAGAAGTGACATTGTCTGATAATCCTTGTAAAGTATAGTTGCCCCCTGCATCGAATACGGCTATGAACTTATTTCCATCAATACTAAGCACTGATTCTTCAAGTATGGTGAGTAAATCTTTTTCTGAGACATTAGCAGAATAGATCTCAAAACTACCCCAATCAATGTTACCATGAAGGTTTTGATTATAAGGGAAGATCTTAAGCTTGACTCTTTCTTTGGTTTCTAAATTGAAACAAACAATATCATTAGCATCAGTTTCAGCTTTATATGTTGCTCCTTGCAAATTAAACTCAGGAAGCTCAGCAGGTAATATCCTAACACCTTCACCCGTAAAGCTTATACCTTTATAGTTATTAGTGACTTCACCATCTTGTAGAATCTTTGTATTAGGTTTTAAATAAGCAGTAACATCAGGAGATGACATTTGTACTTTTAATACGATGTTATCAGAGCCTTTTACGCCATTAGAAGCATCAGGGATGATAGTAACCTCATTATTTCCATCATAGGTCTTAGAACCTGTGATCCCATATAATGGAGCAGGTGTGATATTTACTTTGAACACTAAATTATCTAATAGATAATTATTTAGATATTCAGCACCAACATCGTATGATGCTGATACTTTTTCACCAACTTCCTTCTGTTCTGATTTGATATTTGTGATTTTAACTACATCATCGCCTTGAACACCTACACCATCACTTGCTTTTAATTCAAGATCAGGAAAACTTACAAGTGCTGATTCATATTCTCTTGGTTCTGGATGGATAAAAGTACCACTAAGCTTTGCTCTTTCGATTTTGAAAGGGGTTATGCATTGTGCTTCATTCCACTCTGCATTAGCTTCAACTCTTACCCTAACTGTATAAGTACCAGCATCCTTCGGAGCTTGCTCAGTATAGGATTCATCAGGTTCTGAATCTTTCTTAAATTCTATTATTACTTTTTCACTGTCAGAAAGGGAAAGCGTGTTGCCTTCTTTTTTTCTTACGATATCAGAATTAGCAATAGTAATTGCCTTGCTATCATAAGTTTTATTAAGGATAAGATTTATTGCTATATCACCATCTTTTGCTAAGAGTGGATCTATTGATCTATGTTCTTTTGTATGACAGACGCTACATTCTCTTGTTTCTACACCTGCAATTCCATAACTAGGAGGAGTAGTTACTATCCAAGAACCAAAAGTATGGTTATCTTTTGCAGGCAATACTTCAGTATAAGTTTCGCGCATCTGTTGCATTCAAAAAGTCTTTCACCATCAACACAGGTTGCTGCTTTTACAATTATTCCAGCATCCCCCCAGTCATGAGCACCCGGCAAAATTACAGTCTTTTTATAATCGCATACCTTACAAAAAGAAATCTCTTCTCCATCTTTACAAGTAGCTGGTTTTATTGATCTTACTTCAAATTCATGCTCACCATACTTATCCTTTAGATCTTCACAACCGCAAGTTGCTTTGTGATAATGGTGTGTCTCTGATTGTTCAAACCTAGCTTCAAAAGTATGTTCATGCTTAGGTTTATTATCACAAGATGTAAATAAAGAAAGCATAACGAATAACAGAGCGGTCACAAAATAGACTTTGTGCATTTTTACCATACGTGGTGTCTCCTTTTTGAATTCGATATTATTAATGTATGAATTCCAATCTGTCAATTAGTAAATTCTTATTATTTCTTAACCTATAGAAGAATTATATAACTTTTAATAAACAATTATATTGATAAAACGCTCTTAAAGATTAAAAGAAAGGGTTGTGTAAAACTGCTTTTGTTAAACACAACCCTTATTATTTTCAAATCTTAAAATCAAATCCTATTCTTACGCTATTGTAGATCTTGGATAAGATGCCAGTAAAAGCTGTCCCAAGATGAACATCTCCAAAATCTTTTCCCGTACCAATTATCGGATAAAATCCTGCTGTATTAACCCAAAAGTTGTCTAATCTGTACTCAAAACCTTTTCTAGCTCAATAATTGATACTCAAACAGGAGGGTAGCCATGCCAGCAATAGCATCTAGTGAAATAAAGACACGAATTGTTCATCAACCTCAAAAAAAACGGGGATATATATGTTATAGAGCGTAAAACCCTTTATGATCCTGAAAAGAAATATAACAAAGTACTTTCTAGTAAGATCCTTTCAAAAATTCCAAAAGGAACAGATATGCCCGTACCTACCCGGCCAAAGAGGCGAAATGGGGGAAAAGTCTCAAACTCAAACACTGTATCTACAGTATCAGAAGCCTCTCGTACTAAGGTGGGAATGATGGATATCATCGACTATATCGGAGTTGCTTCCGGTATCGATGATGCTGTCTCTGGGAACACCGACAAGGGAACAGCTCAAAAGACAATTTCTCTAGCACGGTATCTTCTTGCAACGAATGGCCAGTCGCTTCCGGGAATACAGACCTGGCAATTTTCACATCCTTTGCCCTATGAAGACGGACTATCCGAGAATGTTTATACACAATCGATGAAATCATCCCTATTTTGAGAGATATGTAGTAAATGCAGAGTTGAGGGAAATCAATCCACAACCGTGAGAAATGAAATGGATTCGTGTTTCTTTGTACTGACTTCGTTGGTTCGAGAATGGCTCAGTAGGCTTCGCCTAGGGAGAAGTCGCCCACTATTTTCATGAGCTTGCCATCTTTGACAATGGAGAGGTCTCTGTTGGGGAACATTATCTTGAGGTTGTTTTGGAGATACGAGAACGCCGCATCGTTTATCTCCTGTCTCTCTTCTGGCGGTACTCTATCCAACGTTCTTATATCCACTTCCACAACGTATCCGCGACCTGAGTTTGAACCATAACCCAAAGTGAAGGCCAATGCGGTGGAGAACAGACCATCGAAGCGTGGGTTGGAACCTGATCCTCTTTTGAGTCTGTTCGGATGTATCCTGTACTTTGTTCCATACAGGTCTTCAAGGTAGTCGTCAAGGTTCTGGCAAAGCATAGAGAGAGTGCTTTCAAGTTCTTCCTGTTTTGGATGCATTGTCGTATTCCTTCTTTATCGTTGGTTCTTGTTGTTGAGCAGCATAGAGGCAACTTTGAGAATCTCGTCTGCATGTTTGTCCGCCACAGTGTTGGCGAACTCCACCATCGACTTCACGGAGTCAGGATTTGTGTCATCCATCTTTATTCCAAGTTCCAGTGGGTCGTCTATGCGTATGTAGTCTACATCCTGCATGTTTTGCAGGACATAGTCCGTGGTCCTCTTTTGCGCCGTGGAGAACATTGGGTTCACTTGATCCACCCAGCTCAACAGACCGTATGTGTCCTCAAGTGACATCGTGTGGATTTTTCCTCCCGTGCTGAGCGACAATATGTGGAACTTGCTGCAGTTTGGATAGAGTTTCTTGGCTTCTATGTATGCATATATGGAGGGGTTGTTTGCAACAACTCCGCCGTCTACGAGGATCTCGCCGTTTCGTATCAAAGGAGGGAAGTATGTGGGGGCGGCGCTTGTTGCACGTCCTGCATCCCTTACCAGAAACGACCTGTCTTCATAGCTTTTTATCATTACAGGTGCCCCTGAGAAAAGGTCATAGCTCATTATCAGGGTTGGAACTGTGGCTTCTCCAAGCTTTGAATCTTCGAACCACTCATCAAGCATGGACTCTATGCCTGATTCCGGGTACTTGGTGGATGCGATCTTCCTGAGTCCTGTGAACGTGGATGTTGGGAATATGGTCTTTCCCATTGACATATACTGATCAAGAATATCGTCCAGGAGTATCTGCGGTGCGTTCTTGCATATTTTATATCCGAACTCGGTAGGACATGTGAGGGCAAGCGATATTAGTCCTCCGGTTGAGGTTCCTGCAATGTAGTCGAAGTAGGAGTCAAGGCTGTCTTCGCCGCCGCAGCATCGTATTTCATCCTCTAGCTTTTGGAGCAGCACCATTGGAATGACTCCCCTCATGCCTCCTCCGTCAATGCATAGGATGAAGCGCTCCTCTGGCTTCTGCAACGCCTGTTGCTCCTGCGGTGAGATGGATTCAGTGACATCGGCCTTGAAGTCCTGCGTTGTCGTGTCCTTTGGGGTGTTTCGTTTTATGTGCAGCTTTGTGCGTATCGTATTGAACAAGTCCCGTATGCTCATGCGACTAAACATGATATATTTGGTGCTGAAGGTCAAGGTATGAATATGCAAATGAAGCGTTATAACCAATATTCGGATTGCCGGTTGTGTCCAAACGAGTGCGGGGTGGATCGTGCTGCAGGTGAAGTTGGGCGCTGTGGGCAGACAAGCCAGATGCGTGTTGCTTGGATGGGTCTCCATAGGGGAGAGGAGCCACCCATTACCGGCGAACACGGCTCAGGCATGGTGTTCTTCTGCGGCTGTCCCCTGCATTGTCAGTACTGTCAGAACTATCAGATAAGCGGTGCGCTGGATGGGCAGGAAGGCTCTCGTTGTCGTTCCTATGATGGCGTTGCCGTCACGGAGAAGCAGCTTGCGGATCTGATGCTCGACCTCCAGTCCTTTGGCGCTGCGTCCATAAACCTCGTCACGGGAACGCATTACATCCCATCCATTGTGGTGGCCTTGAAGGATGCCAAGAAAAGGGGGCTTTCTCTTCCTGTCGTGTGGAACTCATCAGGTTACGAAAGTGTTGAGGCCATGCGCCTGATTGACGACCTTATTGATTTATATCTTCTTGATGTGAAAACAATTGACAAGGATGTCGCTTCGCGTTTCTGCGGCCTTGCACGCTATTGCGATGCCATCGTCCCTTTGGTGCGCTTCCTGAAAAGACGTCACCCTCACACCTATATGGAAAACGGTCTTGAGGGCGTTCTCGTGAGGCATCTCGTCTTTCCCAGAACTCTTGATGCCACCATGCGATTTCTTTCCTGGTATGCCGATAACCTTAAGGACAACTTCCTCTTGTCCCTCATGGTGCAGTTCGTTCCACCTCTTGAAGACCCTGGATTTCCAAAACTTGCAAAGAGCGAATACGACTCATTGCTGGATGCGCTTGACCGCTATGAAATAGATGGTTTCATACAGGAGCAATCCGACAACGAAATACTGTGGATTCCCGATTTCACCAAGGACCAACCCTTTCCGGACAGTTTTGCAGAACCCCTGCCTTCGTTCCTTGATTTGAAGAGAAAAGCCTAAATGGGTTGTCGTTTGTGACCTTTGGTTCGTTCAGCCTATCGTCGTGCCTTCGAACGGCTTTCCATTGAGTATTGCAATCGTGTTCTCTATGTTGCGTCCGTCTGCACAAACGACCTTTATCTGGGCTTCCTGCGCCAGCTTTGACGCAATTGGATCGAACGGAACGTTCTTGCCTGGAACCCATTGGTCTCCCACCATTTTCCTGAAATCCTCCCATGAAATGCTGTCGATTGGTTTTGCATCTGGGTTCTTACGAGGGTCGTCAGTATAGACCTTTGCGATGTTGGAGAGGTTTATCACCGTTTTGGCTCCAAAGCGACGTGCGAGATAGACTGCATCGGTGTCCGTTGAGAAGCCGGGTTTCCATCCTCCAGCTACAAGGACCTTTCCTTCGAACTTAATGCTGCTTGCTGTTGGGTCTATGACCAGAGCATCCTTGCAAAGGTCTCCAAAGATGGATTTCACAAGCTCTCCGTTAAGGTGCGTTGCTCTTATTCCAATCCAGTCCTGCACGTTGGCGTCCTTGGCTTCGTCTCCCATTACATCCCTGTAGGCCTGCTGATACACCCTCGCAGGTGCTCCTCCACCGCAAACGAATATGAGCTTGCTTTCTGAGTTCTCCTCAAGGTATTTCTTCATCCCTCCAAGGAACTGTGCCAGAAACGTGCTGTTGACCTTGTCAGGTGCAATTATGGAACCACCCACTGAAAGAACGAAAATACCCATTGGAAACCTCTCTTCTGTGCTTGTTTTGCTGCTTTGATGATACATTTTTCATCTGCTGCCTTGCAACCCTTCTTGGTCGTTGCATGGTCTACGTTGTCGCTGC
>MSGT01000067.1 GCA_001940825.1 Sphaerochaeta sp. Phil3
AACTTAAATAAATAACTTACCTTTGATGCTTTGTTTTGTCTCCTGTACCTAGGATTCCGTTGGGGGGGGGAGCTCTTTACCAAGTGAAATAGACATTCCAATTCCAGAGTTTGGCAGTGAGACCGAGGACTTGACAGGTTCGAAAGGTCTTTCTTCGATGCCTATCGATTATTTTGATGGAGATTTCAACCTTGCGTGTTCCGTTATGACTGTGCTTCCAACGATGACTAATCTCAGGTCTGCCAAGGTTTCGTTGGATATGAATGGCAGAATCAAAAATGGTGTTTCTTTGAATTTCTATATATATGGATTCAAATTAGAACTACAAACGGATAACAGCAGATTCAACGACGATGGTATCTACCTACAGTACAGTATAATGTACGATGGGACTTCTGTTGGTTTCGTTGACTATTATTACAATTATGAGACTCACAGGTTTACGTATAGACAGTCCGTTTTATGTACATTTGCATTCCCTCCTTCAAAGAATGTGAACAATTTGATATTGAACCTTGAATACAAAGATGTGGAAGTAAAAAATCCTTTATCTCCCGAATTTGCTGCTGGTCAGTTGAAGGAAGATGGCTATTTGAATGATGATGCTCTAATTGATAGATTTAGTTTTGGAGATAAATGGTATGATGGTCGTCTTAATGATTATGCAATTGAAAATCCTTGGTTCATTCGCACGAATGTTACAACAAAGGAAGTAAGGGATAAATATGGTGATTACATTACCTATTCATTCTTACAACCAGATTCTGTAGTTGAGGCAAGTGGTAATTCATGGATTGAAATGAATGGCTATGAATTAGCAGATGTAATGAAGAAATATGCAACAGTTTGGGATGACTCTGAAACGGACGAAAGGTGCAAGTACCTCATCGATACTGATGTAGAACGTGAAAATGCAGATATCAAGATGATTTTTGAAATCCTTCCATTCATGTATGAAACTGGGAGTTCGATTGTTACCCACCATAGTAAGGGAAGTGGAGGATACGAGTCATATTCTGAGTTTATTGATGATTCATATAACCTTATGAAACAGGAGTTTCTTACTGCTCTTGGTTTAAGAGAGAATATTGCCCATTATCGTTCGGTCCCAAATCCAATTGCATATAATTCAACGAAAAAAATTGGGGGCTGCTGCCCAGAAAGGTGAAAACCACAGCGGAATGAAGTTCTCTAGTGTAAATGTCTACGATGAATCAAACGAGTATAAACCAAACGATGACTCAATCTATAAAGAGAAAGAATTCAACATCTTCTATGGTGAATATGACAGTAAAGAAAACACTGTAAGTGTCGAAGAGTTCCTTATAAGGAGACACCTTGAGCATTGTGGAATCACAAATGAAAGCTATATTAATAATTCCATCAAGGTGTACTGCGAATGGGAAAAACAACCAGACGGGTACAACCATTCCATGATGGAAAAGGTTAAGGCTGGCATATAGCTTTGTTAAATTTGGTCTAAAATGAAGGCATAGAGGTTGTTGGAGGCTTCTATGCCTTTTTATTCGTCCTTCTTGTTGCTTCGGATGTTGAAGAAGTTGAGGAGATTTGCGGCGGCTATGAAGAGTAGGGCGGCAGGAAGGTTTTGCCTTTCTCCTTTGATTGCGAGTACAAGAAGTATCAATCCTGCAATGAGAAGGCAGATTCCTGCTATAAGAGCTATGATGTTTCTGGTTTTCTTTGTCATGTTGCACTCCCTTTGATAATAATGCCGCAGGTTTTGGCCTGCGGCATGAAGGTTCGATTCTACCTGATTTCAACTGGGTCGTCGGTTGAAGTTGGGTCTATTTCCCAGATGGAATTGTTCCATGTTGCAACGATGAACTTTCCTGTAGTAGTTGAAGGAACGATGTTGGATACGGATGCAGTTCTAAGTTTTGTAGCATAGCCGGCAGTGCTTATGGTGCTTATTGAGTACTTTGAATCCTCTATTGTGAGTAGGTCAAAGTACTGAGCAGCCTTGAACGCTACATAATTCTTTCCTTCACTGGTGTAATGGAACGAATGGATTGTTCCATTTTCAGGCGTTGATGAGAGGTTCACTCCAGTATCCTTTACTTCTGTGCTGGAAATGGAATAGATGTCGTATGTCGAGCTGTTTTTGACTACGATTAGGAAGTTGGAGTCATCGATGACCTGGAAACCTACAACCTGTCCGCTAAGTGAATCAGGTCTTGTTACTGCAAGTATTTCGCCGGTTTTCGAAGAGTATATTCTAAAGGTTTTAGTAGAATCTTTTAGTTCTTCAACTAGAACATAATCCTCACTTTCGACTTTTGTGGTTGCTTTTCCACTCAAGGATACTGCTGCAACGTTGTGGAGAAAATGAATTGTGTTCTCAGATTCTGTTTCAGTGTAGTAGATTCCATTGGTTGTAAGCCACTTTACATTTGAGTCAGCTTCGGCTTCATAAGTGCCACGCACTGCATATCTCAGGAGTTTGCTATCCTCTCCATTCTCTGAACCTTGTTTTGAAACCAGTGTATAGAGCAACGGAGAATCGATTAAAAGACAAGCATTTCTTATCTGTGCATCAGAAGAGCTTAGAATTGGGGTGAACCCTGTGGAATTGCCAATGACATAAACCCCTGAATCAGTCAGAACATAGTGGCTCTTTTCAGCATTTAAACTTCCCAAATACGCCTGGACCTTGATGCCGGCATCGGGGGCGGAGTCCGCTATGGCTGAGAAGATGCCATCTTGGGCATCGGCGTTGCATGAGCATAGAAGCAGTGCAATCAATAAAATCGGTATAAGAAGAAGTGAAGTCCTTTTCATGTAAACGGCCTCCTTAGTGTCTGTAAGAGACGACAAGCGCAAGAGGGATCATGCCAAGCACGGCATTGTTGCTGTATTTGTCGTATGTTGCGTTCTTGGTGTAGAGCTCGGCCGTAGCCATGATGCCGGACTCGATTCCAATGCCCCAAGACTCGGTGATGTAGAACGATGGCTGCAAGGTGATGCTTGCATAGGGTGCAAGGTATTTGCCATCGTCGTACTTTATGAATGCCATACCAAGGTTTGCAGAAAGCGCAAGGTCGAACAGGCCTGTCTGTACCGGGACGTAGGTGAGCTTGGCTGTGATTGGCACCGCCGTGTAGAGGGATGGTGTGAGCGAATTTATGAATTGATAGCCCAGTTCGCCTCCAAGAGCGAGATTCTGCGTCAAATAGCCCTGATAGGATATCGAAGCTATGCCTCCAACCCTTTGCATGTGTATGTCGGAGAAGCTTTGGTTCCTGCTTGGATCGTTGAGGAAGGAAAGGAAAGCTGGAAAGTCCACGCCTGCTCTGAACGAGAAGACCTGGTCTCCTGTTTCATAGTAGCCTGCAGCGCAGAACGCCGGTAGAACGGCCAACACCAGCAGGACGATGACAATGGTTGTACATTTCTTCATGTGCACCTCACATAGTAGTCCATGTTTCGTATATGCTTATACGCGATATATCCATAGTTTAACAACAAAAGTCGAAATTATGAATATGCCAACACAGAAAACACACACAATGGCAATTCGTTACCCATTTGTGTATAATGTAGGACGTTGCATCCACAATGGCCTGTCAGTGGCCCTTGGGGCGTACAGGAGGTCCACCGCATTGATCCTTTCAGGTAAAGAACTCAGCCTGCTTGTAAACGAACATACTTCCAAGCTATGCAGGGCGTTTGAAGAAAGATTCTCAAGAAAGCCATGTTTGGCCGTAGTCCTTGTGGGAGACAACCCTGCAAGCAAGACATACGTCAAGGGCAAGAAGAAGGCCTGCGATGAGATAGGCATAGCCCACATTGATTTCACATACGATGAAAGCCTTTCTCAGAAATCCCTCCTTGAACTTGTGCAAAGCCTGAACGACGACCCAAATGTGGACGGGATACTCGTACAGCTTCCGCTTCCATCCCATATAGACGAAGTCAAGGTCATAAACTCCATAGACCCTGCCAAGGACGTGGACGGCTTCCACCCTGTCAACATTGGAAAGCTGCTTCTTGGACAGAAATCCCATATTGCCTGCACGCCAAAGGGCATCCTTAGGATGCTTGACCACTACGGCATACTGACCGATTCCAAAGACGTGTGCATCCTTGGGAGAAGCAACATCGTGGGAAAGCCAATGGCGGCGCTGCTGATGCAGAAGGACCGCAACGCCACGGTCACTATATGCCACTCGCTCACACCTGACATCGTACCTTACGTGAAAAGGGCCGATATACTGATATCGGCGGTTGGGCATACGAACGTTGTGACTTCTGACATGGTCAAGGACGGTGCCGTCGTCATAGACGTTGGCATGAACAGGGTTCCGGATCCTTCGAAGAAGAGTGGATACGCTCTTAGGGGAGATGTGGACTTTGCAAATGTGGAGCCTAAGACAAGTGCCATAACACCTGTTCCAGGAGGCGTAGGTCCCATGACCATTGCAATGCTCATGGAGAATACTGTGGTTGCGGCTTGCGACCAGAAAGGAATCGACACAGCGGATCTGGAGGTCCTGGAATGAAGAAGTACTACATTGAGACATACGGATGTCAGATGAACGTTGCAGAGTCCAATGCAATGGAGACCATGCTCAAAGGAAGAGGATGGGTTGAAGCTTCATCTCCAGAGGATGCGGACCTTGCCATAATCAACACCTGCTCCGTAAGAAAAAGTGCGGAGAACAGAATCTGGGGTCGTCTTGGGGCATACACCTATATAAAGGCACAAAAGGCAAAGGAAAACGAATCCCTTACATTGGTCCTTGCTGGATGCATGGCGGAAAGGCTTCATGACAGTGTCAAGAACGATGCCCCGCAGATTGACTTTGTGATTGGAAACAACGACAAACTCAAGCTTTTGGACATCATTGGAAACAAGGAGTCCACTCCACAGGAAAGCGAGAAGTACATCTTTACAAAGGCGTACCACAAGGATGGAGAGTTCTCATCCTACGTCCCCATAATGAATGGGTGCAACAATTTCTGTTCCTACTGCATTGTTCCATACGTCCGTGGACGAGAGGTCTCACGACCGGTCGATGAGATTCTTGAAGAGGTTAGGCGGCTTGACGAAGAAGGTGTAAGGGAGATAACCCTCCTTGGGCAGAACGTCAATTCATACTGTTACGAAGGATGCCATTTCCCTCAGCTTCTTGAGATGGTATGCCGTCAGTGCAGAAACATACAGTGGATCAGGTTCGAAAGTCCGCATCCAAAGGATTTCTCGGAAGAGCTCATAGAGGTGATAGCCCGTGAACCAAAGGTTGCCAAACACCTTCATGTTCCAATGCAGAGCGGAAACACAAGGATCCTCGGTCTCATGAACAGGCGCTATACCAGGGAGAAGTACCTTGATCTCATAGACAAGATCAAGCAACGCGTTCCAAACGTCACGTTCGCCCTTGACATAATGGTAGGCTTTCCAGGAGAGACGGAAGAGGAGTTCATGGATACGATGTCAGCCGTCGAGGCCGTTGGTTGCATTGAGGCGTACATGTACTACTGGAATCCAAGGGAGGGGACGCGCGCCTGCTCTATGGAAGGCCAGCTTTCAGACAAGGAGAAGCAGCAGAGGCTTCAGCGTCTCATAGGCTGGCAGCTTGCCAATGCGGCCAAGATTAAGGCTACCCGTGCGCATGGAGTTCAGAAGATTCTTGTGACGCAGGTGTCCCGCGACGACAAGTCCAAGATGCTTGGCCGCAACGAGCATGGAGAGATGGTTGCGTTCTCGACTTTGGAGGGAAGTTCTGTGAAGCCTGGCGACATGGTGTATGTCGATTTCAAGCTTTTGAATGGAAACACCTACCTTGGAGAGCAGGTCACAGAGACATCGGTCTAGATGATGGGGAGGGCGTGGATATGGATGATATAAGGTTCAGGGAGGATTTCAAGCATCTTGTGGACCTCATTGACTCAAGCCGTGCAATGACGGCCTTCACGGGTGCAGGGGTGTCCACTTTGAGTGGGATTCCTGATTTCAGGGGCTCCCATGGTGTGTACACGGATCCTTGGAATGGCATGGATGTGGAGGAGATCATTTCGCTTGATTTCTTTTCCAAGCATCCAGAAGTTTTCTATGCTTGGGCCAAGGATGTGTGGTACCACCTTGAGGACTATGAGCCAAATGTGGTGCATCGTACCTTGGCTGTTTTGGAGAAGAAAGGAATCCTCAAGGCCTTGTATACCCAGAACATAGATATGCTCCACCAACGGGCTGGCTCGAAGAACGTGTATGAAGTACATGGAGGACCTGAGCATCATCATTGCACCAAATGCCTTGCAGAGTACGGATACGACTATGTCGCACCAATCGTGCGTGCCGGTGAGGTTCCAAGGTGCACGAAATGTGGCGGCGTGATAAAGCCGGACATCGTTTTCTATGGTGAGAACCTTGACGAGAACGTGCTTCAGAGCGCATGGAGGGATTTCTCGAACACCGACCTTTGCCTTGTGCTTGGATCGTCGCTTGTCGTGCAGCCTGCAGCTTCGTTCCCCATGATCGCCTTCAGAAGCGGTGCTAAGGTCGTCATCGTCAACGCACAGCCTACAAGCCAGGATTACTATGCGACTCTTCGCTTCGATGATCTTGGACAGACCTTCGAGGCCCTTTCCAAAGTATATGGTTGAAACTATGGTTGAAAACCCTTGAACAATTTCGTTCATATATGGTATTTTTCTTTGGATTTTTTTGTTTGATTTTTTTGTTTTGATTGTCAGGTAAGTTATGATTACGAAAAACGATAGCATACGCAATATTGCAATAATAGCACACGTAGACCACGGCAAGACGACCCTTGTCGATGCTCTCTTTCGCCAGAGTGGAGTCGAGTCCAAGGGCAACCAGGACCGCATCATGGACAGCGGAGCCATAGAGAGGGAACGTGGAATCACCATCAACGCCAAGAACTGCGCCATCCATTGGAGAGGCGTGAAGATAAACATAATAGACACTCCGGGCCATGCCGATTTTGGCGGAGAGGTCGAACGTGGACTCTCAATGGTGGATGGTGTCATCCTATTGTGCGATGCTGCAGAGGGACCTCTTCCTCAGACCCGGTTCGTTCTCCAGAAGGCGCTGGAGAAGAACCTTGCCGTCATAGTAGTAATTAACAAGATAGACAGGCAGGACGCCCGCCCAACCGAAGTCCTAAATGAGGTCTACGACCTTCTTCTGGAGCTCAAGAACGATGAGAGCATACTTGAAGTCCCTGTGTTCTATGCAAACGGAAGGGCTGGAATCGTCTCCACCAAATTGGACGATCCTGATGCAAAGGATGTCTATCCGTTGCTAGATGCCGTTGTGGACTACATCCCGGCTCCAATCTACGACAACGAAGAGCCTTTCCAGATGCTGGTATCCGACCTTTCCTACGATGACTACCTTGGCCGACTTGCCGTTGGAAAGGTCATCAACGGCAGCGCCACGGTCAACGATTCCCTTGTATGCATAAACGAGAAGGGCGAGCATGTTCCTCTACGTGTCACAAGGCTTCAGCTCTACGATGGTCCACGCTTCAAGGAGGCCTCGAAGGTCGAGCCAGGTGATATCGTGGTGCTTTCTGGAATCGAGAACGTCTCAATTGGCGACACGATCTGCAACAAGGAATATGTGAAACCGCTGGATAGAATCAAGGTGGACGAGCCTACGGTTTCCATGCTCTTTAGCAAGAACATATCTCCTCTTGCGGGCAAGGATGGCAAGCAGCTTACCTCTGCAAAGATATGGGATCGACTGTGCAAAGAGGCAATGAGGAATGTCTCGATCCAGGTGGAGAAGAACCCGGACGACTCCTTCACCGTCAAGGGGCGAGGCGAATTCCAGATGGCTATAATCGTGGAGCAGATGCGCCGCGAGGGGTTCGAACTCTGCGTGGGAAGGCCTCGCATCATATTCAAGACCGATGCCAAGGGCCAGAAGACCGAGCCTGTCGAATACCTTCTCATAGATTGCCCAGAGGAATACAGTGGAACTGTCATGGAGAAGCTTGCAAGACGCAAGGCTACCATGAACAACATAACCTACCTTGAGAACTCAAGGGTCAAGATGGAGTTCTACATTCCTTCCCGTGGTCTTATTGGCTACAGGGACGAGTTCCTTACAGACACCCGAGGGTACGGTATAATGAACAGTTCCCTCAAGGGCTATGAGCCGTACAAGGGCGATTTTCCAGATAGAGCTTCCGGGTCTCTTGTGTGCGATCGCATGGGAGTTGCAGTCGCATACGGCATTTGGGAGCTTGAGGATAGAGGCCGCTTCTTCATAGTTCCCGGAGACCTTGTCTATGAAGGCGAGGTCGTTGGAGAGCGCAACAGGGAAGGGGATTTGCTTCTCAATCCTACGAGGACGAAGAAGCTTACGAACCTCAGAGCCTCAGGTCACGATGAAGCTGTTTCCCTTACGCCTGTCATGAAGATGACTTTGGAGCATGCAATGCGTTTCATCAAGGACGATGAGCTTGTTGAGGTGACTCCGTCTGCAATCCGTATGTGCAAGAAGATCCTTGACAGCCAAAAGCGCAAGATAATGGAGAACAGGGGCTATATCCCTGAGTGTCTTCAGTAAGGTTTTTGCGTACTTTTGAATTTATGTGCAAAAGAATGCTTCTCTGTGTTACAAAAAACGGACTTGCGTGTTCTAATTGTGTCCAGCTTCTGTTTCCGTTGTGTTTTCAGGTTGCAGGGGTGGTTCTTTTTAAAAGAAGGAGAATACTGTTATGAAGAAGAAAGCAATCGCTATCGCTTTGGTCTTGGTTGTGGCACTTGGATCCGTCTTTGCCGCAAAGGGCTCCCTGTTCGCCTCAAAGAGCGTTCCATCCAACAAGGTTGGTGTCCAGCTTGGTTATGGTGCAAGGTTTGTTTCTGCTAAAATCCCAGATGCAAAGACTGAAGGCCAAACAAACAATAATGGCTTCTATGCAGCTGGAACGTTTGAGTTTGGTGTCTCAAAAAATGTTGCTCTAAAGCTGGAAGGTGGCGTCAATACAATGGGACAGAGAACATCGACCTATATCCTTAATGGAACAACAGTATACTCCGGGAAGAAAGCAACTGAGAATACTCCTGTTAATTTTACTCTCTATGCTGGTGTGATGTATGAACTTCCTCTCAACAATGACCTTTCATTCAATGTTGGTGGTGGTGTTGATATGCTTATTGGAAAGGTTTCTAGTGCTGAAGATGCAGACCTCAATGCTTCCATTGGTCTTGGTCTTGAAGCAGGTCTTTCATTTGATGTAAGCAAGCAGGTTTCGATTGTTGCTGGTGGCAAGTTTGGTTGGCATTTCATTAATACAAATGACGATGTCCAGGATATAATCAACAATGACAATCTTTCTGTGTCTGTTCTTTCATACAAGTTCTTTGGAGGACTTACATACTCGCTGTAATGCACAGCCGTTAGGCCTATTTGAATTTCACAATCCCCGGTGGAGACTCTCCGCTGGGGATTTTTGTTTTTGATGCGCTCTGATGCGCCTTGATACGCCAGAGAAACACTGCATGGGCCATATGGGGCGTACGGACACCATGGGGCTCATGGGCCTTATGGGTTTTACGGGGCGCACGGATACCTCACGGATTTTCAAATCTCACTCTTTGTTAAGTAGAATCAAAAATTGCACAAAAATCATTCAAAAATTGTATCGATTCCTAGTTGCTGTGAGCCCTAAAGTGGGGTAATTTTCCCTTGTAAGTGGTAAGTTTTCCCAAAATTTACCCAAAAATTAGGAGAAAGTGGTAAAAAATGACTGGTGAGTACAGAAACACCATAGATGAAAAGGGACGCCTCATGATTCCTCCCAAAATCAGGGAGCAGCTTGGATCCTTTGACAATCTCATGCTCACCAAATCCGTTGACAACACCCTTTGGCTGTTCACGAAGGAGGACTTCGATGCCTTGGATAGGGAGGTCAACTACAGTCCACTTGCTTCGTTCAACAGGAATTCAAGGATCATCAACATGATGGTCATAGCTCCGGCCCGAGAGGTGGAGCTTGACAAGACCGGAAGATTGACCATCCCTCAGCTTCTGCGCGAGTTCGCAGGTCTCGATCCAAAGACGGAGTGCGTCATCCAGGGCACAAAGGACAAGGTCGAGATAATGAGCGCAAAGAAGTACGATGAGTACATGATCCAGTACAGGGATATGCTTGAAGGTGCCGGAAACGAGCTCAGCATGCAAAGGATGGACAAGTAGAAATGCAGTTCGTCCATTATCCTGTAATGCACAACGAAGTCCTTGAATACCTGGTTCCAAGGAAGGCTGGAAGTACGCTTGTTGACTGCACTCTTGGAGAGGGCGGTCATTCGAAGCTGTTTCTTGATAGATATGGAGACCTCAACGTAATAGGCCTTGACAGGGATGCGGCCATTCAGGAGAAGGCCAAGGCCCGTCTTAGCGGCTATGGCGACAGGTTCCATGCAGTGAATGTGTGCTTCGACGATTTCTGGCGCAGCTACGACGGCCCAAAAGTGGACCTCGTGCTGTTCGACCTTGGTATAAGCGTGTTCCATTATGTGGAGTCGGGAAGGGGTTTCAGTTTCAAGAACGATGAGCCCTTGGATATGAGGCTTGGATGCAACGATGGCCTGTGCGCCGCAGATATAGTCAATACATACGACGAAGAGAGCCTTGCAGACATCATATACGGCTATGGAGAGGAGCGCTATTCAAGGCGTATAGCCTCTGCGATATGCGACTATAGGGAGTCCAAGTCCATAGAGACGACCAAGGAGCTTGCAGACATAATCTGGAACGCCGTTCCAGGTGATTACAGGCATAGAAGGATACATCCTGCAACCAAGACGTTCCAGGCTCTTAGAATAGAGGTCAATGGAGAGCTCGATAGGATAGAGCCGGCGTTGGAAGGTGCAATGAACGCCTTGAACCCAGGTGGCAGGATTGCGGTGATCACTTTCCATTCGCTTGAGGACAGGCCTGTCAAATGGTTCTTCAAGGCCCATTGGAAGGAATTGGACGTCCTTACGAAGAAACCAATAGAGCCAAGCGCTCAGGAATGCGAGGAGAACCCTCCGTCAAGGAGTGCAAAGCTCAGGGTCGCGGAGAAGAGAAACGAGATCAAGACCCAGCGTGGCAAGATCAACAAATACAAGGCCAACGGTAGCGTGGCGAATGATGAAGCATAAGGAGTGGAACATGAAGAATTCTGAAGATAGAAGTTTCAAGCGCAGTGCTTTTCTTGGTAAGACATCAGTCATAATGATGATTCTCTTCATCAATGTCTGCCTCATGGTTCCCGTTTGGCAGTCCGCCACGAACACCCAACTCAGACGCAGGCTTGCTGAGAGCGAGACTCTCATAAAGGAGACTGAGGAGAGCAGGATGGTCGTGACTGCGTCCATAGCTTCAAAGATGACACCCGAGTACCTTGTTGAGCAGTCGTCTGAACGCAACATCGTCTTCAGACAGATTGGGGGTGCCAATCAGGTTGGTGCCGTTGCAAGCACGAATGCCAATTCTGCTGCGAACTAGAGCATAGCGCTCTGCTGACTCTGAGAGGTGGGCCATGGGACGTTTGGGATACGATGACTGGAATTTCATGGGCGAGGTCCAGAAGGAGCAAAGGATAAGGAAGGAATCCAAATCCAAGTCCTCTGGTTCTCTCAAAAGCTCTTTCGTCCTTATATGCGCCGTATCTCTCCTTTCTTTTCTGGGTTTGGTCTGCGTATATTCCGCAAGTTTTCCTATTGCAGTAAAGAATGGCCTAAATCACTATTATTACCTGATAAACCAATGTGTATACATGGCAATTGGGATATTGTTGTTCGTCCTTGTAAATGTCCTTCCAACGGCGGCAATCAAGGTTCTGTCCCCAATATTCCTTTTTGCATGCATAGTTGTGCTTGGAATTGACGTATTCATGGATGGAAGCCTTCTTCTATCGTCCGATACGATTGGATTCGTCTATATCGCCGTCGTGATGTACATGTCGCTCTACTTTGCAAACAGGAACAACTCCCTTACGAAGCTAAGGCAGCTTCTAGTTCCTGGAGTAGGGTGTCTTCTGATACTTGCACTACTGCTTTTGAAGAAGTCCTTTGCCTATGCACTCATGTTCCTTGGAGTTGGATCTGTGATGTTCGTCGCCGGTGGAGTGGGCGTCTTTGGAATGGTTCTGCTTTTGCTGTACCTCCTGGTGCCGGTGCTTTCCGTCGTTTTCTCCAAGTCGGATATCCTCCTTGCCGTTGCAAGGTTCCTCGTTCCAGGCTCGGACTCCACTTCAAGGGCTGGGCAGGTATCGGCTATAAGGAACTCTATTGCAAGTGGTGCATGGTTTGGCAAAGGCCTAGGAATGGGCGAATACAAGACAGGCGAGATAGCTGACATGGCAGGGAAGTGCATCTTCGCCAATATCTGCGAAGAGACGGGTTTCTTTGGAGCGCTTGTCCTCATAGCGGCCTTTCTTGTCTTGGGCTTCATAGGATACAGAGTTGCAAGGTCGCTGCGCCGTCACGATGACTTCTACTCGAACATGGCCCTTGGTTGCACGACGGTCGTGATTTGGCAAATGATCATCAACATAGCCTGGCTTTTGGGATTCGTGCCTGGAGACGGCATACCTCTTCCGTTCTTCTCATACGGGCTTGAGGTGGTCCCTGTCCTTCTTGCATGCGGACTTGTCTACAAGGCATCCAGACAAAAGCCCGATATTGACGATCCTAGGGTGGTGGAGACGATTCAGGACGAACTTATGTTCCCGGAGCGCTATGAGTTCGAGAAGGTTTGAGTTCATAGTCATCATCCTCTTGGTGGTTTTGGTCTGCGCAGGGGTCTATGTCGGCCTGCGCAACCTTTCGTATTTCAACGTCGTTTCAGTTGAGGTTTCCGTGAACGGACCTGTCTCAGAGGTAAGGTCTGACATAGAACGCCTCGTCAACCCCTTGAAGGGTATGAACATATTGGAAATTGACGCAGGTTCCGTCAAAAGGAGCATCCAGGCTTTGGATGGTGTTGAGTCTGCAGAGGTCAGAAAGTACTATCCGGACAGGATCATAGTATCCGTGAACTACCTAGACCTTGATGCAAGGGCTTACTGTGTGGACGATGAAGGCGTCGTTTCGTATTTCTTCATCGATGGTTCCAGCCTGCTGTCTGCTAGCGCCAAGACCTGGGAGGGGTTCGACAGGCTTCCAATAGTGGAGCTGAACCCCGTATATGCCCAAATGGTACTCAAATGGGGGAGCGACCAAGGCTTTGCATCCATGGTTCCTTTGGTGGAGCATTTGGGTCGCAACAGCTTGATAACAAGTATTAAATACGATAATAATAACGGTAGCGATTTTGGGAGGCTTGTCCTTTCTCTGCCGTCTTTGAACGCGCAGCTTTATGTGCGGGAGCTTGTCAGTGTCCAACGTCTAGATGAAGCGCTGGCTGTAATAGAGGACCAGTCATCCACAAATGGCAGTTCCGTCATTTTTGACCTTTATTCGAACACATTGGTCAAAAGGACATAGGAGGACGTACAGTGGCTTCTGAGAAGATACTTATGGGTTTGGACATTGGCTCGTCCTGGGTGAGGGCTGTCGTAGGCTCCCTTTCCAAGGAAGGCCAGCTCATGGTGGACAGCATCTGCGAAAGACCCAGCGAGGGCGTTAGGGCAGGTGTCGTCGTCAATATAGAGCAGACCCTCAAGACCATTTCCTCCGTCATCCAGGAAGCTGAGCTCCAAGCCGGCGTAGAGGTCCAAAGCGTCATAACAGGCATTGGAGGTGCTTCCGTAGCCGGGTACCCATCGCAGGGCGTCGTTGGGATAAACACCAAGGATCTTGAGATCTCTTCGAACGACATATACCACTCCCTTGAGGTTGCAAGGGCCTTCGAGCTTCCTGCAGACAGGGAGATACTCCATACTCTTGTCCAGGACTTCTCGGTCGACGGCAAGAGCGGAATCAAGGACCCCGTCGATATGACAGGCCACAGGCTTGAAAGCCGTGTCCTTATAGTCACAGGTTCCGCCAGCAACTGTTCGAATACAAGAAGGACGCTTCAAAGGGCGGGTATGAATTCCTCAAGGCTAATACTCTCCCAACTTGCAGACGCAGATGTGGTTCTCAGTGCAGACGAGAAGGAGATGGGTACCATCCTCATAAACATTGGCGGCAGCACGTCAAACATGATAGTCTATCAGAACGGCTCTCCTTTCTACGTAGGCGGCGTCGATCTTGGATCCGGCAATGTGACCAACGACATAGCATACATCCTGAACAAGCCAAAGATGGTTGCAGAGCAGGTGAAGGTCGAAAGCGGGTGCTGCTACATACCATCGGTCTCCCCGGACGAGAAGATAATAATTCCACAGGTTGGAGGTCTTCCTTCGATCCAGATGCCCAAAAGGGAGCTTTGCAAGATAATAGAGCCCCGCATGGCGGAGATATTCTCCCTGCTCAAGAAGGACCTTGACAGCAAGCTTTCGCACGGCACGTTTGGCGGCGGAGTGGTCCTTGTGGGTGGAGGATCCCTTCTTTCAGGCGTCACGGAACTTGCATCCGAGATATTCCGCATGCAGGCCAGGATTGGTTTCCCTGAAGCTCTTCCTGGGCTTGACAGGTCATACATAAACCCCAAATACACGACTGTGCTGGGCCTTCTCAAGACCGAGGCCAGAAAGGCCTCCAATTCCAGTGGAAGCCGCGGCAAGCCTGACAAGAGGTCGAAGAAGTCTGAAGGTGTGTTTGGAAAGTTGTCGGATTTCTTCAAGAAGATTATATAGAACCATATAGCAAGAGGATTTGAACATGGATTTTGGCATTATCGAGGATTTGTTGCATGATGAACAGACACCACCTACTGACATAAAGGTCATAGGCGTTGGCGGTGCCGGTGGCAATGCTGTAAACAGAATGATCTCAAGTGGACTCAAAAAGGTCACGTTCGTGGCGCTCAACACTGATGTCCAGGCCCTTCAGAGGTCTGATGCCCAGGTCAGAATCCCAATTGGAAAGGAACTTACCGGCGGGCTTGGTGCAGGTGGCATCCCTGAGATGGGACAGAAGGCCGCGGAGGAGAGCAAGGACGAGATAAGGGGCCTTCTTGAAGGCACCGACATGGTGTTCATCACAGCCGGTATGGGTGGTGGAACCGGAACCGGAGCCGCACCTGTGGTGGCGGAGATTGCAAGAGGCCTCAACATCCTCACCGTAGCGGTCGTCACGACACCTTTCGCCTTCGAGGGTAGAAAGAAGCTTCAGTTTGCAAACGAAGGCATCGACAGGCTTAGAAAGCAGGTCGATACCCTCATCCTCATTCCAAACCAGTACCTTCTCAAGGTTGCGGAGAACAACACTCCAATAAAGCAGGCCTTCCTTATGGCGGACGACGTTCTGAGGCAGGGTGTCCAGGGTATATCGGAGCTCATAACGGAACCTGGTGAGATAAACATAGACTTTGCGGACGTAAGGACCGTCATGAAGGGCAAGGGCGACGCCATCATGGGAATTGGCCTTGGAGAAGGAGCCAACAGAGCAGTCGATGCCGCAAGACAGGCCATAAACAACCCTCTTTTGGAGAACGCAAAGATCGATGGTGCAAAGAGCGTGCTTGTAAACCTTACTGCAAGCGATGGACTTACGTTGCAGGAGTACCAGGACGTCGTTGAGATGATAACGGAGAACTGCGATCAGGATGCCCTCATCATTGCAGGTCAGGCATACAATCCTGATCTTGGAGACAAGGTCAAGGTAACCGTCGTCGCTACAGGCTTCGAGAGGGAATCCGTCAACGTTGACATCCCTGAGTTCGAGAAGCCAAAGAAGCGCTTCGACCAGTTCATCAACTCCGCAGAGAGCAGGCCTGCACAGCAGCCATCCCCGGCTGCATCCTCACAGCCTGCAGCTTCTCAGGAGAAGGTTCAAAGAAAGCCTGAAGAGGTCATCTCCGTCAACAGATGGCAGGATCTCCAGCAGCAGCTTGGAAGAAGACAGTCCCAGAGTTCGAACTCCAACGACTATTCATTCCCAGCAATCCTGAGATATCAGAGACAGGATGACGACAACAGATAAAGCAACGGTCAACGACCCAAAGAAGGAGATACTGGAGGCTTTCAGCGAAAGCCTCCTCACAGAGAGGCATGCATCCAAAGCCACGCGCGACTGCTACTGGCATGAGGTTGCGTGCCTTCTTGATTATCTGGAAGAGGAGGGTGTTTCCTACACTGTCGCCGACACCTACCAGATAAGGGAGTTCCTTGTCTGGAGGTCCAAGGGAGGCTCGTCAGGAGAGCCTGTTTCGTCAAGGACCATGTCAAAGGTCATAACGGCCCTTAGGATGTTCTTTCTGTTCCTCATGAACGAAAGGCTCCGCGACGATGACCCAATGGAGCTCATCCCACACAACAAAGAGTCAAAGAAGCTTCCTCAGACCATCGACTACGACTCAGTCGAGAAGATTCTTAACGCTATAGACACCTCTACGGACATTGGAACAAGGGATCGTGCAATGTTCGATCTCATATACTCCTGTGGGCTTAGAGTGAGCGAATGCGCGAATCTGAAGCTCAATAGATTCTACCCAGAGGAGAAGCGCATCGTCGTGATTGGAAAAGGCGACAAGGAACGAATGGTTCCTGTAGGCGATGTGGCCTGCCAATGGCTTGCGACCTATATGGAAGGAGCCCGTCCAACAATCCTTGAAAAGCGCAAGTCCCCGTACATGTTCGTTGACCGTGAGCGCGAGAAGCTGACGCGGGAGGAGATATGGCACAGGCTCAAGAAATACTGCGAGAAAGCCGGCGTATATGCCAAGGTCCACACCCTTAGGCATAGCTTTGCAACACATCTTCTCCAAGGCGGTGCGGATCTAAGGTCCGTGCAGGAACTACTTGGACACAAGGACATACGCACCACAGAGATATACACCCATGTCAACACCGATGATCTCATGAAGGCATTCGACAAGGCCCATCCAGACCTTGGTCCATCGAATGAAAAGGACTAGTGGAGTTCTCCCCTGTATTATTCAGATTCCAAATTCAGATTGAAAACTGCATTGCAGCGGCGACCCTGAACACAACCTCCCCAAGCACCACTCCAATCGCTGCAGCCGATATCACATCGCTAGGGTAGTGTACATATAGGTACAGTCTGGAGAATGCTATGAGTGCCGCAATTGGGATTGCAATGCTGCCGAACACAGGCGATGCAGAAGCGAGGATCGTAGCTGATACGACTGACGTAAGTGTATGGCAAGATGGAAACGACGTGTCCTTTGGATGCTTCACGATAAGCTCCACACCTTCGTTCACCTTGCATGGCCTTTGGCGTCTTATTATATGCTTTAGAAGGAATTGACCAACAAACGATGCAAGCGTGAGTCCTGCAAGGATGAGGACTCCATCAGTTCTGTATCTTTTCGTGCACAGCAACGCCGCAGCTGCAATGAGCCATATCATGCCAGCACTTCCAAGCATGGTTATCTTTGGCATGAGGAAATCCAGAAACGGACACTTGAGCTTTCTTCTTATCCAATTGAGGATGCGCCAGTCCAATGTATCGAACTTTTGCTCCACTTCTTCTTTCTTGGTCACAGTAGGGTACAGTAATGCAAAACAATTGAGAAATCCATACTTTCGCCTTTTTTTTGTGAATGGAAACGTCAGGTTTTTCGTATTTGTATCTATGAAGGCAAAAAACTTCATGGAGGTGCATATGGGTTTCCACAGCAATTTTCACGACATTGCAGACAAAGAGTTCGCAAGACGCATTTCGATTGGGTTCAACGACTGGCTGTCACTTGAAGAAAGGAGGGTTCTCATTGCCAGGAATGCTCCATTGCAGGAGCTGTCAAGAACCATCAAAGGATTCAGATCGTATGAGAAGGAGGCTAGGGGCATACTGAAATGGCTGGACGACCCTTTGGACTCCATCATCTCCTATGGAGACGAAGACTTCCCCTCATTCGAAGGGTTGGAGAAGCACCTACCGTATTTCCTGCTGTGCAGGGGTCCTGTCCCAAGAAAAGACAGTACTTGCATTGGCATTGTGGGTACAAGAATGCCTGACTACGATGGACTTCAAAAGGCTTTCGAGCTGGGGCTGGGTGCAGCGGTTGGAGGTGCCTGCGTCATAAGTGGGTTCGCAGAAGGCATTGATCAGGCTTCCATGAGGGGATGCGTTGCCGCCAAGGGCGCATGCATTGGCGTCCTTGCCTGCGGACACGACGTGGAGTATCCGTCTTTGACCTCAAGGCTCAGGGAGTCCATCGTGGACTGCGGAGGCTGCATCGTGAGCCGCTTTGCGCCTGACACTCCTTCGTACAAGAGCAACTTCGTATCCCGTAACATGGTCATTGCTGCATATTCCAACGCCTTGGTCGTTGTGCAGGCACCTGAAAAATCCGGTACTCTCATTACGAGCGACTATGCATTGTCCATGGGAAAGGATGTATTCGTAGGCAGTGCAGGAGTGGGATCCAAGGATTCCAAGCCTGATTCAAGGAGGGCTGGAAGCCATGCTCTTGCAAATGATGGCGCTCCAGTCATTTCTTCCATGGCTCAATGGGACGGATTCTCGCCTGGAAATCTTGTAAGGCGGTTGGAAGGCACTGCGGCGTCTTTGTCATTGAATGCAAAGTCGTTTGAAAATGGGGAAGCCTTCCGGTTTGGAGACCAAGTGTACATTGTTGAGAGGAATTGTTGAGAAAAGGGGTGGATGATATACTGGAGAACATGGAAAACAAGGACATCGGCCTAGAGGGACAAAAGGCCAACCGTGCACTCATAGACGAGTTTCTCACGTATCTTGGAAGCGTCCAGGGGTACTCTGAAAAGACCGTCGTGTCGTATGCCCATGACTTGGGAAGGCTTGACGAGTTCATGTCAAAGCGTGGAATCTACGTGGGCGATATGGCCTTCGAGGATGCAAGGAGCTTCGCCGCCGGCCTGTATGATGAGGGGCTGAGTCCTGCGACAATAAACCGGATCCTAAGTGCCAACAGGTCGTTCTTCCACAATCTATGCGAGAACGGTGTGACGACCGTGCAGCCGTTCAAGCGTGTCAAGGGAGCCAAGAAGGGGCAGCGTATTCCAACCGTGCTTACGGAGGAGGAGGTTCAGAGCATCCTCAACTGTCCCACGACCGACTACAAGTCCCTTATGGAAGTGACCATGTTCAACGTGTTCTATTCGACCGGCTGCCGTCTAGGCGAGGTCCTTGGCATGAAGCTTGGAGACTTGGACCTTGATTCAAGACGCGTTCTTGTGACGGGAAAGGGATCCAAGCAGCGCTTTGTGTTTCTGACTCCTCACACGGTGGACCTTTTGAGGCAGTATCTTGTACAGAGGGATGCTGTGATTGAGGAGAACGGCATAGAAGGCGAGGACGTCCTTTTCATCAACCAGAAGGGCAGGCGGTTGCCGGTTTCCACGGTTCACAGTATCTTTGACAGGTATGGTGTGATGCTGGGTCTTACCAAGAAGTTCACACCCCACGTATTCAGGCATTCGTTCGCCACGCATCTTCTGGACAACGACTTGGACATAAGGATGGTGCAGGTGCTGCTTGGCCACGAAAGCATTGGAACGACGCAGATATACACACACGTGACAGGAAAAAGGCTCGAAGAGGTGTATAGAAGCAAACATCCCCATGGGAGGAAGGAACAATGAGTTTTAGAGGAACGACCATCATAGCGGTCAAGAAGGACGGAAAGGTTGCAATCGCAGGTGACGGACAGGTCACCAACGGCGATACCATAATGAAGGGGAATGCCAGAAAGGTCAGACGCATCTATCAGGACAAGATAGTCATTGGCTTTGCAGGTGGTACTGCGGATGCATTCACTCTGTTCGAGCTCTTCGAGCAGAAGCTCTCGCAGGTCAACGGAGACCTTGAAAGGGCTGCGGTGAACCTTGCAAAGGAATGGAGGCTCGACCGCAACCTAAGGAAGCTTGAGGCCCTTATGCTTGCAAGTGACGGCAAGCGCATATTCCTCATAAGCGGCACAGGCGATGTCCTTGAACCGGAGTACGATGCAATTGGCATTGGAAGCGGCGGAAACTACGCCGTGGCTGCTGCCCGTGCATATCTTGACGGCAGTCCTTCCCTCAGCGCAAAGGACATAGCTCTCAAGGCCCTTGATATTGCAAGCTCCATTTGCATATACACAGACTCCAAGTTCATAGTGGAGGAGGCTTGAAATGGCTGACAACGAAAAGACCATTGCTTTGCAGGACTCCACGGCCATCGTCAGGAAGGACGCCCCGGCCAAGGTCTACAATCTTGACGAGATGGTACCTTCCATGATCGTGTCGGAGCTCAACAAATACGTCATAGGCCAGGACAAGGCCAAGCGCACCATTGCCGTAGCGCTCAGAAACAGGACAAGAAGGAAGATGCTTCCTGACGACATACGCGAGGAGGTCTATCCAAAGAACATCATAATGATAGGACCCACCGGTGTTGGAAAGACGGAGATCGCAAGAAGGATAGCCAAGCTGTCCAACGCACCTTTCATAAAGGTGGAAGCCACCAAGTACACAGAGGTTGGCTACGTTGGCAGGGACGTCGAGTCCATGGTGCGCGACCTCATGGGCAGCGCAGTCTCCATGGTCAAGCATGAGCTTGCCGCAAAGAATGAGGAGTTCGTCAAGACCCGTGTCGAGGAGAGGCTTCTTGACATACTCATTCCAAACCTCAACAAGGGTGCAAGCGCTGATGCTGAGTTCGAGGATGCAAAGGCGGCAGCCCGCGAGCAACTCAGACAGCAGCTCAGAAACGGAAGCCTTGAGGACAAGGAAGTGGAGATTCCAAACCAGATGATGGCTCCAAAGGTCGGCATTGAGCTCATGGGTGGCTCCATGGATGACATCCAGAACGCCATGAACAGCCTTGGTTCCATATTCCAGAATGCACAGAACCCTCGTAGAAGAAGGAAGGTCACCATAAAGCGCGCCCGTGAGATCTTCACTGAGGAGGAGATGGAGCGCAGCGTGGACCAGGACAAGGCCATAGACATAGCCAAGCAGCGCACGGAGCAGATGGGCATAATCTTCATAGACGAGATAGACAAGATAGCCGGCAAGAACAGCTCCTCTTCAAGTCCAGACGTCTCCCGCGAGGGCGTGCAGCGCGACATCCTCCCAATAGTGGAGGGGACCAAGGTGAGCACCAAATGGGGTGTCATAGACACATCCCATATCCTCTTCATTGCCGCAGGTGCGTTCCATGTGTCCAAGCCAAGCGACCTCATCCCGGAGCTTCAGGGCCGTTTCCCTCTTAGGGTGGAGCTGGATGACCTCAAGGTGGATGACTTCTATAGGATCCTCAAGGAACCTGAGAACGCCATCACCATACAGTACCGTGAATTGCTCAAGACCGAGGGTGTTGATGTCGTCTTCACTGACGATGCCATAAGGCGCATAAGCGAAATAGCATACGAGGTGAACTCCACGACTGAGAACATTGGTGCAAGAAGGCTCTATACTATAATGGAGATTCTCCTTGAAGAGCTCAGCTTCAGCGCAGACGAGCTCAAGGGCCAGACCATAACGATAACCCCTGACTATGTGAACCAGAGGCTGTCTGACGTGATAAAGAACCAGGATCTTTCAAGGTACATCCTTTAGAGGTGTATTCTTTAGGCCCGTTTCGTGCTATCCTAGGCGTGTACGCCGTTTTGGTGTGCATGCTTGGGTGGGTTGCTTTTGGAGGGGTATGTGGACTATATAACGATTGTCGCTCCAACATACGAAGAAGCCGTAAGGAAGGCCCGTGACCAATATGGAGATAGGCTTAGGATACACAGCAGGAAGGATGTAGTTTCAAAGGGCTTTCTTGGAATAACGAAGAGCAAGCACTGCGAGCTTACATGCTTTCTTTCAGGTGAGCAGGGTTCAGGACTCGTTGACGTTCCTCGCGAACGTGAAGATGCAGTCTCTTCTTCAAAGGATTCCTCCGTTTCATCGAAGGCATCCGGCGATGAGATAGAAGAGGCTGATATACGCCGCTTCGAGCTTGAAGCCAAGACTCCAGACCCTGTATCTGGCAAATATAGGGAGTCCGACATGCAGGAGTCCAGGGACGAAGACATCTTCTCTTCTGTGGCTGTGGAGGATGCCAAGGCTCATGTCCCTGAGAACATCGTGGTCGCCGAGCAGTCTCCCGTCTACGGGGAAGAGGAGTCGGATCCAAAGGATGGAGACCCAAGGGAATCGGCCTATGGGAAAAAAGGCGGTGCTGAGCTTGACGCCCTCATGGACCATGCCCGTAAGCTCCTCTATGAAAACGATTTCTCCACGGATTACATAGACTGGATCACGAATGACCTTCGTGTGCAGCTTGAGCCTGTCCTGCCTGTGGTTCCGTCAAAGGACGAGTTCGAACTTCTTGTAGTGGATAGGATTGTGGGATCCGTTGAGATAGACCACAACAGCCAGCTGCATCCGCCAAGGGTGTTCGTTCTAGTTGGCCCTACGGGGGTTGGCAAGACCACGACCATAGCAAAGATAGCCGCCGTGTACGGTACGCTTCCGCCTGAAGGCATACGCAGGAAGGTGAGCATAATCACCATGGATTCGTTCAGAGTGGGGGCATACGAGCAGATAGAGAACTTTGGAAAGGCCCTTGGCATTCCCGTCTACAGGGCTGACGACGAGGCTGGGTTCTACGAGGCCCTTGAGCAGACCCAGGACAGCGAGCTTGTGCTTGTAGATACGATAGGCAAGAGCCCACGCGACGGCGAGCTCAACGTGAAGATGCGCACCATGCTCAACGTGCCTGACAAGAAGAACCTCAAATGCTACCTCACAGTGAGCGCATCCATGAAGAGGGTGGACATAGACAGCGTCTTCGAGCAGTTTGGAAGCTACGGGATAAGCTCCGTGATAGTGACCAAGACGGACGAGACGCAGACCATTGGCAACATACTGTCCATATGTCACAGCAAAAAGCTGCCTCTTTTGTTCATCACGGACGGCCAGAAGGTTCCAAGGGACATCCACAAGGCCTCCAGTGCGTTCATGCTAAGCCTCCTCAAGGGCTTCAATATGGATTTCAACGCCCTGTGGAACACCCAGATAGGCTCGGACGAGTAGGTTTTGGGCCGTTTTCGTCCATTGCTGAATAGGGTGGATATAAGGGTTATGTACTTTGTGAAAATGATGTTTTGCACTGGTTTTATTGACTGTCAAATGTCATTTTGATTATATTTGGAATGTCAAATCGATATGGAGGATTTTTCATATGAAAGTTGGTATTAACGGTTTTGGTAGAATCGGACGTTTCGTGTTCCGTGCTGCTATGATGAGAAACGATGTCGAGATCGTAGGAATCAACGACCTCTGTCCTGTAGACTATCTTGCCTACATGCTCAAGTACGATACAATGCACGGCCAGTTCCAGGGCACAATCGAGTGCGACATGGACAAGTCCCTCCTCATCGTCAACGGAAAGAAGATCCGCGTAACTGCATGCAAGGATCCTAACGAGCTCAAGTGGGATGAAGTTGGTGCAGAGTACGTCGTGGAGTCCACAGGTCTCTTCCTTACAAAGGAGAAGGCTCAGGCTCATATCAACGCTGGTGCAAAGTACGTCGTAATGTCCGCTCCTTCAAAGGACGACACTCCAATGTTCGTCGTTGGCGTCAACGAGAAGTCCTATGTCAAGGGCACCCAGTTCGTATCCAACGCATCATGCACGACAAACTGCCTTGCTCCTATCGCAAAGGTCCTCAACGACAACTGGGGAATCACAGATGGTCTCATGACCACAGTCCACTCAACGACCGCTACACAGAAGACTGTCGATGGCCCTTCCATGAAGGACTGGAGAGGTGGACGCGCCGCTTCCGGCAACATCATCCCATCCTCAACAGGTGCTGCAAAGGCTGTTGGTAAGGTAATCCCTTCCCTCAACGGCAAGCTCACAGGTATGTCCATGAGAGTTCCTACTCTTGACGTCTCAGTCGTAGACCTCACAGTCAACCTTGCAAAGCCTGCAACATACGCAGAGATCTGCGCAGCAATGAAGAAGGCTTCAGAAGGCGAGCTCAAGGGTATCCTTGGCTATACAGAGGATGCAGTCGTATCATCCGATTTCCTTGGCGACACAAGGACTTCCATCTTCGATGCAAAGGCTGGAATCGCACTTACAGACACATTCGTCAAGGTCGTTTCCTGGTATGACAATGAGATTGGATACTCCAACAAGGTCCTTGACCTCATTGCATACATGAAGAAGGTCAACGGTTGACTTCGTCTTCGTTTGTTTTCAGGCCTGCCTACGCAGGCCTGAATCGTTTAGACGCATGATGTGCCGTTTTTTGGTACAAATATAAGGAGCTGTTATGGTCCTGAATACAATCAGAGATGCAGACCTCAAGAACAAGAGGGTTCTGATCAGAGTTGATTTCAACGTGCCGGTCAAGGATGGCAAGGTTACAGATGCAACCAGAATCCTTGCTGCACTTCCTACTATAAACTACATACTTGAGCAGCCAGGTGCTTCCCTGGTCGTCATGAGCCATTTTGGAAGACCAAAGGGAAAGAAGAACCCTGACTTCTCCATGGTTCCGGTTGGAAAGAAGTTCGAAGAGCTTCTTGGAAGACCTGTCAAGGTTGCATCGGATGTAATAGGGGACGAGGTCGAGAAGGAAGTAAAGGCCCTCAAGCCGGGCGAGGTCCTTCTTCTTGAGAACTGCAGGTTCTACCCACAGGAAGAGGCCAACGATCCAGAGTTCGCAAAGACGCTTGCATCCTACGGTGATGTCTATGTAAACGATGCATTTGGAACGGCGCACAGAGCACATGCCTCTACAGAGGGCGTTGCACACTACCTTCCAAGCTATGCAGGTTTCCTCATTGAGAAGGAGGTCAAGTTCATGGCTCCTCTTCTTGAGAACCCAGAGAAGCCTTTCGTTGCTATCATTGGTGGTTCCAAGGTCTCTTCCAAGATCTCCGTCCTTGAATCCTTGGTCAAGACGTGTGACACGATCGTCATTGGTGGCGGCATGGCATATACCTTCCTCAAGGTCCAGGGACATAGCATTGGAAAGTCCTTGGTCGAGGACGACTACCTTGAGACAGCAAAGAGCTTCCTTTCAGCCGCTGCAGCGAAGAATGTCAAGGTCATCCTTCCGGTCGATCATGTCTGTGCAGAGCAGTTCGCAGAGGATGCAGCTCCTATAGAGGTCGATTCCATAGACATTCCTGAGAACCTCATGGGAATGGACATTGGACCAAAGACGACTGCAATGATAGTCGATGCCCTCAAGGATGCAAAGTCCGTCGTATGGAACGGTCCAATGGGCGTATTCGAGTTCGCAGCCTTCGCAAAGGGCACAGAGGCCGTCGCCAAGGCTCTTGCAGCTTCCAATGCAACGACCGTCGTAGGCGGTGGAGACTCTGTCGCTGCAGTCAACAAGTTTGGTCTTGCAGACAAGATAAGCCATGTTTCAACCGGTGGTGGAGCATCCCTTGAGTTCCTTGAAGGCAAGGAGCTTCCTGGCGTCAAGGCCCTTGAGAAGTGAGGATTTAAAATGAGAAACCTTTATATTGCTGGAAACTGGAAAATGAACATGGTTCCAAGCGAGGCTGCAAAGTACGCCGCTTCGCTTGCCGCTGCAGCTAAGGATGCAAAGGTCAAGGTCATGATAGCACCTACCTTCGTGTGCCTTCCTGGTGTAGTCGAAGCCGTGAAGGGCAGCAACATCATCGTCTCTGCACAGAACGTCAACGACCACGAGAAGGGTGCATACACCGGAGAGGTCTCCTGTGCAATGCTCAAGGACATTGGCGTCAACTCCGTCATCCTTGGACACAGCGAGAGAAGACAGTACTACGGCGAGACCAACGAGTTCATCAACAAGAAGGTCCTCTTCGCCCTTGAGAACGGCATGGAAGTCGACCTTTGCGTTGGCGAGACCCTTGAGGAAAGGGAAGGCGGTCGCCTTGAAGAGGTGCTTACAGCTCAGATCAATGTTGGTCTTGATGGTGTCACTCCAGAGCAGATGAAGCATGTCACGATCGCCTACGAACCTGTATGGGCCATTGGAACAGGCAAGACCGCAACACCTGCCGATGCAAACGCCGCACACGCCTTCATAAGGGGTCTTGTGGAAAAGAAGTTTGGAAAGGCTGTTGCAGAAAATCAGATAATACAGTATGGTGGTTCAGTGAAGCCGTCCAACGTCCGCGAGCTCATGGCCTGCGAACACATAGACGGTGCGCTTGTTGGTGGGGCGTCGCTGACACTTGAGCAGTTCCTCCCAATCATCAACTGCGTTGATTGAACTAAATCCAGTTGGAGTAGGTAGGAATATGGCAGTTTTGAGTATTATTCTTCTTGTTCTTTTCGTAATCGTGAGTCTTCTCCTCATCTTCATCATTGCAATCCAGAGTGAAGACAACACGGGTCTTGGCGGTGTCTTTGGCGGCAACAGCGAGACGGCGTTCGGTGGTAGGTCCAACCGTGTGATAAACAAGATCACGGCATACCTTGTGGCTGCTTTCATTGTGCTTGCCATACTTGTTGCCTTCGTCAACAAGTCGTCGGACACATCCGTCCTTAGCTCGCTTGGCCAACAGGCTGCAGCTGCGGCTACGGAATCTACAGAGAATTGATTTCTTTTCAGTGTAATCTTGGCCGCTTGAACAAAGCGGCCAATTTTCATACAAAAGGGGCGTCATGAGAGTCTGTATACTATACGGCGGAGACTCCGCTGGAAACTCCAACCTTAGGAAGCTTGCAGATGACATGTCCAAGGGTATTTCATCAAGCGGTCAGCATATCGTGGAACTAATCGACATGAATCTGGAGCAGGGCAGAAGAGTATCGTCCTTCGATTACATTGCCATAATCACACAGGCACGAGGCTTCTTTTCAAAGGAAGTTCCCCCTGTGGTTTCGACTTTCCTGAAATCGGCTGGAACCATCTCCGGCAAGAGATGCAGCTGTTTCATATCCAAGAATTGTCTTAGAAAGCAAAAGGTCCTACAGTCTTTGATGAAGACGATGGAGGACGAGGGCATGTACCTCAAGCTTTCCGACATTCTCAAAAACGCAGACATGGCCTATGCCGTAGGCAAAAGGCTCCATGTCGAACGCAACTGAGGAGTTCACAATGAAGAAAGGCATTGTTTCCATTCTGGTTTTTCTGGCGGCGCTGGTCTTTGCTGCGCCTGTATTCTGCGATTCCATTTCGACTCCAATCGTGAGGGTGAACCTCATAAGGAACGCTGTCATAACACAGCAGCAGCTTGATGAAGCCGTATCTACATACAGCGAGGCATACGGAACTACCTTTGAGCCTGCAACCGTATTGGATGCCCTCATCTCCGATGAGCTATTCAGACAGGGCCTTGAGAAGAACGGCTATACCCTCACGGACGACCAGAAGGCACAGCTTCTTGCATCACAGAAGTCCAACATAGAGGCTCAGGTGGGCATGTCCCTTACTGATGAGCAGTTCGAACAGCTCCTTCAGTCCCAGCAGGGGATCTCCTTGGACGAGTACAAGGAGTATCTTGCCAACCAGTACCTGCTCCAGACGTATGTCACGACCGCAAAGGCTTCAATGTTCGAGAACGCTCCGCTTCCAACCGATTCCGAGGTGGAGACTTTCTACAAGAAGAACAAGTCAAGCTTCATAAGCAACGAGAACGTAAAGCTTTCGCACATCTTCTTCGCCTTCGGCGACGACAAGGACGCTGCGTACAAGAAGGCTACGGATGTCTACAACAAGATCGTCTCGGGTGAGCTGACATTCGAGAAGGCCATAACGCAGTATTCGGAGGATGCCGACTCAAAGGACAAGGCCGGTGACATTGGTTGGCTTCAGATAAACGATGAGACGACGATGGCCTACATGGGCGAGAACTTCTTCGATGAAGTGTTCAAGCTCGATGCCGGCGAGATGAGCGGTGTGATTGAGAGTCTTGCGGGCTACCACATCGTGAAGGTCTCAGTCCACAACGATACGAAGATACTTGGCCTTGATGACAAGATATCTCCAACCGATACGACTACGGTGCGCGACTACATCACAAGCTACCTCTACAACGAGAGCCTCAACACCGTTTTCCAGGAAGCATATCTTTCACTCATCGAGGACCTCAGAGCCCAGGCTTCCATCAAATACCTCAAGCAGCTTTGATCCAGAGCAGAGTTTAGAGTAGAGGAGTGAACATAGATGAAAACAAGACATCTTGCCAGAGCCATAGCGGTGCAGACTCTGTATTCCCTTGATTTCAATTCAAGGATACACGAGTGCCCAATTCCGTACTCCGAGGGGTTTGCTGGATATACCAAAGAGGAAGAGGAGGCCCTTGAGTCTGATGTCGTCCTCTATGCCTCCTACATGATAAACGGTGTGCTTCAGCACTTGGACGAAATAGACGAGATGATAAACCGCTTCTCATCCAAGAGAAGCATCGAGAACATAAACCTTGTTGACAGGAACATACTTAGACTTAGCATCTATACGCTTCTGTACTGCAAGGACATCCATCCAAACATCGTCATTGACGAAGCTGTCAAGCTATCCCAGGAGTACAGCACCGAGGTCAACTATAGGTTCATCAATGGCCTGCTTGATACAGCTGTGAGGTATCTGCATGATTCTGCTGAAGACAAATGAACAGATCGAGGGGATAAGGAAGTCATGTCACCTTTTGTGTCAGCTTCTTGATTCCCTTGAAGGAAAGGTCCTTCCTGGTATGTCCACCATGGACATAGACAGGATGTGCCACGACTTCATAATCAAGCATGGTGGAAAGCCGGCTTTCCTGAACTTCGAGGGTTTTCCTGGAACTGCATGCGTGAGCATCAACGAAGAGATAATCCATGGAATCCCAAAGAAGAAGAGGATAATCCATGAGGGCGACATCGTGAGCATTGACCTAGGAATCAACCTCAAGGGCTACTTCTCGGACAGTGCAAGGACATATATAGTTGGAAGCGTCCCTCCTGAAGTTGAGAAGCTCGTAAAGGTAACACGCGAGTGTCTATACAAGGGCATTGGTGCTTTGGACAACCCGCATGCAAGGATCCAGGACATTGGCGCTGCAGTGTTCGAACATGCGGACAAGAACGGCTTTGGAGTTGTGCGTGAGTACTGCGGCCATGGTGTAGGACTTAAGGTCCATGAGGATCCCGAGATTCCAAACTATGTCTGCCGCTACATGCCAAACCCAAGGATCAAGGAGGGCATGGTCATTGCCATAGAGCCCATGATAAACCTTGGAACGGACGACATAATCGACATGCCGGACGGTTGGACCGTAATCACCGCGGACCACAAGCCTTCGGCTCACTTCGAGCACACGGTTGCAATCACGGCTAACGGCCCTGAGATTCTCACACAGATCTGATTTGGAGGAACCAAGGAATGAAAGATTTTGTCCCACATGACGTCATACGCGACAGCGCCCTCAAGCTTGCCTACAAGATGCACAAAGAGGATGGATTCATTCCTGACGTGATATATGTCTCCCTTAGGGGTGGTGTGTATATGGCCAATGTCTTTTCAGAGTACTTCAAGATGGTCTGCCTCAAGGAGCATAGACGACCGGTCCTGTACGCCGCAGTCGTTGCAAGGTCATACACAGTCCTTCGCGACCAGGCAAGGGTCCAGATAGACGGTTGGACGTATTCTCCTGAATACCTCAGGGCAGGGGACAAGGTCCTTATCGTAGATGACATCTTCGATACCGGCAACACAGTCAACAAGCTTGCGGATGTCGTGATGAACAAGGGAATCCCCCGTGAGGACATAAAGATAGCCGTCTACGACTACAAGGTTCCACTCTACAAGGATACTCCTCCTCTTCCAGTGCAACCTGACTACTACTGCAGAAAGCACGTCCTTAACTCACCTTCAGACGAGACTTGGATCCACTACCTCTGCCACGAGTTCGTTGGCCTTACCTCAGACGAAATAGATGAGGTCTTCACAGACCCAGAGGTCCGCAGGATCCTGCACGAGACGAAAGGGGACAAGGTTTGATCTATTGGTGTTTGACCGTGTTGTGAACACGACCTGCTTGGGTCGTGTTTTTTGTTGAATGAAATGAAAGGTTTTGAGAGGGCCATTTAGGTCTCTCTGTATGTCTAAAGTGACATGAAAACAGTAGAAAACCGCTTTTCTAGGCAAAATCATGCACACAAACAGTGAAAAAAGGGCTCTTCCGAGTTTTTGTTGGT
>MSGT01000068.1:0-1850 GCA_001940825.1 Sphaerochaeta sp. Phil3
CTTTTGTTACAGCCCCTTTTTTTTGCGCTCGCAGCGACCACGAAGCAACAATGCGTTGCTTTGCCAATCCATTGCAGGCTGTTATAATCCTCCAAGAGGTAATGAAATGGAAACAAAAGATGTACTGCTTGGACTTAGAACGAAAAGAGGTCTGACACAAGAGGAACTAGCTCAGGAAGTCTATGTGACACGCCAGGCCGTATCGCGTTGGGAGAACGGAGAGACCATACCAAACATCGAAGCCCTAAAGCAATTGTCAAAGTTCTTCGATGTCTCGATAAACACCCTTCTGGGTTCCAAGCGCCAGCTTGTCTGTCAATGCTGCGGAATGCCGCTAGACGATTCAACGATAAGCAAAGACCCAAACGGCGACTTCAACGAAGAGTACTGCAAATGGTGCTACAAGGATGGGGAGTTCACCTATACCAGCAAGGAGCAGCTGATAGACTACTGCGTGGAGCATATGGCATCTGAGAACTGGCCGGCCGAGCAGGTCAGAGCTCACATGGAAGCCGTCGTACCCAATCTAAGGCATTGGAAGGACAAAGACTGATATTTGTTTGAGTCTAAAACCACAGAGACCATTGCAAAGTCGAAAGGCCTGCAATGGTCTTTTTTAATGCCCAATACAGCAACACTAGAGATTCAACAGTATTCAACAGCCCAAAGAGCCCTATAAGCCCCAACGGCCCTATAAGCCCCAAGAGCCCAAATTCCATACAAAAAAGGCCACCTGCAATTGCAAGTGGCCTGTAATCAGCTTTCGCTTGAACTATCAGTTCTTTTTCTTCTTGAGAACCACAACAACAGCTGCTGCAGCGACAAGTACAAGAACGATGATCAGGATGATAAGACCTGCATTGGACTTCTTTGCAGGAGCTGGCTCTGCAGCTGGTGTAGCTGCTGGCTGAGCTGCAGGAGTCTCTGTCTTCGTCTCTTCCTGCTTTGGAGCCTCTTCCTGCTTTGCAGGCTCTTCAGTCTTAGCTGGCTGCTCTTCCACGACAGGAGCTTCTTCCTTGACTTCCTCGACAGGAGCTGGCTCTTCGACAGCTGGAGTCTCTTCGACTGCTGGAGCTTCCGCTACGACTGCAACCTCTTCGACCTCAGCAGGCTCTTCCTCTGCAGGAGCCTGAGCGAACAAGGACTGGACATAAGCTGGGAGCTGAGCCTCTACGAGGTCTGCTGCATAGTTGAAATCCGCCTCTGTAAGATCGTATGCAAGAGTGAGGATAGCAAATCCATCACCATCGTAGATATCAAGGGTCGAACCCTGGAGGTACTGGCCGTATGCGGCATATACTGCCTCGGCAGCAGCTCTGACCTCAGCTGTGGTCACGAAGCTAGGATACTCGATTCCAACCTTGTTGCCTGTTGCAATGATGGAAGCCTTGTAGCCGTAGAGCTCAATGTCTCTTGTGTAGAATGCTGGCTCAACGACTTCTTCTGCTACGATCTCTTCCTCGACAGGAGTCTCTTCCTTTGCAGGCTGGAGAGCTGCGTATGCAGCCGCTGCGTAGCCAGGAAGTTCTTTCATGATGATCTGCTCCGCAAGAGCAAGTTCTTCCATTCCCCATGACTCTGGATAGTAGACTGTAAGGACATGCTCCTTTTCGTTGACATCGTAGTATACACCGGAAAGATCGTAAGCCTTGCCGTATGCTGCAACAGCGGCCTGAGCGGCGGCATCGATGTCAGCCTTTGCTATGATTGAAGGATAGGAGATGACTGCACGTCCCTTGTCAGCAACGACCGTAAGCTCGTAGCCTGCGAATGTATACTTCTTGGCAACCGGCTTGTAGACGACTGCGACTTCAGTCTTTGGCTCTTCAACGACAGGAGCCTCTTCCTTT
>MSGT01000068.1:1917-15664 GCA_001940825.1 Sphaerochaeta sp. Phil3
TTCCTCAACTGGAGCAGGCTCTTCAACAGTTGGAGCAGGTTCTTCGACGACAGGTGTCTCTGTCTCTGGAGCTGTTATGACAATATCTCCAACATCCTGCTTTGGTGACTTACAACCGGCAAGAGTGAAGGTCATGGCGACGACTAAGAGTGCCAAACAAATGGTTGTTGAAAAACGTTTCACGTGTTTCCTCCTCACGAAATCCTTCCCAACGACTCGGGATTTACTAAGATAATAACACACCAGATTGCAATTGGATACAAGAAAAACTCTTTGTTTTAACCTTTCAACCCAAAAAATGAAGCCCAGTGTGAACGCAAAAGGGCCAAAAGCCATAAAAGCCCGCCAAAAAGAGCGGGCCTATGAGACATGGATTACATCAAATCCTTTGGCTTGCGGGCCGTGTTGCCGGTCTTGACGCAGTACGCGATGTGGTGAAGCTTACCGTTCTCAAAGACTGACTTTGTCTTGATCTGACCGCCCCAGCGGCTTGTAAGGATCTTCTCACCTTCACGACGAGCGTTCTTGGAAATAGCACCTGCCATATTTATCCTCCATACCAATGTAGATATTATTACTCACAATAACAGGACTACTATAGACCAAACATCCACTTTAAGTCAAACCCCAAACGACATCCAAAGGAAAAAAGTAAGCCCTCCCAAGGACGACATCCAAGAGAGGGCAAACATCAATTCAGCCCGATATCCCAGTCACTGGAGCTTCGTCTCAGCGTCTATCTCCTTATAGACGACATTTCCGTCTTCCATTACACGGGCAAAGCATTTGTCAACGTTCGTTCCGGAAATCCTGTTTCCAGAGGACTCCAAAGTATATTCGTTGCCATAGTCAGCGAATGCATAGGAACAGTTCTTGATGGTGTTGTCCTTGACTGTCAGTTTTCCTGTGAACGACCCATTTCCTTTGCTGCTGTACACCCAAATTGCGTTCCCTTTGCAGTTCTCGATTGTATTGCCATCGACCAGGACGTTTGTACCCTTTGTCACCTGGATTACACCGTAATAGTTGTTATCTTCGTCGTCAGTGAGGTTTCCACAGTTCACGAACGTGCTTCCAACAATCCTTGCCTCGGCAGTTGCTTGGTCGATATTCACACCGCGGGAATTCTTAAATGTGCAACCTTCAATGCTAATTGCTGCAGGTGCCGTTGCACTTCCTTGTACATGTATGGAGTACTCTTTGCCAAGTATCGAATCAAAGGTACAGTTTTTTACGTTCAACGCATAAGAGTTGTTCACATAACAATACAAAAATCCTTTGATGCTGCAATTTTCGTAACTCATCGTAACACCCCATGTATAAGCCTGGGACATATTTACAAGGTATTGTCCTTTGCTGTTCTCAACGGCTCCCATCGAAATGTTCTTGAATGCAACATCTCCCCTATTAGGACATCCATCCCACCAATCATAAGGGAAAGACAAAGTAGAACGGATTAGTTTTGCCGAAGCATTTCCACCTACAACAGCAACCCTGCTAAAATGCCTTCCGTCTCCATAATGGGCGGCTTTTCTTCCAAATGAAAGGAAAAAAGGATGCTCAGAATCCTCAATCATCCTCTGTTCGCCATAGATAGTCCAAACAACCTTGGCATCACCATTTTCATCAATGTCAGTGAAAATATTATCAAAATCAGTACTTTTCAGAGATTCCTGTCCAAGCCCTCCATTGTTTTTCAAGAATTCGTTTATGACTGCATAAGCCTCATTTGCAGACTCAAACAACCTGTTCTCGAAGCCTGCAATTCCCTGAATCCTAACACCGGACTCGATTTCCTTGTACTGCATTTCATCACATGATCTACATTTCTGTTCATAGATGAAATCGACATCATTGAATTTCCAACCATCATCCAACAAATCATGTGACAGTTTTGCAATCTTCTCAGTCCTTGTAGCCCCACAACCATTGCACTTCAAGACCCTTTCACCTTCAGATGCGCATGTAGGCTCTGTTACGCTTACTTCCTTCCAAACGCATTCATGTTCAGCACAGCTCACAAGAGCGACAAGCAGAACCAATGCGACGACAAAAATGTTCTTTCTCATTATCTACCCCTTTGACAGCGGGGCATGACGAAGAATCTCCCCAACTGACGACGTCAGTCTACCCCCCCCCAGCATATTGTCAAGTGAATGTCAAATCACCGTCGTGCATTGGGCGGTTGTGGCGCTTGAGACGCTTATGACGGTTGTGGACGGTTGAATTGAAGATGATTCAATACACGTTTTCTTCCGCAAACGCAAAAAACAGGGTTTATGAAGAAAATTCTCTTCCTAAACACTCAAAATTCGTCAAAAAAGAAGAAAGCCACATACCGTTCATGTTCACAACTCGTCTTTGCTTGAGCGCATCGACAACGGCTGGCATCAAAAGACCAAGAAATTAGCCCTCCGCTATTTGCGAAGCAGTGCTAGGAAGAAGGGCACGGACAGTACTTTTCTGTACGGCTGTGCCCGAACTGACAACGCAATGCACGCAAAGAGCAAGGGCTTAGCCCCAGACGAGCCAGATGAAGGCATACCCCACAACAACCGCCGCCATAGTGAACGGTATGCCAATCTTAAGGAAATCGGAATTCTTGACCTCGTAGCCGTTCTTGCGAAGGATTCCAATGGCGGTGATGTTAGCGGAGGCGCCTATTGGTGTGAGGTTGCCGCCTAGGGTCGCACCTATGAGAAGTCCAAAGTAGAAGACAAGGGGCTCCTTGCCCATCATGGAAGCGAGGCTGGCTACGACGGGGATCATGGTAGTGACGTATGGGATGTTGTCTATGAAGGCGGACAGGGCAACGGATATGAACACTATCAATGTATATAGAAGGAAAGGATTGTTTCCAGCGATTCTGTAGAACAAGCCGGCAATGAGGTCTATGACACCGGCGGAGCGTATGCCTTCTATTACGACGAAAAGGCCCAGCAGTATAAGGATGGTGTCGAAATCCATGTTGGCAACGACATTCTCCAAAGGAGATGAGCCGCCTTGCCTGTAGCACTCGTATATTATGCCAATGAGGCACATCGTGACGCAGATGAGGCCGTTTCTGAGGTGCCAGATCGTGAGGGCCGAGCCACCTGCAGGTTCAGGAACGAACGAAGCGGCGATGAGAAGAAGGACCGTCCCAATCATAAGATAGGATGGAACATAATCCTCCACGACGGTCTCCACTTTGGCATCTATGGGCTGCTTTTCATTACGGAAGATGAAGAGCACGATGAAAAGAGAGGCAAGGGCGCCAAGCTCCGTTGCAAAGAACATGCCGGGCCTTCCCTCCATGAAGAAGAAGTCCAGGAAGTTCATGTCAGCAGCACCGCCAAGAAGGATGGACGTTGTATCTCCAACAAGGGTCGCAGCACCCTGCAGATTGGAGGACACCGCAATGCTTATGATGACCGGAACCGGAGAGATTCCCAGCCTTTTGCATATTGCAAGGCCTATTGGAGCCACCATGAGGACGGTTGCAACATTGTCAACGAAAGCCGATATGACTCCTGCGAAAAGCGTAAGCATGGCAACGGCCCACATGGTGTTTGGAACGTGCTTTATTATCATCTCGGACATTCGAAGGGGCATCCTGCTCTCTATGAACAGGGTGACGGTTCCCATGGTGCCTGCAATCATGAGCAGAACGTTGAAGTCTATGGCTCCAAACGCCGATGCAAAGCCCATGTCCCACATGCCCTCAAGGCCAAGGACAAGATAGACTACGGCAGAGATGCACGCTATGTATGGTCTATGTTTCTGGAAAACCATCATAAGAGCGTATGTGATTACGAAAAGGACCAAAGCCAACATTGTAGACGATGACATTGAAAAAACTCCTTGCATGTCATAAGCAATGGCATGAACAACGGCGCACACAATGACAAAGCAACCGTCACAGCGCAACCAGTATGTTCTACCAATATGTTTCACCAATATATTTCAAAAAGGTGCGCTGTGACAAATGCAAACCGTTGCAAAATGGAGCAATTACGTAAAGAAACGGTAAATTTCACAAAAACGAACAGAAAAGAAACCTCTTCATGGTTCGGGGAAATGAATCATATGGTTCCCGCCTGCTATGGCGGTATAGTCCAAGGTTCTAAGGCCAAGGAACTCTATCATGCCCTCAGGTGTGAGGTCGTAGTCCTTGTACAAGGCTGAGCCTTCCTCGAACAACGAGCCGTCCGCTTTATGTCCAACGGCGTTTGCAGACACTGGAAGAGTCTCCCCTATTGCATACGCAAGCTGCACGGTGCAATCCTCAAGACCATGCTTTTCAACGAGGTCCACAGCTATGCGGCGTGCCATGTAGGATGCGCTTCTATCGACCTTAGTTGGGTCCTTTCCGCTGAACGCACCACCGCCAACAGGGGCATAGCCACCATACTGGTCGCACACTATCTTACGTCCCGTAAGGCCGCAGTCTGCATCAGGCCCGCCCAAAGTCCATACGCCGGCGGGATTTATTAGAAGCTTTCCATCCAATGCACCGGGGACTTTCTCCAAAAGGCGCTTCACATAGGCCTTCACTTCATCCAAACCCACGCCTTCCTTATGGCACACAGATACCAGAACGGTGTCAACATCCTTCCTGTAGCCCGGAGTTTCAAGGTCAGTCGTGACCTGCGTCTTGGCATCGCCCTTGAGGATTGAGGACGGGTTCTCAGAGACATCGGCCTCTATTGCGCCTATTATGCCAATTGCAAGTTCTTGGCCGTATGGTAGGTGATAGCGGCCTCCCCTGCATGCATAGCCAAACATCATGCCCTGGTCGCCAGCACCAAGCGTCCTGCACGAATTGACGGCATCCCCTATCTGCACGGACTGCGGCGTGATGAGGTCCACGAAGCCGTCAACGTGGTAGCCAAGACGAGAGGCGACATCCTCCACTATAGCCCGATGTTCCTGTTTTCCGTCCACGGTGGAGGTTATCTCCCCTCCAAGTACGATCGTGATGCCCTTTGCAAGGCACTCGCACGCCACATGCGCATAGGGATCGTGCTTTAGGTAGTAGGTGAGGATTGCATCTGAAATTTGATCTGCAAACTTGTCTGGATGGTATTTGCTTACCATTTCTGTAGAAAACAGCATGTCTGTCTTCCCTCCTTTAGCTATTTCTTAGACGGAGCAAGTAGAGCTTAAATCCCGTCAGAGATTGAGATGTAATCGAGGAAACGGCCTTTCAAGGCACAAACCCTCGACAGCAAGGACTCTAGATAATACTTTGGAATGTTTCAAGTACGTTTTGTACGCTTTTGGCGTTTTTTTGAAAAAAGACCAAAGGGTATTGCCTAACTTTTTCAAAAATGTTATAAGAAGCACTGTCTTGCAGCAGTAGCGTAGTGGTTACGCACCACCTTGCCAAGGTGGCCTACGCGAGTTCGATCCTCGTCTGCTGCTTAAAAGAGCTCCTGAAGCCTGGCTTTGGGAGCTCTTCTTTTGTTTTCCACTTGAACTGGAATTTGAAAGCTCACTACACCCACTAAGCCTACTACCTCACTACTCCTACTACTCCCACTAATACGCTTTAATTGTAAGTTGTTTGTAGCAATGGTGAGTATTGTTGGCATGGTGCGCACCATGGAAATACTACGAAACCTATTTCTCCGTTGAGATCACGGCTAGGAATACAAGGTCCTCGTCGCCTTCGTTGCGAATGGCGTGGGATGCTCCCCAACCGGTTATGACGACATCACCAACACAGGCAGTGGACTCGCCGTCCTTGTCCGAAACGATGCCCTGACCCTTGAGGATGTAATAGTATTCCACTTCGTTGTGGTGCTCATGGACCCCTATGGAGTCTCCTTTGTGCAAGGTCAAAAGGTTGAAGAGCCTTGCATGGATCATGAGATCCTGTGGCACAACGACTGTGCAGTCAACCGCTCCGGCCCCACCCTGAAGATGCTCCTTCTTTACCGTGGTCATGTCCTTTGCTTTGATTATCATGTAATACCTCCTTGGTTACGCGAACACATGCTGGCATGTGGGTGTATATTGGCGCATATGAGCCAATGTTGGCGCATGCAGACTCATGTAAACGATGCGAACGTTGCATTGCAGCAGCGCCTAAGGTCTTCAGGGGACAAGTGGAGTTGCACGCCGCGAAGGCCTCCGCTTACGTATATTCTGTCCTCTATGGTGGCAAGCTCCTCTATGAACGTAGGATAGCCGTGTATCATGCCAAGGGGAGAACAGCCACCGCGGATGTAGCCAGTGTACTTCTGCAGCAGATCAAGCTTCAAAAGGTCAATGCTCTTGGATCCTGTGAGGTCCCTTGCCTTCTTGAGGCTTATGTCAAGCTGAGCCGGGAGGCAGAACACGAAAAGCTCATTGGCCTGGTTGACCATGACGATGGTCTTGAACACCTGCTCAAGGTTCAGCCCTGCAGCGTTGGCGATATGCACGGCATCAAGGTGCTCTTCGTCAACCGCGTAGGTGACGACATCGTACTTGACCCCGTTTCTGTCAAGAATGCGCATTGCATTCGTCTTTGCGACTTTGTCCTTCATGCCTTAATGATAGCACCCAGCAGGGCAAGGGACAAGGACATCGGTCTAGGATAGGAGGAAGCCTTCTTGGATGTGCGTCTTTCGTGCAAGCCTCCAGCCAGCCACCCAGCCCAAGCCCGATTTCAATGGAAAGGCTAGAATTATTTCCTGAATTTCTATATATTAGTGTGGCGACAATTTTAACGGCGAATTACTTCTGTTTATTGAGAGGAATAAAATGGAAATCAAGAAACTTGAGAACTCCTCAGTGGAGCTTACACTCACGCTTGAGGCTAAGAGGATCGAAGACGAGTACGGAAAGGCACTCAGGGACTATGCAAAGAAGCTCACCATGAAAGGCTTCAGACCTGGAAAGGCCCCTGTATCGCTCATTGAGAACAAGTACGGCGATGCAATCCGCGAGGAGATAACCTTCAGGCTCATGGAGGACAATCTCAAGGATTCATACAAGGACATGGACGCAAAGGACCGCCCTCTTCCATACAGCACACCAGAGCTCCAGAGCGAAGAGAGCCTTCTTCCGTTCAAGCCGAACACGGACATCACCTACAGCGTGATCTACGATGTACTTCCAGAAGTCAAGCTCCCTGAGTACAAGGGACAGGAGTTCGAGTACGAGGATGTCAAGGTCACGGACGAGCAGGTCGATGCGGAGATCGAAAGGCTCCGCCAGCAGAACGCAATGGTCATAGCCAAGGACGGCAAAATCGCCGAAGGCGACATCGTGACGATGGACTACGTAGAGCTCGATGCAGAAGGCAACGAAGTTGCCGGCACCAAGCGCGACGACTTCACCTTCACAGTTGGAAGCTCATACAACTTCTACAAGCTCGACAACGACATCGTTGGCCTTGCAAAGGGTGATGAAAAGGTCATTGAGAAGACATACGGCGACGACAGCGGTATGGGAACCGACTACCTTGGAAAGACCATCAAGGTCAAGGTTGCAATCAAGGAAGTCAAGGTCAGACAGCTTCCTGACGTAGACGACGAGTTCGCACAGGACGTCAAGGAGGAGTACAAGACAGTCAAGGACCTCAAGGACGCAACGAGGAAGGGACTCGAGCAGAACGCAGAGGAAGAGAACAAGGGCAGAAAGCTTGAGTCTGCACTCGAAGCACTCCTTGCAAAGACGACCATAGCCGTTCCAAAGAGCATGATCGAAGCACAGCTTGAGCAGGATTGGAGAAACCTCGTACAGAGATTCGGAATGCCTGAAGAGGAAGTCGAGAAGTTCATGAGAGCCAACGGCGGCGGAAAGCAGGAGTTCCTTGATACAAGAAGGGCTGACACTGAGCACAGCATCAAGGTCCAACTCATACTTGAGCAGGTCAAGGAAGAGCAGAACTTCACGGTGTCCGACGAAGAGCTTGAAAACGAGATCAAGAAGTATGCACAGGACATGACGAAGGACAACCCGAACTACGACGCATTCAAGATGTACGCAGAGGACGACATCAAGTTCGCCAAGGCAAGGGACTACATCCTTGAGAACAACACCTTCAAGGCAGTCGAGAAGAAGGCCGATGCCGCAGAGGCAAAGACCGAGGAAGCTGCTCCAAAGGCAAAGAAGACGACCAAGAAGAAGGCCGACAAAGCTGAAAACTAATTGGTTGCATTTGGCTGCGCGACGTTGCGCAGCTTGAAGTTCAAGCCGGGTTATGTCTGCATTTGGTATGACGTAATTCCGGCTTGAAGTCGAATTTGGCCCAACGAAGGGCGCAGAGAGGCTGCATTGGCAGCAAGAGGAAAAGAATCAATGAGAGATCCCGTATCGTATCTGGTTCCAACGGTGGTTGAGAGCAACGGCCTGAACGAAAGGGCATACGACATATACAGTAGGCTTCTCAAGGAAAGGATCATATTCCTGGATGGCGAAATAGACGACGCAAAGGCAGACCTCGTCGTGGCTCAGCTGTTGTTCCTTGAGTCGGAGGATCCAAAGAAGGACATAAACCTCTACATAAACTCACCTGGTGGAAGCGTCACGGCAGGACTTGCCATATACGACACGATGCAGTACATAAGGCCGGACGTCTCGACGATCTGCATGGGGCAGGCGGCGTCCATGGCGGCGCTGATCCTCGCAGGAGGAGCCGCAGGGAAAAGGCAGATCCTCCCCTCCTCCCGTGTCATGATCCATCAGCCATGGGGCGGAGTGCAGGGACAGTCGTCTGACATTGCGATCCACGCAAAGGAGATTCTCAGACTCAAGAAGCTGTCCATAGACTTCCTTGTCAAGCATACAGGCCAAAGCGAGGAAAGGGTCGCAGCGGACATTGAAAGGGACTTCTTCATGACAGCCTCCGAGGCGGTCGAATACGGAATAGTGGATACAGTCCTTGGACGTGAGGAGAAAAACTGAAGATGGCATTTGGAAAGAACACCAAGTACTGCTCGTTCTGCGGAAGCTCAAGCAACAGAATGATCCAAGGCCCAAACGGCATCAACATATGCGAAAACTGCGTCGAAAGATGCAATGAGATCCTGTTTGGAGGTGGAGAGAACGAAGAAGGGCATTCCCATGACAGCGGACTGCCTGAGACTTTGCCAACCCCTCAGGAACTGAAGGAATACCTTGACAACTACGTGATTGGACAGGACAAGGCCAAGAAAGTCCTGAGCGTTGCGGTGTACAACCACTACAAGAGGATAAAGTACGAAAAGCAGCTTGCAGACGAAAGCAACGTTGAGTTGGACAAGTCCAACATCCTCATAATGGGACCTACAGGAACGGGAAAGACACTTCTTGCAAGGACTCTTGCCAAGAAGCTGAGCGTTCCGTTCGCAATAGCGGACGCTACGACCATAACGGAGGCCGGATACGTTGGAGAGGACGTTGAAAACATCCTCCTGAAGCTCATTCAGGCTGCCGACGACGATGTGTCCAAGGCGGAGCACGGCATCATATTCCTGGACGAAGTGGACAAGATCGCAAAGAAAGGCGAGAACGTCTCCATAACTCGCGACGTCTCTGGAGAAGGTGTACAGCAGGCCCTTTTGAAGATAATCGAAGGCACCGTTGCAAGCGTACCTCCACAGGGAGGGAGAAAGCATCCAAACCAGGAGATGATAAAGATAGATACAAAGAACATCCTTTTCATCTGCGGAGGTGCGTTCGTTGGTCTGGACAAGATCATAGAAAAGCGAATGGACTCCTCCTCCATGGGATTTGGGAAGTCCATAGTGGACACTAGGGAGAAGGACCTTGAAGTGCTCTATGAGAACGTCCTTCCAGATGACCTCATAAAGTTTGGACTCATCCCGGAGTTCATTGGAAGGCTTCCGATCCACGTGGCTCTCAACAACCTTAGGGTTGAGGATCTTGAAAGGATAATCACGGAGCCAAAGAACTCCATCCTTAGACAGTATGTCGCATCAATGAAGCTTGACGGAGTGGATCTTGAGTTCACAAAGGACGCAATCCACCAGATAGCCCAGACCGCATACGACCAAAAGACCGGTGCGCGTGGACTTAGGAGCATCGTGGAGGACATAATGATGAACCTCATGTACGATGTACCGTCTCACAAGGACATTGCCAAGATAGAGGTGGACGGTGCGTGCATAAGGAAGGAAGGCCCCGCCCGATTCTTCGATGCATCAGGAAACGCCGTTTCCATGGCGGCCTTGGAGGACAAGTCAAACGTCTGAAATCCTCTTTGATATAATGGATTCGCATTTCCATACTCAGGTCATGCACGACAAGGGCGTTGATACCAACGCCCTTCTTTCTGCTTTGTTTGAAAATGGATTCAAGGGTGGCATAGACGCAGGCTGCACCCATGACGACATAGAAAGCCGTGTTGGTCTTTTGAAGGACTTTCCTTTGGTTCATGTAGCGGCAGCCATGGGGCCATGGGAGGCGGGAGCCAACGAAGAGACCCCAATAGACGTTGAGGAGGACTTCAAGACCATTGAAACGATCCAAGCACAGCTTGATGTCCTGAAAAGCAATATAGCTGCCCATAGAATAGGAATCATTGGAGAAATAGGCCTTGATTACTACTGGAAGTATGGAACAAGGAAGAAGCAGATTTTTCTTTTCGAAGAGCAGATGAAGCTTGCATCCTCCATTGGAGCTCCCGTTCTCATCCATGACAGGGATGCGGATGCAGATACAATTGATGTGATAGGAAGATTCCCTTTGGAGCGTGGAGGGATAATCCACTGCTTTGACGGATGCATTGATCTGATGCACGCAGCGCTGGACAACGGATACTATATAAGCTTTGCAGGAAACCTCACGTTCAAATCGAACGCAGCCTTGAGGGAGGCTTTGAAGAAGGTTCCGTTGGATAGGCTTTTGTTCGAGACGGACTCCCCCTATCTCACCCCCGTCCCACACAGAGGCAAGCCAAACAATCCAGGTTTTGTGCTGCATACATACGAGTGTGCCTCGCAGGTGCTGAACATACCGTTGGAAAGGCTCAAGGAGCTGGTTCTGGAGAATTTTAGAAGATTCCTCTGCGTTTAGCGGCTACGGACAACCCCTATCCTTGGACACCTGTGGTTCTCAGGGCACATGGAGCATTTTGGACTTACGCTTGTGCATATCTCCTGTCCGTATGAAACCAAAAGCTCGTTCAAAGGTATCCAGAACCTTTTTGGCATTATCTTCATGAGGGCTTTTTCGCTTTCTTCAGGAGTCTTGGTGCTTATCCACCCAAGGCGGTTGGATATCTGATGCACATGACAGTCAACACAAATCGCATCTATGCCAAAGCCAAGGTTGAGAGTGAGGTTCGCCGTCTTTATTCCAACTCCCGGCAGGGCCATTAGGCCTTCGACGTTGTCAGGAACATTTCCTTCATATTTGTCTACGAGAATATGTGAGATCTGCCTTATTTGCGACGCCTTTCGCTTGTAGAAGCCTGCCGGGTATATGAGCTCTGCTATGGAGTCTTCGTCCAATTCCAACATCCTCTGTGGTGCAGGAGCCTTTGAAAGCAGTCTTTGGGAGGCGTTGAGGGTCACATCGTCCTTCGTCCGCAGTGATATCACGGTTGAAACGAGCACCGAGAACGGGTCCTGCTTCTCCACAGCCACAATGGAGACTGCGGGAAGCTTCTTGCCAAGTGCTGCAAGCGATGCAGAGAACTCTTCAAAGATGCCGTCGAAGTATTCTTCACTTTCCATCGTACTTGAACTCCAAATCAAGCGTTCCGCCAGAGACCTCTGTACGAAGGGCTTCCTTCTTGAGAGGGATTGTCTTTGCAAGACCGCTCAGGTCAGGAAGGACCGTTCCATAGAGCTGCTTGGAGGGGACGATCGTAGAGTATCGGTAGTCTACGATCCAAGATATGGTTTCGTCCATGGTGAACACATTGTAGAATCCTTCCAGATGCGGGCACATTCCAAGGACTATGCCAAGCCTGTTCATCTCCTGGATTGTGTTGGACACGAAAAGACGGCTTGGGTCTTCGTTGATGTATGCACTCACCATTTTGTCTTGGAACTGAGACATGATGGCCTCATTGTATACACTGCCCTTCGAATCCGATACTATTGCAATGTTCTGAGACATTGAAGATACTTTCTTGGCTACTGCTGAGGCAGCTCTCTCCCAACCGCTTCCAGGATTTGGAACGAAGGTTGCATCGAACAAAGGACTCTCCGTGCCGTATATCCCATAGACGGCTGCCTTTTCAAGGATGGAAGATGCTTTTACGTTGTATTCTACAATCTTGGAGGAGGCCAAAGGTCCAAAAAGGACCACTCCGTCCCCTACTTCGTCGTTTAGGTCGTATATGAACGATTCAAGGCTCTGGGAATCGCCAAGCTCAGAGGCATCGGGCTGTAGGATGATGAGGCGGTGCCATTTTCGTGCAAGGGCGAACCTCATGCGGGAGAACTCCTTTTTGGGCATGACAAGGGACCATGCTGCGTCCGACACGACTACAAAACGCTGTGCAGTGAGAAGGAATGCTCCTACTACGGCGGCCATTATGGCTATGATGACGACCATTGCAACGAGTATGCGTTTTGCTGTCTTGGATAGTCCTTTCATGGTTTGAACTTTAGAACCTTGGGCGGTTTTTGGCAATGCCATTATGCGTTTGAGACATATTGCCCCGTTGGCGGTGCGGTTTTATTGACGCTTTGGCCCTCGAATGGGTAATATTGGGGCATAGGAGATTACCTAGATGACATCTTATAAAGAGTTGGGACTGGTGAACACCCGTGATATGTTCGCCAAGGCAGTCAAGGGCGGGTATGCCATTCCTGCATACAACTTCAACAACATGGAGCAGCTTCAGGCTATCATCATGGCTTGTGTAGAGACCAAGTCACCTGTCATCCTTCAGGTTTCAAAGGGTGCTAGGGACTATGCGAACATCAACCTTCTCAGGAACATGGCCAGAGGAGCAACGGAGTATGCACACGAACTTGGATACGACATCCCAATCGTGCTCCATCTCGACCACGGCGACAGCTTTGAGACATGCAAGGACTGCATCGACAACGGTTTCTCGTCAGTCATGATCGACGGTTCAAGCCTTCCATACGAAGAGAACATTGCTGTGACCAAGAAGGTCGTAGAATATGCACATCAGTTCGATGTCACAGTAGAGGGCGAACTTGGTGTCCTTGCTGGAATCGAGGATGAGGTTTCCTCTGCGGTCTCCCACTACACACAGCCTTCAGAGGTCATCGACTTCGTTTCCAAGACCGGCGTCGATTCGCTTGCAATCTCCATTGGTACAAGCCATGGTGCAAACAAGTTCACTCCGGAGCAGTGCACACGCAATGCCGATGGAATCCTCATTCCACCTCCACTCCGCTTCGACATCCTTGCAGAGATAGAGGAGAAGCTCCCAGGCTTCCCAATCGTCCTCCATGGCTCTTCATCGGTTCCACAGGAATATGTGAAGATGATCAACGAGCACGGCGGAAAGCTCAAGGACAGCGTTGGAATCCCAGAGGAACAGCTCAGACAGGCTGCAAAGAGCGCAGTGTGCAAGATCAACATAGACAGCGATGGCCGTCTTGCAATGACAGGTACGATCAGAAGGATCTTCGACGAGCATCCTGAAGTGTTTGACCCAAGAAAATACCTTGGTCCTGCACGTGAAGCCCTCAAGGAGATGTACGAGCACAAGAACCGCGATGTCCTTGGCTCTGCAGGCAAGGCTTGATCGCCACGTTGGCTGATCTGCAATTGATGGTTTTTGGACCGCTCGATTCGTCGGGCGGTCTTTTTGTTTTTTTTTGGTTCTTCACGGAAAGTT
>MSGT01000069.1 GCA_001940825.1 Sphaerochaeta sp. Phil3
AATTGAAAGGTTGCAAAAGGCTCTCACGAAAAGCAATTCGGAAGCGGCAGACTACAAGCGCAAATTGCAGGAAAAGCAGACGGAAGAAGAACGCGCGGAAGCCGAACGTGCCGAAAAAACGAGGGCTATGGAAGAAGAACTCGCAACTCTCAAAACTCAAAAGGCTATTGCCGATAACAAAGCGCAATTTCTCGCGCTTGGTTACGAAGATACCCTTGCAACGGAAACCGCCGAAGCAATGGTTCAGGGCGATATGGCAAAAGTTTTCGCAAATCAGAAAAAGCATCAGGAAGCCCAACGCACGGCTCTCGAAGCGGAACTTCTCTCGAAAACGCCTACTCCCCCTGCGGGCGACGGAACGGAGACCTTGACGAAAGAAAAGTTCGCCAAACTTGGATATGAAGATAGGGTTAAGTTATTCAACGAGAATCCTACTCTTTATAACGAATTGGCAAAAACCGAAAATTAAATTATAAAGGAGAATTCATCTTATGTTATTCGATACCAAAAATTTCAACGCCGAAGTATTCGGCAAATACGTTGATTCGATTCCCAACGTGAATCTCAACGAAATGTATAAATCCAAAGCGATTAAGCGCGATGCGCGTTTGAAGTCGCTGTTCGCCGCGCAGACCGGCTCGTTCAAAGGCACGTTGCCTTACTTCGGCAGACTGTCGGGCGACCCTGTGAACTACGATGGCGAGACGGATATCACGACTTCCACTCCCGACACGTTCGTTCAGGGCTTCGTTGTTTGCGGCAGAGCGAAAGGCTTCCTCGAAAAAGATTTCAGTTCCGACATTACCGGCGGCGTAAAGTTTATGGATAGGGTCGGAATGGGTATCGCCGAATATTGGGCGAATGTTTATCAGGGCGGGCTTCTTTCCGTTCTTAAAGGCATTTACGCAATGACCGGCGCGGAAAATCTCAAATTCGTAAACGGACACACGCACGATGTTACCACCGACGGCGACGGCAAGTTCGGCGCGACCACGTTGAATACCGCATTGCAGAAAGCAAGCGGTGATGCGAAGTCGCAGTTCAGTATTGCGTTTATGCACTCCAAAGTCGCAACCGACCTCGAAAACTTGCAGTTGCTCGAATATCTCAAATATACCGATTCCAACGGTATTCAGAGAAATCTCACGCTCGGCACTCTCAACGGCAGAATCGTTATCGTGGACGACGGTATGCCTACCGAAGAAGTTGCCGAACCCGCTACGGGTAAGGGCGACGGTTACACGAAGTACACGACTTACGTTCTCGGCGAGGGCGCGATTACTCTCGAAGACGTGGGCGCACTTGTGCCTTACGAAATGTCGAGAGATGCCGCGAAGAACGGCGGCGAGACGGCTCTTTATTCGAGAAAGAGATTCGTTATCGCTCCCGACGGTATCAGTTTCGTTGGTACTCCCGCGAAGAAGTCGCCTACCGACACCGAACTCGAAACCGGCTCGAATTGGTCGCTTATCGACAACGGTCAGAGCGGCGCGAAGAAAGCGGTCTTCCCCCATAAGAAGATTGCGATTGCAAGAATTATCACTCGCTAATCAGTAAGGAGGTAAGCGGTATGACGGACGAAGAAAAACTCAAAATGCTTCGCCTTATGCTTGAAAGTAGCGAGGGCGAAGATTCGGACGAAGTATTGCTTGCCTACCTTTCAAGTGCCGCCCAAACGATAGTCAATCGTTTATATCCGTACAAGGACGATGTTGATATTGCCGTTATCCCTCAAAAATACGCGCGTAAGCAGGTAGAAATTGCTTGCTACCTGCTTAACAAGCGCGGTGCGGAGGGCGAAATCTCGCACGACGAGAACGGAATCAAACGCACCTATGCGGATGCCGACGTTCCCGAATCTATGCTCAAAGATATCGTTCCGTTTTGTGGGGTGCTGTAAATGAAAGGTTTGAAACGAAACAAGAAGACCTTTTACTATTATCTCTACGACGGCAAAGTTCCTGTCTTCGATGACGACGGAAACCGAACAGGCGAATACGTTTTAGGCTATCACGAACCTGTCGAATGTAAGGGAAATATCTCTGCGGGCAATGGAGATGCGCAGATTGAATTGTTTGGTACAGGTGTTACCTATAACAAGGTTATCGTCCTTGACGATGCAAAATGCCCCATAACCGAAACGACCCTTTTGTGTATTGATATTCCCCCTCAAGAGTACGTTCCCAACGAAGTACCGAATCACGATTACATTGTAAAAGCCGTTGCTCGTTCACTTAACAGCGTGGCTATTGCAATCAGTCAGGTAAATCCCGATGAAGATAAAGGTTAATCTCGCAAATATCAATGGCGCGATAACAACGCTTGAAAATTTTCGGGATAACTTCGATAAACGGCAGCGCGAATTTTTAACTCGACTTGCCGAAATCGGAGTAGCCGTTGCAGAAGCCCGCTTCAAATCTGCGGTGTATGACGGAACAAACGACGTTGTGGTTGAAAAACCTGTTTGGATTCGGGATGATTGCATCGCGGTTCGCGCAAGCGGACAATCGGTAACATTTATCGAATTCGGCGCGGGCGTTCATTACGGAGAACAGCACGAAAAAGCGGCAGAGTTGGGATTCACGCGCGGCGGGTATGGCAAAGGGCAAGGCAAGCACGATTTTTGGTTCTACAAAGGCGAACCGGGAACAAACGGTAAACAGTCAACGACAGTACCCGGTTTAATTTACACTCACGGCAACCCGCCGAATAGGTGTTTATGGGAAGCCGATAAGAGTATCAAGGCACAATTATTGGAAATCGCAAAGGAGGTTTTCGGGAATGATTGATATTGAAAACGAAGTATTCAATGCCGTTTACGAAGACCTTACGGCGAAATTCAAAGACATCTCTGTAACAAGTGATTATATCGCAATGCCGTCGGAATTCCCCTGCGTAAGCGTATATGAAGCGGATAATGCTTCTTACGATAAAACGCAGGACAGCGGCAGTAACGAAAATCACGTCAAAGTTATGTATGAAGTTTATGTTTTCTCGAATAAAAAGAGCGGGCGTAAATCGGAATGCAAAACACTTTTCAACGCTGTTGATGCGAAATTGCTCTCTTTGGGCTTTACGCGCATAGCAAAGCAACCTTTTCCGCGAGACGACGGAACAATATATCAACTTATCGGAAGATATGAAGCCGTTGTTTCAAAAAATAAAACAATATTCAGGAGGTAATTCACAATGATAACTTACAAAACCTTTTTGATGCAGAAGAAAACTTCGACATACGAAAAACTTCTCGATATCAAAGACTATCCCGACCTGTTCGGTTCGCCCGAAATGTTGGAGACGACCACGCTCTCGAATCGCGGACGTACCTACGAACCGGGTATCGACGAAAACGAGGCTCTTGAATTTACCGCCAACTACGATTTGGAGACGTTCAAAACGCTTCGCGGTATGAAAGATACCGAAAACGATTTCGCGGTATGGTTCGGAGGCACGGAAGCGGGCGACGTTCTTACTCCTACCGGGAGCGACGGCAAGTTCAAATTCAAGGGCAAGTTGTCGGTAAGTCTTGTCGGCAAGGGCGTAAACGAAGTGCGTGAAATGAAAATCACGATTGCGCCGACGACCGATATCACTATCGACGAAGAAGCCTAAATGGAGGTAAAGATTTATGGCTAAAACGATTAAGTTTACTTACAACGACAAAGCGTACACTCTCGAATACACGCGCAAGAGTATCGAGATTATGGAAAGGCAGGGATTAAAGATTTCCGAACTTTCCGATAAACCGATGACAACCCTGCCGCAGTTGTTCGCGGGTGCGTTCTTGGCGCATCATAAGTTCGAGAAGCGCGAAGTAATCGACGAGATTTACTCGAAAATGGGAAACCGCGACGAATTGCTTCATACGCTTATCGAAATGTACAACGAACCTATCAATAAACTTATGGACGAACCCGAAGACAAAGAGGGAAACGTCCTGTGGACGGCAGATTAGTAAGTGATTTGCCGCCCGGCGAAAGCGGGGGCGAGAGTAATTCCGCTCCCGCTCAAACTTACACGGATATTTTTTATCAATTCTTTCCGTTCTACCTTTCTATCGGAATGAGCGCAGACGAATATTGGAATCAAGATTGTTGCTTGACAGAATATTACCGCGCCGCTCACGAAATAAGGCAAACGCGAAAGAATGAAGAACTGTGGTTGCAGGGGTTGTATATTTACGAAGCATTGTGCGATGCTTCCCCGCTTTTACACGCTTTTGCGAAGCGCGGTACTCGCCCTGCTCCCTATCCGACCGAACCTTATCCGCGCAATCAAAAGGAAATTGCGGAGCGAGAAGAACGCGACAGGCGTTTGCGCTACGAAAAGAAACGCGCCGATTTCCTTGCAATGGCGGCGCGGGCAAAACAAAAGAAGAAAAACGACGATTAGGAGGTAACAGATTGTGGATAACACTATTGATTCCATTCAACTTGAAATAGAAGTATCTGCATCCAAAGCAGTTGAAAATATCAACGGCTTAACTTCCTCGTTGAGAAAGTTAGACCGTCTCGGTAAATCGGACGGTCTTATAAAATTGAAGCAGAATTTGCAAGGTCTCGGACGTGTTCGGTTGAATAAGTTGGAGACACAGTTGGCAAATATCGAGAAGCACGTTCAATCGCTGTCGAGAGTACAAAAGGCTCTGCGGGCGTTCGATGCTTCCACTCCCGGCATAAACACGCAGGAAACACGCGGCTCTCTCGAAAACCTCGTCGAAGAAGTTGAGGGCGCACAGCAGGAAGTTCGTGGCGTTGTTGAAAGTTTTGGTAACGGACAGGTTACGGAAACGTGGCGCGACGAAATCAAAAAATCGTGTACGGATTTACTTGACGGATTTACCGCTTCAAGTTCCGAAGTAATAAGTGCGAGAGATAAACTCCGCGCGTTGTTGGATAGCAAAGAAAGTCAATTTGCAAATGATAGTAAATTCAAATCCGCTTCGACGTTTGAATCTTCTATCGATGACGAACTTATCAAAGCGAACAATCAAGCGAAAATTTTACAAGCGACGTTTGAAGAATTAAGTAATCGCGGAAAACCGCCGTCCGAAGAAGAATGGCGAAGATTTGAAAATCAACTCGTCGTTTTGAAACAGCGTTACGCAGGGCTTATATCGCAAGCGAATACCTATAATTCTACGATTGATAATCTCGGCAAAAAAGCCGCAGGTTCGACAAATTTGCTCGGTAAATTATTCAGTAAATTCAAAAATGTAATGGTTTATCGGCTTGTTAGAAGACTGTTACAGCAAATTAGTCAAGCAGCCAAAGAGGGTCTTGCTAATATAGCGCAATATAGCGAAGAAGCAAATAAGGTACTCTCTCAATATAAAACAGAGGGCTTGTATTTGAAAAACAGTTTCGGTAGCGCATTGCTCCCGATACTTAACGCATTAGCACCTACGATAATTCGTTTGGGCGATGCCCTTGCCGATATCTTAAATAGTGTCGGTATGATTTCCGCTGCGATTCACGGAGATAAAACATTCATAAGGGCGACGAAATCTGCACAGAGTTATGCGGAAGCCTTGAATAACGTCAATAAAGCAACTCTCGGCATAGACGAATTGAATATTCTCGACGATAAATCTTCGTCGGGGGCAGACACTTCTACTATGTTTGAAACGGTTGATATGTCTGCGGCAGATATCGCGGGTTCTACGGCAAAAATTCTCTCCCTGACGGCTGCGATTACAGGATTGATTATTTTAGTCAAAGGCGCAAAAGTTAAAGAATTTTTCGTAACTATCGGTAAAAATATCAAAACTATTTGGGGCAAATTGGGCGATTTGAAAGTATGGCAAAAAGTCGGCGCATCTATTGCCCTTTTAGGCGTTGAAGCAATGACTACCTATAACGCTATATACGATATGGCGAAAGGTACGAAATCCGTCGGAGAGGGTTTACTTGCCCTTGTTCCTATTCTTGCTATTGTCGGAGCGGCAATGTATGCAATGTGGGGTCCGGTCGGACTTATTATTGCTGCCGTTGTCGCCGTGATATCGGGCGTAGTCGCAGGTATAAAAGCCGTAAGTGAAGCCGCTCACGACAGGGCTATGGAAGAATTTTGGAATGTTTCGGGAGTAGCGATTGATAAAGTCAACGGATTACTCGAAGTGTATTTCAAAACAATCAATCTCGATAAGCAAGACGAGTGGAATCAAAAATTAGACGAAGCATCGTTGAATCTTATTGATGCCGCAAAGAACTATGATTACCTGTGGCGGTCTATTCAGGGTTGCGAAAAAATCGACCAAAACACCATAAATAACCTTTCCGACGCGTTTAACGAATTAGCCGATGCTGCAAATAATCTCAACGAAGCGGCGATTCAAAGTGTAATGGCAAGCATTAGAACAGGAATCGAACTCAATATTACTCCCGAACTTACAGCGAAACTCGATGGGTTGATTTCGTCATTGCAAACCGCACAGGATTTGTTAAATGTAAAAGTCGCAGGGTTGACTTCTCAATATCAACAACTCTTGAACGATATTTCGCAAAACGGCGGTAATATAACTTCCGACCAAAAACAGCAACTTGAACAACTTCGTCAGGATATCAACACCTTTACTTTAACCGATAAAACGTCTTCCTATGAATGGGATTTATCCTTGCAAGAAGCACTTCAACAAGGCGTGAAAGCGGGTACGGATAGAGAATCGTTGGAAAGTTCTATCAACGATTTGAATGCCGACAGGCAACAATATCTCGATATCTTGAAAAAGAATCAGGCGACGAGTTTAAGTACACTTTCGCAGTTATGGGATTTAGACCGTACTGAATTTAGCGGTGCGCTTGGCATTTATAAAGGCGAAAACTCGTTTCAAGATAGCGAAGCGTTATCGACTTTGAATGAAAGTTATGCGGCTCAACTCGCAGAAGTTAATAATCAATTCAACGCGGTAATCGACAGTATTATCAATAATTTGAAAAGCAATATGCCCGAAGACGAACGCGCGTGGTATAAAACAGGTTTTGCGTGGCTTTACGATTGGGGCTATTACGGCAGAAAAGAGGCTTACGAAGAACAACTCGATATCCTTGAATGGTTGAAAAATCAGAAAGGTTATGCGACCGGCGGTCAACCCGAATCGGGCGAAATCTTCAAAGCCCGCGAAGACGGCATCCCTGAACTTGTCGGTACTATCGGACACCGCACGACGGTTGCGAACAATACGCAAATTATCGAGGGTATCAAAGAGGGCGTGTACGAAGCAATGCAACAGGCACAAGGCGGGAACGACGACGGCGAAAAGACTATCCACCTTACCGTCAATCTCGACGGCAAGCAAGTCGCGGAAGTCGTTGAAAAGTACAATAAGCGCAAAGCCGTCGGCAAAACGATTTATGCGGGAGGTGTTTTGAATGGCATTTAAGGCGTTAGTTTCCGTCGCAGGAAAAGCACTTCCCGAACCGTCTTCGTATGAGGGCGTAACGTCCACTCTCGTTGATTCGGGGCGTAACCTTGAGGGGAAAGTTGTCGGGTCGGTTATCCGCGACGATATCGGCAAAGTTACGATGAAGTGGAAATATCTTACCGTCGCACAATGGGCGAGAATCAATCAGATGTTCAAACAGTCCGCAGGTGGAAAGTTTATCAATCGAGTTGAATTCTTCGACCAAACGGCGGGAGATTGGGTCATTAAAGAAATGTATATCAACGATAGAAAGGCGGGCGCGTGGCGCAGAGACCCGGACACAGGCGAATTGCTCGGTTGGACGGACTGTTCCCTTTCTTTAATCGAAGTCTAAACAGGAGGTTGTCGAATGCAGAACGTATCGCAAGCGTGGAAATTAAATCAAGAGCAGACGTTTGTCAGCGAGAGTTATATCAAAATAACTCTCGGATTTAACGACCCCGAAGCAAGCGAAAACGCTACCGCATCCGACAACGGTTCTGTCTTCTACGGCAACACGGCGCAGATTGTAAGCGAAGTCGAGAAGCATATTCCCCCTTATGCGACGTTGGAGCAGAATTTGTGGGTACTTGATGGCACGAGACAAATTCTCCCGAAATCGAATTTCGGAGATACAGGATATATCGGCAACGGAATGAGTAAAGCGGACTGCACGTTCGACACGAATCCCATTGTCTCGATAGGTTTTCCGAAAGTCTTCTCTACGCTTCTTCCCGGTCTTACGATTGTTTGGTCGAATACCTACGGAGAATGCCCCGAAAGTTTCAAGGTAACGACGTACAACGGCAATACCGCCGTCAACTCGATTACCATTACAGGTAATTCGGATATTCAAAGCGTTGTTTGGTTCGATATTACGAACTTTAACCGCATTGATATCGAAGTCCTGCGGTGGTGTCTGCCGTATCACAGGGCGCGTATAAGCAATATTTTTATCGGCGTTGACAAGGAATATACGAAGCGCGATATAACCGAATTCAAGCACGAATCCGAAGTTGACCCGATAGGCTCGTCGCAGCATACGTCCACCGTCGATTTTTCGATTGATAACACGTCAAACGAATACGACCCGAATAACGACACAGGCTTGTCAAAATACCTTATGGAACGGCAGGAAATTACCGTGAAATACGGCTTCAAAATCGGCGATAGTATCGAATGGCTTGATTGCGGCGTGTTCTACTTGTCGCAATGGAGCGCACCGCAGAACGGTCTCGTCGCAAAATTTAAGGCAAGCAGTCTGTTAGAGTTTATGACGGCGACTTACATTAAAGGGCTTTACCGCCCGAACGGAATATCTCTGTACGACCTTGCTGTGGAAGTATTGACGGATGCGCACTTACCGCTCAACGCGGACGGCTCGGTTAAATGGATTATCGACGAATCGTTGAAAAACATTATCACAACCGCGCCGCTCCCTTTAATATCGCAAGCGGAATGCTTACAGTACATTGCACAGGCAGGTTGCTGTGTTCTGCTCTGCGACAGACAAGGAAATTTACATATCGAACCGATTGAAGATATCATTTCGAGCGATTACACGATATCGAGATTCAATTCGTATTCTTATCCCGAAATCGACCTGCAAAAGCCCCTTTCCTATGTGGAAGTGAAATCCTATAACTATTTCATTTCCGAAGACGACAAAGGGTATGAAATCTTTTCAGGCAGTTTAGATATCAACGGTACAAAAACGATAACTGTTTCTTACTCTAATCCTGCCGTGAACGCGCAAGCGACTGTAACAGGTGGAACGCTTGTAAATGCAGTTTATTATACGAACGCCGCAGTTTTGACTATTACCGCCGCAGGAAGCGTGAACGTCAGCATTATCGGAGATTTGTTAAGCGAATCGACAAGCGACAATACCGTTAAGAACGCGGAATCGGGCGTAGAACAGGCTGTCGCAAATCCGTTGATTACTTCTCCGCTTCACGCCTTGATTGTCGGCGCGTGGGTAAAGGATTGGCTCAAAAACCGCCGTAAGATTTCGGCAGAATGGCGGGCAGACCCGCGTATCGATGCAACCGATATAGTCGGCGTGGAAAATAAGTTCAATACAAACAATGTTCGCGTGTCGTCCGTAAGCATTACTTACACAGGCGCATTCAAAGGTAAGATTACCGGGAGGACATTGTAATGGCAGAATGGATTACACCTATTTACGACAGGACAGAAACCGACGTAACGGCAGCGAAAATAAAAATTGTCGAATGGATTGAAGCGGTAATTTCGGGCGCAGAAGCGACTACGGAAGACCTAAAAGGTTGTATCAACGCAAGCGATTTGAACCGTATTGAGAACAACACGAAATATCTTTCGGAGATGTTGACGGCTCTCGGCTATCCGTCCACCGTTACAACGAAAACGTGGGCGCGGAATTCGTTCCCGAACGTGGATGACGTACAGCGTATTATTGCGAACGTGCAAGCCGTCATTACGTCGTTCTATAAATATACCGCCGCCCCTGCGCTCCCCGCAACTATGCTCGATTACGAGCAGGTAAACGACGTGGAACGCAACCTATTCTACTTGAAAGACCTGCTTGATTGGATGGTTAGCGTGTTCCGTAAATGCGGCACGTTTGCTTCGGGTCAAGCGAGAATCTTACCATTAAGGAGGTAATTATATGGCACAAGGCGATTTCAAAGCCCGCACAATCAAAGACAGGGTTGCTGTCGGCGACGATTGCTTCACTTTGGAGAATCTTCCCGACGGAAGAACAAAGATTACGCCGTCGCCCGATTCGGTAGCAGAACCGGGAACGGATGTAAATAAGGCACTCTTACAACCTATCGAAAACAAGTTGCAAGAGTTGGATGAGATAACGATTATCGACAGCGGAACGATTTAACAGGAGGAATTAAATATGTCAAAAAGAACAGTCGATGCTATACAACTTAAACGCGGTACGGCATCAAGCATTGCGGCAAGTAGTTATGTGCCGCTCGACGGAGAAGTAATCGTTGACCCCGAAAACGCAGAATTTTACGCGGGGAACGGCGTTACTCCATTAAGCGCGTTGCCGTCGAATAACAGCAAGGTTTTGACGAAGTTAAACGAAATGGATGCAAAGTTAGATACGCTACTTCTTTTCGCTCCGACGTTCGCAACTGCAACGTGGGCGCAAATCGAAGCGATATCTAAAAGCGGCAAAGCGGCTTCTGCATTCAAAGTCGGCGACGAAAAAACGATTACCCTTACCACAGGCGAAGAAGTTACGCTCATTATTCTCGGCTTCAATCACGACAATTTAACAGCGGGTGGTAAAGCAGGAATTACGCTCGGAATGAAAGATTTGCTTGCTACGAGATACCCGATGAATAGTTCCAACAC
>MSGT01000070.1 GCA_001940825.1 Sphaerochaeta sp. Phil3
AACTTAAATAAATAACTTACCTTTATAAGCTGGGGTGCTGAAAAGGTTGACAATATGCTGAGGGGGGGTAGACTGACGCAGTCAGTTGGGGAGAAAAAACATGCTCCGCTGTCAAAGGGGTAGATAATGAGAAAGAACGTTTTGATTGTCGCTCTCGCACTTGTGTTGGCTCTTGTGAGCTGTGCAGAGCACGAATGCACCTGGGATGAAGGCAAGGTGACTCTTGAACCTACATGCACGGAGACTGGTGAAAGGAAATACACCTGCACAGGTTGCGGTGCAACAAGAACAGAGTCAATTGCAGCTTTGGGACACAAGTGGGACGATGGAGAGATTACAACGCCGGCCACCTGCGAAAAGGAAGGTGTGAAGACCTTTACATGTACTGTTTGCAAGGAAACGAAGATTGAAACCATTGAGAAGGTTGCCCATAACCTTGGTGAGGACTACAAGTGCAGCATGTGTGGAAACTACTTCTATCCTTCTCTTGCTGAGTTCAATTCCAAGGTTACCCTTGAGAATTCCAAGGATGTTGTTGTAACTGTTAAACTTGGAGACGAGAAGTTCGGTGATATTTCTTATTCTGAAAACAGCTCCGGGTATACTGGAAAAGGTTTGTGGATTGGTAGAGCCATTGACGATAATCCATTGAACAAGTATGGGAAGACACCCGAGAAGAAGGGCCTCTACAAGTACGTGTTCGAAGGTGGTACGATTACAAGCTCATCAACGGGATATGAATCCATCGATGGACTTAAAGACACCTCTGTGTATATGCTCGTTCCAAGTAATTCAGACATTGTTTTCGATGGTGTTACATTTGAGGGTGTTTTTAGTTTTGACGTACAGATGTATACATCTCCATGGAGCTTCCTAAATTCAATAACGTTCAAGAATTGTACATTCAATGGAATAGTTGTCGGAACCGCTCCCGCATACAGTGCCACATTTGAAGGTTGCACATTTAACAGTTATACTAATTCAACTTCTGCAAACAATTCCAACCCAATCTGGTGGAGAGCCGGTGCTGGAGATTGGAGTTCTGCAGGACTAGAAATGAGTGTTACATTGCAGTCGCTTAACTTCATAAACAACAAAGTATATGGTTCAAGGCCTGTGAAGTTCGAGAGAATTGGCCTATGGTCTACTGGCAATGAGATTCCTTATACTCCGGAAATCAAGATTCTTGACAATTATTTCGACATTTCATGTGAGAACCCGGCCGATTACAAAGAGGTTGAAGGAGCGTCTGTGAAAAAGGATGAAGAAAAGCACATGGCCATCAATATTGGACAGCACAGCAACAAGAGTTTCTTCACTCTTTACGATGATGGGAACACGATATCAGAAGGAACAAAGTCTCTTTACGCGGCAGCTCTTAGTTCTGGTTCCAATCAGTATATTGAAGTTTACGGCACAAAGATTCTTGACAGAAACGGAAATCCAAAGGAGATTGAAGCTCTTGTCTGGAAGACCTCAACAGGTGAAACCTTTACAATGAAATCAATCGACTAAATCAAGTTTTGACATCCAAAGGGGCTGTGGCTTGTGCCGCAGTCCTTTTTTTATGAAACAAAATCTTTGATTTTCAATGGTTTAGTTGAAAAAATGCAACAAAAACTTCAAAAAAGCTTATTTTTGTTGAAAAATACTCAAAGGACGGCAAAGTCATCCAAAGGGTATTCGAAACCGGTGAACTCCTTGAACTGAAGCTTTCCTTGGGCAAGCAGCATGTCAAGGCCATGGATTACGTTGCATCCCGCATTTATAGCTCTTTTCAAAAACGCAGTCTCATGTGGGCGGTACACCATGTCGCAGACTATTTCGTCGCCATCGAACTCCAAGGAAGGTGCTGCGTCTACAGAGGGTTCGTCCATCCCTGCAGACGATGCCTGGACTACAAGCTGGGCGGTCCCCGCATAGTCTCCGGCATCTTCCAATGACGCATAGGATGAGCCTGTCTCCAATGCGAGCCTTCGAGCGTTTTCAATGGTTCTGTTTAGAATCGTCACTGAGACACCTTTGTTCCTAAGCGCCCATACGACGGCCCTGGCTGCGCCACCTGCGCCAATGACTATTGCGGATCTTATCCGTCCGTTTGAAAGAGGCTCTGAAACGAGGGACAGGAACCCATAGTAGTCCGTGTTGCTTCCGTTCCAGCTTCCGTGCTCCCTGACTACGGTATTGCATGCTCCAAGCTGTTTGACTTCTCTTGGTATGCGTGCAAGGTAGGGGATGACCGCTACTTTGTGAGGGACTGTTACTGAAAAGCCTCTCATTCCAATCATGTCTGCGAATGCAAAGAATGAACGAACGTCATCGACGTTGAATGGAACATAGACTGCATTGTATCCAAGTTCATGGAAGCCTAGGTTGTGAATGGATGGGGAGATGCTGTGGCCGACGGGTCTTCCAACGACTCCATACACTCTTGTGGATGAATCGATTTCGTGGGCTCTGTAGAGCTTGGCCATTGTCTTTGGAGAAGGAAGGCCAACTCCAAAGAGGTCCTCTGTTGCGCAGAACGTCATGCAAGATCCAAGCTTTCTGTAGAGAATCCTTGATGGCAGGCCGTATTCGCCCATGCCAATGAGGATTTTGTCCTTTATGTGCGACATCTGCCCCGATAGCTTGAACAGTTTTATCAAATCCTTCACACCCCCTATCCTCACCGCTATCTTGGGTACGTCGCCTTTGGAGGCTATCCTTGTTGCCTTGAGCGCCAGGTTGTCTGGGAAGCTGTCCATGAAATGCATTGAGCGAATGACAGTGATGCCACGGCTTTTGGCATCGGCCTCAAGGGAGGGCTTTCTGACATCGGACTCTATGTCTATGTATGAGAAGTCCCCTTGGAGGACCCGTGCAAGTACGGCAAGGCGTCTGCGCTCTGTGACGTTGGAAAGGCCGCCGTCGCTCTCTCTGCGGAATGTGAGTATCACGGGTTTGTCAACGGAGGATGGAAATGCGGCGGCCTCGTCCAGCTGAGACTTATTGGATATGTCCAATGCATCCAGGCGCAGTTCCAGAACCTGTACATATTGTGCGTTTTCCTTGAGTATGGTTCGGTTTTGGGCCATTGTTCGGCCGTTGAGCGTTAGGCAAAGCATTCCAGTCTCCTTGATTGCATCGTTTTGGTGTTCTTGATGAATCAGCGTAACCTATGTTAGAGTATCACAGGTTTTTTGTTGTTACTAGAACAGTTTGGTTTATAGCTATGGGAATTCTTCAGGTTCAGAACATAAGTCTCTCGTTTGGAGACCGCAACATACTTACTAATGTATCACTCACTCTTGGTGAACATGCCAGAGCCGCCCTTGCAGGTGGAAACGGAGAGGGCAAGACGACCCTTATGAAGATAATCGCAGGTATAATGCCATGCGATGGCGGGAAGATCACGCGCACGAAGGGGATGAGGGTTTCATATCTTCCTCAAAGCGACATCGTCTTTAGGGATGGAACGGTCTACGAGGAGATAGAGAAGGGGTTTGCACGTTTCCAGTCCAATCTGGAAAGGCAGCATGAAATAGAAAGGCAGCTTTCAGAGGAACATTCAGAGGAGATTTCAGGGGAAAACGTAGACAATCCTCAAAGCAATTTCTCAAAATCCTCCAACGAGTCCCTTCTCATGGAGCTCAACGAACTTCAGGAAAGCCTTTTGGACAGTTCCTATTATGATAGGGAGGCCATGATATTCTCCGTTGCAAAAGGCCTTGGCTTCTCGCAAGCGGATATGAAGCGTCCGTGCAGGGAGTTCTCCGGTGGATACCAGATGCGCATAGCCTTGGCAAAGGTGCTTTGCGAGGAGCCTGATCTCATGATGCTTGACGAACCCACCAACTACTTGGACATAGAAGCCCGCACTTGGCTCAAGGAGTTTCTCAAGGGCTACAAGGGTTCCCTGTTCCTGGTCTGCCATGACAAGGGATTTCTGGACGATACGGTGAATGAGGTCTATGAACTCTTCCGTGGAAAGCTTACGCGATACAGTGGGAACTACACCTTCTACGAGAATCAGAGAAGGCTTGAGATGGAACAGCTTGAGGCTGCGTACAAGAAACAGCAGGCGGAGATCGAACGCACAGAGCAGTTCATAGAACGGTTCAGATACAAGGCAACCAAAAGCCGTCAGGTCCAAAGCCGCATAAAACAGCTTGAAAAGCTTGAACCTGTTGTCGTTCCTTCCCACCTCAAGAAGCTTCAGTTTTCGTTTCCAGAGCCTCCACACAGCCCAAACGATGTCGTGATAGTGGAGGACATGACGAAAAAATATGGAGACCAAGTGGTCTTCAGCCATTTCAACATGCTCGTACCAAAGGGCCAGCGCCTTGCAGTCACCGGTCACAACGGCATTGGAAAAAGTACGTTGCTCAGGATCATAGCCCAAAAGGACGATGCCTTCTCTGGTATCGCACGCCTTGGAGTTGGCGTCAAGGTTGGCTATTATGCCCAGGATACGCAGGACTCCTTGGACATGGAAGGTACGGTGTTCTCAGAGGTCCAGCCCTACGGGACAGAGTCATCCATACGCAATGCATTGGGGTCCTTTCTGTTCTCAGGGGACGATATCTACAAGAAGATAAGCGTTCTTTCAGGAGGGGAGAGGTCTCGACTTGCACTTTTGAAGATTCTGCTTCAGCCTGCGAACCTTCTTATTCTTGACGAGCCTACCAACCACCTTGACATAAACTCAAAGGACATGCTCCTCAAAGCGCTCGAGGACTACAGAGGCACCATCGTGTTCGTAAGCCATGATGCCTACTTCATAAAGGCGCTTGCCAACAAGATCCTGTACCTGTCCGCAGACGAGCCTGAGTTCTTCAATGGCGACTACGACTACTTTGAGTGGAAGATGGACCAACGTCTTGGACTTGAGACCTCAAAGCAGTCGTCTTCATCCAAAGCTGCGACAACCCCAAAGGTTGCACCCAGCGGAGTCCCCAACACCATTGCAACGCAACAAGGACAGAAATCCAGCATAGAACAGCTGAGGGACTATGTGGCAGAGCAGAAGGCCTTATACTCAAAGGGTCCATCGACGTCTGAGGACAGAGCTGAGGCCAACAGACGACGCAACCGCAAAAACAAACTCAAGACCAACCTCAAGGAACTCCTAGAGAAGACCGATTCCCTTGAGCTTAAGATCTCAGAGGTCAAAGCCCTGATGAACCTTCATGAGAACTACAGCGATGCCGCCAAGATAGGGGAGCTTGCGAAGAGGCTCGAAGACCTTGAGGCTCAGAAGGAAGAGACTGAGCTTGAGTGGATTTCAAAGAGCGAAGAGTACGAGAACGAGTTTGGACAGGACGAGTAGCTTAAGTCTAATATGTACGCATGAGCGTGACTTGATAGATCGTCCCAATCGGTATGGTTCGAACAGTCCCTTCTGGAAGCACAGCCGCCTTCAGGAAGGCCTTGGATCCGCTGCCTTGGATCTCCAGCGGTACGGCAAGCACTTCATCCTCAAGCAGCTCCAGCTTCAGAGGTATGGGGTTTGAGTTTGCTTTGCGGCCAATGGCCTTCTTTATAAGAGCGAGCTTTGCGTTGAAATCGAACCCTCCGGCAGTCGGAAGCTTTTCGTACTTGAAAGCCTTTCCAATCTGACTTGTGGATACGATGCGCTTTGCGTCTATGAGATTTCCAAGCTCCTCTGTCATGCAGCCTTTGGCGTTTGCATCATCTATTAGCTCCTTTCTGACATCATCCCACGACGGAGCTTCCTTTGCCGTGCATTCTGTGGTTGGCCTTCGTTCCGCCTTTATTCCATGCCAACGGAAAACGTTTGAGTTGAGGCTTCCATCATGCGTGTTCTCACAAATGGGAGATGGAAGGTCCTCCAAGTCCAAAGCCTTTGACAGTACACGTCTCCACTGTTCCTCTGTGGAACGCTTCATGAGAAACACTCCGTCTCCAAGTTCAGCTATGACGTTTCTGCTGACTCCAAAAAGCTTATGTACTAGAAACGATACCTCTTCAGTGCATTTCAGTACGATTCCATCATAGACCTTCACTCTGGATGCGGCCCTTTCCCATTGCTCCAGCACTACGTTTGTCTTTGGGTCGTTGAGGTACTTTTCAATCTCATCCCTTGAGGTCTCAAAGCCCAAGGCCCTTGAGAAACTGGACTTGGTGATGGCATAGACGATGAGGTTGTCGCATTTTTGAACGTCTGCAAAAAGATATAGGATATCGTATTCGTCTGGTATTCCGTAGTAGGAGACCATAAGGTCCGAGTCTATCGTAAGGGCCGACCTCTTCAACGGAGGCTCCATGATAGCCTCGTTGAGGCTTATTCCATGGCTTGCTCCTGCATTTGATTCGTTCAAAAGTCCCAAAGCCTCCAGATCCTGCACGAACCCTTCGGGAGCGCTGTCTCCAAGCGTGGCCGATACTATGCCGGTGAACCTCTTCTCTTCCATTGGAAATTCAATGAGGACAGGCAACGTTTTTGCAAGTGCTTTTTCCAGCTCCGGTCCATACCACACCCTCATGGCGGAAAGACAGACGTCAATCGTAGGCAATATGAAAAGGTGCCTGCATGTGTACCTGTCCAAACTTACGTGTGAGCCGTTGAGTTGGATTGCATCGGACTCCATGATGACCTTTCTTATGAGTTCGAACATCCTTATGGCTTTCTTTCCTTCGAACTGAGGGAACACCGCCTGGATCCTACCGCTTTTGTAGAAACGATGCAGGTTGGCTTCCCTCTGTGGGACGGAACCGTTTATTAACATGTTCAGAACCGCTCTAAGTACGTTGGAATCCACATAAGGACGTTTGGTGCCTGTTCCTTTGCGGACATCGCCCTTCAGGGCCATTATGTCGTCTTCCAAAAGAGGATTTACGACATACCCATCAGCGGTCTTGAAGAGAAGGAGCCTATCGCATAGGTTCTCGATTCCAAGTACAAGGACATAGTGGTTCATGTCGTTGCAAAAGGCTTCTATCTGTTGGAGATTGGCCTCCTCCATGAGGGAAACGAATTGAAGTATCTTTCGTTCGTCGTCGTTTATGGACAGGATTGCATTTCTTTTGTTCCCTTCGTTGGCGAAGAACGAAAGGATGCTTCCGTTCAGGCTCTGCTTGTTGAACGGTGTAGGAATGGCTCCCAGTATGCATGAAGCAATGTGGAAATAGTACTCTTCGTCCAATGAGGACAAGCGGTTCAAAAAGACATCGGTCTTGTCATGCTTTTTGATTCCGAAAAAATCCTTGTAGTCCATGACCCCTCCACTAAATTTTCTCCACTAAACTTCCTCCACCACATAGTGATAGCCTTGCTCCACCAGGAATTTCTGCCTGTTTGCAGAAAACTCCTCTTCCACCGTGTATTTGCTTACAAGGGAGTAGAAGAAGCACGGATTTCGCTTTGGGCGTAGGATCCTTCCAAGTCTTTGGGCCTCTTCCTGCCGTGACCCAAATGTCCCCGAGATTTGGATTGCAACCGACGCATCTGGCAGGTCTATTGCAAAGTTCGCAACCTTTGAGACGATTATGACCTTGTCCAATCCTTCCTTGAAACGACTGTAAAGTTCATCCCTTTTTGAATTGGAGGTGCTCCCCGTGATCATTGGGAACCCAAGCCTTTTCTGAAGGTCCTTCAGTTGGTCTAGGTATTGTCCAATTATGATGATGCTCTCTCCTTTGTGCTTTTCAAGAAGGCTGTCTACAACAGAGTTCTTGGCGTCGTTCGTGCTTGCGAGCTTGTATTTCTCCCGTCTGTTTGCAATTGCGTAGGGGAGTGCAAGGTCCTCTTTTAGTGGAACCCTTACCTCTACGCAGTAGGCACTTGCAATCCATCCTTTCTGTGAAAGGTCCGTCCAAGGGATGTCGAACCTCTTTGGCCCAACGAGGCTGAACACATCGTCCTCCTTGCCGTCCTCCCTTATGAGGGTTGCCGTAAGGCCTGCACGGTATACCGACTGCAGTTCCGCCGTTATCTTGAAAACAGGAGCGGGGAGCATGTGGACTTCATCGTATATGACAAGGCCCCAGTTTCCCGCTTCTATGACCTTCATGTGTTCAAAGTCCCCATCCTTGCTGGCCCTATAGGTCAGAACCTGATAGGTACAGACTGTAATTGGCCTTATCTCCTTCTTTTCTCCAGAGTACTCTCCAACCATGTCGTCCGAAAGGTTTGTCTTGGACTTGATTTCGTTTATCCACTGGTGTACGGCAACGACATTTGGACATAGAATCAACGTCCTTGTCTGCAAGGCTTCCATTATCTTCATTCCAACAACGGTCTTTCCGCTTCCGCACGGCATGACTATCGTTCCGTAGCCGGTTCCAGGTCCAAGGTCCCCAAGCAAAGATCTCACTGCATTTTCCTGGTAGTCCCTTAGCTTGCAGGACATCGTTATTGCTACGTGCTCCGATTTCACCAGTGGGATCCTGTCATCGACAGGGTATCCAAGCTTTATCAGCGCAAGCTTGGCATCCCCTCTGTTGTACCTGTGTATCCTAAAGCTGTTGGATCCGTCATCCAGAGTAGAAACAAGCATCTTGGATACCTTTTGGTTGGCCTGTACGGCCTTTGCAATGAAAGGGTCCGTGATTCTAAGTCTGTAGTAGTCCTCTTCGAGGCACGGCTCCAGTATGAGCTTGCCAAACCTGGAGGAAACGTCCTGGATGTAGTTCTCCACTGTCTGTGGTACGGCGAACTTGGACCAATGGCCAAGGCGCACAAGTATTTCCTCAGTGCTCAAGCCTGCGCTTTTTGCGTTCCACAGGGAAATTGCGCTTATTGCGTATGTGTGTATGTGTTCCGGGGCCTTCACCAGTTCAGAGAACGCCATTATCTCGTCCCTGCACGAATTGGCATTAGGCGAGTGCACATCAAGAAGCATTGTCCTGTCACTCTGCACTATGAGCGGGAGGTCGTGGCTCTTCGTCTCTTCCATGGTCACCTTCCTGTCCTTGCATACAGCTGGTCCAGCACCGCTATGGCCGTCATTGCCTCCACCACGGGTCCAATCCTAAGGCAGATGCACACGTCATGCCTGCCCTCTATCCCCACCTCCCTAATTCCACCATCACGGGTCTTCATTGGCTGAGGCTTTGCAATGGAGGGGGTGGGCTTGACCGCAACCCTAAAACCGATGTCGTTGCCGTCGCTTATTCCACCAAGTATTCCGCCTGCATTGCAGGGGAGGTTGTTTTCGCTGCCATACAAAAGCTCACTTGAGAAGCCGCTTCCAAACTCTATTCCCTTGATGGCTCCAATGGACATAACTGCATGGGCTATGTAAGCATCAAGCTTGTCGAACACCGGTTCTCCTATGCCTTTTGGCATGCCCTTTACTGTGCATTCCAAAACACCTCCAACGCTTTCGCCTTTGCGCTTGGCTTCTTCAAGGACTTCATCGAAGTTCTCTTTGCGTCCATGTATGGAGATGATTCTTGATTCTATTGCAATCCCTTTTGATTCAAGTACTTGCTTTGCAACTGCACCTGCCGCTACACGAGCTGCGGTCTCCCTTCCGCTTGCACGGCCTCCGCCTCTGTAGTCCCGTACTCCATAGCGGGCCTCGTATGTTTCGTCCGCATGCCCTGGACGATATACATCCTTGAGGTTCTCGTAGTCCTTGGAGTGCTGGTCGGTGTTCCTTATGAGGATTGCAACTGGGGTTCCAGTGGTGCGTCCTTCAAAGACTCCGCTTACGATTTCAATGCGGTCATGTTCCTTCCTTTGGCTTTCGAATTCGTTCTGCGCAGGTCGTCTGCGGTCAAGTTCTTTTTGGATCCTTCCAACGTCCAATGGAAGGTTCGATTCGATTCCGTCTATGACGGCTCCAATCATTGGGCCATGCGACTCCCCAAACGTGGTTACGCGGAAAAATGAACCAAAGGTGTTTGACATCGTCTCTCCCGTACAAAGGAAAGCTTACGTCAACGCTCTGCAAACATCCTGCATACTGATTCGACAGCTTCTTCCTTCGTGCAATCAGACAATTGTAGCACATAATCTGCAAAACAAGAATAGATTTCGTTTCTTCTTAGATACAGCTCGTGGAACTGCTGCTTCGCATCGCTTTCGTTCAGGTAAGCAGGAAGCCCTTTGGCATTCATCCTTTCGAACAAAACATGTTCTGATTGCTGAAGATATACGAGAATTCCGTTAGCTTTTGCTGCTTCTAGGACATTGTAAGCATCGCATGCACCGCCTCCAAGAGAGACTATCGCCATCTCTTCTTTGGCTTTGCACCGCTTGATCATCGTCTCTACGGCAATGGATTCCTCATTCCTGAAGGCCTGCTCTCCAACTGCCATGAACATTTCACGGCATGATACGTATTTTGGATTCCTCTTCAGGATTTCATCGTCGCAGTCCATCCAAATGCACCCTGCGTGCTCTGCGACGGCGTTTGCTATCGTCGTCTTTCCGCAGCTCTTGAGACCGCAGAGGAACACTGTCTTGCTTTTTCCAAAGACCTCTTCAATCCTCATTGTCATTTGGCCTATGGATGCGGCGGGTATGCATGGGTTCAAAGACATCGGTCTTGTGGGAGGGGATAGCCTTTCTTTCCTGATTGGCCTTTGGATCCTCCTGTGATGCTTTTGTGGTGCGTTTCGCCACCATGTAGGTCGAGTCGTCGTCACCGGATTGCCAGAACGTCTTTGGTGCGGTTTTGTCTCTGATGAACAATGCCTCCGCCAGGTTCCGTTTGTCCTTGACCGCCTGTACTGAGCTTGGGTTCAGTGCCGCACGGAATACGACTATGTCTATGAGCCATATAAAGGACGCACCAAGGAAGAATATTGAAAGCGCCTTTGAGAAGACCTTCGTGGTGGTGTCTACATTGGTGGATGTCTGGGCTAGCAGACACAATGCAGAACCTGCAAGGAATATGAGGGTGAGGAGTACAGGCACGATCCACACTGCACCTTTCTTGGAGAAGATGAACTTGAGGCACATGAGGAGGCACACGAAGTCGATCACTAGCGATAGCAATGGGTATACGAAATCTGGCATATTCCTCCTCAAAGCTCCTATTGTGTGTTATGATATCATGTAAACGAGGATGAGAGAATACTATGAATTTCAAAAACCAGTTGTCAGACGATGTATTGCTCAAACGTACCAAAAGCCGCACTGCAGACGATGTGCGCTCTCCATACTACAGGGATACGACAGCGATAATCCACAGCTCTCCGTTCAGAAGGCTCAAGCATAAGACTCAGGTCTTCTTCGCTCCCAGCAACGACCATATATGCACCAGAATGGAGCATGTCCTCCACGTTGCATCCATAGCCACCGCAATCTGTAGGGCCATGGGGCTGAACGATGAGATGGCATGGGCCATTGGAGTTGGCCATGACCTTGGGCATACTCCGTTTGGACACATTGGCGAGTTCATCCTCTCCGATATGATGAAGGAGAAGGGCTTTTGCGGTTTCGAACACGAAATAAACAGCCTCAGGGTCGTGGATTTCCTCTCACATCTCAATTTGACGTATGCCGTGCGCGACGGCATTGTTAGCCACTGCGGAGAGCATTTCATAAGGACGTTGGCTCCGGATTTCACCGTAAAGGACCTTGATGCCGTCGAGACGAAGAAGGGAATCCTTCCTGCAACATGGGAGGGGTGCGTCGTTAGGTTTTCGGATCAGATTGCATACCTTGGGAGGGATTTCGAGGATGCCTCCCGCCTTGGAATCGTGAAGAAAGAGGATTTGCCCGATATATGTACGAAGGTGCTTGGATCCACAAACGGCGAGATAATCAACACCTTGGTGGAGGACATAATCACGAACTCTGAAAGGGAAGGGGTGATTGGGTTCAGTCCTGAAATCTACGAAGCCATGCGCACCATGAAGGACTTCAACTACCAGTACATATACAAGTCTCCTATGCTTGGAGGTTACGAGAAGTATTTCAGGCGTCTCATAAAGCTCATATACGACTACCTTTCAGGTCTTTTGGATAAGAATGGCTTTGATGGTAATCTCTATATGCAGGAAGGAAATATGCTCAGTGCTGGCTTCTTCAACTACGTAATTGAGAAAAAGGATGCGTACATGGAGCACGACGGCAGCCTTGACAGGATCGTATTCGACTACATTGCAGGCATGAGCGACAATTTCTGCATAGACTGCGGCAACGAGATACTTCGTCCAGAGCATTTGAACGAGTCCATAGAGAGGTCCCTTACCGGTAAGTGGTTCGATGTCGCAAAGCCCTGAGGATGTTGGGCCTTTGAGCTATTGTTTTGGTTCGTGAGGGGAGTGCCCTCAGTTCGAGGACTTGGCCAGGCTCTCTATTTCCTTTATGAACTGCTCTACATCGTTGAACGCCCTATATACCGATGCAAAACGTATGTACGCAACGGCATCGACCTTGTAGAGCTGCCTTAGGGTCTCCTCCCCAATGGCGGTGCTCGTTATCTCGTGGCGAGACCCTGCCTGGATCTTTATTGCTTCCTCTATGTTCTGTATGAGGTTGTCTATCGTCTCTTGGTCTATGTTGCGCTTGTCAGTGCATATTCGTATTCCACGCTCTATCTTTGCGATATCGAACGGTTGGAGATCTCCGTTCCTCTTTATTACGGTTATGGGCTTGTCCTCGACCCTCTCGTAGCTGGTGAAGCGGTATCCGCACTTGAGGCAGACCCTGCGCCTTCTCATTGCGCTTCCATTGTTCGTAGTTCTGGTCTCAAGGACCTTGTCTTCCATTTCCCCGCATGCTGGGCATCTCATATCAAATACTTCCTTTAGGCTTTAGGCAATTCTTATGTAAATTCTTTGGGCACATGGGAGAGTACTACAAATGCATCGCTAGTGTCTAGATTATTCGTAAATCTTTTGGTTAGGGTTGCGTTTGACACTAGATATGAACGTTCCGTTTTGGTTCGTCACCACACCCACCACGCTCACGATGCTCACCAAGCTGACCTTGCTCACCATGCGCACCAAACTAACCAAACTCACCAAACTAACCATCGCTACGAATCACCCACAATTTCAGGCGGTTTCCAAAAACAACCGTTATGAGGAAGCTCGTTTATACAACACCTTTGTATTTTTATCCAAAAACAATGTTGCAAAAAAGTGCAAAAATGTTTATAAAATAACGCTATGTGAATTTGCGTCATTCAAGGCGTTTCTGGAGGAGCGTTATGGCTGAATCTGTTAGCAAAAAGGTTAGGGAAATTGTTGATAGAACACCGTTTTTGCGCGATGTTCTCAGGAAGGGCTTTCTGAACTATACGAACTTCACAGAAAGCATCATCGATGAAGTGGCGCAGTCCTGCAACAAGGAAGTGAAGGAGACTGCCGTCATAATGGCCCTCCGCCGTTATGCCACGGAGCTCAACAGAGCTGAAGGGCAGAAGAAAAGCGACGGTGTGAGCTACACGATCGTGATGCACACGAACATAATAGACTACAACTACAGCAAGACCCCTGAGCTTATACAGCAGCTTGGAACGCTGTACGAACTTTCCGGCCGCAACGGGGGGAACGACTTCCTGAACATAATTCTTGGTTCCAGCGAAGTCACAATAGCAGCGTCTGAGAAGCTTATTCCCTGGATCGAGAAGACCCTGAGTTCGTTCAAGACCACATACAGACAGGACGACCTCGTTGCCGTGACCATGATCTTTGGATCCAACTTCGTGCAGACTCCTGGCATAGTCTATGAGGCGGCAAGAAGGCTCGCATGGAACAGCATCAATGTGTATGAGATAGTCTCAACGGTGTCTGAGCTTACATTCGTCATAAAGAGGACTGACAGCTTCGAAGCCTACAGGGTTTTGCAGAATCTACAGGGAAAGAAATGAACAACACACTCCTATGGTTCATAATGATGGCGGTCAATTTCGCCTTCATCATGTTTGCATTCCGCAGGTGGGGTAGGATAGGGCTTCTGGTTTGGATACCAATCAGCTGCATCGTAGCAAACATACAGGTCACGAAGAACGTCATACTCTTTGGATTCGAGGCAACGCTTGGCAACATAGTCTATTCCACCAGCTTTCTTGCAACCGACATGCTCAGCGAATTCTACAGAAAAGAGGACGCAAAGCAGGCGGTGGGGTTTGGATTCTTCGCACTCGTAGCCATGACTGTTCTGATGCAGCTTGCGATCCTCTTCGTTCCGTCCCAGACCGATATCGCTGGCCCTAGCCTCAACCTGATCTTTGGTCTTATGCCGCGCATAGCTATAGGATCTCTCGCAGCTTATCTTCTGAGCAACTATCATGACGTGTGGTCGTATGCATTCTGGAGAAAAAGGACCCATGGCAGGCATCTTTGGATTAGGAACAACTTCAGCACCTTCGTGAGCCAGATCATAGATACTTTGGTTTTCACTCTCATTGCGTTCTATGGTGTATACGAAAACGGCGTTCTCATACAAATAATGGCATCCACATTCCTCCTTAAGTGGATTGTAGCCCTTGCCGATACTTCGATGATCTATCTTGCTAGGTATTGGGTGAAAAAAGACCTCATCAAGGACGTTGTGGACTATCGTTGCTGCTAAAGCTTCAGCGAATCAGCGAACCCATAGACCTTGGGCTACATAAGCCTGAACGTCTTCTCCATATACTCAAGGCATGCATGGTTTCCCACAAGGATTGGCTTTGCAAAGCGCCTGCGCTCAATGAGAAGGCCATCGTCGTAGACTACAGGTGAGCCGTCTATGTATGCAACCTCCAAACCCAGCTTGAGGGCCAAGGCATGGGGTGCTGCAACATCCCACACATAGCATTTCGTGGTAAGGCATGCGTCAATGTTCGAGTATGCGAAAGGAGCGGTCATGTGGAGGATTCCACTGCCGAATACGCGCAGTTTGCCTGAAAAATCACCAAGATCAACGTGGTTCAGGATATCGGAACCGGCTGTCATCTGCTTTGGTTCGTCATAATGCTCCAATGGTTTCCAGAGCTTGCCGTTCATGAAGACATCGGCCTTGTTGGGCATGCTGCAGAAGAACATGTCGTCCTCCCCAATGCCAAAGCGTGGGGCGTAGACGATGCCTCCGCATGGCTTTCTTGAAGAGTCAAGGATTCCAAGAGCGATGCACCATGACGGGAAGCCTTGGCTGTAGGCGTCCGTTCCATCTATGGGGTCAAGGATGAAGGTTAGCGGTGCGTTGTCGTCGAATGAGTGGAGGTCGATCTCCTCTGTGACGATGTTGCATCCTGGGTAGAGCCTGCGTATAACGGGCAGAAGTGCGTTGGATACTGCAAGGTCCGTTTCTGTGAGGATCGAACCGTCTTCCTTGAACGAACGGTGTATGAGCCTTTGGTTGCTGCGTGCGACCTTCCCGCATTGGAGGACGGCATCGCAGAGGTGGAAGAACGTCCTTGATTCGTCGTCAAGGAACGCAAAGCCAAATCTGCCGTCCGGTTCGCTTGCGGTTATGTCAATCTTCGTGATTCTTTCATCGTCTTTGGAGAGCGTCGTTTCCTGCATTTGCTTGAACTCCTTTTGCTTGAGAGGAGCTTTCAAAACTCCTTCATGCGTCCTGGCCATGCCCTGCACGGCTGGAACCACGCCTTCAGCAACTTCATAATACACAAAGTATTATCTCAGTTGCTTCAGACGGCTTCCATCTCGGCAATCCATGTCCATTCCGCACAAAGCATAGTTTTGAAAGTTCCTCTTGAACTTTTTGTTTGAGCCTTTGCTTGAGCTTTCACTTGAACTACATTGCTCATAATGGTACATTTTGCCAGTGATGCAGACGCTCCAATCGTACATCAAAAAGAGCGAAGGGTACAAGGCGTTCTCTTCCAATAGAAAAGCGGACATCAAGGTCGAAGGGCTGGACGGATTTCCGCTGTTTCAGTGCGTCCACATGATGGCAGGCGACATCGACGGCATAACATGGCTTGTATGCCCAACGGATGAGATTGCGCGCCAACTGTATTCCAACTCCAGCCTCGTTCCAGCAAGCACTACCGTCCCAATATTCCTTCTTCCTGGAAGCGGACGTGTGCTCTACAGTCAGTGGGAGGGGACTGCCAAGGAGTACGAACAGCTAAGATGCCTTGGCTCCATTGGGGACTGCAGACAGGCCGTTGTGATAACATCCATACGAACAGTGTGTTCGCCCCTACCAGGAAAGGGTGCGGTGGACGTTGGAACCATAAAGCTCAAGGTCAACGATGCCATTGATACAATGGAACTGGCATCCCGTCTTGCACAGGGCAACTACTACCGCAGCGCCAACACGACGATGACCGGGGAGTTTACCGTAAGGGGCGAGGTCTTCGACATATTCCCCTATGGGGCCACTCAGCCGGTAAGAATCTACTTGGACTGGGACAAGATAGAGCGTATATGTGTATATGACCCGCTCTCCCAGCAGATCTCAAAGCAACTTGGACACGTGGACGTCCAGATCCTCATGTCTTCAGAAAGCCAAAGAGTCATACCAAACGGGATATCCGAGTTCATTGGAAAGACCGATTACATTGTGCTCTACGGAGACCGCCGGCTTGAAACAAGCTTCAAGAGCCTGGAACTCGAAGCCAAGACCCTTTACCGCAAGGCCTACCAGCAGGATCGCGAAGCACTGCGTCCTGATCAGATACTCTTTGATTTCCTGTCGTTCGTAGGAGAGCGCCACGGCTCAATGACCGTGCTGGATCTAATGGGACAGGACAAGGATGCGTACAGGTTCGAGTTCGATGGGCCACGCTCCTACTTTGGAAACTTCACCTATTTCAAAGAGGACCTAACAGGACTTGAGGACGATGGATGGGACATTGAGATATTCGTATCGTCTGAAATCCAAAAGAAGCGTCTTGAACAGATGTTAAGCGACTTTTCCACCATAAAATACCATATTGGTGTACCTTCAAGTGGCTTTGCTATCCGTTCTAGGAAGTTTATCGTGATCTGCGAGAACGAGATCTTTGGCCGTCGCAAACAGGTTGTAAAGACGCTGCAGCATACGCAGAGCAGTGCCATAGACAGCTTCGTGGAACTTCATGAAGGGGACTTCGTCGTCCATGTGAACTACGGCATAGGACGCTTTCTTAAGATAGATAGAGTCCGCGACCGCGACTACATAAAGATACAGTTTGCAGACAAGGAGAACCTGTACGTTCCAATAGAGCAGGCCAACCTCGTGCAAAGGTACATTGGATCTGCTGGTGAAGCCCCTCGACTTGACAAGCTTGGCGGCACTGGATGGGAGAACAAGAAGTCCAAGGCCCGTAAGAGCGCAGAGGACCTTGCATCACATCTCATACAGCTTTATGCAAGAAGGCGTAACAGCAAAGGCTTCCCCTTTGCAAAGGACAACGACTGGCAGCTCAAGTTCGAGGCTGAATTCGAGTTCGATGAAACTGAGGACCAACTTACATGCATCCAGGACATAAAGGACGACATGGAAAGCTCCACCGTCATGGATCGCCTTATATGCGGAGATGTAGGCTATGGAAAGACTGAGATAGCCTTCCGTGCCGTATTCAAGGCCGTTATGAGCGGAAAGCAGGTTGCATTCCTTGCCCCCACGACAATCCTTGCAGAGCAGCACTACAGAAATTTCAAGGAGAGACTGCATGAGTTTCCTCTCAAAGTAGGTCTCCTTAGCCGCATGGTTCCTGTAAAGGAGCAGAAGAAGACCTTGGCTGCCCTTGCGAGCGGACAGCTTGATGTGCTCTTTGGAACGCATAAGATCATCCAAAATGACGTGGTGTTCAAGGACCTGGGGCTTCTGGTAGTTGACGAAGAGCAGCGCTTTGGGGTCAAGGACAAGGAGCGCATAAAGGAGCTCAAAGCCAACATAGACTGTTTGAGCCTTTCAGCAACTCCAATTCCTAGAACTCTTTACATGTCGTTGTTGAAGATACGTGACATGAGCCTCCTTACGACACCTCCAATATCGCGCAAGCCTATAAAGACCATAATAGAGCAGTATGACCTTGATGAGGTTGAGCGAGCCATAAGGTTTGAGGTGGAGCGCCATGGACAGGTGTTCTATCTTCACAACCGTATTGAGAGCCTGGAAGAGGTAGCCTCCATGCTGCGTCAGAGGATGCCTGACATCATCATAGACACTGCGAACGGTCAGATGCGCCCTGAGCTGTTGGAAGATACGATGCGCCGCTTCGTCTACGAGGGCATACAGGTTCTTGTTTCAACGACCATCATTGAGAACGGAATAGACATTCCAAACGTCAACACCATAATCATCGACAGAGCAGACATGTATGGGGTGTCGCAGCTTTATCAGCTTAAGGGAAGGGTGGGGCGTTCTGACAAGGAGGCCTTTGCATATCTCCTTTATCCATCGGACTATGCACTGTCTGAAATTGCGGTCAAAAGGCTTCAGACGATATCCGAGTTCACAGACCTTGGTTCTGGCTTCAAGGTCGCAATGAAGGATATGGAGCTAAGAGGCGCAGGAAACCTCCTTGGTCGAGAGCAGAGCGGTTTCATGTCCGCAGTAGGCCTTGATATGTACATACGCCTTTTGGACGAGGCCATTGCAAAGATGCAAAACAGTGATGCAAAGCCTGAGACGGAGGTGTTCCTTGAACTTGACTACAGCGGATACATCCCTGACAGCTACATATCCGACCCAACCGTCAAGCTTGAGATATACAAGAAGATTGCGGGAATCAGGACATCCAACCAGCTTGAACGCCTTTCTGCAGAGCTCAAGGATCGTTTTGGAAGCATTCCGGATGAGGTTTCCAACCTGTTGTATATATGCGAACTTAAGATCGTATGCCGTGCATTGGACATATACCACATGAAGGAACGACAGGGAGCCGTCGTCATTGAGTTCTCGCGCATAGCGTCCATTTCAATAGACCGCCTCATCGAGATGATCCGCACCTCTCGCGGAGCTGTCACGATAGATCCAAAGCGTCCTTATATAATGAATATGAAAACCAATGCCATCTCGTTGCGTGACAAGGCATTGTTCATACTTGAAAAACTACAGCGGCTCATGCCATAAGGCCCACTGCCTTGTGGTCCATGCCCTGAATTGGAGAATACTATGGAAGACACCAACAAGACCGATGTCCTTGAGCTTCGCGATGCAGTTGACTCTGTCGACGCTCCCAACACTGTAGGTGCGTTGGAAGCCGTTTTCGCAAAGATTCCAGAGCTTCGTACAGTGGAGCGCCGCAATGAGAACTCTTGGCGAGAGGTAAAGAGCTATGTCCTTAGAGGACAACGTCTCAAGCCTTCCCAAATAGAGGCATTGGACAAGCACTTCTATGACTATGCATTGGTCCATTCCATGGAGAAGCTTGATTTCAAGAAGGTCTTTGGAAACGACAATCCCGTCGTCATAGAGATTGGCTTTGGAATGGGGGAGAGCACTGCACGTATAGCCCGTGAGAATCCAAACATCAACTACCTTGGCATAGAGGTGTTCCTGTATGGTTTCTCCAAGCTGTTGTCAGTGATTGCAAACGAAGGTCTCTCAAATGTGCGAATCATGCGTTTCGATGCTGTTCAGGTGCTTGAGGACATGATCGAAGACGAAAGCGTCTCAGGCTTCCATATCTTCTTCCCAGACCCATGGCCAAAGAAGAGACACCACAAGAAACGCCTCGTCCAACTTCCTTTTACTACTTTGCTGGCTAGCAAGCTCAAAAAAGGCGGCTACATATACTGCGTCACCGACTGGGAGGACTACGCCAAGCAGATGCTCTTTGTCCTAGAGTCCACACCAGGTATGTCAAACCCCTACGATGGCTATGCCCCCGCTCGTCCATGGCGACCTGAGACAAGCTTTGAGCGCAAGGGCCTTGACAAGTCCTACACCATCAACGAAGTGTGGTTTGAGAAGCTATAGTTTTGCCAAATCGCCAAATGAAAACTTGCCAAATCGCCAAATGAAAACTTGCCAAATCGCCAAATGGCTTCTATAATCAACGTATGAGTTCATACAAACCAAGGATTGCAGATGCATTGCTAGCCAGGAAATTGAGAGGTAAAGGTGCTGTTATAGTAGAAGGGCCAAAGTGGTGTGGAAAGACCACTACTGCAGAACAGCTTGCGAAAAGCGTCCTTTATATGTCCAAACCTGAGGATTTGAAAGAGAATCTCTTAATGGCAGACATAGATCCATACAGTTTGCTTGAAGGTGAAACTCCTCGTCTGATAGATGAATGGCAGATAGCTCCAGGGCTTTGGGATGCAGTCAGATTTGAGGTTGACCATAGGGGAGGAGTTGGGCATTTTATACTTACAGGGTCAGCTGTACCACCAAGGACAGCTGAGATGGTTCATTCTGGAACCGGTCGTTTTTCAAGGATGAAGATGAGACCGATGTCGTTGTATGAATCAATGGAGTCTTCTGGAAAAATCAGCCTTGGTGACTTGTTCTCTCAACCAAAAAAGGTTTTTGCAAACAACGATTTGGGAATAGCAGAATTGGCTTTTCTCATTTGTAGGGGCGGATGGCCAAGTTCCATCGATATGGAGCAAGATGTTGCACTGGATCAAGCTTTCGATTATTTCGATGCAGTTGTCAATGTTGATATCTCAAGAGTCGATGATGTAAGACGAGATTCTGAAAGAGCCAAACGTCTTATGAAGTCGTACTCAAGGCATCAAGGAACGCAGACGACATATACTGTGATAAGAGATGACATTGCCGCAAATGACTCCGATTTCCTAACTGAAGATACTGTATATTCATACACGAATGCCCTGCGGAAAATCTTCGTAATAGAGGATATGCCTGCCTGGAATCCAAACCTTAGATCCAAGACTGCAATAAGAACTTCCGATACGAGGTATTTCGTGGATCCATCGATAGCGGCTGCAAGCCTTGGACTTGGCCCCAAGGATTTGCTAGGGGATTTGAATACCATGGGTTTGTTGTTTGAAACTCTTTGTGTCCGTGATTTGAGGGTGTATGCCGACAGTTTGTTTGGCAACGTCTATCATTACAGAGACAAATCAGGACTTGAATGCGATGCCGTTGTTCATCTGCGCGATGGTTCGTATGGATTGATTGAAATCAAACTTGGAGGAGATAGGCTCATAGAGGAAGGTTCTAGGAATCTGAAGGCTTTGTCGGAAAAGATAGACACAACCAAAATGAAGGAACCTTCGTTCCTAATGGTTCTTACGGGAACTGGAAAATACGCCTACAGAAGGGAGGACGGTATCTACGTTGTTCCCATAGGGTGTTTGAAGAATTGATTTGAACAAGGAGGAACTTTCAAGGCTCCTTGATACATGAAATGGCTTTTCAATTCTTGGACGGAGCGGTTCCGAATACCTTCCTATAGGATCTATAGAACGTCGAATAGTATTCGAATCCCGAGTTCAAGGCGGCCTCTTCCGCAGAAACTCCGTTCAGCATCAGGTTTTTGGCCGAGATGCATTTTTGGATTCTCACATAACTCATGACTGGTGTCTGTATATGCTTGATGAATACCTTGTTTATCGTCGAAGGGGACATCCTTATGCCATTTGAAATGTCATCTATGGTGCGTATCGAATGAAGGTTCGAGTCTATGTACTCTATTATCCTCGCAACGGATGTGTTAATTATGTCTTCTTTTCTGCTGAGGTTCTCAGAGGCCGTCAATAGGCACAGTATTATGGTGAGTTGGGAGAAGAACACAGTTTCCTTGATCTGTTCGTCCAATGACTCGGCATATTTGTCCAAATTAAGGATCTCCCTCTCCAACAAAGAGTTGCGTATGTCGAATACGTTTGAACTACTTGCCAATCGTGTGTTTAGTTCCGGTGTTATGTCTTCAGGGGAGAACCTAATGACTATTCGTTCGTAAGGGGAAACCTCCTTGATGATTATGTTGTGATACTCTCCCGGCCTGATTAGAATGAGGTTGTGGGAATGAAGATGATAGACCTGCTGCCTCAACGTGAAATCGGCTTTGCCCTTCATGAAAAAAAGCAGTTCATAGCTTGAGTGATAGTGCTCCTTGAAGTTCTCCCTTGAATCATCAGGTGTTTCATCAATGGAATGCTTGAAAAGATAGAGTCCTTTGCGTAGTTCAAAACCCATATTTAAGTCCTTCCTCTCCATTATTGGACTAGCATGGCAAAATTTGCAATGTTTTTTTACGTGATATGCAATTTACGGCTGAAAAAAGTCGGGTTAGACTCAAAAAAAAGGAGTGTTCCAATGACATCTAACGGTATGGAATGCAGTGCCGCCAACGATGTTCTTCTTGAAGTTAAGAACATATACAAGAACTTTGGTGTTACCATTGCACTCAAGGACGTCTCTTTCAGTCTTGAAAGGGGAAAGGTCTATGGACTGATAGGGGAGAATGGCAGCGGAAAGTCCACTGTGTCTTCAATCATAGCTGGTATGCAGCCTGCTTCTCAGGGGCATATGGTCTATAAGAATGAGGAATGGAACCCCTCCACAATGCTTGTAGCCCAGGAAAAGGGAATAGGCATGATTGTTCAGGAATCCGGCACCATACCCAACATATCCGTTGCAGAGAACATATTTCTAGGACACGAAAGGCTTTTTTCAAAAGGTCTTTTCGTTGACAGAAAGGCAATGACCCAAAAGGCGCAGGAACTGTTGGATTCCTTTGGAATATCGATGTTCAAGGCTTCCGATAGGACAAGTCATCTTGACATGCAGATGCGCAAGATAATCGAGATAGTCAAATGTCTCTACTGGAATCCTGATTTGCTGATAGTTGACGAGACCTCGACTGCCTTATCATTGGAGGGTAGAGAGTTCCTTTATTCGGTGTTGGATAGACTTCGCAAGGAGAACAAATGCGTCCTATTTATCTCCCATGACCTGAATGAAATGATGGAGCACTGCGACAACCTCACAGTGCTTCGCGATGGCGTGATAATAGGAACTCTGGAAAAGAAGGAATATGAACCCAACGTCATTAGAAAGATGATGGTCGGCAGAGAAATCAAAGGTGATTACTACAGAAGCGATATGGATGCTTGTTCTGATGAGGTCGTACTCAAGGCGGACTGTATAACCACCCTTGAAAAGCTGCTTTGTTTCAGCCTTGAGCTGCACAAAGGAGAGATTCTTGGGATAGGGGGATTGTCTGACTGTGGGATGCATGATGTGGGAAGAGCCCTTTTTGGAATCGAGAAAGTCCTGGATGGAGAAGTCAAAGTCCGAGGTTGTACGATTTCAAGTCCCCAGGATGCAATTGCCAATAGAATGGCATACGTATCCAAGAACAGGGATACGGAATCACTTGGTCTATCAGCAACGATATTCGAAAACATCGCATCTACGGGATACAGAGTCAACCGATGGTTTGCTAACATCGTATCGGGTAGGAAGGAGAACGCCTATGTCGATAATCAAATCCACGAGCTTTCAATCAAGTGTGCGGGGAAGCATTATGCTGTGAACACCCTCTCAGGGGGGAACAAGCAAAAAGTGGTTTTTGGTAAATGGGTCGCATCCAATGCCGATATCCTTGTTTTGGACTGTCCAACGAGAGGTATAGACGTTGGGGTCAAGGCTTCCATGTACAAGTTGTTCTATGAAATGAAGAAATCCGACAAGGCCATAATACTAATCTCCGAAGAACTACCTGAACTCATTGGTCTTTGCGATAGAGTTATTATCATGAAGGACGGTAGGATATCCCATGAGGCCTTCAGAACGGAAGGCCTCACGGAACATGGGCTTATAGACTATATGATTTAGGGGGTTTGGGATGAAGTGTTCAGAATGGTGTTCAAAGGCGAGTGCCTCGTTCCGTCGATTCACAGAAGATAGACTCTTCTCGAGATTGCTCCCAGTGGTGTTCCTCCTTGTGCTTGTATGTGTTTTTTCAATCGCTACAGGGGGACGGTTCACATCGGCCCAAAGCATGAAGGTCATAGTCCAGCAGGCATTGATAGTCGCAACCGTCTCCACGGGAGCATGCTTCATATTCGCAACGAACAACGTCAATCTTGCAATGGGAGCCACTACCGTTCTTACAGCCGTCCTCTCAGGTATGGCGTACAATGCAACGAACAGCGTGGTGGTCATGGTGGTCGTCGCCCTGTTGCTTGGTTCCGTGATAATGACCGTATCGGCACTTCTCAGTACGTTGCTGAGGGTCAGAGTCATGTTCGTCACCATCGTAATGATGTCTTTGCTTTCAGCCGTGCAGGAATCTATTCTAGGAGGTTCTACAATCTCCCTTCCCTACGAGATGATAACGATGCTGACGGACATGAACTTCTCATATATCGCTTTTGGATCATTCTTCATTGGGTGTGTGATCCTATTCCATTTCACCGATGTTGGACGGTCATTGAGATTCATAGGTACGAACAGCACATGTGCGGAACAGACGGGAATAAGCAGGAACAAATACATGCTCATCGCCTTCATAACAGCAGGTGTCGGCTGCGGAATCGCCGCTCTTCTTGCAATCGTCAGGGCAGCCAGCATAGGAAGCAAGACCCTCTCTTCTTTGAACATGGACTGTATGTTGGCACTCGTTCTAGGAGGAATGTCGATTTTTGGAGGCAGCAAATCGTTTGCCTTTGCTGGAGTCGTGGGAGCTGTGACAGTCTGCGTCCTCAACCAAGGGCTTCTTATGGTTGGGGTATCATCGAGCATTATTCAGGGAATAAGAGGGATTCTGTTCCTGATTCTCGTATGCACTGCCCAGACAAGGCCAAAGGGGCTTCCCGCCCCAGAGGGTTGATTATGGTATTTGCAGAACTGATGTGGTTCTGTAAAGGGGTTTATTAGATTTTTGCAAAACGAGCTTTGTGGAGATTGGTTTTGGATCTATGGGATGAAAAGCATTTTCTGAAAACCGAAATGATACTTTGTGTATCACGAGGTTGTAAGAAATGCTCTTCTAGCCGGAAAAGCAAGACCAAAAACCATGAAGGTTGTTTTGAAAAAACCGCTTATCTCTGAAATTCAAAAGGAAAAAAGGAGTAGTTCTATGAAGAAAGTTCTAGTCGTTCTAATCGTATCATTGCTGGCGACCTCCATGTTGTTCGCCGGTGGGGCATCGGAGGAGAAGGGTGCAGCCCAATTCAAGATTGGTGTCGCTACCATCCACGAAGGTGAGACTTGGGAGATCCAGAAGAAGTATTTCAACGAAGAGGTAGGTCCAGCGTTGAACATGCAGTTCATGTTCTCCGAGAAACTCAACGATGCAAACGGACTTGTTGATTTCATGGATCAGGCCTATGCGGCAGGATGCGTTGGAATCATCAACTTCGTTACAAGCAACGATGCCGTTGCGCAGGGATCCAGAAAAGCTGAGGAGTGGGGCGTTTGGTTCGTTACCCAGAACTCCGCCTTGAATTCAAATGTTGCAAAGATAACCCACAACCTTGGACATTGCGGTGCATCCGCAACAGGAATGGGAAGGGCTTATGGAGAGGCCATCAATGACCTTGTGTCAGATGGCAAGGAACACAGCATATTCATCTTCTCAGGTGCTGCGGTCGGTGGTGCCATAGGACAGGGTGCAGCCTCCCATTACTATACTGTGGAAGGGATTCTGAACGCAATGAAGGAAAAGTACAACCTCAAGTACGAGCTTGGAATAGATGAAATCATCAACAACCAGAATCCGGGGGAAGTGGCTACGGGCAATCCAAATGTCAAGATATACATCTATCCTGGAACGAACGTCTCTTCTGCAATAACGGCGGCACAGACCCAGTTGCAGAATGGTCCATACGACATTTTCGCCGCAGTTTTCAGCTACAGTTCGTTCTCCAATGCAATTGCTGACGTAGAGAAGTCAACTGGAAAGAACATCAAGGTGCTTGGAACCGTATCAATTGAAAAGCAGACAAGCACGGGATTCTCGTCAATGGATTCGTTTGGCGATTCCGTTCTCAGTGCTGCGGTGCTCAATCCTCTGAACATCCAGAACGGAATGTGCGCAGTCATCCTCTACAATGCTCTTACGGGCCACGCAGAAGCAATGAAAGCCAATGGACATACCATTCTTTTCAAGGTCGAGCCTTGGTTCTGCAAGGATGCAAAGACATATGAGAACATAAGCAAGCTTGACAATTCCCATGAAACATACGTCCTCAATGGGGAGGATCTAAAGGCTCTTTGCGTTGAGAACAACCCAGCGATCACATACAAAGACATTGAGGCGAAGCTGGTTGAACTGTCCAACATAGATGCAATCATCGAAAAGAGGCTCAAGTAGGTTTGTATGGAGTAAGGATTGGAGTTTCGCTGCATCTCCAATCCTATGTGGATTGATGTGAATGGAGGAGAGTGATCGATGTTTAGGAACAGAAAGGCAAAGGATGCGTTGTTTACATTTGCATTTCCACTTGCGATGTTCGTCCTTATGGAATTGCTGTGTTTCTTTTTGAAGGGTAGGCATCTTGTAGGTTCTCTTTTGGATGTCAAAACGCTTGTCAGGAACACTGGGATTTCTGCAATCATAGCCTTTGCGCTCTCCTTCAACCTTTCCTGCGGACGCTTTGACCTTTCTTTGGGTGCACAGCGTCTTGCAGGAACGATAATAGGAGGGATGATTGCAATGGAACTTGGCCTTTCAGGGCTTTGGTTCCTTTTGTTCTCCTTCCTCTGCGGACTTGTTTTCGGATTCATAACAGGAATGGTGTTCGTCATAACCAGAGTCCCTCCCATGGTGCTTGGCGTGGGAATAGGACTCGTATGGGAGTGCGTACCTTATACGATGTCCAAGGGAAAGGGGCTTAACCTTTTTGGCGTTCATGGAACAGAAATCCTTACAGATACTGTTTTTACGATTGCAGTCATGATTGTCGTGGCGGTTTTCGTGTCTTTAATCATGAATAGGACGAAGTTTGGTTATGAGATGAAGGCCATCCAAGGTTCTCAGCTCATAGCTCGCAACAGCGGAATAAATATATTCAGACATGCTGTTCTGTGCTACATGTTTGCAGGTGGGTTGGTGTGCGTTGCTGGAATAATAGACGCTGCGTTTCAGACCCAAATGAGTTCAACGATGGGGCTTGCAAGCAATGGTGTCGTCGTTTCAAATATGTTCGCCATGATGCTTGGGGGGTACATAGGAGAGAGATCCAATCAGGCTACGGGTGTAATAGTGGCATCACTTACCCTCAACCTTTTCTCTTACGGACTGACCCTAATGGAGTTGTCCGAGGCGAACACAAGTGTTGTCAATCAGACGGTCTTCGTGTTGTTTTTGGTCTTCCTTGCAAACAGATATTACTTTAGAAAAAGGAAGGCGGAGAAGGCAAGGATTGCACAGGCCTTGGAACAGAGAAGAATCATGTCTGTGGCCTGATTGATAGGACAGGCCTTGATACAGCGTTTTTCAAATGAGGTGTAAAAATGGTTGATTTGAAGGCTAAACCCTTCTGTTTGGATGATGAGTCCCTCAGATGGGTCGAAGATACAATTGCAGGTATGTCGGTTGAAGAGAAGATCGGACAGCTTTTCATTGGCATGAACTATCTTCATACCAAGGAGCATTACGACTCCATGATAAACGTGTTCCATATAAGTGCGATACGTTGGCAGGGCGGCGATCTTGGGGATATCTACGACCAGAACCGCTACTATCAGGAGCAAAGCAGGATTCCCATCCTTATAGCGGCAAACTGCGAAGCCGGAGGGAACGGAGCCGTGAAGGAAGGTACTCTTGTCGCCACTCCAGCTGCATGTGCAGCTTCAAGTCCAGAGGTCGCCTACAGAATGGGGCAAGTCGCAGGTAAAGAAGCCAAAGCTATAGGTTGCAACTGGTCATTCGCTCCAGTGTCAGATGTCCTTTTGAACTGGAGAAACACGATTGTCAATACCAGAGCCTTTGGAGATGATCCTGACAATATAATAGCCTGTGCGACTGCGTACATGAAAGGCATGTGGGAAAGCGGAATAGCCTGCTGCACCAAACATTTTCCAGGAGATGGATCGGAGGAGCGGGACCAGCATCTCGTTTTAGGGTGCAACGACCTTTCAGTCGAGCAGTGGGACAATACATATGGAAAGGTCTACAAGGCTTTGTTCGATGCCGGTCTTGAAAGCGTAATGGTTGGACACATCTGTCTTCCTTCCTATAGCAGACTGCTTAGACCGGGCATTAAGGACGAGGATATAAAGCCTGCCACGATTTCCCCTGAGTTGCTTCAGGATCTTCTCCGGGATAGATTGGGGTTCAATGGACTTGTAATGACCGATGCATCGCACATGGCTGGTCTTTCCACTGCCGCTACGAGACGCGAGCAGGTTGTTGGTGCAATAGCATCTGGCTGTGACTTGTTCCTTTATTTCAATGTGCCGGAAGAGGATTTCACTTATATGTTGGAAGGATACGAAAACGGCGAAATAACCGAACAAAGGCTGTCCGATGCTCTTCATAGAATTCTTGGATTGAAGGCCAAACTTGGACTGAACAAGCTTGTATTCCCTGAAAAGGAAGGTCTTTCCGTTGTAGGGTGCAAGGAACACCACGAAGTCGCAGCATGGGCTGCCAATCGTAGCGTGACTCTTGTAAAGGATACTCAGAAGGCTTTGCCTATAGATATCAAGAAGAAAAAGAGATGCAAGCTCTATTTCATAGAGAGTGCTCCGGTATCGGTCTTGGATGGTACCGACAAGGCAAAGAAGATAGTGGTCGAGGAGTTGGAGCGTGTTGGGTTCGAAGTCACCTGCCATACGGACTACTACGAGTATGAGTGCGAGAAGCAGGATTTCATGAATAGATTCCGAGTCATGCAGACCGAGAGCGTTGAGGAATTCAAAAAGAAATACGATGTCATTTTCATGTTCATAAACATGAAAGGATATGCTCAGGAGAACAACGTGAGAGTCAGATGGTCGGCATCCCACTCCAATGAACTTCCTTGGTTCGTGAGGGAGGTTCCTACCGTAGGTGTTTCCTTGAACTATACGAACCATCTGATAGATGTTCCAATGCTCAAGACTTTCATAAACGCCTATGCTCCTACAAGGGAGTATATAAGGGCCGCCGTCGAGAAGATTGTGGGAATGTCGGAATTTGAAGGAAAGGCTAACGAACTTGTTTGGTGTGGTAGATGGGAGACCAAACTTTGACGTTTTGGGACAAGAGGTGAGTTGATGTCGAGTATTCTGACTGACATGAAGAAAAAGCACGATTTTCTTGTGTGCGTTGACTCAGATGGTTGCGTGTTCGACAACATGGAACTTAAACACAAGGAGTGTTTCTGTCCAGCAACTGTGAATGTTTGGGGTTTGCAGGGGGTTTCCCGTTATGCAAGGGAGGCTGCCGAGTTTGTGAACCTCTATTCTTCCACTAGGGGTTCCAACCGGTTTCCAGCCCTGATTCGTACCTTGGAGCTGGTTTATGCAAGAACGGAGGTCTCTTCCAGAGGATATGTGATTCCTGACCTTGGACCTCTGAAAGAATGGGTAGCAAACACTCCTGTTCTAAGCGCTGTGGCCATAGAGGAATACGAAAAAGAGCATCCTGATATGCCGGAAGTTCTTGCTACGGCTGCAAGATGGTCTAGAGAAGTTGATGAGAACATATCCCGGATAGTCCATGGAATAACTCCATTTCCTCACGTCAAGGAGGCTTTGAAGATTCTTGGTGCGTTCGCAGATGTAGTTGTTGTATCGGCGACTCCCCATGAGGCGCTTCTCAGAGAGTGGGAGTCCTGTGGCTTGACTTCCTATGTCTCCGTCGTCGCTGGACAGGAACTTGGTACAAAGGCCCAATGCATTCGACAGGCCATGGCTGGCAAGTACGATGCGGAACATGTTTTGAAGATTGGCGATGCTCCTGGAGATTACAATGCCGCCGTTTCCAATGGAGTTCTGTTCTGTCCTATAATTCCAGGAAAGGAAGATGAAAGCTGGCAAAGGATTATAGAAAGGGATTCAATCCTGTTCAAAGAGCTCAAGTACAAAGGTTCGGTGATGGATTCCAATCTAAAGGATTTCTTTGGCGTTTTGCTTGATACTCCTCCTTGGAGTTGAGGTTTTGTTTTCCAAAGGGTTTCTTCTTTGATACGAAAAGATACGAAAAAGGCGGCTGCAATGGAACAACCGCCTTTTTCTTTGTATTACAAGGTATTATTACTTGTTCGCCTCTTCCTCGGCTGCTGCCTTGGATGCCTTGATGACATCTTCTGCCATCTTGCCTGCAAGTGTCTCGTAGTGGTCGAATGCAAGCTCGAATGAACCTGTACCGGACGTCATGGACTTGAGGTCTATGGCGTAGTTGAGCATCTCTGCCTGAGGGACTTCTGCGTTGACCTGAACCATGTTCCCGCCAAGGTCCTCCTGTCCAAGGACGCGGCCGCGCTTGGAGGAGAGGTCTGAGAGGATGTCTCCAAGATACTGGTTGTCAATGTAGACGCTGAGCTTTGCAAACGGCTCAAGGAGGACAGGACCTGCCTTCTCGATTGCAAGCTTCATTGCGCCCTTTGCCGCAAGTCTGAATGCCATTTCAGAGGAATCGACCGGGTGTTCCTTACCGTCGACGAGCGTAACTCCAATGTCAACCATTGGGTAGCCTGCGAGGAAGCCTTCCTCCATCTGGTCATGGAGGCCCTTTTCAATGCCTGGAACGTAGCCCTTGGAGACGGATCCGCCCTTGACTATGTTGTCGAAGGTGTAGTAGAGGCCTCTGTCTATTGGAGCTATCTCAATGAGGACCTTACCATACTGGCCGTGTCCACCGGACTGCTTCTTGTGTGCGTACTCGACGATGCCGGACTTCTTCGTAATCGTCTCTCTGTAAGGGACCCTTGGAAGCTTGGTGTTGATCTGAATCTTCTGCTTCTCCTTGATCTTGTCAAGGATCATATTGAGATGGAGCTCTCCCATTCCAGATACCGTGGACTGCTTCGTCTCTTCGTTGTATGCAACCTGGAATGTGAGGTCTTCTTCCGTGACCTTATGCAGGGCATCGTTCATCTTGTCTTCAGACTTCTTGTCTGCTGCGGATATTGCAAGCGAGTAGATTGGGTTAGGGAAGCTGAGGCTCTTGAACGTGAACTTCATGTCTGCACTGCCAAGGAGCGTGCAGTTGGTGGTTGCTATATTGCTCTTTGTGATGATTCCAATGTCACCGGCCACAAGGGCATCGGTCTCAATGAGTTTCTTTCCAACGGCTCTGTAGACCTTGCCCGGCTTTTCCTTCTTGCCCAATGCTGGGTTGAAGAGGTCTGTGTCGCCTGCGATGCTTCCTGTGACGACCTTGAGGAAGGAGAGCTTTCCAGAGAACTGGTCTATGGTTGTCTTGAAGCAGAGTGCGGATGCCTGTCCTTCTGAGGATACTGCAAGCTCCTCTTCGCTTCCGTCTTCCTTGACGATGGTCTCCTTTGCGCCGACTGGTGATGGGAAGTTCTCTGCAATGAAGTCCAGAAGGCTTGTGATGCCTGCACCGTTTGCCGTGCACCCGCAGAACACTGGAACGAGGACGTTGTTCTTGAGTCCTTCGCATACGCCGCGATGGATCTCCTCAGCCTCAAGGGTCATCTCTTCGAGATACTTCTCCATGAGGTCGTCTGCTCCTTCTGCTGCGGACTCGATGAGGGCTTCTCTGTACTGCTCGACTTCGTCTGCGTACTCGGATGGGATGTCTCCAACCTTCTCCTTCTGTCCTGGTTGGAAGAAGTATGCCTTGTTCTCAATGAGGTCTATGACCCCCTTGAAGTCAGGTCCGTTGCCCATTGGAATCGTTACAGGAACGAACGTGGTCTTGAACTCTTCCTTGAGGTGTGTGAACGTCTTGTCGTAATCGACCCTTTCGCGTTCCATCTTGTTGAGGAATACGGCTCTTGGCTTGGAAAGCTTGTTGAGGTTTCTCCAAAGCTTGATTGTCTCGATCTGTGCGCCGTCTCTTGCATCTACGACCATAAGGGCGGATTCGCATGTTCTGAAACCGCAGATGACCTCACCAACGAAGTCAGCTGTACCAGGAGCGTCTATGAAGTTGAGCGACTTTCCTTCCCATGAAATGTTCGCAAGTGCGGAGTGGATTGAAATCTTGCGTGCAATCTCCTCCTCCGTGTAGTCGCTGGTCGTCTTTCCTGACTCGACCTGTTCCGGTCTTGAAATCACGTTGCTGTAATAGAGCAGCTGCTCAAGAAGAGAAGTCTTACCTGTTCCATTGTGCCCCGCAATTGTTACGTTCCTGATATCCTTCGAAGCTAAAGCCATGTTTCCCTCCTAGAAATGTTGGCAATGTTTGTTTATGCAAGTTTATGCAGTTCAGGTGCACCTTTTGGCCCCAACCTTTGTCCTGCAACCACCAAAAGACAGGTGGATATGAAAAGACGAAAGGTCGTCCGCAAGGGGCAACCTTTCATATCATATAACAGTATATGCAAAAAAACTAGAGAAATCTTCTTTAATTTCAGTCCTAATTCCAGTTTTAGTTCCCTGTTTTTGGTGCGTAGTGGCTGAATTCCATGGAGAACGAGCCTCTTCCCTGCGTAGCGGAGCGCAAGGCCGTGGTATATCCAAACAGTTTTGCAAGCGGAGCCTGCGCTATGATATGGTCCGCAGACGGCTTGCTCTCCATGCTGGATACGATTCCACCTCTTGTTGTAAGGCTTGAGATCGCTTCTCCAACGTACTGGGATGGGACTATGAGCGTGACATCCATGATTGGCTCCATGAGCACCGGTTCTGCTTCGTTCGCAGCTGCATCGAAGCACATGGCGGCGCAGGCCTCGAATGCGAACTCGCTTGCCGTAAGCTCGTTGTACTTGACTGAGACGAGCTCGACCTTGGTGTCGCAAACCTCGTAGCCGTACTTTATTCCGCTTTGGAACGAATTCTCCACGCCTCTCTTTATGGCATCGAAAAGCTCAGGCGGCATCGTCTTTGCAGACACCAGGTTCTCGTATACGTTGCCTTCCTTGGATTCCTGTGGCGTAAGCCTGAGCGTAACTTCTGCGGCATTCTCCTTTCCTGCAATGACTCGGCTGAACGTCTGGGTATGCTCGACACTTTGGGTTATGCTCTCCCTGTACGTGACCTGTGGCTTTCCGACCTGACACGAAACCTTGAGCTCTTTGGTGAGCCTTGTGACAAGGACATCCAAATGGAGCTCTCCCATCCCGCTTATGACAAGCTGTCCCGTCTCTTCGTTGTCCTTCCATGTGAAGGTTGGGTCTTCGCTTGACAGTATTTCAAGCGCCTTCTGGAGTTTGTCCTGGTCGCTTGCTGTGGTTGGCTCTATTGCAACGGAAATGACCGGGACGGGGAACACCATCTTCTCCAACAGAATCTGGGCACCTTCAGTTCCAATGGTATCACCCGTCTGGGCTCCCTTGAAGCCTACGACGACTCCAATGTCACCGCTTTTCAGCTCCTGGATCTCCTCCGGCCTGTTTGCGTGCATCCTAAGGAGCCTGTTTATCCTTTCGCGCTTCTTCTTCGTGATGTTCAGCACCGCTGTGCTCTTGTGGAACGTACCCGAGTAGACCCTTATGAAGCACAACGGGCCTGCCTCTCTGTCGTACTGGACCTTGAACACCAACGCCAACGGTGGGCCCTTGGGGTCGTTCTCCACCTTGACCTCCGTCTCCTTCTTTGCATGGATCCCTATTGCAGGCGGGATGTCCGCAGGGGAGGGGAGAAGGTCCACCACACCATCCAAAAGGCACTGTACACCGATGTTCTTGAGCGACGATCCAACGAACACCGGAAGAAGCTTCCTTTCAAGGGTGCATTTCCTTAGCGTTGCGATTATCTTGTCAGACGGAATCTCCTCTCCTGCAAAGTACAGCTCTGTGATTTCGTCGGAGAAGGAGGAGACGCTGTCTATGAGCTTCTCCCTCCACTGGTCCGCCTCGTCCTGCATGTCCGCAGGGATGTCAACATAGCTGTAGTCGTAGCCTTCAGATGCCGCATCGAATACGACCATCTTCATTTTGAGGAGGTCGATTATACCTTCAAATTTGCTTTCTTTCCCAACCGGGATGAATAGTGGAACTGGTTCTTCCTTGAGCTTTGTCTTTATATCTTCAAGTACGGCATAGAAATCCGCACCAAGACGGTCCATTTTGTTTACAAATGCAATCCTTGGGACGTTGTAGGTGTTGGCCTGCCTCCAAACAGTCTCGCTCTGAGGCTCCACACCTCCTACTGCGCAGAACACTCCAACTGCTCCGTCGAGGACTCTGAGAGCCCTTTCGACTTCAGCAGTGAAGTCCACGTGGCCCGGAGTGTCTATTATGTTTATCTGTTTGCCCTTCCAATAACATGTGGTGGCGGCGCTGGTTATGGTGATTCCTCTGTCCTGCTCCTGCTCCATCCAGTCCATTGTGGCTTCGCCGTTGTCAACCTCTCCAATCCTGTGGTTCTCTCCTGTGTAGTAGAGTATCCTCTCGGTCGTGGTGGTCTTTCCCGCATCTATGTGGGCCATTATCCCTATGTTTCTGATGTCTTCTGATTGCATGTGCATAATCTACCATAAAGTGCAATAACAAGAAAAGAGCCGCAATTTGTCCGTTGCGGCTCTTTTCTTTGGGGTATCGGTCCAGGTGTTACTTCCTTATGGCTCTCATGGAGTTGAGGACGGCTATGAGGGTGACGCCTACGTCGGCGAAGATCGCTCCGTTCATGCCTGCAAGTCCCATTGCGCCAAGTATCATGAAGAGAACCTTTACGGTGAGTGCAAAGGCAATGTTCTGCTTTGCGATGCGCATCGTCTTGCGGGCGATTTCCACGCTTTCAGGTATCTTTGCTATGTCGTCTGTCATGATGACGACTCCGCTGGCCTCTATTGCGCTGTCGCTTCCAACTCCTCCCATTGCAAATCCAATGTCCGCGGTTGCAATGACAGGTGCATCGTTTATGCCGTCACCTACGTATGCACAGGTGTATTTTTTCTTGAGGTCCTGAACCATCTCGACCTTCTGCTGAGGAAGGAGCTCTGCGTGGCATTCGTCTAGGCCTGCGGTCTTTGAGATGTATTCTGCGGTCCTTCTCTTGTCTCCGCTGAGCATGACGGTCTTTTTGATTCCAAGAGCCTTGAGCTTTGCAATCTGCTCAGGCACTCCGTCCTTGATTCTGTCGCTGATCAGGATTGTACCAAGCCATTTGCCGTCCTTTGCAACATAGACCAGGGAACCGACTTCGTTTGCGAAATCCTTGGAATCGGTCCTGATGCCCATCTTTTCCATGAGCTTGTCGTTTCCGGCATAGATCGTGTGACCATCGACCTCTCCTTTGAGTCCAAGTCCTGAAAGCTCCTGTACTGCAACGTTGGAGCAGGGGCTCTTGATTTCGTTCTTCCTGCAGTACTCCACAAGTGAGTTGGCTATTGGGTGCGTGCTCTTCTCTTCAAGGGCTAGAGCCGTTTCAAGTATTTCATTGCTTTCAACCTTGTCTGCGGCTACGACCTTTTGGACGGAGAAGACACCTTCCGTTATGGTTCCTGTCTTATCGAATGCAAATGCTTCTACCTTTGAGAGGGTCTCAAGATGCGTACCGCCCTTGATGAGGATTCCTCTCTTTGCTGCTCCGCCCATTCCTGCAAAGAACGAAAGAGGTACTGAAAGCACCAGTGCACAAGGACAGCTTATTACGAGGAAGATGAGTGCTCTGTGAAGCCACTGCGCCCATTGTCCTGTTATGATAGACGGAACAAGCGCCACAATCACTGCAATTCCAATGACTATTGGGGTGTAGACCTTTGCGAACTTTGTTATGAAGCGCTCCGTAGGGGCCTTTGTGCTCTGTGCGTGCTCTACAAGGTCAAGGATCTTCTTGACCGTGCTATCTCCATAGGCTTTGTCGGCTCTCACAGTAAGGACTCCGTCCGATACTATTGAGCCGCTGACTAGTGTGTCTCCGGCCTTGACCTTTACAGGGACGCTTTCCCCGGTAATGGCCTTCGTATCTATGAACGACGTTCCTTCTATGATCGTTCCATCAAGGGCGACCTTTTCGCCTGCACGGATCTGCATTAGGTCTCCAACCCTGACTTCCTCTGGCTTCTTCTCCGTTACGTTGCCGTTTTCGTCTATTACCCGTGCACTTTCAGGTGCTATGTCCATGAGTTCAGAGATGTTGTCTCTTGAGCGCTCGGCAATCGCATCCTGTGCGAACTCTCCAATGTCATAGAAGAGCATGACCATTACGGCTTCCTTGAAGTCTCCAAGGGCTGCAGCTCCAACCGTGGCTGTGAACATAAGGAAGTTCTCATCGAACAGCTCTCCGTGGAAGAGGTTTCTTATTGCATTGAATGCAACCTCCCATCCAAGAACAAGATATGCGGCTATAAGAAGTGCATAGTGGATGTACATTGGCCATGCGAACGTGTCTCTTGCGACGAATGCAAGTATCGTAAGGACTGCACCCACAGCTATCTTGATGATCTCCTTCTTGGAATCCTCTTCGTCATCACCTGAATGGTCGTGGTGGCAATGTCCACAACCGCAGCCGCAGACCTCTTCATGTGTGTGGCTGTGCGAATGATCATGGTTGTGTTCGTGCGAATGACTGCCCTCTTGGGAGTGCTCGTGTTCGTGGCAGCAGCATGAGCTTTTGCAGTGTTCGCCATCATGTTCATGAAGCTCTTCGTGTTCATGTTTTTCATGTGCCATATTGTCTTCTCCTTCATCCGTGGCGAGCCCTTTTGAAATGGGTGCGCTTTGGAACAGTTGAATTAACGTTTAAACATATTAGAATATGTGCATACGTTAATATATTGAAAAGCCATATATATGTCAATGTTTGGAAAAGCAAAAGAGGTGATTTTCTTCTGTAAGTTGGGAAAAGAGGGTTTTATGAAGAAAACTTTCTTCAGTAGGATTCAAAATTCAAAGAAATGAAGAAACTTTGGCTGACATCCAATAGCCGAGAAGTCAAAAAAGGGGAGCCTGTGGTTGTGTATCCACAAACTCTCCTTTGGTTGTAGAATTTTTATATAAAAACTATATTATGATAATATCAGATTTAAATTCTTTCTGTATTCTAATGGTACTATTATGTCCATTCTTTCAGAAGGGCTGCGATCTCGTTGTAGTTATCGACATCGGCTTGGGTGTGGGTTTTCCTGCCTTCGAAGACGGCCTGTGCGTATTTGAGGATTACGACCGCTTCCTGCCTGTCTGTCATGGAGGATAGGGCTGTCTTGGTCCAAAGAGGATATGCCTGTGCGCCGTTTGCGCCTTCGTAGTATTTGTACTTCTCTATGTTGGAGGTCTCCTTGTCCCAGTTCTTCTGCATTTTGGAGATCTCGGATGCCCTCTTCTTTGCGTTCCAGTTGCGGTTCCAGAGCATCTCGGCAAGCTGCTTGTAGGTTCCACCATATATTACGTTCCTTGGAATGGTGTCGCAGGCGATTCTGCCATAGCTTATGGCGGCGTTGCTGTTTCCAAAGCTGATTGGCTTTCCTGGAAGCGAATCGTAGAGAACGGCAAGTACGTACCATGCCTCAGAGCTGTCGAGGCAGCCAAGGTCGTCTATCATGACCTCAAGGTCCTGCACCATTGGTTTTGCCTTTGCAAGTGAGTCGAACACTCCCTTCGTCTGTCCCCAGCGTCCTATGTTGGAGCACTTCCAAAGGTATCCTTGGGCTGTAGGGTAGGCTGCTATGGAGTCCAATGCATACTGTTCGCCTTCTTCGTAGATGGCAAAGCGAGCTTTCTTGTCGCTCTTGTCTATGGCGTCTCCAAGGTCTACGCAAACCCTTGAGAGCCTCCAAAGGACGTTGGCCTTTTCCTCTCCTTCCGTTGCCTGTTCAAGCATAACGGTGAGCTTGTCGTATACTTCCTGGTCATGTTCGTCCGTAAGGTAGAGGGCATCCACCTCTGTGAAGTCAAGTGCTGCGAATGCAACGGTGCATACAAGAAGCGCCATGAGCACCATGATAAGTTTCTTCATAACCAATTCCTCCTTGGGCTGTGTCCATGTCTGGAATTGTAGCATAGAGTCCTCCATAAGGTAATCCCAAAGTAGTTCCAAGTTAATTCAAAAGCGATTTCTTTGCGTCCAAGCCCTGTTTCGATCCGTTTGATTCTTTTGCTTGGACTAAACAATAGTTTTTTGTCAGTAAAATTGTTAAGTAAATTCTACTTGAAAAATAAGTAATGTTTACGATAACCTACTGAGTTACGAAACTATTAGGTATGGAAGGACTGTAATAGAATGAGTGTTTTAAGAAAAAGCGTTTTTGTTCTCTGTTCTCTCTTACTGCTGTTTGCTGTCGTCTCTTGTCTGGATGAAGCATATGTAAGTAAGGAAAGTAGTTGAGTATTTTGTAATGTTGGTGAGTTTGGTGAGTGTGGTGGGGTTGGTAAGCATTGTGAGTGATGTGAGCTTGGTTGAATCTGCAGCCGACCTGTGGCGGTTGTAGCAAGTATGACGTTCGTAGAATCTGTGGCATGTGTCGCATCTGTAGCGGTTGTGAACCTTGTAGAGCCTACATCAAAGAAAAAGGTCTCCATTTCTGGAGACCTAGTTGAACATCGCCTGCGAGGATCGAACTCGCGTTGACGGGATGAAAACCCGTTGTCCTAACCACTAGACGAAGGCGACATCTAGTTGCAAGCATGAGCCACATTGGATTCGAACCAATGACCCACGCCTTAAAAGGGCGTTGCTCTACCTACTGAGCTAGTGGCCCATAACAACAAAGTGAGATTATCAAAAGTGAGGCTTTTGTGTCAATAACTTATGGGGAAGCAAATGAGCAACTTGCAGAACTCTTATATCAACGATTTCCAATAGTAGTCCCCAAGCCCATAGCGCCTGAGCTCGGTTGCCATGAGGAAGTCCTCCTCTGAGACATCGGCCCTACAATCGAAGTCTGCAATCGAGCGGGCAAGAGCAATCGTTCCAAGTTGGCTGCGGGCGTTGGATTGGGATTTCTGGCATATCTTCATGAAAAGTTCACGCTCCTTTGACATAAACGCAAAGGCTTTTGGAGTGCGACAAAGCTGGCCGTTGAACGACATTCCCTCTATATATTTATACCGCGAGGCCTGACGCTCACGGCTTTCAACGGCTCTTTCTATGTAATACGAGTCTGTCTTGGACATACTACTGGAAGCCCCCTCAACGGTCCCGCAAACAAGCCATCCCGCCGATTCCTCCAACGGTAGGCGCACATCGAACCTCTCGACAAACGGCTTTCCAATCTTTGACCAATAGCCTTCGATACGCTTTGCAGAACACGAACATATAGCCTGCCTGCTTCCAAGTCCACCGCACGGACACGGATTCAGATTCGCCACGACCATGAAGTCGCCTGCCTCCCGCACAGCTCTGCCATCCACCACGTCCCTTATCAGGTCAAGCGTCTTGGGCGCATATTTGTTCAGCTCATCCAGCACGAGGGCCCCACCGCAAAAGCCGTTTGGCCTATTCTGAGAGAACTCCATAAGCATCTTCAAGACCGATGCCGTTGAGCTTTCATGCGGAAGAATCAATGACATGGGTCTGTCGTGAGATGAAATGCGTTCCAGAAAAACAGGGATGCGCATCGAAAGCATGGTCTTGCCAACACCTGGTGGGCCAAAGAGAAGTGTTCCATGCATCCCTGATGCAGCGATTGCAAGTGCCGTCTTCTGTGTTTCAAGACCAATGACATCATCGAAGATTGGCTGAGTGGTCTTGGAGCACTCCATGGAAGGGTATGGCTCGCCTCCAAGTGCCTTCGTACATATCGAAATGGCATGGGCAAGGGTATCGGCCTTGAAGAGTCCCGGCATTCGTGGGACGTTGCAGCCTTCTGGTACGATGCATAGTTGGCAGCCGGATGAGACGGCCTTTTCAAGAGCCCCATTGGTTTCGCGGGTGGGGAGGAGTCTGCCTTCCAGCGTCAGCTCTCCAACAGCCATGATTCCAATGTCCCCTGTGAAGTTGCCGTTGCAGCTTTGGACCGCCTTGCAAAGGGCAATCGAAAGGGCTATGGGGAGGTCTAGCGAAGTTCCGTCCTTTTGGATGTTCGACGGACTCAGGTTTACGAGGACCCTGTTTTGGGGAAATCCAAGACCGCTTGCCCTGAGTGCGGATTTGACGCGCTCCCTTGCTTCCTTGACCGCCGTTCCAGGAAGCCCCGTCATGTCGAATCCAGGAAAGCCGTTTCGTATCAGGCAGTCCACCATGATCTCCTGGATTCCATAGGATGTCGATACGCATCCAAATACAGTTGGCTTGTTCATACGATCCTCCTTTTGTATGTGTTGTCGTCTGTTTGCCGCCTACAAATAACTAGATACAAGAAACCTGAGCTTTCCATTCTTGGTTTTGGAAATTTTTTCGTTTTATTTGCTTTTTCACTTTACCACTTTAGCGAAATAAAGTAATATGACCGCCATAAGGAAAGCCCAAGGAGGGATATATGAAGAAGCTTTTGTTGCTGGCCATTGCTATTGCGGTATGTTGCCCGTTGTTCGCACAGGGAGGAAAGGAGGGCTCTGACCTTGAACTTGTGCAGAGTAGGGGTACATTGGTTGTTGGCATAACCGATTTCGCTCCAATGGACTACAAGGACGGTTCCGGTACTTGGATTGGATTCGATGCCGATCTGGCAAAGGCGTTCGCCAAATCCCTTGGAGTCGAGGCCGTGTTCGTGGAAATAGATTGGGACAACAAGCTTACTGAACTTAATACAAAGAACATTGATTGCATTTGGAACGGCATGACGCTTGACGAAGGTGTTCTGGTTTCAATGGAGACATCCAAAGCCTACATGAACAATGCCCAGGTGGTGGTCGTTCCAAAGGAGAAAGGCACGAAGTACGGGACTGCGGATTCCATAAAGGGGCTTCGTTTTGCAGTTGAAAGCGGCAGCGCCGGCGCCGCTCAGCTTGAGAGCCTTGGAATCGAGTACATTGGAATGCAGACCCAGGCCGATGCCTTGCTTGAAGTCGCATCCGGAGCTTCCGATGCCTGCGTGATAGACCTGTTGATGGCCTGTGCAATGACAGGTGAGGGGACAAGCTATCCGAACCTTTCCTATACGGTGAAACTGAATGACGAGGAGTATGGGGTTGGATTCAGAAAAGGCTCGGATCTGGCGGCGCGTCTGGATGATTTCCTTGTTTCCAGCTTCGAAAGCGGAAAGACTCTTGAGATTGCTATGAAATACGACGTGCAGGGAGCATTGGTTTCGTTTTGACTATGTTTGCATCTGTTCTTGCTTCGCTTTGCTCTGGATTTCTCAGAACCCTTGAGATATTCGTTTTCACCTTGGTTGGCGCAATCCCTTTGGGTTTGGTCGTCTGTTTTGGATCCATGAGCGGAAACAGAGTTCTGAGCTTCATTGTCCGCTCCTTGATATGGATCGTAAGGGGAACTCCACTTATGTTGCAGCTTTTGATCGTATTCTATGGTCCAGGTCTTGTCTTTGGCTGCAATATTTGGGGCGGTAGCGGATCAGGACGCATGGCGGCGACTTTGGTCGCTTTCATATTGAACTATGCCTGCTATTTCTCTGAAATATATAGAGGAGGTATTGAGAGCATTGGCAAAGGCCAGTTCGAAGCCTGTGCCGTTCTTGGCCTTAACAAGTGGCGCACATATACCTTCGTCATATTCCCTCAGGTATTCAGACGCATCATCCCTCCAATGGCCAATGAGATAATCACATTGGTGAAAGACACCTCTTTGGCTAGAATAATAGCTGTTTATGAAATAATCTATGAAGGGCAGTCGTACATAAAGGCAAAGGGTATAATATGGCCTTTGTTCTGTACCGGCATCTTCTATCTTGTTCTGAACGGTGTCCTTACCATGCTGTTCTCCAGGATGGAGGAACGTCTTTCTTTTGAGTGAGGTGTGATGAAATGGATACTAGAGAGGACGGCAGACTTGAATCGATGAAGGACGATCTTTATGCAACGCTTGCTTCATTGACCAATGTAAAGGAGATGGAATCCTTTCTTGCAGATCTGTGCACGTTCAAGGAAGTCGAGCAAATGGCGCAGCGCCTCTATGCAGCCCGTCTGCTGAAAGACGGCATGACATATACTCAGGTCATAGAGAACACTGGAATTTCCTCTGCAACCCTCAGCCGGGTTTCAAGATGCGTCCATTATGGAGAAGGCTATAACAGGGTCATCAAGTAGGTGTGTTTTGTTTTGCTTTTTGTATTTCATTGTTATAAAAAGAATTATTTTTTATGCATGAAAAAGCAAAAAATTTTCAAAAATTTGTTGACAGAAAAATGGCTTTGTGGTACTTTCATTGAGCGTGCCGAGAGGTACGACAGACAAAGTTCTTTACATTGTTAACGAAGGAAAGAGATATCATGGAAGCTATGAGGGCTTCCTAGTCAATTCGAACGAACTGAGAAAGTAGATACGATCAGGGTTCGTGGTCATGTCCGAGAGGACATGGAGTTGAAGGATATGGAGATTGAAGTCATCCGGTCTTCGGAC
>MSGT01000071.1 GCA_001940825.1 Sphaerochaeta sp. Phil3
TTTCTTTTTCATCATCTATAAGAGTATAGTCAAATAGATCAGCATAAGCCATATCATCTAGACTCACAGTATGAGAAGTTAATACTTTCTTTTTACGAATATCTGATGTCTCCCTGAAACCATCCTTTGCATAAATAACTCCATCTACATGAAGCGTATATTTTGGCGATGCAGTGCCTATGCCGACCTGGCCTCCACCCATACAGCAAACTAAGTTATTAGATGAAGCATGCTGCAAACGCAGCTGATCGTTATAATTATTTATCTCACTACCTCTTCCGCTATCATTTCCGTTGTTATCTGTTTCAATGCAGATATTATTAAACTTAGCTCCTCCTGTTACATTGTTTGTACCGTCAAAAGGCTTACTGAATATTGTGCGAGGGGTTACAAGCCTAGTTGCCGAAGCTACATTATCACTAATACAAGCTAATGTCTTTTGCCAATAATTATTCTAATTTGTACCAAAAATAATCGGGTTACCGCTTAACGGAAAGTATACACCTGTTGAGAATCCTGGATATCCTTCTTCATTTATTCCACTATTACAATACACTTGTATCTGCATATTACCTAATGAATTAGGATGTCCGACTCCAATAAATAAAGAGTCATCAGCCCCAGTATTAACATTATTATAACACCAGCCTAATACCTTTCTTAAATAGACGTTAGTATCAGTAGAACCAAATTCATTGTAATCAGGGAAGCCAATTTGACGCATCACTCTATCTCCTACATTACCAAGATGTTTACCGTCCAACAAATCCGCATCCAGCCCTGAACCTGAACCATCGTTGCCGGCATGCCAAACTTTATAATTATTAGACCCTAAAAGAATATTTACGTCTCCGCTTACCCAGTCTTGATTAATATCGGTTTTAGCTATTCTTAGGTTACCGTCTCCGTCTGTGAAGTTAATTCCAATTCTATTGGAACCTGCATTATTAAAACTGATAGCAGACTTGGTTCTTGGAATAGACGTAAGGTCAATGCCAGAATCTGCGTTAAATAACAATTTTCCCGTCATCGTATCCCCGGCCTTGTTGACGTAACGGTTATCCAGTTCGCCTGTGTAATTGCTTGAATTTAGTATGAGATTACCATCGGTATACCAATTATTTCCCAAATACCCTATGTATGATAAATCCTAAGAATTCTAGTCTTGCACTTTTATCATGCAGTAATTATCTGCATCTAGCGATTGTAATATAAGCTTAACATCTAATGCAGTTGATATAGTTGTAGTTGATTTAAAAGTCTTAATTCCGTATATCTCCTAAGCAGTGTCAATTGTTACCGCATCAGTAATTCCATAGCCGCTTAGAGTATTTGGTTTATCCCATATCTTATCCCACGATGTGGTAATTATTTTGTCCCCTATAAATATACCTGTATCCATTTTATTGATCAGTTGTGTGTGCTATTTACCCCCCCCCTCTAAGCAATAGCTTTATTAATTTAAATGTATTTCAAAGATTATTTTTTATGCAGCAGAAGTTATATAAGCAACTGTGGTTTCTTCAAAACTGCTATCTATTTCAAATAAATAAGATTGTTCTGTTGTAGAAGTGCCAGAATTTGTAGATCCAGATGATGAAAAGAATAACTATGAGAAGTTATAGTTACTATGTTCAGAAGTATTAGGATTTATATCACATAGAAACTATGAACCTTTAGATCTATCTACCCATAATGCAAAAGTAGAATTAGGAAGTAATGTTATCTCATGTTCATATGTACTATCTTCTGTTAGCATTATAATAATAGTATCATTAGTAAGATTTATTACTATACCGTTGGATCCTGGGAAACCTTCTCCTACTTTCTTTACTACATTACCCCCCCCCATTATGAGGTTAGTACCTAAGTAAGCTTTATTGACACTATTAGTGCCTTGTTTTATTCCATTCATATTATCCTACAATTAAATAAAGAGTGTTAGATGATTTAGATGAAGCATCATATTGTGCCTAAGTGCAAGATACTATATGAAAGCCATCTACTGTATCAGCATTATAACTAGTAGATCCTGCAGGTCCTTGTGGCCCCTGATCTCCTTTGTCACCTTGTGGTCCTTGTGATCCAGTTGCGCCAGTGTCTCCCTTATCCCCCTTATCTCCTTTCAGATTAGCAGAAGATGTACCTGAAGCAGATGTAACAGTAAGAGTAGTACCATTCCATGAATGTGTACAAGATACTCCATCTGTACCTCTATCACCCTTATCACCTTTACTTCCAGTATCACCTTTTTCTCCTTTAACTCCTTGAATTCCTTGTGCACCTTGTACTCCTTTAAGATTCTTAAAGTTAAAAGTAAATGTTCTAGCTTGTGCAGTCCCCCCCATAGTTACAGTAACTGCTGGAGTACCTACATTAGAATCTATAGTAGCTGTTACATCTGTAATAGAAGCACTTGCCCCATCAGTACCACGTTCTCCCTAAGGGCCTTGAGGACCTTCTTGACTAGAAATCAAAGAACTACCTACGAATAAACCTGCATCTACATTCTATGCTAACGTTGTCATAATTAATTAAATTTATACAGTTGGAACTTCAGGTGTTTCAAGTGCTGCTACTCTATCAGTCAAAGCATTAATTAAATCCATTAACTGTTTACCTTGAGCTGCAGATAAAGCCTCTACTATAGAGTCAGAAGTAAGAGTATTGTTTACAGTTACCTTAGCAGCATTTACAATATCTGTAGTTTCTTGTTTAGTGTATACTGCCTCACCATCTGCTTTAGTAGCTAATGTAGTTGCTAAGTTCTATTCAGCTTGTGTAGCTCTACTAATCTCAGCATTAAGGTTACTCTTGATCTGATTAATCTATTCAGTCTAATCAGCGTTGTCACTATTGTTAATAGGTATCCACATGCCATCAGTATTACTCTTTATGACATTGCCTGAACTATCTGCAGATAAATCAATCCAATATGCTACTTCAGTTGGATTAGGAGCATACTTAGATGCTACAAAATTAATATTTTCTTGTCTTATCATAATATTTTAATTATAAAGCTAATACTTGTTTACGTAATCTCCCTTCTCTATATGATACATGAATCCAAGAGAAATCAGATTCATTAATTAACTGATCAAATGGAAGATTATCTTTAATATACTCAAATAACTTCTTGTTCTCTTCTTTACTGCCTGCAGTAATATCAGCTGCTTCTCCATATAAGTGCTAACTGTTATTAGCTTTACTGCCTACGGCTTTATTTAAGGCCTCACAACGATATCCTGAGTTAACTCTGATAGGTTTACCATACCATTCCCTTAAAGGGTCTAGAATAGCCTCTATTAGCTTCTACAGTTTAGCTAAGATCTCCTATGAAGGAGTATTATCTATATCTTTTGCTTTTGCAGTAGAAGACTCGGTCATCTCTTCAATTGTAAAGTGTTTCATTCTTTTTGTTGTTTTCTATTATTATTAGATAAATCGTCCATCATATTACCTAATAAATCCGCAGCTAAGTTCATACCGAATTGTTTAGAGTCATTATCAATCTCACTGACTTTAACATTAATCTAGAGTAATAACATATATATCTACTCTAGTAATTCTCTATCTGACATATGAACTAAGTACGGATTCATCTTTATTTAAAAGTATAATTGTAATTATATTATTGTGCAGAAATTAGTACTATTATTCCATTATAACCAGCTAAGTCTATTGGAATATACTCTCCCGCTACTAAATAAGATAAGGGCTATACATCACCTCTATCTGTACATCCACATACCCAAACATCTTCTGTAACTCTCATATTCTACCATTTTTCTTGATAGAGGGTTATGAATGATACTCCATTTGGTAAAACAGTATAGTGAGCATCTTCATCATCCATTTTGAGAGTTACTTCATCACCACTAGTGTTAACGTACAGTATTAACTATGAGTGATTTTCCATGTCCTATACTGTATTCCTATACAGCGTTAACCCCCCCCCAGTTGCTAGCTACCAAGGAATATTTTACCTATGTTCTGTGAACCTAATTTAGCTTCTTCCATATTGTTCAATATTTAAGCTGTTATGTAATAGATGGCACAATTTTTATAAGAGCCGGCATTTATAATCTAATTTTTACTGATCACTTGATTTGAACGACAAATCATTTCTCCAAAATCTCCACCTTCATGTCCAACAGAAAATATAGATATAGTCATATCCACGTAAGCCTTAAGAGTAATAGATGAACTTCCATCACTATTCTAAGCATCATAAACTTTAACTGATTTTTTTGGTATAACTATTGCTTCAGAAAAGCTATTATCGTATATGTATACAGTTTTGTCTTCATCCGAAACATTTATAAAACAATATCCACTTGCATTATTACGAAATAGTGTTTCATCTACATTATAATTAAGACCGGTTAAATCAGCTAATATATTATTTCCAAGATATACTTTACTAGCGTTTTGTGTACCAACTTTGAGTTTACTCATAAGATTTTATAATTATATTTATTCAGTTACTGCATACATTGTATTAGCATCCTTAGGATCTAGTGCTGCATAATCTGTAGCAGATATTTTAGTTGCGGTAGTAAGATTATTAGATTGCATTATGTCATTAATTTTAACGTGATAAGAATCACTAGTTTGTATAATGCTTATTCTTTTCGTAATTTGAGTATCCGCAATATAATATGTTATTATAAAATGAAGTTCATAAATAGTACTATTCTATGACTTATACGCATTAACTGAACTCATTTCAATTACATTAGCATTTACTCCTGTAACGTTAAACCAATATCTAGTGCGATTACTAATTATATCACTGACAACATTCCTAAAACTCTATTCATTACCAAATATACTAATTATCCAATTCGATGCGGTAGTATCTGAAAGATGTGCATTAGTCGTTAAGAGTGAAGCATCTGATATTTCTATTGTAGATCCAGAAGATAAATCATCTACGTATTTTTTAGTAGCAGGATTATACTTATTAGTTGGAGTATATTCATCAGTATTATTTTTTAATAATACCTAATCTTCATTAGCAATTCTGGTACTATCAGCACTAATAAGTAAATCGCTCTATATACCTATGAAATACTTAAATATATCAATATTATAGGAAATAATAATATTACTATTATCATACCAAGCCATTGCCGGAATGTAATAGCCAGTACTTTGCAATTCTCCTAAACCGTAATCGATCATTATTATCTTATGATCATTAATTGCGGCTAATAGATTATCAAAGTCAGATTGTTTAACTTTTCCATCACTAATAGTAGGAATGAAAGTATAAACATCCTATTTAATTACACTCTTAGTAACAGTTATATCCCTAGTAGAGCCGTTAATACGTATATATACCCATAGAGGATAAGCAGAATCTTGATCTATTACAAAGTTAAGACTAATCTCATTATCTATAGCATAAGCGGCTACAGGTATTCTTGACCCAGTAGTTGTTAGATCGGCGATACCTACAGGAACAGTTATAATCTTTCCATCAGTAATAGCTTGCTATAGTTTGGTGTAATCATCTTGTGTAACTTTGTTAGATTGAATAGTTGGGCTAAAATAGTATACTTCAGGAGTTGTCTATAAACCTTTTATAACTTTTGTAAAACTAGCTTGTCCGTTTTCATATCTTATTAGAATAGAGTTAAGATCACTACCTACCTAACTATACAGGTTTAATGTTCTATTAAGTGAGCTTGAATTAGTAGAACACATAGCAAATATGAAAACTATAGACTAAGAGGTACCAGCATAGTTAGCGGCTAAAATTAACGGCTTATTATTAGAAGCAATTTCATTAGTTAATTCTATAAACTAGTCTAATCCGCCAAATGCATCTAATATCTCATCTGAAGTGCTAGTATTCTCAAGAAACATGATACCCTCAGGTATCATTATATAATCATTTATTTCAGACCAAGTTGCATTCTATCTACCATACAACTTACCATCTTCAGGAGCTTCTGCGATACCGCCTCCAGTACCTCCACCACCAATCTCTACCCAATTACTTGTTTTAGTATAATCGGTAGAGGTAAGCTGATACAGCTTACCTGGTCTATCCTCACATGTAACATTCTTTCCTTTATATACCCATACACTACCTTCTTCATCAGTCCAAGTCTCAGCTTTGGTTAGATCCGCATAGGTAGGAACTATACTACCTGCTTCAAGTGGTGCATCTTTCTTTACTTCTAAGTTACCACTAAAATTAAATGTTCCTTTATTTCTCATAATTATGCAAATGTAATTTTAAATGATGAAGATCCATTAATACCATCATTACGTGTATATGTTTTATATTCTACTTGACTTCCTTGTACTTCTATATTCTCTGTAGTCACTGTGAAACGATCTATACTATAATCTTCGTACTTATCATTTAATGTATTTAATAGAGTTATAGAACTTACTGTGAATTTAGAAGGTAATTTGAAAGCATGTTTATTATCTGCTGTTTCAGCTACATAAGTAATATCCAATAACTTACTAGTAGATAATGGCAATTTAGCAAATGTAGTAATATTATCCTTATTAGTAAAGTAAGGATATACGCCTGTAACAGTTAAAGTCTTAGTATTACCAGGAACAATACTGTTAAGTGTAGCATTCTCTTTAGCTACAGTCTTATGTTCATCACTAGTCTTACCAAGATTAGAACAAGCGTAATATATAGGCATAGATGCAAATGTAGCAGTTGCTTTTGGGCCTGTAATATCTACCTTCACTGTATTACTTCCTTCAATTGCATTAAATACTTTACTTTCTAAAGTAACAGCAGAATGATCTGTATTAGGAGTAGCACTTTCTGATTCTCCATTTACTAATCTAGTCATAGTATAATTTTCTTCTAACAGATTTACATTAGAACCATTTATAGTAATAGTATTATTATCTGAGTCTTTACTGTTATCATTGGCAGCACTATAACCATAAGTAAATCCAGAATACTTTCTAGGAGTACTAGATGCTACAGCTGCAGATAATGTAGTATCACTAATAGTAATAGGGGTACCTACTTCTACTAATCCAGTAGAACTCAATGTGAATGAAGGAACTGAAATAGTAGCTTTAGATGTACCTTCTGTAAATGTAAGACTACCAGGCCACAATTCCTTAGTAAACAATGTCATAAATAAATCCTACAGATTAGTATCAGAACTAATACTAGTAATACCAGCACTGTTAAGTAAACTAGCTAAAGGGCCACCAGCTACAGGTATCTCATTAGTAGTCTTTACAGCTTCGGTATTTACTTCGGTTTCTACCGTTATATAAGTTCCATTATCTGCTAAGAATTTAGTACCATCGCCATTAGTAAGTATCTTATTAAGTTTAATACTTTCTTGACTAGTAATGATACCAGCTGATGTTGAACTAGCTTTCGGTAATGTTACATTCTTCTCACTAGTAGTAATACCGTTAGCTAAATCTACAGTCATTATAGCGTCATCAGCAGTACTATTAGCAAAGTCAATATCAGTAATAGCAGAGTTAGTCTTCTTGTCTAATTCAGTCTGTACTGCGGTAGAAACTGGTTTATCAGCATCACTAGTATTATCTACATTACCTAATCCTACTTGAGCCTTAGTTACAGAATGTGGATTCTGCTTATTAGTGATATGAGTAGTAAGATTACTCTAAACAGCACTGATATCAGCAGTAATACCTTCCTGAGTCTTTAGATCGTTTAGTTTAGTCTTATCTGCTGCTGACATTACACCAGCTTTAGTAGTAGTAGCTGATTGAATGTCTAAGCTTACAATTCTACGATTAAACCTACTGTCTAGGTCATCTCTTTCTATACCCATAGAATTAATTTGTACTGCTGTATCACTGGGAACAATAGTTGTCAAGCCAACTCTAGTTCCTATAGATGTAACAATATCAGTAGTAACTTTACCTTTATCACCAGCATAAGCTGTACTAGATGTTTCACCTAATGCTAATGATTGAGATATCTCTATGTATCTAGTACCTGACCATCTATAAGTAAGATTAGTATCTAATGTAACATATATCTTACCAGCTTCCCCTACTTCAGGTAGCTCATCAAATATAGCTACTTCTATTACGTCATCTACATATGCAGGCAATTGTGATGAAGGAATAAGACCTTTGCCATCTAATGATGCGAATCCATTAGGTTGACCTTTAGTAGCTATAAATCCATTTAACTAGTTGCTTACTTCAGTGATTTTAGTGTTGTTGTCCTGATCACCTTTCTGTCTTTCAGTAGTTTCATTAGAAATAGCTGTAGATAATTCTGCCTCTTTACCAGTAGCTCTAGTAGTCTCTGCAGATATAGCCTATTGTAATTCAGTATCTGCTTGCTTCCTATCTGTTATCTCTGTAGAAATACGAGTATTAATAGCAGAATCAGCCGATTGATAATTAGCAGTTATGTTATTCTCTGCATTCTTAGCGCGAGTGACCTCTGCATTTAAATCAGTACGTAATGCTTCATCAGCTTGAGTACGAGCAGTTTCCTCTGCAGTTATAGCTGCTTTTCTATCAGCTATCTCAGTATTAATCTTATCAGTAACTGCATCTATAGCATCACCTCTATCCGCAATCTCCTTATCTATTCTGCCACCTAATGCAGTATCTGCCGCCTCTCTGTCACTAGATTCTGTTGTAATGCGATTACCTAATGCAGTATCAGCCTGTGAACGAGTAGATGCTTCTGCATCGATATTACTTTGTAATTGTCTATCTGCAGCTTCTCTAGCTTCTCTTTCAGCCTATATATCTTCAGCGACTCCAGTATCTAGCCTTACTTTATCTGCAGCAGTCATTATACCTGCGGTAGTAGTAGTAGCGGCTGGGATGTCTCTATATAGATTACCAGAATCCGCATAAACGCCATCTATTACTCTAGAAATAGGCTGTACTACTGTTACTTTATCTGCAGCGGTAGTAATAGTTGTCTTTTCAGTTAGCCACATCTTTGGCATTGAATCAAACAACTTCTTATCTGCAGCAGCCATAAGACCTGCTTCAGTACTAGTAGATGAGTCGAGTACTACAGAACTATCTGTATTATTCACATACAGTTCATCACTGCCTCTTTTCTTATTGTTTACATTTATCTTATTAGTAGTACTTGTTTTCTCAACTGTACTACTTACATTAGACAGTACCGTATCAGGCAAGCTGTCTATAATATCTTTACTATGTTTACCCTTACCACCATCGTAAGCAGTACCAGTAATCTCACCTATGATTAATGGACCACCGTCATTTACTGAAACCCATATTGACCCAGACCATCTAAACGAATATGCAGGCTGACCTTCTTCAATATTTATATATATCTTACCTACTTCTCCTATTACAGCTTGAGTATGTTTAGCATCTTTATACAGTTTAATGTTGTTTAACTAGCCAATAGGAGATACATCATACGTAGCGTATACTTCTATTATATCGTCAACATACGAAGGCACAATAAATTGTTTGCTGTTTTCATCCCATCTATATATAGCATCAGACTTTTCACTATCTAGAGGGGTAAGAAATACATACAACTGGGTTTTAGACGGATCACTAATTGTATACGTTCCATCCTCTTGGTACATATACAACTTCTTGTCTCCTGTATTAAAGTATACATCACCTACATTAGAAGCATAGAACTCTAATTCTGAGGCACTCTGTATACACTATTTAATATTTACTAAACTCTGCAAACTAATGTTCTAATCGGTAACTTTCTGAAAGTAATCTATTACACCTTCCAGATTTAGTTTACCATTAGAAAACGAATCCTGGAAAGGGATATTCTCCTTTCCAGTTAGTTCGTTTCTTAGTTCGAGTTCACTTATTTTAACTCCTTTTACTATCATTTCGATTCGTCGTCTTTAAGTTCTTCTACTTCCTTAGTTGCTTCGAGAAAAGCTTGGATAAAGGCAGGTTTGCAGTATTGACTTACATACTTATTCAGTACTTCTACTTCTTCAGATGTAAGTTCTACTTCATTATCTGAATTGTAGATCTTGAATGCTAAAGCATGGTCTTTAATACCACTACCTACTTCATATATCATTTCACCTATTTGTTCTCTAACATCAATACAGACTTTGTTAGTTTTCTTAATATCTGTATATACTTCCAGTTGTGCAAAATTTATTTTCATAATTATTTATGTAAATTATAAACTAACATCATATAATATACCACCTCTAAAGCGTAAATATATATCTTTAGTATTAATAGCATCTCTCCTTAATGCTCTTACCTCACCAGTGTATCCTTCATACCGCTTATAATTACTGTCCATAAAAACAATTTTACTAGTTGTTAAATTTAACTAATTATTATAAGCGCTATCCCTAAGTACAATACTGTTGCCGTCAATGTATGTTCTATTCGCTATATTATCTGTTCCGTCTTGTATAACAATACTACTATTATTCATAGATAGGGTAGTAGCACTACTGCTACTATTGATATTTAATCTTGCTCCTGTACCTGCATAATCAGATTTTACTTCAAAAACAGTAGTATTATTTCTAATCATACTCATACTTCTATCCTAAGAAGATATCAATATACGTGTACCTTCTTTATTACTAGAAATAGTACCATTAAATTCGCCATCAGTAGCGTAAATAGTACCAGTAAAAGATCCACTTGTAGCATAGACAGTACCTTCAATGTATGCATCTCTAGCGTATAACTTACCATCCTGAGTGACTCTAAACGGAGCATCGCCTCTCTTTTCTTCAGTAGCACCAGCCCATATTCTAATTGCAGATCCATTGTTACCTCCTGCTCCAGTAATACCAGCTACTACTGTAAAGTTATTAGTACCAGATTCATATCCTACTCTGACTGCATTACCACTTACAAAGTCTAATTTAGCATCTTTAGCGATAATTAAATCTGTATAGATACTTTCTACATTAGTAGTAAATTCTTCCCAATAAGCAGCTCCACCAGAAGTACCAGGAGCATTACTATCACTAGATATATGTGGAGCGACAGTATATATACATTTGTATACTTTATAACCAGTAGCTGCACCAAAGTCTCTTACAAGTACAATGTCTAAATAACGTATCTTAGATACTGATTGAGGAACGTCTTGATCATTACGATATTCTCTGTTAGGTTTCCATTCTGATCTACGAATAATTAAACCATCAGCTCCATCAGATCCATTAGAACCAGGAATACCCTAATCCCCTTGTTCTCCTTTAGTCTTACTCCATTTATAGTCAGCCGGATTAGTACTATCGTTAACATTTAAGTCAGTAAGTAGGCCTAACCAATCACCAGGATCCTCACCATTATTACCTGTAAATGTACGACCACCGTCATTAGAATATTTTATATGTAAATAATAAGTCTTACCGTCTATACCTATACCTGGTATACCTTGCTCTCCTTTTTCACCCTGTACACCTTGGAATCTAGCCCAAGTATAATCTGCAGGATTATTACTATCTGCATAGTTAAAGTCTACATAAGTACCAATGTATACATCCGGAGTTTCAGTCATTTGACTAGCTGTAGGATTTTCTACGGGTGAGTACTTGATATGGAAATATGATACTTCACCCTTATCTCCTTTAGATACCTATTCCAACCAGTTAGGACTTGAACTACTAGGTTTGTCATCTGCTCCATTAGGATTGATACATAACCACAAGTAACCCTCTACACTTACTCTATCATAATAATCATAATGAGTATTAGGTTCCCACGCACCACAATCATTTGCTACTCTTACTTCATCTCCATTTGGCTTTACTTGAGTAATAGTACCAGTGAAATATACTGAGTTAAGATATGCTGAATAACCAGTCATTTCATAACCAAATATATTCAAATTACTAAGATCACCAAACTACATAGCTATATTCTTAGCCTTGTGATCCCATGTATTTTGTTTTACTAAGTAACGTGTATAAGTACGAGTTGAATAACAAGATGTCTGACGATCTACATTAGTTTTATTACCGTATGCTACGAAGTTCATCTGAGCACAAGGATGGAACGTCATATTCCAGTATTCGTCTACAGGTCTAAGTCTATAACCAAATTTCTTATTCTAACTATCAAGTATATTTGTAACTTCAAAGTATACAGTATAGAAACCGGCAAACTTTCTATTACCTTTACCATCGTCTTCATCCTATTCAGCATTCTCTTGAGTTCTTTCAGAATGGAATATACCCATACAAAGGTCTCCTACAGATACTGCTCCATATTCACCTTCTTCCAGCTTTAAAGTAATAAGACCAGTATATTGATCTAATTCTTCAACACTTTCAATTACACCTGCACCAGGGGCATTCCATTTATCTCCTAATTGAATCTCTACACGATTGTAACGTAACTCTGGCACCTCCAGGAATCTACGTAAAGTAAGACTATCAAATTCAGCATGACCAAACTTATCAATCTTACCACCAAAACCAGTAAGACCTGAAGCAAATCCTTCTTGACCAAAGATAGCAGAGTCTTTAAACCATACTTCATAAGGAGTAGAATCAGGTTTAATTTTACTTATATATATGTCATCATACAGTTCAGTATTCAGATTCTTGTTTGTCCATTTCTATAGTTCGCTATCCCATGCAAGAGCATTATCATTACGTAAGTTCTTTATCTCTACGTCTTGCAAGTCTGTTAATCTACCAAGTAAGCCTGTTACTACTTTGCTAGCAGCTATATTAGACCATCTATCTCCATCATACTGCAATAAGTCCAGCTTAGTAGGATCTACTATATTGGTATCTTTCATTAACTCAATTCTATTCTACAAGTTAATCTATGTTTGTATAGAATTGAGATCATTCTTCAGTTTGTCTATATCTGAAGTATTAGCTGCTGTAACCTTATTAGTACTAGTTAACTACTAATTTTGCACATAGTTTACAAGGCTATCTGACACAGTCTTAATAGCTATAGTATTCTTCCTTACCTATCTTTCTAATTCTTCTGTAGTCATTATTCACAAATTATAAGTTCGTCATTAATAGTGGCAATGCCAAAATTAGTAATTAATTCTCTTTCTAGCAATAGGGGATGTATTATTTCTTGATCGTTACCATCCCAATATCTACTAGGTTGTACTAGACAATTGATAATCTACTTTAGTTTGTCTACTTGCACTTGAGTTAATGGGTAATCTCCATCTATCAAATTAGCTATATAGGTAGCACATATTATACTTTTAATGTCGCACTTATCGTACTCTATGTTATACTTAGTAAGTAGATTCTTGCTAGCTTCTATCTTGTATATCTCTTTAGTTAGCATAGTGAACAAACTCCATTTTTACAATTACAACAACTAGTACAAAAAGTTTTATTTCCACTCTTACAACATTTACTACAGTCATAATGACCGTCATTAAATACAGAATAGTTAGTATTTATATTCAACATTCTAGCTATATCTTTATAGTACTAAACTTGATCATCAATTATATCATGTTCTACTGCATACTGTAATAAGCTATATTTAAGCATAAATAACATAATACGATCTTTCTATTGATCATCCAAACAAGTACTACAATGATTACACAATAGGTCTATTTGCTTATAATACAGTTCTTCTGTATCATAATAAAAAGCTACACTATCTTCTATAGTAACAGTAAATGCGCTAAGCACCATTTTTGGATCAAAGCTATCTATATCTAAATAGATAATACTTCTTCCTTCTGTTAATTCTACCTGATCACCTTCTTCATTCATTAGTAAAACAGAGTAAGAATGATCGCTAGGTATAGCTGAATTGCGATTAGAATAGTTATCCAGTGTGTCTATATACAGATACAAATCCTCCTATACTGTCTCAGGTAATTTAGTATCTAGGTTTATTGATAGAATACCATTCTCTATATTTATTCCGATTATTTTCATGATATTATTTTAAATAAAAAAGGCTACAAGGCTATTTAGCCCCATAGCCCTTTATCAGCACACTGAAATAATATTTATTATTTTACTTCTGCACCAGAAATAAATGATTGGATACCCTTGTCTACGATAGAGCCAACCAAGCTAGGACAATAAACTTCCGTAGTCAACGGAGTAGTCTTAATATACTGGTTGTCATTGCTCAAATACAGGTTATCATTTTCAATGATAGCGTAGTCATATTCAGCACCTTCAACTACCTTACGAGTTTGTTCTACGCTAGGATAAGCACCAGTAAATACGTGGCCTTTGTAACCCATATTACGTACTTCTGCATCACGTACTTGTTTCCAGTAGCCCTTACCAGGATTACCTACAGTCTTAGCGATAGTAGCACCAGCAACAGCTTTAGGCTGATTAGCAAGCAGAGCACCCGGAATAGTTTCATACAATGAAGCTTCCATAGTTACAACGCTATATTCGTTCAAAGAATCAACACCTTCGTTGTCATCTTTCGGCATAGCAGTCAATGTGATAACTGCAGAAGATACAGTAGCCTGTACACGACGATTTTTGTGAGCATTAATCTTCTTTACGATAGCAGCAGCTAAGTCAGCAGCAGTTGCAGATTCAGCATATACTTCATAAGTATGAGTAAACTGCCAAGCAGCTTCGTACATATCTTTGTAAACAATACGTAATACGTAACGATTACCTGCAGCGATAGTAGCATCAGTCAAAGTAATAACGATCTTCTCTTCTACAGGAGCTACATATTCACCAATTACTGCAGACGGTTTAGAGTTTTTCTTGATCTCATTAGAGAAGTCAATATTTGCCTTCTGAGCTACAGAACCATCAGGCATAGTAACATTGATTTTAGAACCAGCTACACCTACGTAAAGAGAACTAGCAGTAGCAGCTTCAGCAGCAGTTTTAATCAAAGCTTTATTTTCGTTAAATAAAGCTACGTCACCTGCAGCAAGAGCATCAGCTGTAGTATAAGATGCAGGACAAGTTTTTCCGATCAATACGGAATGTACACTTTGTAACATATTAGTTTTTTATTTTAAATTAGACATATTAAGCGCTTAGTCTAAGACGCTTAGTTCTACTCCCTTATTGCAGGTTTCCACGTTCTAAGCGCTATTTGGTTTACTCCATATTAGGAACTACTTCCTAAGTATAGGAGTTATAACGAGGATTTGCTTGATTTTCAATATACAACTGAGCTGCTAACTTAACAATCTCTAGATGTGTATGTTCAGGCATATCCGTATATTCTTTAAAGGGTTCAGTGTGTATATCTATATAATGTGGTTTTCTTAAGTAATGCAATATATACTTACTTACTTTATATTTTCCATCAGTATATAGTTTAATTTCGTTTCCCGATAATAGACGAATTGGTTTTGCTTTAGTATATCTTAAATGATACTCTGATAAAGAATTTTCCTTGATTCTGTCAATAGTTTCTATACTACCTTCTAATACATCTGAGTAATGAATTACATAGTTTCCATCACTGTCTAATTCCCAGCAGGGATCTGTATATCCATCAGCTGGAGATATTCCGGCAGTGTCACCTAAAAGTATTACATAATCTTCTGGTATAGTTACTGTATATAAATCCTTAGAAGTAGTATCTGGAACTAAAGTAACTTCAGCAACCAAAGTACGTAGGTCATCAATTCTTTTCTGAATCTATTCAAATCCTTTAACCTTAGGGTTATTCTAAGAATATCTTGTCTTCCAGAATTTATCTAAACCTGCATTCAAGAAATACTCAGTTGTATTTGTAGTAGGCTTAGTAAAGTTATCATCTAACTTATTAAGCTCTAATTCAAAAGACTCAAGTAATTCAATATTCTTCATAATTATTTATTATCTTCAGGTTTCATATTTAACCTATACTTAGCTTCAGTGATAAACATCTCTACTGCTCCTTCTACGATCTCCATATGCACATTTTCAGGAAGTTCGCAGTGATCTAATACGTTTACTCCATCTACTCCAATTACGTCAAATTTCTTAGGCTTACGATAATATACTAAATCTACTTTCTTTATAGTAGTATACTCATCATGAATGACATTTAGATAAAGTTTCTTTTCCTCATCTGCATTATTACCCGCATTCAATACTACGTATGGATTTAATACAATAGCTTTGTTATAGTATGTAGATATTACTTTTTCAACGTCATCTTCTCTAATAGTTTTATTAGAAGTTACTACATAATCTTGTTCGTTCTAGATCTCTTCCTCTATCTTATAGTTCTTAGATATTAAACTATTAGAACGTATATATAAGAAGTAATCAGAAGGTAAAGATACTCTATCGCTAGTCTTATCTGTATTATTTTCATCTTTAGCTTCAACTGCATACAGACCTCTAGTAATAAGACCTTTTAAAGCATCTGCATTCTTCTTTTGAGCTCTAGTACCATCCTGTACTGCATCTTCTTGCAAATAGTTCAGACGTACATAACGTTCTGTATATGCATTCAGAAAAGAGAAAATTGTATCAGATGTTAGTTTTTCTGCCAATTCAAAATTCGGATTCATAAGTGTAATCCGTCTTTCAAACTCAATTTGCATTGCTCTGCTATTCATATCTTATTCTTATATTTTATTATTCTTCTAAACTGTTTATCTGTAATTTAGTCTAAGCTCGATTAGATTCAATATTCTCTAAAGCTATTACTACTGCTCTATTAACTACTTCATTAAGAATATAATCTGGCACTTCTGTAATATTTCTATTATAATCTGTATGTTGTATCAATTCAGGGTACTTAACATAAGTAATATCAGCAGTATATTCTTCTGCCTCCATTCTAATAGGATCTATATATATCTTTAAAGTATTATCTTCTAATACAGCTACAGGAGTATCTATCCAAGGTAGATTATTATACGTCTATAAGAACTTGCCAGCTTTGTCGTGATCTATTAGTATACAAGTTGATACTTCATTATCATAATGGAGTACACAATCTACATAGAACATTCTCTTAAGCTCTTCTCCGTCTTTAAAGAAATTAGATAAAGTAAGCACATTAGAACTAGCATACGGATATACTAAATTCTAAGCAGAATCTGTCTTAATCAGTTTCTATAGATCAGCAATACGTTTTACAGCACCTTCAAATCCAACTTGCATTGTATTATTTCCAGTATATTTATTACATATTACTTCTATATATGCCTAATTAAGAAACAGATCAATTTCTTCTGGAAGAAATGCAGGACAGCCGCCGAAAGCGACTGCCTCTGAATTCTTATCCATTAGAACTTTGAATGCCTTATGTAAATCAGATATTTTCATTATTTAGATTTGATTTTTATAGCTATCATATAGCATCCATATGTAGCCAGCTTTTTTGGTACCCTTAATTCTAGTGAACTTTTGATTTATATCGAACTATAATCTACTACATTTACCAGTCAACTCATGTATACGTATATTAGCAGTAGTATAATCATAGTATTTCTAAATTATGTTATAGTTATTGTCTAGTTGAACTATTAAAGGCTCTCCTAATTGTAACTAATCATAATCACTCAAATACATCCATATAAATCCGCAAGATATAACAGTTTTTCGATCTTTTCTTAAGTTATATATCTGACTATTATAGTTATCACAGATATCTTTCTTATACTGCCATATTTTCACTAATTCGTACCCGTAAGTAAGCTATACTATCTGTTTTGATCTTCTTTTGTGTGATTCTATTCTAGATAAACGCTGCTGTTCTCGATATTCAGTATTACTCCACTTTAGTTTATTTGCTTCCGATATTTTGTTTCTAGTAGATATTTTTACCTCTCTAGCAACACTATTACCGTCTCCGCCTTTAGTACAGTTGTACCCTTTATCAGGATTTGTTGAATTATAATAAGAAATCCAGAAAATTTCTCGATCATTCAATTGATTCTGCTAACATACTTCTAGAATAGTTACATCAAAGTTATCATAGCCGTACTTCTATATAGCAAACTACAGATGATGCTTTTTAGATTTAGTGTTTGTTCTAGCTTGTGTGAGATGAGAAATGATACGTTTTCTTAGTGAATTTTTTGTTTGTCCTATATAGACTTTCTGATTTACTAAATTTGTAAGTTTGTATATCAGGCAACAATCGTGAAGTCCGCTGCCTGTATTTATAAACTCAGTCATTGTCATTTGCTCTTTATCTCTTGTTGTATTGCTAAACGAATATCTTGGTTCTTCTTATCATTCAGATAAGCTATTACATCTTCCAAGCCATTACCAATCATATCTGTACCAAAATAGTATTGACTTCTATTTCTACGTATGATATTCTTAGAGATAGCTGTTTCAATTATGAAGTTCATTTCTCTATTTGGGTTTTCTACCCATCTTGTTATAAACTTATCCGGAGCACTTTCAATCTGTTCAGAAAGCTTAGCTTCAACCATTTCATTAGACAATGTATCAGATTTGATACCATAAAGTCTAAGACACTTACGCATATCCTCAATAGACATCTTATCCATTTCTCTATATGCTTCACGTTTAATCTTGTTGATCTTATTAGCTTCTTTAGCTTCACTATCCTTGTTAATAATAACATAATCAGTAGAAGGTGTTACATTATTTAATCCATCAGCTACTCTCTTATGTTTTTTCAAGAATAAATACTTAAGTTCATCTTCTGGTTTATCTGTATTTAGAATAAGATCATTCTTTCCCAATTTAACAGCAAACGTATCCCAGAATGAACTTGCGGGTGAAAGATGCCCACTAGGATAACCAATTTCTTTCTCTAATCTTTCTGCATCCTAAGCAGTAAGACCTGTATATAAGTTACCAGATCTAGTCCAGTAAGAAGCAATATAGTCATAGCAAGTAGACCATTTTGTAATCCCGCTCCAAGGATTTATTTTTAAGATTCTAACGATTACTTCCATAATAATAATATTAGATTTATCAAGTTAGTAGGAAAGGGGGCCTAAGCCCCCTAAATTATGAAAACATTAATTAGTCTTCAGCTTCCATGATCAGCTCACCGCAAGCACGAGGATCACGCAACATAATACCCATTTCACCAAGGAAGAATACGGTATAACCGTCCTTACCATTAGATCTCAGAGTATTCTTAGAGTTAGCGTAACCAGACGGAGCTACAGCACCACCAGTGTACCAAGTAACGAATTCACGATCCTTACGTACTACCTTAACGATGTTAGCTTCACCATCACGTCTACCCAGATCAAGGAATGTCATACGATATGATTCCAGCGGTTTCAGAGTTACAGGATGTAACTGACGATTATAAACAGGATCATCGTACAACGGGAAATATTTCAAAGTAAGCTCAATACCATTGGTCATTTGGTAAGTCTTGAACTGACCACCGAACTTCAGGCTATCACCAGAACCAGTTACAAATACTGTATCCATTAAGTTCATAGTAGCTACCTTTTCCTTCAAGATACGGTCAAATTCACGCATACCCATTTCACCAGTCAAAGCAACGAATTTACGTTCGTTAGTACCAAGTACATTATAAGACAGGTCAAACAAGAAGTCTTCCAACAGTTCAGCACTTAAATGAGTATAGTAACGCTTGTTAGACGGAGCAATCTGTTCCAACAGACCAGCACCAATGAATACAGGACGACCATTAGTACCCTTCAGATTACAAGAACCATCTTTGTTTACATTAGATTTCATGTAAACCAACATACGTTCACATCTCTTATACCATTCACGAAGAGCAACCCATTCCTGATAGTCAGCCCACAAATAAGATTTCTTACCAGTTTTAGGATCTTGCAGAGCAATAGCCATTACTGTAGAATACGCAGAACCTGTAATATCGTAGTTGATACGAATAGTAGTAAGGTAGTTACGCATCTTAAAGTGAGTACTATAGTTCAGGATATCACCTTCTTCACTGTACTCTTCAACAGCAGAAGCAAGACGATTAACTTGGCTACCAGCTTTCAGATATTGTGCAGGAACATAAGAAGTAGGATTACCATCAGCAATGAAGCAAGTATATACCCAAAGATTACCATCTTGATAAGGTGCACCAGCAACACGCAGTTGATATTCCTTATTGTCCAATTCCAATACAGCAGTAGGACCGAACCAATTTTCTTCCAACCACAGATAGATAGGAGTATTACCCAAACCTGCAGTAGTAGTATCAGTGATAGCAGCACCATTCCATTTAGCATCTCTAATGGTAATAGCTCTATCTGCATCAATCATTACATTCCACTCCCAGCTCGGTTGATCAATAGTCATTACATTACCAAGACCGCCAGTCAGCATGTCGAGGGAAGTATTGTAACCATTATCTTTAGTTCCGAATACATAAGACAACACTGTAGCAACTTGATACGGATTCTACTGAGAAGCAGCAGAGATTTTATTGGTATCAATCAAGTCTGAGAAACGTTTGCCTTTGTACAAAACCAAATTATTCAGAATATTATTATCCATAAAATATTAGTAAATTATAATTTATTTGTTATTTAATCTACACGTAATTGTCGTGCAAAAGAATCCCACATAGACTCAGTGCTAGTGTTATCCTGTCTTTTAGTCTTTCTACTTACTCCAGTTCTATTCAAACTATTCTTGAACTTATTAATAGCTGCATTAGAGCCTTCACTCTTAGCTGCTTTTAATAGGGTGTCACCCTTCATAGTAAAGTAGGCGGACTCAAGTAAGTTCTTCACGCTTTTGGAATAGTCTTTCTGATACTGAGTCTTTCCATCAGCTGTGGGTTTGAATATATATTCCAATAATGCCTATTTATCTTTCTGAGGTATTTTAATTCCACGAATATTATCCATGCCCTTCAATTCACTGACAACGGTATTAAATTGCTCCTGTTGACGCTTTTTAAGCTCCTTAGCGCGCTTTTCTTGCGCTTCTAATAGCTCTTGTTTCTTTTGCTCCTTAATGTCTCTAAGGGCTTCTAATGCGTCTGTAGCCTCATCCTCGAGTAAACCAGCTTCTTCGTATTTAGTCAATTTCTTTTCAATTTGTTTAGCATTGAAGCCTTTTTCTTTCAAGAATTCTTTGATAACCAGTTTTTGATTTACCTCACTATCTTCTATATTAATCTCTTCTAAGTCTAAGTCTCCATCAATCTGGAAATAATCTCTGAGGTTACCACCATTCTTTACAAAGTTATCCAATGCTTCTACTTCTTCACTAGCATACTGAGGTACTGAATTTTCCTCAATAACATCTTTGAAATATTCAACTAGTTCTTCTGGAGTTTGAGGGATTTCTTCATCTTCATCTAATTCCCAACCCATTTTATCTGATAATGCTTCAAAGAAACTAGTTACTGCATTACTTTCAATATCTTCTCCTTGATTATTATCAATGTCATTATCTGGGTCATCATTAGGTTCGTTATCTTCCTCTTCTTCCTCCTCCTCTTCTTCGTTATCCTCTGGTTTACTTTTCTTAGAAGGTTTGTTCTTTGGATCATCTACGTCTTCCTCTTCTTCTTTATTGCCTTTATTACCTTTACGTAGTTCTTCCAATTCCTCATCAGTCAATTCTTCCGATGCCCCCTCAAATTCATTTTCATTACCAGGCATACGATTACTATTTACATTACTACCTGGCATCATGAAGTCTTCAAATACTTCAAAACCGTTCAATGTATTACTATCCATAATTATATATAATTAGATTATTGTTATTTCTTTTTTCTACCTTTGTGTTTCCATTTCTTAGCATTCTAAGCAAATATAGCACGCTTACGCGTCAAAGGATTTTTACTATGCGTAAGTTCTTCAGTTGATTTACCAGTTCTACGTTTCAACTCATTGAACTTACCTCTATTCTTTTTCTTAATATGAATACCACCATACTTGTATGTAGGTATAGGGTAGACCGGCATGATACCTGTGTAGTCTATTAAATCACTCATTTAGATATTTATTAGGTCCTAAACTAGAACAATCAAATGGTTGATTGTCTACCAAACACTCTATTAAATAATTGATAATAAAGTTCTTTTCATTATCTGTAAAATATGTATTCTTATCGAAACGTTTTAAAATACGGTATTGTCTACTTGTAGGCCATTTAGATGTATCTGGATAAGCGTCGCCATATGTCGTTGATGCTGATCCATATTTCTTACAAAAAGATAACTCTCTATTGCGGCTTTCTAAAGAATCGTTTAGTTCTAATATTTTATTTTTGATTCTTTCCGCAAGCTTACTTTTCTTGTTTATCTTCATCAGTAAAATATTTATTTACACCAAGTAATCCAGCTCCTATTAACGGTACAGAATTGAACCATTTGGTGAAGGTTTTATTACTCTTAAACTGCTAAGCTGCTCTTTGCACACCTTTCATTCCCTCTACATTATTTAACTATTTCATGATCTTAGACATATATTCAGGAGTAACTTTCTAATCTCTACGATTAATATAACCGTTTTGAAACATCCATTCTCTAAGCTAATTCATGTGAGCTTTCTATTCAGTAGGTAGTAGAAAATAATCATCGTGTTTGTCTCCTACTCTCTTTGTCAGATCTTTTGTCATCTAGTAGAATACATTATTACCAGCATGTGCATCAGGTCTACCAGATTTTAATAAATCTGTAAAATGACTTAATTCATGTTCAGCTGTATTTGGAATGTAATCATTATCTGGATTCCTTTTGTATATAAATTTACCGTCTGCAGTTCTCCGCATTGAACCGGCTTTCTTTAGTTCGTCCATTAGCTAAACATTAGGTAGTACATCAGGATCGACATTATATGCTATAAACATATCAGCATATGGTATAGAATAGTCATCTCCAAACTTCTATTTTACTTCTCTGGCTCTATTCATATAACTAGGATCTTCCATGACTCTTTCCATAATACGGTATTGTTCGTTTCCGTAATCTGCCTTACGTTGAGCTAATTTATCTAACTCTTGAAATTTAGCATCCAATAATTGTTGTGTATCTTTATGTACACTAGGTATCTGTTTAAATTTCTTATTAATTTTACGCATACCACTAGGAACGAAAGGAATCATTGATGCAGCAGCTAAACCTAAACCTGTCCAATCTTTATCCATAGCAGCATTGTACATATCTTTTGCAGCAATAGCATCACCCACAGGAGTTAAATTAGCTGCATCCTCCAAATCAAACACAGGCTTAAGTCCTTGTTGCAATGGTCTACCATCTGGAGTTCTACCTAACTTAGTATTAATAGCTTTAGTAAATTCATCATCTGGATCACCTATCTCACCACCATTAGCCATAAAGTATATAGGATCCTAAGATAGATTATATGCAAATGTATTAGTGAGTTCTGATATATCTGCATCTTCTAATGACTCCCATTGTTCGGGTATCTTAGCCCCTTTACTACGCATATTACTTATATCTTCAGGAGTAAGTTGTCTATTAGGATCTATATAGTAATTACCTTGATCATCTTTCAGATTTGAATTATTACCTCTAAAGTCCCAAGTCTGTGCATGTTTCTCATTAGCCTAATTGACATAATCTTCATATGAACTATCAGGATTACTAATGCGTACATTAGGGGTAGCATTAAGTATAGCTGGAGTATTGTCTCCTACCATATGACCAACACCTTCATGCCAAGTATTAGCAGGTCTTAATGAAGTATAACTGTGAGCCTTTGGATTAGCAAAACCTTTAGTACCTTTTTCCTTAAGTATATTAAGCTATTGATTAATCTGAGCATCTGTAGGATTATAACCCTATCCTACCATATTATCTCTCATAGCTTCAGTGGGAGTTTTCCATGTAGCTTTGTCTATATTGGATAATACACTGTTTAGTTTATCTCCTCCTATCTAATCTGAATATTTTGGATTCTTAGCTCTCTCAGTATACCAATAGTTTGCAAAGTCTTTTTGATATTCATTTTGATTCTAGAACATCTTATTGTAATCAGGTCTCCCATCTACTAAAGACTCTTGCATTATATCTCTTCTGGTCTTACGTTGAAATTCATCTACTTCTCCACCATATTCGTATGAATTTCTAAGCCTACGCCATTCACTTACTTTCTTTCTTGCAGACTCAGGTAACTAGTTGTAATATTTTTCTTCATCGAAAGGTACAAAACCAGTTCTTTGAACAAAAGGAGTACCTGCTTTGTCTAACTGTCTTGACAACCACCTTACTGGCCCAATATACATACTAGAAGCCCCTTTGTCTTTGGTATCAGTAGGACCATAATCATTCAAATCATATGCTCTCTGATAAAGTTTATCATTGCCGGCATTGTAATATAATACAGAATTATAGCTACCAGCATGAGGTAATTTCGGAGTATAATCACCTATAGGTAATGTTCCTACTGGCATTAAATTACTTCTTTTAATAGTTGTATCGGAATCAGCTATATAATCATACACAGGTACTTCCCCGTGAATCTCCTTATGATAGTTAGCAGCTCTTCTTACAATTCCGTAAGGATCTTCTTCACTGTTAGTATCTACTACTCTATAATTAGGATTCTTTGTTATCTGCTTCTTTTGATTTTCAGGAGATAATAAAAATACTTCTCCTGGATCATATGGAGTTTCGTCCACACTCTTTACTGCATCTACTATAGGTTCTATAAGTGGTGCTTCAACTGGAGCTAATGCTAGATCATTCTAGGTTTGATGTATAGTATGATATGCAGCAGCTGCTATAGCTGGAGTTCTTCTTTCCTTATTAAATAACATATCAGCAAGTGAGGCAAACACCTAACCAACACCTAAAGCATGTCTACCACCATTCTAATAAGCCTATATAGGAACATCATACTTAGAAGCAGTATAAGTACTTCCATCAGGTAACCAATAAGTGTGATAGCCCAATTTCTCATCCTCTGCTAAACCTTTCCAATAAGTAGGATGTATTGAAGACTTCAGTACTTTACCAGTACTAGGAACTCTGGTAGGTAAATGATATGAGCCATCATCCTCTAATGTAGGCTATGCTCCAGAGTTATAGGCACCTACCATATCATACTCGGTATCATCTGTATACTTAAGATTATCTGGTAAGCTATTTCTCCAATCCCAATAGCCTTTACCGGGATTATTCTCCCGGTAAGACTTTAGGTTCTGCATTCTCTATTTAAATGCCTATTTATCCATATACAAAATCTGTAAAGTTTCTCTTACCTAAGAATTGATTTTTATCCATATATACTTCTGCTTCTTGAGTAGATTCAGAGATAAGTATGTAGATGACATCTTTACTAAACATTCGTGTATCTAACGGAGTACCTACATAGAACATTATATATGAATCTACTTCTTCCTTATCACATTCAACAAATCCGTTGTCTAACAGTTTCTATATGAAGATATCAATTCTTTCTTTAACTGTTACATATTCTTCAGTTACAGTCATAACTTTAACATATTAAATATCTAATCATAAGTATTGTCCATAAATAGTCTATCTATATCCTCATCTTTAGTAATATTATCAGGTCTAGGATATATTAAGACAGGATGATGCTCGTACTAATGAAGACCGTAAATTACTTCTTTATTATCCTTTATTAGTCTAATATCAGTATAACCACCAACTGCAGATGAAAAATAACATATATTATCATCTTCAATATAATCGAATTCTTTAGTACTGCGATTATATATCTTCCTATATGGTTTGTAACCCTTATTAATTAGATATTCTATAAAGCTCATAATAATATTTATTTACTACCTTTTCCGCCTTTTCCTTTAGTTTTCTTTCCACCTTTGCAAGCCATAATTATTTCTCCTTTTTACTTTTATAACTACCTATTTCTAAATACTTAAACCACGCATAGTGCTTACGCTCTTTACAATAGTTTAGGTTTTTATCATTGTTGTGTGCTTCTTCTTCGAAGCTAACGTCGTGATATCTATCACTCTGTTTATTCCATTTACAGGACAGCATTATACAAAGATATTCTATAGCATACCATAAGTAAAAACCAATCCACAACATCTCTTGCATCTACTTCAAATGGATTTTCTCATGGTTATACTCTGTCATTGTAACTACAGCGTCATTTCTTTGGAATATAACACCAAACAGATTTATCAATTTATAGCCCTTAAAAGGTATAAACTTATTCTTAATTATCTTCATATTACTTCTCTCCTGTTACTTTATTCTTCAGAGCTGTACGTGCTTTAAGCTGTTCTCTCTTGTATGCTTCTGCATCTTTTTGTTTCTGTAATTCCATTTCCTGCTTCATCTTCTTTTCTTCAAGTTGAATTTTCTTATTCTCAATTTCACGTTTCATTTCAATTTCACGCTTCTTATTATTCAACTCAAACTGTTTAGATGCTGCATCAGAATTTACTTTCTGTTGTTCAATTGCCTATTTACCTATTTCTATAGGATCAGGTATACCATTCATATCTTGATCCATGTTTTCAGAACCTCTATACGCATTGATCTGGGCAACAGTAATCTTAGTAGAAGCATCTGTATCAATCTTATATTTTTCAAGATCTAATTCAGCTTCTTTAAGCATAAGTTCTTCTTCCTTAACCTCATTCTGTATTTGAACTAATTGCTGTTCTCTTTCTGCTTGTGCTTGTTCCATTTGTTGTTGTTGTTCCATTCTTTTCTGTTCTATTTCTTCAAGTTTATTCTTGATCATAGTAACATTATCCATGGTGATGATTTCAGCAATATCAAGCAAACTAGCGCCATTCTGCATAGCAGGTTGCATAAGATTTCTAAGAGCCTCAATCTATTGTTGATTCTTAGTAGTATCTTCTACAAATATATCATAATCTTCATAGAAGAAATCATCAGATAAAGTTAAGAATGTTCTGGTTGCATCATCTAATACATATTGTATACAAGTCTTATTATCTTTCCAAGCATATTTAGCTGTATCTAATAACATGGTGATACACTCTTTCTTTACCTAATTGTGTGTCCAGAACCAAGGTTCAGTAATATGAGCAGATTGTACTACAGAACGTTCTACATTACCTACTAACTCATTAGATGCAATAGAACCTTCACGTTGTTTACTTACTCCAGATATCTCAGATAACATACTTTCGATCTTGTCCATTAAATTAATGTATTGATCAATAGTATTAGCCATAGTAAGATCTAAAGCAGATATCTGATTGAATTGGGATGGTTTACCACCCTCACGACCTGGTATATCCCATCCTTCTTCATATGGATTAACAAAGTTAACTCCAAGTGCTGATAAGTAATGCATCCATTTAGCTACATCTATATTCATAGACTTAGGTATCTAAGTAATATCCATAGTAACTACTTTACCTTTGTCTCTAGCCATAGCTAATTCAAGACGATACCAAAGTACGATATACATGTATTGTAATGGCTTCATCATACTAACAAGACTACGCGGTCTACTGTTAGTATTATTGTATATTACTCCGGTATATGGTAGTCTTTGTGAATTAGGATTATCTGCGGATACATGTTGATATTCAAGTGGTTCTATACCGACGTATAGATCCTCACCTATTCTATATCCTTCCCAAACTTCAATAATCCATCTCCATTCTACATTGATTTCGTTGCCTGTTACCTTATAAGTTTCATCAACTTGATAGTCTTCTGGCATACCTGTTTCTGGATTGATTATTGTTACAAAGCCAATTTTCTTAAGTGATTTCCAACAACAATGCCATACGTGCACATTATTAGATTCTTCGAATGGATTAGCAGCAAACCCATTAATACTATGAGTTTTGATGTGAGGATAGTCTAAAGATGTCTTTCTTACTTCGGGGGTTATACCACCTTTAGAACTATCATCCATCATGTCCAGCAGGTCATTCAATTGCTTTTCTGACATCTTATCATATAGTCTGTCATATACTTCAGTAACAGACATAATCATCTCATAACAACACCATTGTGCTTCATGTATGAATTCAAGATCAGATGTATCAGTATCATAGTCAAAGTAAATGGGATTTATTCTCTCTAAATGAGGTTCTCCATTTACTATTCCTACATAATATATTTCTTCACCACCAACTAGCGCATCTTTCCAACCCTTATAGAATTCATGAGTAATATTCAACTTGTTCTTTAAATAGTTTAGACTATGATATGCTGTTATCTCGGCTATATCTTTATAGTCTTTACTCATGTACTTTTGTATCTATTCTGGTGGCATTACTTCACCTGATTGTAATGCTTCTTGGTACCTGGCCTATTCTTCAGGGCCTAGTCTACTCATGATAGTAGCTTGTATGTAGTCTATAAGCATTTGTTTAGCTTTATCCTACATTTCACTAGTAGCTATATCACTTGTACGTACTACTCTAAAATTGAATGGTCTTTTAGTTTCTTCACCTAATAATAGGTCTATTTTAGGCTTAATTATATTATAATCCTAAGCCATTGCAGGGAAACCATCTTGCTGTTTAAAGGGGTTAGTAACATACTTAAGATCCTTCTCATTATATATACTATTGTAAAGGTCATAGTATGTCTACATTTCCTCTTTACGAGTTCTAGTATTACCATTTCTAGAACCACCTTGACTATGTCCTATAATATAGTCAACACAAGACTCTTTCCAGTCCTATGTTTTCTTAGACATAGGTAATCTCTACAAAGGAAATTGATTAATATTCTTCATAATTAAAACATATATGCTTCGATATTATCAGTAGATTCATCGTCATGAAACCACTGTTGAGTAAAGATAGGGCCTTCAAATAATACCCTATTTCTATTCTCCTTTTTTATTTCTTTTACTTTGACATTATAGAGCTGTTCTCTATAAATCATTACTTGTGTCAACGCCATTACTCTATCCACGTTCACCACATCATTTGCAGCTATGAGCTCTTCCAATAGCGGTTCTGACATTATGTTGTATAGATTCTTCTTACCATCTGCATTAATCTCATTAAGCCAATCTTTGATAAGACCCCAGCCCCATTGTTTGATTTGTTTATTCATATGGCAACCCTTCTTTCTGTTTACTTTAGAGTTGCCAACAATATCGTTTATAATATCAGGCTAATCAGCTAGTAAGTAGTCACAATGCTTATTAGTAAAGTAAACAAAGATACCTTTGTTTTGATTCTCATACATTGCTCTAGCATTGTAATACAGCAATAATTTTCTTACATTCTCATAGAACTCTTCTGCTGATTTAGGTCTACCTGTATATTCAGCAACTATAATATCAGAATATTGTTCTATAGATTGTATACGCTTATATATAAAACAAGAACCAAGAGATGTGGTACTTGATTCATCATAATCATATGAGTCAATACCAGCTATATAAAGACCTGCACTAGCATCTTTATTAGGGTGTTCCCATATTACTATAGAACCAGTAGGATCATCCCCTACTAAAGCCCCTGTAACTTCATCTCTTTTGGTTCTTAATGGATAATGAGTTATATCTCCAGTCTTCTTAATTACCCATTTAATAGTTCCATCTGGTTGTTGAATTAAGTCTCCTACTTGTTTATGGTTCTATAATTTCTTATTAGTCCTAAGTAATGATAACTATTCCTGTAATTCCTTTTTGGGAAATATGTTACCATTAAATTCTAGCATGGCTTCAGCTGGAGTAATAGGACGTTCTGCCACATAACGGTCTACAGCTGCATTACTAGTAGCATTAGTTATTACTACTTGTCTTTCAGCTAATATATGTTCTAATGATTTCTTTTTAAACGTATTACCATCATCATCCATGTATATACGCTTACCGTCTTTATCGCGTATATCTAGGTTAGTATACTGAGGTACAAAGAAACCACATTTATTAGTAGTTGCTGTTTCATCCCATATATTATCAAAACCTAAACAGTTATAACCGTCTGGGTTATAAAACATGTCTTTCATGGTCTCGAATGCAGAGCCTTCATCACCACCAGTACCCCATACAATCATTGTACCAAAGGCTATACCATCTACTTCTACAGAAGGTCTTGCAATTTGCCATGCTGCTCCTAATTCTGAGAAAGAACCACCCTCTTCAAACATAATAAGGTTGGCTTTCTTACCACGAACTACGTCAGGATTATCTTTCAAAGTAACGCCAATAATCTCTGACTTGTAACCCATTTCTATTACATTACCATAATCGTCTTTAGTATAGAAACCAGCTCGTCTACGCATCTGGGTATTAACACTACGCTTCTTACCCCAAGCTGTATTCTTATCTATGAAGTCCATGTAATCCCATGCTTTAGTAAGAATACCATCATCTGTTAAGTATTGCTTATTAGATGCGTATATGAATGTTTTACTATTGGGTATCAAATAGAAATTACGGCATGCCATAGAACCACCTTTGTAAGAGAAACCCTTACGTCTTGATTTAAGTAGACATAGATGTTTGCCCACTGTTTCTGCTTCTTGAACAGCATTAAAATAGTAATAATCATAGTCCCAGAAGTCTGGAAAACTAACTTCATTTATACGCTTTACTACAGTATTGCCATCTTTATCAGTAGTAATATGATTGACAATACGAGATATAGGACAGTAGTTTAAATAAAAATAGTTATAGCCACTGATGAAATCACCATCATCAGCAGTATAACCATTAATACATCTATCTTGTTCTTCGTCCCAGAACTTATAAAATTCCGAGGTACCTTCAGGATACTAACAATAATGCCCTGTAGCTAGAAACTACAAGGCAGGTTGTCGAAATTTATCTGAATTGATTATTTTTTTGTTAAAGTCAACCATCTTTTTGGAAATTCAAGTTCTCTCTTTTTTACCCATTCTTTCATCTTGTCGTAGGCTTCTTTATCAAGCCAGTAACTCTTACCTTGTACTTCAATAAGTACGTTTTTATCTCTTAACTTTTCCATGGTTGTGAGGGCTAGAATCGAACTAGCGATATTAACACATTTAATAGACATCCTCATTCTTTAATTGTACTAATATGTCCAAATCCTCACAGTGCACGTAGTTTGTAGGAGATACTACGTCAAACTCCCCGACTTACGATTCGGACCTGCGTGTTGACTACATCTAGAATTAGACAGGGACTCAGGTGGTTACGTTGTATGCGCGCCATACTTCACTTAGTTTATTTCTTAAGTTCTTCTACCGCTTTTAGTAAACCCTTTAAATCAGTTTCCCTGTATATGAAGAAAACCTTACCACCAGCGATAGTATGACCAGCTAAGTATTTAAATCTATCTGGTCCTAATTGATATACACCTTGCATATTTCACTTTTTGGTAGCCCCACTAGGATTCGAACCCAGACTAAGAGGGTTAGAGCCTCCTGTGCTAGCCATTACACCATAGGGCAATATCACGTGGGTATAAGCCCCCACGTTAGGCCATTAAAATTATCGTTTGAACCAAGCTTTGATTCTACTCCATAAACCCTTTTTAGGCTTCAGAATATTGTCTATTTCATCAATCTGTCTCCAGAATTCTTCTTGACCTTTAGTCAAATCAATTGTAATATCATATTGTGCTTTCATAATTTCTCTTTATATTGTTCTAAACGTGTTGTTTAATTTAGGTTGCATTTTGCTGTATTATCTCGCCAACTCATAAGGATTAATCTTGGCATCACCTTTGACTTTACCTATGGCTACTTCTTCAGCTTTAACCATATTCTCTAAAGTATCTATACTCTTGAGTACGTTACCTACTGATGTCATACCAGCTAATAGGTCTTTAATTTTCTTTTCATCAAGAGTATCGTCAAGGGATTCTTTATAATACTTACTGATACTATCTAGCTTTAGCCTCATGTTATCAAGCATCTCCAGCGTACGAGTATGACAGAATGCTTTATAGTCATTTTCACAGCTAATTTCTTCAGCAGTAAGTTGGTAGTTTTCATCACCAAATATTTCCTTTTTGAGTTTGGGCTCTCTAGTTTCAGCTTCCATACTTTGAACATATGGGCTATTCCATTTGTTCATTAGTACTATATAACTGATTACTTTAGTAGCATATTCTTTATCTGCTTTATCAGCATCCCATACTTTTTTAAAGCATGGGATACCTAAAGCATCTGAATGAATAATTACTCTACCTCCTTGAATATCAAATAGTTTCATTAGATTCGATCTTCTTAGTCAGACTTCTGAACCATCTGCTGATGTCATCCTTAGCGACTATGTCAGTACATATTACCGCTTTAGTGTCATAATCAACACCGTTCCAATGTACAAAGTACAGTATTAAGTCACCTGCATTATAGTCTATTACTTCGGTTTCAGTAATTATTTGTCCATCCTATTCAGCAAAGAATGCGCATCTAACATCAAAGTCTGAGGGTGTAGTTTTAATGGAATTAGTCTCTGTATTATACAGAGTCTTATTACCATACTAATCAATTAATAATTTATCCATAATTAGCAACTTTGAGATACACATTCACAGTCACAGCAACAATCTTTAGCTTTCTCTCTGCCCTTTTGCTCTTCGTAGTACTTCTTTCTACGTTCGTAGTGATTAGTAAGATCTTTGTTATCAATTACGATGATGTCACTGTGTTCCTCATCCCCAATTCGATACATCAACATCACTACATTACCTGCTTTTACTTCGTATTCTTTATCAAAGTAAGTAATAACTCCGTCTTCTTCGATAAGCCATATATAATCTACATTATATGAAGCACCAATACTATTGACCTTTAGTGTTTCTGTATTAAGCTTTATAAGTGCACGTTGTTCAGTTAAAATATATTTATTCATAATGTCTAATTTTTTAATCTATTCTGTAACCTAAATAATATTCTTTACTCAATTTCTGTAGTATGCTCTACGCTAGAGCTAGAGGTATCTTCGGATGTACATACTCCGGATTCATCTGATACTTCTGTATTATCTGCTAGAACTCCATTATCTCCTTCTCCAGACTCTGAGTTGTTATGTTGCTTCGTATATTTTTCATATAATCTCTCACATATAAGATCAATCTGTGCAGCTCTATCCAAATTAGTTTCATTCTTACCATTTTCTATAATAGTAGTAGTTACTTCATCTAGCATATCACCACTAAACTGATCATACATAAGATCTCCATTCATAATCAACTCTTCTACTAAATCAAAGAGTTTATTCATTTTCTTCGTAAGTAGATTTTTGTCTGTATGAGCTTTCTCTACTTTCCACATTGCAATGCTTTCTTCTTTAGTCATTTTCTTCTTTAAATTTAATTAAACTACTACTTATAGAGCCCGCAGCCCATCCAAGTAAATATGCATAGTTTTCATTTCTATGAAAACACTCTGCTGACAAACCTAATGAATCATACATATAATCTGTAACATGTGTAGCTTCGTGAGCAATAGTATTTATTGCATCCTCAAGATTATCCGGATTGAAAATAACTACTAATACACCTACCTCTCCTGTAGCTTTATAGTGTACTGGTATTGTAACTGCCGCAGTATACTCTTCATAGAACTCTTCTACTAAGCTCTTATAGGTATCTTCATTAACTATGTTAAAGTCTTCTATATTACAAAATACGAACTTCTTATCTAAACCTTCAGCATAGTTAGCTACCCATAGCTTTCTAGGATAAATTACAGGATCGTATGTATTAAGTATTTTCTTCATATCTTTTCTTTAATTTAATTTTACCCAAGTAAGTAAATCTGATAGGTTTATTATCCTAATTAGTTATAGCTTCATTAGTAAACCTAAAAGGACTATTACATATTACTTCGATGATCTAATAAGGTAAGTTGTACTTATTACTTAGTTTAGTATATATACTGGGTTGATCTTTCATTGAACTTTACTCTTTTATAGTATCTACATTCATTTAGAGTAATAGGTCCACTGATAGTATTTGGTCTAATTACGTTGATAACATCTGCTATATCTAACCAATTACTAGAGTAATGTAAGTCATTAGCTATTATAGCTAGTTTATTAGCTTCTAATTTACTATACTTACGTATAGGTTCATATATTGCTGTTTCGTTATCAAAGTTTCCATTAATACTTAGTAACTCCGTTTTCTGAGTAATAAGAGTAAACCTATTGTAAGGCAAATGCTTATTCCATAGACCATACCAAGCTTTCTTAAGGAAATTATAATCTTTCCAAACTATAATGGAACCTGGTTCAAGCATTGTTGATTGTACTTTCATCTTTATTTAATCTTAACACTATTGTTATTTGTACTCTATCACCGATTACTTCTGGTATTAAAGCTTTATTTACCATTACTTCATCTTCTACTCTGCCTTTGACAAGTATACCTTGATTCTTAAACTTAGTTATATATCTACTTAAGTTATCAGGAGTAATACCTAATGTTTTTCTGATATACTTTCTATTTTCAGTACTTATTACATTCTTACTGATATTAGGGAGTTTTGGTGTATTTATATCTAACTATATAAATGTAGATAGTAATTGTAACTCCCTGTCAGTAAGATCTAATATACCGTTTAGGCTTTTCAAGAATTCGTTGTATAAATCAGTTTTAGAGACACCTTTAACTAATTTATTCATTCTCTAATTTACCTTTAATACTATTAGCCAACTTAATCAAATTGTACAGTACTGTTTCGGATTCTACTTTGACACAAGGTTGTACTTCACCTTTTTCAAATTTATTCTGTACTTCTAGTAAATCACTCTTGTACTGTTCAATTAAATTATCAATGAAATCAACAGTATCTTTAACAATTGACTTATCAGTAGCAATTGTAGTAAAATAACCGTCGTTATACAGTTCCTCTGCAAGTTTATCATTGATCATAATGGAACGCTCACAACCATCCTTAGACTCATCTAAAGTATATGCTTCTTCCATTCCGTTCCAAAACAATAGGTCACCCTTCTTAAGTAACCCACAATCTTTAATTACTTTATAATCTGACATCATTTTTCTAACTTTTTACAGGCCCACATTACTAATACTCCGATCAGTATTGCTAATAGCCAACATTTATCTTCCATGACACTAAAACGCCTTTGTTAACAGACTGTTAATACTTTTTAACATTTGTTAACATTTCATTAACAGATAATAGAAAACCCCAGCGTGAGACTGGGGTTAACTATCTATCAATTTAATATTCATAATAAAAACATGTTTATGAAAAATCTAAATTCAAGTAGATTGGGCGTTTATGCTTGAAATTAAATCTTTTTTCTTATTCGCAAACAGCAATTACATCAAATGGTTTGACTAACTGACTATCTTTGAATAAATCAAAGTCCTTAGAGAACTTTTTATTGTAAACTACTTTGTCCCCTACTCTAAATTCAGGTTCTGCTACACAAGTGGGAAGGGCTAATACAATACCAGTACCATATTCAGATTCTACTTCTTTAGTCTCTGTCTTTGTCTCGTACTTATTAAAGCCTTCTTCATCTACTTCCCCCGTAGGAACTTGTTCTGTAAATTCCTTAGTAACCATTACAGGTTCTAATGGTTTTACTAGAACATCTTTAAGGAACTTGTAGTTCAGTCTGTTTAAGACTGTTTCTAATATCTTATCTTCGTCACTCATATTCTTCAAACTTGGTTTATTACTATAACGTATAGTATGCTAAATAGTTCTAAAAAATTACTCTTTTATTTTAAGTATATTACCACCATTAGAGGTACAGTATGTAACAGCTCTTGTTGGACATCTCAATTGGTTTTGAAAGTAACAGCCATCACATCTACCACCCCTGGAAGGCTCTATTATAAACTATTTACTTTGTATCTCTACTGGAGTACCCTTCCTTATTATCTCAGCTAATTCTGGATCATATAACGTCATAACTTTAAATTCTCCTTAACTTTATATATAGTATACATACTAAGTATGCCAACTATAACACCAAACCAAAAACTCATTCTTTTATCTCCTTTCCTTTTCCGTGTTTATCTAAGTAAAGCATAGCTATTGCATTCCAAGCTACTTGGGCTAAATGTTGACAACCTGTATCTTCATCAACCTTATTACCTTTCTCATACTCAAGTAAGTGTCTTAACATAGCAGCTTTATATCTCTGATAACCATTGTCCAATAATTGCCAAGTATTCTCACCATACTTATTAGCACCAGATGTATATACTTTAACTATATCTTCAATTTCTTCTAAAGGCAGTAAATCCCATCTTAGCTTACCGTCTTGGAAATCATTCTTTTTTCCTTCTTTCATAGTTTTACTTCCCATTGCCATTCTTCTGGAATTATCTTTATAGTATCTGTTTTAGTAGTCAGTAACCTTTCTATCTGTTTATTCATTTCAGTAAGAAATTCTTCCTCTACTAGGGCAAATTCTTTATCATTAAACCAGATGGGTATTAAGTGTTTATTACTTATATTTTCCATAGATATATTCAAAGTAATCAACTATAAATTGAGCCATCTCTTCATCTTCCCCGTCTTCTATATAAGAATTTATCACCTTTTTTCTTATATCGTTGGTATAAAGAAGAATTAAATTGTCGAGGTCTTCAATACTACCAAATTTTAGGAACTTGCTGTAAATGTTCTTTAAACCTTCATTTGAAGGGTAATATTCTACTATCTTTTTATTCTCCATCTACAAAGTATATAAGGTTACCATTCATCAGATTACTATCAATACCTACAAATTCTATATCAGTATTATAAGTACTTCTATACTTAAAAATATAAGTGTCTGGATTGTTGTCTGTGTAAGTACCAGTTATAGATTTAAACAATTCAGGTATAATGTCTTTGTCTACATATACTCTCATATAAGGTTTTAATTCACCATCTTCGTATAGACTGTCTATAGTCTCATATACTTTATCTATTATCTCTTTTACTTCCATGATTTCTTTATATCTAAGTATATCTCCCAAAGTTGGTCTTCAGTTAAATCTTTAAAACTACATTTATCATTCCATCTCCAAGAGTCTACAAATCCACCTACATAATGACCTAGATTTAATCCTTTTTCATTATACTTATCCATTATAGTATAATAAGGACCACTGCATCCTATGATAAGATTTACTAAGTCATCTCTATCTAACTCTACCGTCATAATATAATCTTCTTAAGTATATAACCTTGAGTACAGTAACCGGTAACTCTAGTAGGGCAACTACTATTATACAAACTACAACCTTCACACATACCTTTCTTCAACTCTGGTACTAACTGATATGGTTTATTACCATGATATACTATCTTACCAGAGTAAGCCTTATCTATCTTATTTACTTTATTCATTGTCTAAAATTTCAACTTTTTGTAAGTATATATTCCCCTCATATTCTGGTAGACCTTGTTCTAATTTGTAATACTCACTATCAATCAGAACTATCCATGCCCATCCATCATCTACTGATTCTATATATTTTACTTCCTTATCCTCAAATATAACATTAGATTCTTTAAAGTCTAATAACTTATCTATAAGTCTATATTTCATATTACAGTGTTATCTAAAGTAAGAGTAATTATAATGGCTTACTTATGATATAGAACTTATTAGTCTGTATTAGTAACCCCTCTTACTCCCCTATAAACGTCTCATACTATGTGTTAGTTACCATTTCTTTAACATTTATTAACAACAATTATGGCTATTTAACTTCAATATTTTAACAATTTTTAACAAAAAAATTTTTATAGAGAAAGCCCGCGTGTGTGGAGTACCAAACTTCAGGGACCCCCTATACGTATTCGGGCGAAGACACCCCGATAGGAACATCAGAATTCAAATCTAAATTTAGGAGGACAAAATTATGAAGAAATTATTTGTTTACGGCGCTGAGGTCTTGAAGGACAAGGATGACAATGACTATGTATTGTTATCTTTATTAGCTGAAGAAGACGGTGTAATGGCGTCTGGTATGTACAGTAAGGCTATTTTTGAGAATGCCAAGACTCGTACAGGCTTCTTGTACAAACAAGTAGAGAAGAGGTTGAAGGACAATGACAAGTGGGAAGGCGACATTGACGACCCAAGCACTTGGATTACGACTGTAGGTGAAGTAGTGACTCTGGATATGAGACCTCACTACGTTACTTATGAGGAAGGTGGGAGGAAGAAGTATCGTAAGAGCCGTAATGGGGAAAAGGCGATATCTAACCGAGCTACCGTTGTGATGCTGCCTGGTGAGACTGTTGCCAGTCTTAGAGCCAGTCTTGAGAGCCGTATCGACGAGGACGATTTCGTTGAAATGTCTGACGACTCTGACGAATAAGAGTTAGGGCTAATGCCCTAATCTTATTCTTTTGCATTAATCTATAAACATCTCATAATCACTACAATATGGCAGAAGCAGTCGACTGGATTTACACAATCTTTTGGGTAGGAGTGTTGGTTTGGCTCATGTACTCCACTTATGACAATGAATTTCGTAAGTAGATTTTGTTATCCTTACAATATATAGCGAATTTAGTATTTTAATATCAATTTAAACTATCAAAGTCATGTTAGGTGTAAAACGCAAAATCAATAGAATATGGATACTAAAAACAATTATCCAAGTGACAAAGAGTTTGAAATATGCTTAGTAATAGCAACATTCTTACTCATAGCAAGTATCGTATCCTACCATTTATTTGGAATTTAACGTGGATGTAAGGTAGCCTATAGTCAGTGACAAGCCTGTATAAATACTGAGTCAAATAAGTAATATAGTGTACTATCTCGCTTCTAATGCACATAGGAGTATAAGCTAAGGTAGACAGATATGTTACTAATCCACGTGGTAGATGCACAGTTAGGTTCGCTGTGAGTGCACATCTTAGTAGCAACCAACTAAAGCAAACATAAGGAATATAGCTATACCTCGACAGGCTTAATGAGGTGTTTGACAGTATGATACTAACTGAACAATAAGTATCAGCTTTTTATTCTGAGTAGTGTAGTCGCATCTGAATCCGCTGTCGGTGCGAACACTTTCAACCATAAGACGGATGAGTATCTTCCCTGGACAAGAAGAATACAATAATTAAGTTCCAATATAAATAGAGTAAGAGAAAATGAGGCGGTATATCTTACGTAGCTCTTAGCATAGCTTATGGTGGTGTTTTCCATAGCCATATTAATGCGCTTACTCTATTTCTACACTGTGTGAATCAGTGTCAACTTTGTGGGGCTTATATTCAGAGCGCACATATGAAAGTGCTTTTTATCAATAGAAGGTGAAATGATTGCAAGCGTTAGCCGGAAATTCTTTTAAAGTAACACATATGCTGATATTAGTGCAGAGAAATCAAAGACAAATTGTAATATATAGCTACAGATTACAATTAGTAAAAAAACTCAGAGGTCAACTGCCTCAGATAGCAAAAGTGTTAGTGGTAGCAGAGTAATACTACCACGCTCCTTAAGGTGAGAATCCTTGACAAGCATGTGGGGCTTATATCTATCTATAAACAAGGAGACGGACTAATTTTTATTAGTACAAGGAGTCGGTTATAGTAGTATTAGTGCAGACTTTAAAATCATGCAGTATAACAACCTTCCATATACTAATACAATAGTGAACTTCTGAATCATGTTATACTTATTAGTCCTAAGCGTAGGATAGTCCTCAACTTATTATGTTCCGTTAGCTTAATATGGATTTGTAGAATACTAAGAGTAGTATTGCTAGTATATTTATATGTGAATATAGGTATACTAGTTGCACTCATAAGGCAGCCTTCACGTGGCAAGTGTGTTAAGTAATAGGTTAAATAAATCTTCCAGTTTGTACCTATGAAAACTAATGCCTTACTTTTTATTAACAATTTAATCAATAAATTATGATAGAAACAATAGCAACACTAATTACTGTACTTTGTGGTATATTATCATTAATAATAGTAGCTTGTACTATACAAGCACCATATTCAAAAACAGTAAACAATATACTTAAAACATTATTTATAATAAGTACTATTAGTGGAGGAATAGCAATTAGTTCAATAATAATAAGATTATTAATAATTTATTAACAGCAATGCTCAGATGGCGAAATTGGTAGACGCTTCAGACTTAAACTCTGATGATTATTACAATCATGCGGGTTCGATTCCCGCTCTGAGTACATTCATTAACTTAAAAACAATAATTATGAGAGCAAAGAAATCAATTCGAGCATGGGTAGCAAGAGAAAAAAATGGAGCGTTATTTTTGTTCTGTGAAAAACCAAAAAAGCGTAAATCTTACTGGATAAATTTAAATACGTTCAATAGTCTAGTACTCCCAAAAGAAGCTTTCCCTAATGTAAAATGGGAAGATAACGAACCTACTAGAGTATATATCAGAATAGCATAGTATGACAATCAGAAGAAGTTATTCAAATAGTATACTCACAAGTATCAGTGAATTTTTAATTGCATTAATTATAATATTAATAGCAACAGTATCAATAAGTAAATATTGCGCAGACTATGATTATTATAATTATGTAGAACTTAAAGCACAATATAAAAACTATATTGTGACTAATAAGTACGTACGGAACTCAGACACTTATGTGTTAGAACTCATGAACCCTTTTAGTAAAAAGACTAAAGAGGTATATGTTAGAGATTATCTATATTATAATACTTATTTTGTAGGAGATACTATAAAATGAAAAAAGTTAGAGCACACTATAAAGGTAGGTATTATTACTTAGGTAGAGCTAAGAACTTAGAAGAAGAACTCAATTTAAAAAGAGATTTTCTAAGACAAATAGCTAATATACCTAAAGAAGATATAGAATTATTTCGTAAAAGGTTTATAATCAAAAATAAAACAGTAAAATTCATAAGAAATGTTTGAACAAGTAAAAGACTACAAAAGTGCTTGCAAAGTATTAGGTATTAAACCTATTGACAAGCGTAGAAAGTTAGAAGAACATGTGCTAGTGTACATACAATTAAGTACTATTACTCAAGCAATTAACTTTATTGCTAACGATAATAAACAATGGATACCAAAGTATGAACAAAATAAACCTATCAGAACATGGTACAGTTGGTGGTACATTGATTGGAACAAAATTGAAAAAGGTTCTGCTGCGGGCTTATTCCGTCTGGCTTCTCACAGTGGTCTTGGTTATGTTGATGCTCATGTGGGTGCTCATCTACGATTTATTAACGGAGATGCAGCAGAATATGCAGCTGAAACATTTAGACCACTATATATGAAACATATATTTGGTATAGATTAAGTTCTCATATTTATTAACTATTAAAACATTTATCAAGAAATGGAAAATGAATTACAAGATTCTCCAAGAGGAAGAGGCTCAGCAGTAGCCTGGAGTTTAGCAGCAGTATTAATCCTATTAGGAATGCTTGTTGCAAGTGCACTAACTTTTATCTGTCACGATAAAGTTGACAATCTCATCAATCCTGAAAAGGATAATGTAGAACAAGTTTGTGTTGACACAATTTATACTGAAGCTGTACCTACAATACAGGAAGTTCTTCAGTTTCGAGAAGACACAAAACGTTACATGCACATAGACAGTGTATTTCTTACAATGCCAGACGTTGTCTTAATAGATATACTAAGGCAACATGGAACTTCATTGTCTAACAGTGACATTGTGACTATATATGAATCGAACAGAAGTACTTATAACAAGGTAATGAGCGGAGCTAGAAGTCAACACTATAAAGACTCATTAGATAAATTGTCTAACACTTATGACAATACTAAAGATACTACTTTCGTAAAGAGAGAATAAAGTAATAAACATCTTGTTTTTTTAAGTTAAAGTATACTCAGTCTGTGAAGATAGAGTGTACGTCCTCAGAAGATGACAAACCTGTGGGGCGTAAGTAAATGCATATCGTATATTATTCCCTTGAATACGGCAATAGTGGGTAATATCCGAGATACTCGTATTTGTGTTTATAATCGTGCAGACGTTAAAATCAGGTACTCCAATAAGATTAGTTTGACAGCTATTTCTGATTATGAGTTAAAACTATTTGAGAGTCAGTAGAAGTGTGTCTTTTTTATTAACAAATGATACTTTCATAGGACAACAATGTATAGTATTTTTTAGTTGGTACTAACTTAAAACAAAATCCAGAGTACCCTGGTCGTCGTCAAAAAACAATTATTAACAATTTAAAAATATTAGTATTATGAAAATTATCAAAGATTTTCTCTTTTGTAGTCAGAAATTTACTGATACAAAGGAAACAAAGCCAACTTGTATCAATGTGATGGCTATTAACAATATTCGTGTTACAAGAAATGCAGCTTTAGGTGGAGAGGAAGTTGTAACAGTAGACATGGAAGATGGTAGCGTCATATTGGCCGAAGATCCTAAAACATTTTTCACTGAATTTGCAGATTTGTTAGATGAAGATTAAAGTTGAAGAAAACCGAAAATTGACTGAAATCAAGTTCGGAACAGATCATTACTTAGCTAATTTATTAGCTTGTACTAAGATATTAGGTATACCTTTGTCTAAAGCCAGAACATTGTGTAAAGCAACACCTAATACAAACAATCCTGTAGTTCCGCCAATTCCTATCATTAGTAAGTATACTACTGATGAATTGTGTGATGAATTAGATAAGTATGAAATATCAGTATCTATAACTATCAATCAAAAAGTAGTAAAAGAATGAAAGCAATTATTATTCGCTTCGAAGGCATTATCAGAAATGAAGAAGCCTTAATGGGAGCATTTGCTCATGCAATGAGTAACTATGTGACTGTAGAGGATGACCCTAAAGTGGTTATACTAACAGATCAAGAAGTAGATAAAGCTATTATAAATAGCGTCATAGTTACAAAGGAACCGGTATCTAATTCTCATATAGAAGTAATTCGTGAATTCTGTAAGAGAATTATAAAAGAGATAGGTTCTCCTACTATGAAGACACAAGCTCTTCTTAATCAGGATATCTGTAAATTCCTTGTAAATCAGAATCGTGAGACAATTGCTGCCGCAGTAAATATCATAGCAAATATTGATACTACTGCAAAGTATATTCGTCACCGCAAGCTGTTACAGGAATACGGCTTAGCTTGTTTACCAGGCTTATTAAGAGACATTAATCCACTCTTTAAACTCTTCTAACATGGCAAAGACAAATAGAGATTATGAGAAGCGACAGAAGGATTCTAAAAAGAAACCTAAGCATAAGAAAATGGAGCCTTACAATCGTAAGAAGTCATGGAAGTAGAAGAAGTGATTAAAAACGAATGTCCTACACTTGATAATAAAATCAACTGTAGTGTATGTACTCATGAGTGTAAACTCAGAATGCAACAATTTGAACAGTCCAAGGAGGATACTTCGCCAGAGTATCCGCCCGCTGTTATATATTACTAATTTAAATTGTTAGTAAAATGGTGGATTTCAGTCAACCAAGAACCATTTATGGCCAAACCCCTAAAGGGAGATCTCATAGGAGACACAAGTACCTACGGACTATACAACGGTCAACCAATTAACATTGGTCAGAAGAAGGATATGGGTCATCTACGAATAAGAAATACGAATAAGTAGAATGGTTCTTTTTTTTTAAACTCTAAATGCAATGGGTAAGATTATACGCCCTTTAGTTAGGATATACCCAACAGAAAACATCCAAGAAAGAATTAGAGCTGTATCATACTTTGGTAATTTTAGTATTGAATCTGCAAAACTACAATGCAAAAGTAATAATTATAGGTCTATAGATATCTATGTTCGTAATATATTCGTAGCAGTATTAGAAGCAAAAAGAAGATATTTCAAAGGATGTGATTTCATCGAAATTATTTCGTGATTATTAACTATAGTATCAAACCATTAAAAAGTATCAAATTATGGCAGAAGAAAACAAACTGAACATCTTTGATGTAAACAACGAGAGTGACGATATCCAAGAGTCAATCTCAAACGCAAACAAAGTAACCGATGACGTAGTAAAGAAAGCAGCTGAGAAGATCGCTGAGCGCCGCAAGGAGAAGCTCACAAACGAACTCATCGACGTGGTTCAAAAGTGTGAATACACTGAGAAATCCGCAGCATTGCAGTTACGCCGTAGTAACCGCGTAAACCAACGTATGAAGACTTATATGAAGGAATTGCACGCAATTGCCGAAGACGTGAAGAGCGGCAAGAAGCCCATTACGGCATGGGACGATGAAGCTCTTGCACTGAAGAAGCAATTCGACAAGGACCTCATTGAGATCGACAAAGATATCGACAAGTCTCAAAGAGAATTGGACGAGATCTTCCCAAACTCATGGTCTTATCGTTGGAATTCTCTGATTCCGCAGCGTAATCGCTAAAGGCAGGGAAAATAAAAAAAGAGGTTCCAAAACCTGAGTATCTTTGTATCCAAACAGGTTAGTGTTTATGGGGAAATTTGGGTGGAAACCGTTAGGTTTGCCAGGAGAAATTGGACGCCACAAAGACCTGAATTAACAGGTCTCATTTAGTATCTTTGTATCAGTAATGAGGAACTACTGTGTACTACTGATCATATGTCTGGGATCGCGACAATAAGATTGTCCCGCATTAGTAATAATGCTGAACTGCCTTAGTCGAGATATCAAATCAGACTGAATAGGTGTATCTTGTATCATTTACGTTGCTAAGGATCGAACCACGTAAATCCTATTCATATATTATCAAGATCAGTATAAGAGAACTAACCATTCTCAAGACCATAGGGTATATAGCTTTGGTCGGCTATATACCCACAAATTTTTTGATATTGATATTTCCTATGTTAATATGGGAAAATCATATGTATGCACCTGATTGGTTCATAAAATGGATAGATAAAATGCATTAAAGAAATTGACTGTTAGGTCTATTAAATCGTCGTTTGGACACGGGTTCGACTCAGAGGGTCGCTTATATAGAAATGTATATGACAAAATTGGGTGAATTCAAGGAAAGCTAAATAAAAAGCTCAAAATCAGCTTTTTACATGCCAATCTTGAGCTAAGCTTAGAGTACACTCTAAGAAAGTGCAGAGACTACTGGAGAACTATAGTGTTCTTAATTACCAGCTAGAGCGCCCAACATCTTAAGCAGCATTACTGCAAGATGAAGAAATAGTCCGTAGATAAACAAGTTCTTTTAACTTGTCCTCTGAAAGGAGGTTTCTGTGTGATAGTCGATGACAATTAGGACAAAGAGTTATTAAATTATTCATCTCATTTTTACCACCTTTACATACTGGCAAAATGTGATGAATATCTCTTGGACCTAAATTCCATCCACAATTCGCACAGGGTAATTCTAATAATATATTTTGTAACTTTCTTGTGCCATTTTGCTCTGTGACAATTAGTTGTCTATAATGTTTACTTTTACATTTATCAGAACAATATTTAGCTTTTGGATTAACTGATAAAAATTCATTGTTACATACAATACATTTACAGTGTTTCAAAGGTTTATTTGCATTACGACTTTTTGCAGCACAAGATAAACTACAAAACTTAGCGTTACCACGATTTAACTCTCTTGTATCTGCCATAAAAATTTTATGACAGAATTCACATTCTTTTTCTATTAACATAATTAATAAATATTTATGTTATAAAAACGTATGTGGAGATAGAAAGTTCTAATTGTTGTAAAATATTTAGCCCGTATGCTCCACTATGTTCGTTCGACTCGAACCAGTGGCAGCTCCTGTGATGGGTAACTCTTCCTCATGTGTGAAATAACACAAATGGCAACTGAGCTGCAATCGGGGCATTATGGTTTTGACAGCGACATAGAGGAAATAGAATAGGTCAATAAGCAGATAACTGGCAATACAAGTTATGTAATGGATTATACTCGCTTAGCAGCGTGAGATAATCTAAACGGCTAAGCTAATGTCGTAAAAAGCTGGAGTAGAATAACTATAATTGGTTAGAGCGGGGGCGGCGGGAAAGGAGCTGATACCCAATCCCCTCAGGCACCACCAAGTTCAAGGCAGGAGTGCTATATGTAGGTTCGAGTCCTACTTCTACTACAAGAAAATTAGGTTTAATCAATAAATTGTTAATTTGAAATGGGATTAATTAATTTTATCAGAGAGAAACTTCCTGAACCCTTAGATAAGGTAAGTAAGGAATTACGAATGAAAGAGAAATTGATACAGCGTATCAACTCTGTTGTGCCACAGTGTTACAAGAACAGGTATCACTATAAAGAAGGTATTTCCAAAGTAAGAAACATCTTCTTCTTCTGGGAAGAAAGAGGTACAGAAATCTTACATCTTATTGATGTAGATGGAATGACTTCTGAAGATGAGAGAAAATTTCGTGAACTTGAAATAAAAGCAAGAAACTACAAAGAGCAATGCGTATAAGATATTTTGCCTGGTTTGACTCTAAGGCTGAACGTACTGAATTTATCAGTATACTTAATCAGTCTCGTTCAGAGTCTGAAGCGATTAGTAAACTCCTTGATAAATATCCAGACTTATCTATGTCTGCAATATCAGGAGTAGTAAGTAACTTTGTAAAAGAAATCAATAAAAAGTCATGAAATTAAATCATCCTGGAATCTATCGTGTTATTGGAGAGCAATTTGAATTGTTAGCTAATATAGTTGGAGAAGTTCCTTGTCTTAGGATTACTTCTGCACTGTTAATAAATGACCTTGTTCAAAAAGGAAAGTTTACAGTACTCTCTGAAGAATCTATTGAGATACAAACTGTATGTCAAAAACCTGATTCTTTTTTGTTTTTAGAGTATGAATACTCAGAAATATGTACTCTACCGCCTTATAGACAATCTATTCGCGGTACGAAGATGCCAAATATTAGTAATGAACAACTAAAGGCATTCACTAACAGATATCTTGAGGATATTAAAATTCCTGGTAGAGGAATTGAAGCTACAAAAGCATATATTCTCAGTGTAACTGATTTCAATTTAGCACAGATAAACGTGCTGATGCTGAAAATAATTAATAGCACTCGCTATGGTCGTAAATAGTCTCACTGCATATCCATACTTAAGAGGATGTCCTATAAGATATTCTCAAGTAAATTGGAGACCATCTTGGTATGTATTCTTAAGAATACAGAATCGAGAAATTAAAAATACAGAATTCCACGAATTCTTTGATAAACAGAACTTAGCTAGGATAATATCATGGTTTGACATGAACATAATACAACAGATTGGCATAGCTTCTAAGATTACTTTAAAAGTTAGAATTAGAATTGTCTGTGGTATGGTGAATAAATTACCAGTCGAAGTTCTTACTCGCGACTTAAAGATTGAATTTATGGAATGTATTTGGGACGCTTTTGATAAACTATATGACGAGTGGAATGAATGGCATTGCAGGTATATACTTGGATTACCATTCTAAGGGTATAGGGTCTTGATTGACCCTATACTCACTAAAAAGCCCGTGATTATGACAGATGAAGAAAGACAACAGCTTTTCGATCTGATCAAACAGGCGAAAGAAGGTAAACAAATTGCCTTCACAAAGCTTTATGAGAAGTATAATCGAATTATATATAATACGATATATCGTATTGTTAATAATAAAGATGCTGCAGATGATTTATTATCTGTTACTTTTATTAAAGCTTTTTCAAAGCTAGAGAGTTATGTTAACAATATTTCATTTGAAATGTGGTTAAAAACTATAGCTATAAATAGTAGTATTGATTATATTAGACGTACTAAGAAAGAGAATGCAAATTATTGGCTAGACGATAGTACTAGCACTGTTCAATTGAGAAGTTCGGCCGACTACTCGCCTGAAGATAATTATATCTTCAATGAAACAGATGAGAGACTTTCAGATGCCTTTAGCAGACTCCGGTATAAGTATCGTCATATACTTGAACTACGAACAGTTCAGAATTTGTCTTACAAACAAATATCTGAAGAACTTGGCCTCACAGAGAGCCAGGTAAAATCTCAGCTTAACAAAGCTCGGGAAAAGTTAAAACAATTATTAAACTAAAATTTTACAAACATGTCAGCAATTTGGATTATTGTGCTATTAATAGTAGCATTTGTTCTTGCGAGAAACTTTCGCAGTGACAAGATGTGGTGGATTTATATCTCCTGCATCATAGCTGGCTTGTTAGTAGGTATGTTGAGTAAGGAAGTAATAGAAACCTCTAAGAAGGTCAATCATACTACTTCCATTACTCAGCTAGTCAACACCGTTGATGACTTCAATTCTACATGCACACAAAGCTTAGTGTGTACAGTGACAGAAGGTACTACCGATTGCCTATCTGGGGTTGTGAGTAACATGACAGAATTGAAATTAAAGTTATCAGACGCATTGATTAGTAATATCTATACTAACGGGCGTGACTCACCAGCAATAGAGGATGATAGTTGACCTCTCTAAATATTCTATCGACTGAACTAACGTATTATTAACCACCAAAAATTATCAAAATTATGGCAGAAAAAGAAATGACTAAAGCTGAAAGAAAAGCAGCTTTGAAAGCAGCAAAAGCAGCAGCTAAAGAAGAAGCAAAGAATGCTACAAACAAGAAAGAAGGCAAGAAAGAAGACAAGCCTTCTGATGACAAGGGAAACAAGAAAGAGAAGGAAAAACCTTCTCAAGTAGAAAAACCGGCAGCTGAGGCTCCTAAGGATAATAAGGAACAAGGTCAGACACCCAAAAAGAAAAAAGACAAAATTCCTACTATCATCCCTGAGGATGTTTCTCACGAGAATAAACCTTCTCCAGAAGAGAAAGCGCTCAGACGTGCAACCTCTCTTGTAGGCGGTATCACTGGTGCTGGTATTCCTGTAGGTTCTACAGCCTCTTCAGTAGATGGAAAGGCTATGTTGTCATTCGTAATGCAACAGCGTTACGCTAACAACGAAGAACTTGCAAAGCGTTATCCTGAAGTATACGCTGACATCAACCGTACTATTGATGTCGTAAACCTGTTAGCCCTTGTTGACATACGTCAGGACTTATTCAACCGTGGTGAACGTGGTGAATTGCAACTTATGATTGATGCAAATCAACTCATGCCGTTGCAAGGTATGGCTGAAATGTTAGGCATTAAGCTCGCTCCAGCTAAAGCATTACCGGGAGGAGATGGTAGCCAGTTGTCTATTGACTTTAACAAGTCAGAAGTTCCTACAGAACTTGCAGAAGATGCTGGTAAGACTATCAAAGCACCGGAGCTTGATCCGAATAAGATCACTACAGATGAGGAAATTGATGCAGCGTTGACTTACCTCATCAGCAAAGAAAGAAACGTTGCAACGAACATTGTTAACACCGTAGAATGGTATCGTACACTGCGCGGCCTGAAAGAAACTAATGCCGACAAGAAGTTAGCATTAGACGAGATGACAGTGGGTGATTGGATGAATGAAATCTTCAGCCGTATCAACCCTGTTAGCTTGCTGAAAGGCCTTGGAAGCTCAGTATACGTATATACTTCACAGACTGGTTCTCCGTGTATGGCACACTCCGTACTGCACAATCACTTGACTAAGGCAGGTTGGAGTGAAGAACAGGTTGCAGAAACAGTTCGCGCTCTTATCAATGAGAACTTCCGCTTGAAGCAGAAGGACAACAAAGACCTCAAACCTGAGTCTGATAAGGCTATTACAGCTCTTATCTCTAACTTAGGTGAAGAGTATATTGATAAGTTGTTTGCAGATTGGTCGCTCGATTTGACCGGTGTAGAAGAATCTAAGAAAAACCAACTCGAGAATGATCGTAAGATTGCTCGAATGGTTATAGGTTCTATCAAGACTAACTTCTTCGGAAAGGATGAAAGTCCTAAACCTGATGAATTACGTCTGAAAGTCGGCCAGATTATCAATCTGTATCGTGATCCGGCTTCTCGTTTGGCAGCATATTGCCAGTCATCCATCACAGCTCCTACAGAAAAGGAGTATCCTGAAAAAGGTGGAGACAAACCGGCAGACGAAAAAAAAAACTAAGCGCTTGGCGTAGGTTTTTAAAGTTTGTAGGTTTCGTAGAAGAATAACCATTCTCTAAAACATCATAATCAATATGAATTTTAGAATAATTACGGCTGTCGGCATGTTCATCGCCAGTTGCATAATTGGCTTTGGACTGCGACAGACAGTCACAGTAGTACAGGCAGCCCCTGTAATTCCTTCACCTATAGAGATGCCAAAATTCCCTATAGCAAGTAGTGAAGTGAAAAAGTCTGTCGAGAAGATAGATGTCGAAGTAGACCTATCTACATTAGAAGTATCCGTGAAAGGAACAACAGACGCAATTGTGAATGTAAAGACTACAGGTGAACCTAAACCCGTAGTTAAGTGGAGAACAAAGGTAGTAGAGAAACTGACTTCAACAGGATATCCAAAAGTACGCAGTGTTAGTAGGGTATCTGATGACGAATCACCAGTAACTCCATTATCTAAAGTAGACTCCTATGGTAAGTAATTTAGTTATACTAAAACAAATGATACACTTATCACGTATCATTAAGGACATGAAAGAAGCTCGGTGCAAACTGAGCTCCATCATGGCCCAATCTGCCTACTTTATAGTAGATGGAGCTCAGTCTGATATCATTAGAAATCAGACTAAGGACAGTATAGCTAATTGCTTATACACTGAGAAGTACCTACGCTTGTCTGTAGGTAATGCTTGTAAATGTTTGGATGGATTTAACGCAAGTATCATGGAACCAATTGACTATATCAGTAGTAGTGATGTACGAAATAAGTTCGTAGATATTTGTAAAGGTAAAAAGGTTGTTGCAACAATCAACCTGACTACAGGTAAAATTACCATGTTAGAACCAGAACATGAAAATATGGCCGAAGATAAACGCCCAGTGGAAAATAGTTAATGACATTAACCACTATAAAAACCTACAATTATGTCATAGTTCGAGAGGAGCAAAACTATAGCGTAAATCACTCCAGGGAAGTCATGCGGTAAAGCGTATAATAATGCTGGTCGCGCCCGTTAGGGAGCTTAGAGTCATTTCTCTATGGCCCGAAAAGATACAGGATCCGAGAATATGTTAGCAGCTAACACTGTGAGATTACTCAAAAGGTAGGATGATAGGCCTAAACGTCTGAAAAACGGAAGGTAAAAGGGGGATAGAGTGCATAACCCTCTATAAGTAACGATATGATGAGAACCGTATTGGCGATTACTGTTACTAAAGACTCGTAGTTTAAGAGAAGACACACTGAACTACAAAGCAAGCAAGGAGAACGAAATCTTCTATATTACTCGTATGTATTATCAAGATATGAATCAAAAAGGAGTATAAACACGATGATGAAACAGGAGCAATAGGGTTCCTGACTTATCCCTTTGGAAAGGATAGGTAAAGCTGAGAGGCAAAGGTTAGTTTCACCTTAAGAAGCAGCCAACTCATGGAAAAAAAGAGATAGCAGAAACGCGACCACCGGTCTCCAAAATCGGTCAACAAAAGCGTAACTATACGCCCAGAAAGGAAAAATAGATTGCTAACTATAGTGTTCAGCACACATCAGCTGTGATGCAGTATGCAATTGTGGATACTGGAACTTGTGCTTATGAAGGTAGTAAATTACTGATACTAATGTAAGGGTAACCGTGTTATGGTACACACTATGTAAACTTGACTGATTATCGTGGAGCAGGAGCCAATCCTGTGCCTTATGGTAAATAGGGTCCTCGTGAAGGTGGATACGCAATGTTCCAAGGATGAAGTAGGAGTGATGTATATGAGATTGATACAGCCTTTCAAGACTGAAGTGACTCACGTGCTTAGTCGTTCGTGTGAGTATAATTGAATGAGGAATGACTAGTCCCAGATGGACTAAGCGGTTTGAGGGCGCGATAACCCTGATTCTAGATGCAGTGACCTTTAGCAAGTCATATTATGCAGCAAAAATACACTAAGGTGACGCAGAGAAAACACCTATTAAAAAACGGCAGAGCTTATAAGTTTCAAGATATGTAAACTTCGTCTTAATATAATGCAGTTCAATCCAGAATTGTTGTTATTAATAGATGTACTTAGATTAAGGAGATACAGAAGACTATGTCATTAGGTTAGGAGTATAAGATGTTATACTATATTTACTAATGTATCTACGCTGAATAAAGCCAGCTATGAGTAAATGTGCTTTAATGTTTAACCTTTAAAAAACTGGGAAGTTCAATGATAGGTCAGAAGTATAAACGTACGTTGTAAGTATGGAATATGGAGTCCGAGTCACCCCGACTGCCAACCGTTATGCCGACTGTTAAGACACTCGTAAAGTATATAGCAGCAACTATATATGTAAGAGAACGCTGAATCATTAGCAACCTGTTGCTACTTCTTATACTGTCTCTATAAGGGTAGTAGTACACTTATGTGAAGTATCCATAAGCAAGACAAGGGAATGATGAAGGGTGGAAATCCCAATATTCGTGCAGTATAAACAAACAAATCCTGGAAATGGTACAAGTGGGTCATGCTATAAGCAATGAGCTTGTGATTTTAGTAACGTTAGATTAAACGACCCTCATTCGCATAGAATGTTGTAATTCCTATATGCCTGTAGACATACCAGTTGTTGATGATAGGCTCTGTATATTATACTAGTACAATACTTATGCTAGATTATATGATATATAGTACGGACGTTTTCGTATTGAAAATTCAGCGCAACGTAAAAACGGTCTGAATGAATACGCAAGAGTTGATAGACTTTTTGTAAACAAATAATTCTATCTACAAACATACAAAGTATTTTCATATCTTTTTATCAGAAGTAACTCTCAGAGTATTTCTCATAGATTTTTCAAATTTATTTTCAAAGTAAACTGAGTAGATTATGTGATTGAATTCACGCTAATATTTCAAAGCTTTTTAAAGCGGTACTATATAAGACGAGTACATTAGTAAATAAATAATCGAAAGGTGGAGAGCATTAACAAAGTATTAACTAAAAATTAAGAAGAGTTTCGTATTGGTGAAATCAAGCACGGACTCAGAAAGGAAACATTCTTATGGATAATAAAGTATCTGCACCAGTAGTGAGTGCATTAGTAGGTAACCAGAGCGTTGCCTCTCAAGTTTTAGCTCGTTACCGGGCAACAGCAAAAGAGTATGGTCGCTATTTTGGCGAACAAATCTATACCGTAGTAGCAACCAATCCTGACCTGAAGTGGAAGGAAGATGTGCTCAACGATAAGAATACTTTACGGAAAGAAGTCAATATCTTTGTAGTGAAGGCTATTGACATCTTAGACGTTAAGTTCATTGCCAAAGACTTGGACGGTGAGCCGAAAATTATGTTGAATCCTGACGATAACGACCCGAACCTTGTGTTCCAGTTAGTTAAGCCAGAATTTAGCAAGGCAGACCGGAAAAGTGTAGCAGAATGTATTGAACGTATCGGCAAGAAAGGCAGCCGCCCGATGTTCTTCGCAGCAGAGGAGTTGTCTATGCTGAACGAAATGCTGGCTATTCACAATCGTGGTGTCCTCAACTTCTATGAGGAATTGTCTCGTAAGTATCTTAAGCTTAGTGAGACTGTACGAGATATGATGGACCAGTCAGCACGCATGGAACTGGAATACCAACGGCAGTGTGGCGTAGTTTCTGATGAATCTGAAGTTACACTCCAGGTAAACTTGGAAGAATCTGCAGAGTAAGTAAGCTATGAGCAGAATATCTAAATCTAGGGTTGATCTTCTGCAAATACTTATTAACACTGAGCCTACCATATTAGCTAAAGTTCAGAGTTGGGACGGAAGCTCTAAGATAACTCCTAATGCTACTTCTGTAAGAGAGGATGGTCAGGTCTTCTTTTACTATGGCAAGGGACCTTTATGGTGGCAACGGCTATTGAATACTTATGAATCGGTGAGTATTCTTGATGTAGCAATTCGTATTGCAGATGCAATAACTGGTTCTGGTGGAACCAGAAATGAAATAGCTTTCAATGGTATTACACAAGCATTACTTGAGGAAGCAGTAAAAAATCGTGATCTCGATTGTGTTATAGATATCTTATTTGATAACTTGAGAACAGCTTCGACTGGAGAGCTGCGCTCTAAATATATCAATAAGGAAGCTATTGAAAAATTCGCAAAAGAGAAGGGCCTAACTGGCAAAGTAGTCATTAGTGATAACACTTTTGGCTTTGCTGGTATTGAAATTAGACCAGGCGTAGTTATACCTGTAAAACTAGGCAAGGTTAAAACTTTATAATATTTGAATTGGAATATTATCTAGAAACTATATATTTTCACGGGGTGAATTGGCCCCGTTTAAATACAGTACTGTAGCTCAATTGAATAGAGCATCAACCTTCTAAGTTGACGGTTATGGGTTTGAGCCCCATCAGTACTACACTAGTAGACGTAATTTGGTCAAGTATTAACTTAAAAAAATCAACTTGAACATGAAATCAATTACATCTAAATATATTATTACACGTCGTAAAGAACTCAGTAACGAGATTACTAAATACTGGAATATTATCAAGAATGAAAATGTTATCCCTACGGGAGCTAAGCGTAACTTTGATTTGAAGGCGCTGATTCTTGACATCCAAGCAAAAGCAGAAGAACGTATCCTATTGAAATTGTACTTACAGTGCATCAATATGGGTTATAAGAAGTTCTCTGAGTTACCAATAACTAACAACTATCTTGATATCTTTACTTTGTCAGAGAAGCAAGAACAGTTGTTTCACTTAAGTAAGATTAAGACTCTTGATCCTAAACTTAAGCGTGCTAAAGGCAAGAAAAACTTAGATAAGACAGAAGAATTAACTTCTGCCTATATTAGTAGTTTGAAGGCTAAATTACAGCTGGAAATAAATGCCTTGAACAAGAAGATTGAAGACTTCAATAATGGTGCAGAACTCAGTATTGAAGAAGCACCGTTATCATTAGCAGCATAAAAAAATGAAAAAAGTATATTACATACGTAAAAGTTTTTTTGAAAGCAGCAGTAAATTTGAGAATAGAGTAAATTCTATTCTCAAAGATATTGCTGATAACAATACCATAGATTCAGTAAGTTGGAATAACAAAGCTATCATAGTATATTATGAGATAGAGAAAAAGAAGCCAGCAATAAAAGGCTTTAGTAAATAACCATTAAAATTATCAAGATTATGAAAAAGAATAAGAACTTTAAGATAAAGAGACAAACTTTAAGAAATCAGAAACGATCAGTTAAAGCTAAAAAGCGTAATTATCCTAGAATTGTAGTAGGCGGCAAGTTCGTCAAGAAACACTGTCCGGTAGAGACTACAAGGGATTTCGAGATCGGTCCGTCTTTAGTAACTGTAGTTAAAGATGGGAAAACAGTAGAATGGAACTCCTGGAGTTCTAAACAGAAACAACAGCCTACTAAAGTAGCTATTGAAGCTATGAAGGAAAATAAGGCTATAGTACAGTCTAAGAAAGAACGTATCAAACAAATTCTTATGAAAGCAGGCTATGATCCAACTGTGAACTATACTCGTAAAGAGAAGAAGAAATTTACTCGTATAGTTAAAGACAACTTATTTGTCAAAGCTAAACCTACTACGCTTACTACAAAGCAGATAAAGGATAAGTTGAAAGCTAATCGAGCAGCCAAAAAAGCTGAATTAGCAAGTAGGAAGGCTAAACTTGCAGAAATGCAGGCTAAATTTGAAGAAGAAGCTCGTAAGCCTTTACCCAGTAAGGAAGGCAAACAAAAAGGCTTTACAGCAGCTGAATTAGCTGTCAAAGAGAAGCCTAACAAGCGTAAGTTCAAGTATACTGTACAAAGAAGGCGTAGTGACGATGAGAAACGTGTCTATGACTTCAAGACAGACTACTTTGTTGCACTTACAAGAGACGATGCCAAAAAGAAAGCAGCAATAGAAGCAAAGAAGTTTAAGAAAGATACTTCATTTGCCGGTATTACTGTACAAGACATAGAAGGTGATAATAATATCATCTACTATGACGGTAAATCATTATTAGCAGCTTAATTATTAACCAAAAATTATCAAGATTATGGGAAAGCAGAATTATACAGAGTGGAAATTAGCAGAAGCTAAAAGAATCAGACATAAAGCATGGAAAGATGAGCGTGATAAACGCTTAGCACAAAGTGTAGCCGATAAAGAAAAGAATAAGGATAAAAAGCCAGAAGACTGGTTAAGTCCGAGATTGAAAGAGCTTCGTGCAAAGAAAAAAGCACAAGCTAAAGAACAGAAAGCTAAACAATTAGCAAAACAAAAAGAAGCAAGGCTTCGTTTAGAGAAACCTAAATGTCCCTTGAAATTCTTATCATTCTATGAAGGTAGAAATAAGAACAGAAAGCAGCATGTTGGAGGCTGTAAAGGAAAAGAAAAACCAGCTGATACATCTAGTCGTAGCTATTATCGCAAGATAATTAAGCCTATGCTTAGAGCAGCTTAATTCTTCGTTTTTTTTCATGAAGTTCTTGTACCAGAACTGAAATGGTACTGTTTTCCGTGTAGCTTAAAAAGAGGTTAGAGCCGCAGCAAAATGTAAGTCTGTGTGATTGTGTCAGTTCGAGTCTGACCACGGAATCTAACTAATATTTTTGATATGATTATACGCGACAAGAAGGTCTATGTATATGATATTGAAGTATTTCAAAATATCTTTCACTGTTCTGTTAAAAATACAGAAACAGGAGAAATATATAAATTTGAAATCTCTGAAAGAAGGAACCAGCTAAGAGAATTAGTAAAGTTCTTTAAACAAGTAGACTCTTACATAAAATGGGGTGATTTTTATACTACAGATTTAGAAATAAAATCTGAGGTTATCTTCTGTGGATATAATAATCTGCATTATGATAACCCTATAGTAAATTATATTATAGAGTATGAAGATAAACTCATGAGTTATAATGTAGCTACAATATGTAGTTCTATATTTAACTTAAGTAGGACTATTACTACTTCTACAGAAGATAATATAGAAGCTTGGAAACATTGGAAGTATCAGATTTGGTTTGATACTTTTGATTTACTTACTATGCTTTACTCTAATAAACTTAGAGTAGGTTTGAAAGAAATTCAAGTAACTATGCAATATCCTAATGTACAAGAATTTGTATGTGATTGGGGTAAGCCTCTTCCTTTAGAAGATTTTGACAATATGATTGATTATAATATCAATGATATAGAGTCAACTTCAGAGCTTTTAAATAGATGTAAGAAAGATATTGATTTACGTATAGCTATTGAAGATGAATATGGAGTACGAGTCCTTAGTAAGGATGGTGTGAATATTGGAATGAAGATCTTAACTCAAAAGTATCTTGAGAAAACAGGTTTAACCTGGTGGGATATTGAAGGATTAAGATCACCAATGGATTATATACCACTAAAGGATGTAATACTACCGTTCATTAAGTATGATAGTCCTATTCTACAAAGAGTATTAGATGATATGAAAAGTCAGATAGTATCTCCTGGTAGGAAAGGTTATGAAAACAACTTCATATTTAATGGTTTGCGCTATACTGTGGGAGTAGGAGGGATTCATTCTAAAAATGATCCTGAAATCATTATTCCTAAAGAAGACGAAATGCTAATAGACATTGATGTTGCTTCACTATATCCAAGTATGCTAATAGAATATAAGTTCTATCCTAAGCATCTTGGTCCAGAATTCTTAGAGATATATTCTCAAATTAAGGATGAAAGAATAGAAGCTAAGCATAATGGAGATAAAGTGAAAAATGAGACATTAAAGTTAGCATTGAATGGTTTGTCAGGTAATCTACAAAATCAACATAACTTCTGTTATAGTCCTTTTGCAGTAATGCAAATTAGGATAAATGCACAGTTATTATTGCTAATGTTAGCTGAAAAGCTAACACAAATAGGATGCCGAATCGTCCAGGCAAATACTGACGGCTTGTTTATATTACTCAAGAAAAGTATATATGAACAGGCTAACAAGATTTGTCGAGAATGGGAACAACTTACAAGACTTACTCTTGAGGAAGAGCGTTTTGAAGCTATGTACCAATATGCAATTAACGACTACATTGCAGTTAAAGAAGGATATAAGGAAACTAAAAATTCTGATTTAATTAAAACAAAAGGTATGTTTATTACTAAAGTACTATTAGGTAAAGGATTATCTGCAAAGATAATACCTGAAGCTATTATAAAGTACTTTGTAGATGGTATACCAGTAGAAGACACTATAAAAGGATGTACGGATATACGTAAATTCTTGATGTCTGAGAAAACTGGTAAACAATGGCATGTTGAATACATGAACCAAGAACAACAGCGAACTAATCGTTTCTATGCATCTACTAATGGTGGATACTTATGGAAATGGAAATATTCAGATAACACTGATGCTAAATCATATCAGAATATGCTTACTGCATCTGGTGTTACTCTTTTAAATAAGTTCGATGACAAACCAATTGAAGAGAGAAAGATTAACTATAGGTATTATATTTATGAAGCCTATAAGATAATCCGAGACTTAAAACCGTTACAACTGAGCCTATGGGATTAACAAAGGCTTTACCAAAATATTTCAAAGAACTATAAGCTCATATTTAAATATGAGAATATGATTTTAGAAATAGATACTTCTATCTTAGATAGAATACCCAACCTAACTATTAATCAATTAGTATTCCTAACTATCGTATTGAGTGATATCAAAACAATCAATCAAGACATTCAGAGACTTCTCAGCCTAGTTAATGAAGAAGAAATACGAGAGTTAGAGCATTTAGGTTTAATCTCTATCCAGTATGATGGAGATACCAAAGTCATAAATAAAACAAATAAATTAGCTGAACTTCTAAAAGAAGATAAAACTATGTTTGATGAATTTTATGACCAATTTCCAGTTTACGTTATGAGACCTGATGGAACTAAAGGTTTCCTCAGAGCAAATGTAAACAAATGTAGAAAAGAATATAATCGCATAGTAGGCAAAAGTAAAGCTATGCATCAACATCTTATTAATTGTCTTAAATTTGAGATAGATAACAAGATGATGACCGGTAAAATGGGTTATATGAAAACTATGTGGAAATGGCTTACTCAACACGAGTGGGAAACCTATGATGAACAAATGAAATTAGATAAACCTTCAACCATAGATAACTATAATTATGGAACAGAACTTATCTAAAACACTACCATTCCGTCATATATCTTCAGCTACAAATGAAGCAGTAGAGTATATACGTAGAAGAAAAAATCATGAGATTATTTCACTACGTACAAGATGGAATAAGTTCAATAAATCCTGTATGGGTGGTATTGAACCTAATACGATATATACTATAGTAGGTATATCTGGTAGTGGTAAATCTTCATTTGTAAATACGCTTGAAACTGATTTAATAGATTTAAATTCTAAACAGGATGTTATAGTACTTAATTTCTCATTTGAGATGTTAAGTTCTAGGCAGGTAGGTAGAAAAATGAGCAGTAAGCTAAGGCAAACTACTGCAGAGCTATACAGTGCTAATAATGAATTAGATGATGATTTATTAGCTAAAGTTGAACAAACTTCTCAACAAATAAAATCATATCCGATATATTATGTAGATACACCGGGTACTGTTGACGATATAGCATCTACTATAAACTATTTCTACGAGAATAAGGCTAAAGGCAAGAAATTTGTGATTATACTTGATCATACTTTACTTGTTGAAGGTCAAGCTCGTGAAACAGCCCTGCAAGTGATTTCAGATTTACAGAAACTATTTATCAGAGTAAAGAAGTTACCTGATACTACTATAATTCAGTTATCACAGATGAATCGAAACATTGAGAGTCCTGAAAGAATTAATAACCCCTCTATGCATTATCCAATGCGTAGTGATATATCTTCCGCTGATACTATATTTCATGCATCTGATTATGTTATATGTATCCACAGACCGGAACTACTCAATATACAACAGTATGGACCAAATCGTTTACTAGTGAAGAATAAAGTCTACTTGCATATACTTAAAAATAGGGATGCAGGAGAATGTGCGATATTAGAGTTTGATAACGATTTGAAATACAATAACTTAATTGAGACTATACGAGATGAGGAACCAGTGATGAAGATTTCGTTTAGTAATAACAATTAAAAAGGCTGAAAATTATGAAAACATATACATTTAAGTTACCGAAAAACAATAAAACTGCAGATATCTACAAAGAATCTTTGATGAAACGTGTTGTTAACGCTTATCCTTGGTTAACAGTAGAAAGTAATTATGACTATCCTAAGTGTACCTATGGCATTGAATATGCTGGTGCTGGTGATTATATTACTCTTGGCTTGAGTAAGACTCATAACATTGGATGGTTGCCTAAGGAATGTGCAGAATGTCCATTCAAGTGCTTTGCTGATGGTAGCATTAACTTTGACCTTGAAAAAGAATTCTTTAACGCATTGTCTGCACTTGATATTTATGCTAAGAAGAATTATCCTTTTAAGAAGGATTATGACTTTGAAGATGAATTCGGTACACCGATTAAGATTTTTGATAACTTCGTACAGATTGGTTACGATATCATCCCGATTGCAACTGGTTCATTGAACCATTTGAAACCGAAAACTAAAAAGACTATTATTGATATCACGATTAAGATTAAAAATCGTGGTTTATTCTAAATAAATATCCAAACTATCAGAAACTACCAAAGCATTCTCAGAGGATACAATATAATTAAAGCTTTATGATTGTATTACCGAAAGAGAAAGTAAAAGCCAAAGTAGAGAATCCTCGATTCTTAATTATATTTGGCAAACCAAAAGCCGGTAAAACCACTCTAGCGTCTAGATTAGATAACAATCTAATCGTAGACTTAGAAGGTGGTTCTGAGTTCCTCGAAGCTCTTGCTGTACAAGCTAGGTCTGTAAAAGACTTAGGAGATATTGCTACAGCAATTAGAGAAGAAATTAAACAGACCGGTAAGAAACCATACAAATATATTACTCTAGACAATGCCTCAAGATTAGAGGAGATATGTCTTAGCTATGCAGCACAGTTGTATAGAGCAACCCCTATGGGTAAGAATTACTCTGGAAACGACGTAAGAACCTTGCCTAATGGTTCTGGTTATATGTATCTACAACAAGCTGTAAGAAAAGTTATAGATATGTTTAGAGATTTATGTGATAACTTTATACTTATTGGTCATACTCGAGATAAGTTGATTAATAAGGAAGGAGAAGAGTTGTCAGAAATGTCCCTTGACTTAGTAGGTAAACTTGCTAATATTATATGTGGCGAAGCAGATGCTGTTGGCTATGTATATAGAAAGAGAAATGAAACTCATATCTCTTTTGAAGGTGGAGATAACTCCGTTAGAGAAGCAAGAGCGCCTCATTTAAGAGGTAAGAACATTGTTATTGCAGAAAGCGATGAAAACAATGATATTAAGGTATATTGGGATAAAATATATTTGCCTGAGTAACTTTTAACAGTATTTTATATCAGTTTAAAAGATTAAGTTATGATTTATAGTACAGAATTAGCAAACCAGATACAAGAGAGTAAAAATAAGTACTTAGAAGCAGGTATTCACGATAATGTGAAATTTGTAAGTGCTAGAGTTGATAAGTCCATTAATGGTAATATCTTTATTGAATTTAAGTTCGAGAAAGATGAACAGACTATGACACATACTGAATGGGAGTCTACTAAGAAACCTATGGAATCTGAAGAAGACTTTCAGAACAGAGCAAATAGACAAGTAAAGCGTATATTGCAGATACTTAGCTGTTTCTATCCTAAAGAAGCTCTCGTCTTTGCAGGTTCATCATTTAATGAATTTGCTAATTGGGTTGTTAATTTGCTGAATGCAGCAAATAAAGATATTTTACTTAGAGTAAAGATAGTTTATAACAATAAAGGTTATACTACATTACCTAACTATTGTAAATTTACTTTCATTGAACCGATGAATTTACCTGAGGGTCAAGTAAGTAAGATTACAGAATTGAATATTGATGTCTTTGTTCGTCCTATCACAGCAGATAAGGAAACAACAGATGTTAATCCGTTAGATAAGGTAGATAAAGGAGTAGCAGATACTCAGAATGACGATTTGCCGTTCTAATATAATCTTTTAACAGCTTGCCTACGCTAGGCATAATATAGCGATACGTGAGTAGCATGCCGCTATGTGAGTAATTCGTCGGTGGCATGACTCTTAGAGAAATCCGATGCAAGCCGTGAAAGGCGGTGGAGAATTACAAAATTCATAGATTTGTAATAGCATGCACTCACGTTTTTATAAGGGATACTAGTTTAATGGTAAAACAAGGTAGCTAGAAATAGTTGAATATTATGAATAGAATAAAATAAGCAAGAACTATCTATTATAATACGCCTGATTTACGGTTCGATTCCGTAGTATTCCACTAAAGATATATCATATGTTATATGACACTACGAACATAAAAGATGAAGAGAATATTACTTTAGAGTATATACTATCTAAAGTAACAGAGTATGATATATATTCAGCGTATATAGGTAATTTTAAAGTTGGCATGATTTATAATAGTCCCTTTAGAAAAGATAAAAATCCATCATTTGGATGTTTCTATAGTAGGACTACTAAACAGTTAATGTTTAAGGATCATGGCACAGGTGATTGCGGTAATGTAATTAAGTTCGTTTCATTACTTACTGGTTTAACTAATTATTCAGATATACTGAATGATATAGTTAATAAGCTTAAGATTACTAATAATACGCAACTCGTTAGCTCTAAGCAATACATACCGTCAACAGAGACAGTAATTGGTGTAGTAAGACAAGACTTTACTCTAACAGACATCAATTACTGGTCTCAGTTCAATATTAGTACTACTACTTTGAAGAAATTCGGAGTAAGTAGTATTAAATATTATTTGTGTAATGGTATTGTAAAGGGTATTTACAAGGATACGAATCCTATGTATGCTTATAAGGTATATAATCATTTTAAGATATATAGACCTTTAGCAGATAAATATACAAAGTGGCGTAATAACCTGACTGAAAACGATATTCAGGGATTTAAACAGTTACCTAAAACTGGTGATATACTCATTATAACAAAGAGTATGAAAGACGTCATGTGTTTATACGAAATGGGTATTCCTGCGATAAGCCCATCATCAGAATCAACTTTTGTACCTGACAAGGCATTAGAACAGCTTAAGAAGCGTTTTAAACGCATTATTATAATGTTTGATAGAGATGAAGCTGGTGTAAAATATCTTCGCAAAATGAGCCTTAAAACAGGCTTAGAAGGCTTATTAGTCCATAAGAAGTTTAAGGCTAAAGATATATCAGATGCTATTAAAGCAAATGATTTTGAAACTATAAAAAATTGGCTTTATGAAGAAATTTATTAAAAATATAGGTAAGATATTGTCTTACTCTGTCAAAATACTTTTCATTATGTACTGTATTCCTGCATTCTTAGTTGACTATATTGCTCAAGTACTTGCTGGAGAAGTAAAAGCTTGTCATGCAAAATGGAAGGCTGCATGGAGTATTATCAAATTTGTAATGGATAAAGCCATAAAAGGCGAACCTGTTACATTAAAAAGTACATTTGGAGCTTCTACTAAGAATGATTCTATAACTTATTGTAAGAGTGTAGTCTTATCATGATGTTATTTGTAAGAAGAAAAAGTACAAAGAAGCAAGGAAAAGTAAAAAACGCTACTCCAAATGAATATGACGGTATAAAGTTTAGAAGTAAACTTGAAACCTATACATATAAGAAGCTGAAAGAAGCAAAAATCAAGGCTGATTATGAAAAGCACAGATTTGAACTTCTTCCAGCTTTTACTTTTGGAGAAAAGAAATATCGTCCAATGACTTACCTACCTGATTTTGTAGGTGATGGATTTATTATCGAATGTAAAGGCTATCCTAATGAGGCATGGCCTTTACGTGAGAAACTATTTAACTACTACTTGTATAGACGTGAAATTGATGTAAAATTTTACATAGTTCATAATCAAAAACAAGTAGATGAGTTAATAAAACATTTGAAAGGATGTTAATTTTCTATACATTATTAGTATATAAACTAACAAAAAATTTGCAATATGAAAATATGTGCAATTAGCGATTTACATGGTAATCTACCTAGTATACCTGAGTGTGATGTACTATGTATAGCTGGTGATGTAGTAGAGTTAGTTGTTCAAAGAGACAGCGATGAATCAGATAAATGGTGGAGTGTTACTTTTGTAAACTGGGTAGATAAACTTCCTTGTAAGAAAGTAATAGTAGTACCTGGTAATCATGATATCTATATCGAACGACTATATGATAGTTTAGATAAAGATATTACACTTCAGCAATTCAAAGATAAGATATCTATACTTACTGATGATAAAGTAGTATTTCTTATTGATGAACTCTATGAATATGAAGGAGTTACTTTCTACGGTACCCCTTGGATAGCTCCTATATACTGGCAAACATGGGCATTTGAAGATACTAATTATGAATATGATAAGTATAAATGTCCATATGAAAATATACCTGAATGTGATATTCTAATCACACATGAGAATCCTAATTATAATGAGAAGCTTGAATATTACTGTTTCGGTAAGTATAAGCATCATTTCTTTGGGCATTGGCATAATGGTATATCCTATGGTCATCTTAATCAATATAATTGCAGTATATTAACTGATAGTTATATTGAAAGAGAGAGACTTAAAATAGTAACTATAGAATTAAACAAGGAAGAGAATGATAATTGATAAACCGTATTATGAAGATAACACGAGAATATCAAATTCTTCTATTGGTTGGTTTCTAAAGAAAGGTCCTTTGTATTTCCGTAATATGCTCGACGGTAAAGAAGAAGGATTAAAGTTACCACAATTAGAGAAGGGTACTATGATTCATGAATATATACTTCAACCAGATGAATTTTGGAAGGATTATATTATTTTAGATTATGAAGTACCTAAAGTAAAACAACAAAAAGATTTCTGTGAGAACTATGCAAACTCATTAGAGCTCATAGAAGACGATAAGAAGATTGCTGCATACAAATCTGCATATAGCAATTCAAAAAGCTCTGAAATCGTCTTAAAAGAAGCTACAGAGCTATGTATTCGTTATGCTGACTATATAGAAGCATTACGAAATGAAAAAGATAACAGAAAAGTAATTTCCTTTGCTGATTTGAATATGTTAAAGACAATTAAATCTAACATTGATAATCATAAGAAAGCAAAAGAATTACTAACAGATATACCAGGAGTAGAATCTCATAATGAGTTTCATATTAACTGGACATTTCCTATTATGACTAATAGTCTTAAAATGGATGAAGATAAGATTTGGTATGCACCTTGCAAGTCACTACTTGATAGATGTATATTCGATCATGTCAATAAGAAGATTATTCTAATCGACTTAAAGACTACTTCAGATGTTTATAACTTTAAACATTCTGTAGAAGAATTTGGCTATTACAGACAAATAGCTTATTATTTGTTAGCTATTACTTGGTATATGAAAGATCAAGATATTGATATTTCAGATTATGACTGTGAAGCCTATATAGTTGCTATTCAAACAAATGGTAGCTATGAAGTGAGAGTATTTGATATGTTTAATGAAACAGAGTTAGACTCTCAAAAAACTATTATTATCAATGCATTAACAGAACTTTCATACCATTATCGAACTAATAACTGGGAGCATACTCTTAGCTATTATGAGGGGGATGGTACTGAAAGACTATGAATTATGTAGATGTATTTGGTAGTAATAGAAAAAGAACTATAAGTACTCGTTTTCTTCTGCCTATGTTAGCGGAGAAGAATGAGAAGTTTAGTGATTTTGGACAAGCTATGTATTGGAATTCCTATGGTAGATTCATAAATGCTTTTATGGCAATGAAGGATAAACCATATTTAGATAGTCACATATTTCTAATGTTCCGTATTGATGAATTTGATGATACTTACTATAAGAATCTATTCTTTCTAACAAAGAATAAGTATTTTTATAGTAAGTTCATCTATATTGATGATGAAGATACATATTATATATTTGTATTTACTATACCTAATAAGTACAAGAAAGATTATAATTGTATTAAAGAAGGAAGATATAGTCAATGTAGCCTTGAATTAAAACAGCAAGTATTAAGCTTTTGGAATTTAAGTTCTAAAAGTTTCACATACGCTTTGTTTAATAAGAGCTGCAGATGTGGTAATAAAGTATTTGAACAAGCCAGAGTACAAGATAACGGTGAAATGTTACCACCACCTGATATCTATGAGGTAATTCCAGAAGAAATAATGCCAGATAATTCTGGCATTATATTTCTATAGATTCAACTGTTCCTATAAATATTCCTAATATATATGTCCTCATATTGGGAATAAAAAAGGCTAAGGAAATTAATCCTTAGCCTTTATCTTTATATAATAAACTATAATGATGATAGTAAGCAAGTTCTTTTCTAAGCTACTTTGATATTATTTAGATTGTAATAATGTCATCTCATTCGCAATATCTTGATAGCGATATAGTTGTCTCGCTATAGGTAACAAATCGAAGAATTGCTTTTCAAGCTTATAATGATCTTCCCATTCTCCACGTACATATTTCTCAGTAGGATCTTTAATAATCTGACCTATAAAATTAGTAAAGCTTTTAATAAGTGAAGAGGAAGGAATAGGAGATTGAACAATCTTAAGAGCATCTGCAGGATTAAAGAAAAACGCGATATCAGTCTTAAGACGATAAGTTTGATAAGCCATATTAGACCAAAATATCTTCATATCTTCGTCGTCATCGTCATCTTTCAGTTTAGTAAGTACTGCAGTAAGTATAATAGCTGCTGTTAAGAATGCAGCATCAATAGCAAACCTTTTTACATTATACTTTTCAAATTCGGTCATTGTACTCCAATCTGCACTTGATGCCATTTCTAATGCTCTTGCTTCATCTTTGTATTTCATAAAGAAAGAACCTACCTTGTTCTTGATGAATCTAGCACCGGTACGATAATAACCTTCTTGCCAATCATCAATGACATTATCATAGTATTCTGTAGAATATCTTCTTCTAATACCAGGTATAATCCATTTACGGAACATTAAAGCTAAACGTGTAAGACCCCATCTCTATAAAGCTACTTTAGTGTGAGGAGCATAATTACCATGCATTTGCATAAGTAAAGCTCTTACTCTAGCTGAGAACTAATTTTGTTCATCTGGACTAAAGTTTGCTACTACTCCATCCTTATCAAATTTAAGCTTACCGTCTTCTACATAAAAATAATCGTATACGCTTCCTATTACATTCCCGTTTCTGTCCTTAGCTTCTTTATTTATCAACGAAGCTATCAGAAAACGAGATTGAGCTTCATGCTCACCTAAATTATTAGTAGCATATAAGGCAGAAGTATTAAACAATCTTGTAAATCTAAGCTTATTTTGGAAATCACCCTCAGTATAATCTGTAAATACTCCAAAATGTTCATTCAATAAGTTAACTTTACTTGTAGCCTTAGTAGCTCCTATATCACCAAGTATATTGGGAAGGTCTTTAGCATATTCACCTGTAGCTTTAGTATAGGCTTTAGCAGATACATATCTATTTGCAAAGCTTTCTATAGCTTGTTGAGTCTCTGCCATAAGGACATTGTTAACCATACTTATATAGTTAACACCCATTATAGATAATGATGTATACTTAGATAGTAAATCTACTAATTTGGCAGCATCTACTCCCATTATTATACCTAGATCAGCATCTGATTTTTGATATATTACTTGCTAGAACCAATCATTTAACTAATCTGCTAAATTAGAAGTATCTTTTACTACATCAGAAGCATTAATAGAAGAATTAGGATTTTCATCAAGGAATTTCTTCTCCAAGTAGTTCTTAATAGCTCTACCTTTACTATCAGTTATTTTAGTTCTACGACTATTAACAACATGTCTAGTGAATTCTAATTGAGCCATTACCTTAGTGGTATTATAATAGTTTAAAGCCGATGCAAACCATTTATTGTATATACTAGGTATATCATAAGATTGATCTTGTTCTTCTAATCTAGCTGTATAGAATACTGGAACAAAGTCTATAGGTCTATCTAATTCATCAGATAGTGCAAAAGAACCAAGATGAGTATCATCCTCATTTCTAATTACTTGTCTCTTTGCATCTCTTAGAGCAGCCTTAGCTATATTCTGCCCAGATTTGACCCTTTCCATCATGTCTAGTGATACTCCAGGTAACCTACCATTTAGTTTATATCTTTTAGCTACACCTGCATCTCCTTCTTCTGATAAGGAATATATAAAATCATAAAATCGTATTCTAATATCATCAGGATTGGTCTTTCTAAGTTTTGATAAATTGTCCCACTTAGTATTAGGATACAGTTTAGGATCTATTTTTCTATACTGCCAAATAAGTTTAGACATTTCTTGCTGAACTAATTCTGCAGCTTGTCTGCTTATCTTACTTTCTGAAGCTAAAGTATATACACCCTTCCTTCTATTTTTGGATTTTTCATTTTCCACAAGTATCTTATGCTCTTCTTCAGTGATATCATCTTCCTATAACATTTTATCAAATAAATCAAGCTTAGCTCGATTAAGTCTTTCTTTATCTACTATAGGAGCATTTTTATTCAACCACGCTCTTAAAGCTTCACTTCTCTGTTCTGGAAGTATATACTTGGGATCCTTGTCTATTTCTTCCTTAGCCTCTAAATAAGCATCATCAAAAGATGAAGGCATCTATTTAATCAATCTTGGCCCACTAGAAGTGTATTCAATCATAAAATCATATACTTTCTTAGGATCTGATGCTATTGTTACACCTAATGCTTTATGTAATTCTTTAGTAAGATCAGCTAATTGTCTGTACTTATCTACATATTGTACTCTAGTCTATGATACTACTTCATCATAAGCTTTTGCCATAGCAGATATTATAGGATCCTATGATTGAAATATAGTATCAGTATACCTATAAAAAGCATTAGTATCGGAATCAGCTATTCTTGATTGTTGTTCAATAAAGTTATATGTCTCAGTTTGAATCTTTTCAGCATTATCATTGATATATTTATCAATATAAGCTTGCATATCATCTTTATTGATTTTTCTTCCTTTATTATCTTTTTTATATTGTATCTCTGCTTCTCTTTTATACCTACCTCTAATTATACCTACAAACGGTTGTAACCATTGGATCCAAAGAGGTTTACCTTTAACATCATAAGCCTTTTCTAATACATCTTTATAAGTAATAGCAGTATCTAAAGCTTTCAGTACTTCTGCTTGTTCATCTTTAGATAAGAAATCTTTGTAGTCATATAGATAGTTTCTAAGATCTCTAAGAGGTTCAAATGATTCTGCTAAATCTTTCCATATTTCTAATGTAGTTAGATTCCATACAGCTTGACCCTCTTCCTTTTCTCTGTCTAACAAAGTATTATAACGCTATATTTCCTTTTCTAAGCTACTTAGAGCGGTATTAATATAACCAACCATTATCTCTTGTTCCGTAGCATCTTGAAACTCTTTTACTTTATTCTTAAGTATTCTAGATTCAATGTCTCTACCCTTAGAAGATAACAATATAGTCTTATTAGATAGTGTTTTTAATATCTTGTTTACTATCTCTGATGTCTATTTTAACTGTTGTTCATTTAATTTACTTAATTGATTGTTTTCTCCAAGTAAACCTAATGATTTCTTAGCCGCTAAATCTACATCACTACGTATTGGCATTTTATATACACCAGTTAATTCATTTTGATTTTCTTCATTTACTAATACATTAGAGAAATATACATTAGTAACATTACCTTCCTTATCTACATCTACTTCGATAGGAATCACACCTCTTTCATCTATATGTATCCCCAATTGTTCTTGCATGTACTGATACATTGCTAACTAGAACATATGTCTGTCCCTATCTGGTCTATTTGAATATTTAGTTTTGTTATAGTAAGTAAAACCATATTTCTTCTTGTCACCATAATTGCGCATTTTGGTCTTGAAATCAAGAAGTTTTATTTTACCTCTCTTATCTCTTACTAATAAGTCTAATGTACCAGCTACTTTTGCATCATCATTTGATATTACCTACTCTGATGCTATTACTTGACCGTTTCTCTTTACTATATTAGCTATGTTAGTAAGTTGTTTTATTACTCTAGGACTAAATTGTGTATCTCCTATTGGTTCACCTTTCATCAACTTACTTAGTACTTCATGTATAGCTGTACCTACTCTAGCGGTGAAGTCACCATATATAAGTTGTTGCTAAGTCATAGTATCTATATCTTCAGCAAAACCAGCTAACTTCTTAACATCAGATACAGATTTGTATACTTCTCCCGTTTCAGTATTAGTATAAGTATGAGTATCTGCATCAAAAGCGATATGTTTACTTTGTTGATCAAATATATTTTTAATCGTAACGGGATTGTTAGTCTATTTAATAGGTTTAGCTAAATGCAGGTTTGCTGTACTTAGTTCCTTATTTATATCTTCTAAGTTGTAATTTAAATCTTGATAATTAGTAAGCATATTTACCATAAAATTATGAGCCTCAACAAAAGCATTATCTGAATTAGTAATACCAAATGCTTTCATTAACCAGTCTATAATCTTATCTAACATACTTTGTTTTTTAGAAGCAGGTATGTTCATTAATTCTTTAGCAAATTTTGCATTAGACCATAATTCAGCTAAGAATTCATATTCATCTTTCATACCATAGTAGTCAGAACCAATATACTATTTTACATTGTCCATTATAGACTTAAGTTCACCTTTTAATTCAGGACTATTGTTAAGTACACTTACTGTGGCTGCATGTAATATTTCATGGAATATTGTATTGTCTGCTTTAGATAATTTTCCATTATGTTCGTATGCTGCATTTTCTGATATATAAACTATGCCATTATCAGTATCATACCAAGCATGAGATGGATTATCTTCACTATATGGTATTAATACTACTTTCCTAGCTTTTACATTTACTGGTATATTAGCTTTTACTTTATTGATAAAAGGAACAAGTGCAGGACTACTTTTAGCTAATCTAGTGAGCATTACTCCAATAGATGCTTCGTCCTTACCGTTGAATAGTCTATTGCGTAAATCTGGATCAGAAGGAACAGTTGTATCAGTATATTCCGCTCTATATATATTATTGTCTTCTCTAGAGAAAGAACCTTGATTGTCTATTGATTTGATTTGATTAGGACGATGAACAACATAGATGTCTTGATTTAATTCCTAATTATCGTCGATTCCATGAAATATAGCAGCATCAGCCTCTTTAGAAGATCTATTTATGGTACTTACAAAACCTTCTCCTGTTGTTCTCAATTCATCTTTAGTTCCTGTTTTCTCTATTACATTTTTAGCACTAAGATAAACAGGATAGCTATATTTTCTATCAAGAACTGTACCAGATTTTGGATATCTGGTTCTAGTAAAAAAGATAGCCTCTTTTGTTCCTCCTTTACTACGACTAAAATAATTATTGAATTCAGTAGAGAATTCCGTAATGGAATCATTACTATGGTGATATACTAATAATGGTTCACTATTTTTATCTGTTATTTTAGAAGAATCCTCAGAGCTATTTAACCAATCCCCAAACCAGCTTTTAAAGCTCTTAGAATATACCTAAGCCTTAGCCTTTATAGCACTATTACGATCTCCATTATAATAGTTTAAAAGGTCTGAAAATAGCTTAGACTCAGCCCCATTAGGGGCCTTGTCTATAGCATTACCATTGTTTTGGTTCCATATATCATATGCCGCTACTTCGCCTACGGCATTAACAAGTTCTGTGAACTATTGTTTTACTGTCTTATCATTTAAATTAGGGCATATCATATTATTTTCCTTTACAGTTTAACATTGCTTCATCACTGAAATCATTAGCTATATCGTTCTTCAAATCTGCAAGTATTTCATCTGAAGTCTCTATAGTTTTTAAAGCTTCAATTGCATTAGGATCTGATGTTATAGATGCATATTGGATGTCATACATCAATTGATCGTGTAGTATTTCTTCCATTTCTCTTAATGTGGTTCCATCTTCACCTTTAACATCATAATTTATCCACTTGGCTAATCTATCAACCTCTAATAAATTCTGTAATAGTTTCTATCCTACATCCTTGTTGGATGGATCGGGAATCAAATTAGCTATAGTATAATAATAAGCTTGATTTACAGTGGAGAATTGCACATCCTAATATGTAAATCGTCTAATAGCATCTTTACTTAATATAGCTTCGGCCTGTCCTTGTGACATATCATTAAATAAGTCTGCAAAAAATGTAGATATCTATTTCTCTTCAGAAGGAGTTACAGTAACTTCTACATTCTTAACTTCAGCTTCTCCATCTTCATCATAGGTTCGGTTAGAACCAGTTTCATCTATTATCTCTTTTGCAGGTATAAACTTAACTTGGTTTTTACTAAACTTCTTATTAAACTCTACACTTAAGTCAGTATAGTCTTTAACTTGATTAGTAGGAAGTTCTGTAGTATTAGAAGCTTCTTTTATAGAGAATCCCTTATATGTATAACCTGTTTTAGGTATTAACGCATATACTAATTGAGTGTCTCCGTTAGTGTTAATACTCTTACCTACAAACTTATATAGTAGAGTATTATTAACATTAGATCTATCTTTTACTTTAACATATGGTTTATAACTTTCATCCAGAGACTACATAAAATTAGTTCTATCTTCTTGTAAACGAAGATATATTGCAGGTCCGTGTTTAACATTAGGATCAGACATTGACGCGTCTATAAAATTATTTGATACATCGGGAATTAATCTATCATTATTCCATAGACTTCTTAATGTATTATCTATAATAGTAGCATAATCTAAGTAAGATTCATTATCATTAAGACTCCTTACTGTCTATTTCATATATTCTTCATAGGTCTGACCATTCAACTCAAAACCTTTCGCTAATACTTCATAAGGTACTAAATCAAAGAAGTTATAGATACCATTAGAATGTCCACCACTGCTATAGAATGAATATAGAATTAAATCTTTTGCAATATCTCTTACTTCTTTACTCGGATGTTCTAATAAGTCTCTCCAAGCATATGTATACATATTCTTAGATTGAGTATCACGCTGTTTTGTAGTAGATACTTCGAAGATCTTAGGAGCATTTGGATCTGAATTTATACCAGGTTCAAGCAATCTTAATAATGCATTATCTTTTAAATTCTAATACTTTTGATTTGTATATATTGCATTTCTTAGATTAGATACTCTATCTACTACAGAATTATTACCATAGAATAATGATTTAACAGTCTTGTTATTAGCTTTCATATATTCATTAAAGAAGCCAGCCTCTATATTGGTTTTTAATTCTCTTGATATAGCATTAACTATTCTTTCATCCTTAGCATAGTAAGTAACTGTCTATCTTTGTATCTATTCTATCATATTTACAAAGTTAGGAGCGAACTCTATAATCTCATTACTTAACATATTGAACATTAAGTTGATACTATTTTCTAACTTCTTACCTAAGAAAGTTTTATTGAAAATATCAAACGGATTAGTAAAGTTAGTATCTGATAATGCCTGTTCTATGGTATGTAGATGTAATATCATTTCGTTAGCATTGTTACCAAACTTAGCGGTATCAATTTGAGACGCTTTAATCAAATTAGATAAAGATTTTCCATATTCATCTATTTGATTGAAATATTCAAGTATTTGTAACTGATTATTATACCAGTTATAATCTCTTTGTTTTTCTGGTATCGCTAATTGACTTTCTAACCATTCTTTATTCATTATTTTATCTGTAAAGAAAGTATCACCATACAAAGGAAGGTCTTCTCTTAGTACCTGTTCATCTGAAGTAACTATACTATTGTGTTTATTTATAGCATCTTCAAGTAGTTTTTCATATTTTTCCTTAGTATTCTTAAGCCAAGCTTTTTGATATATTTCAATTGGATTAGAACCTATTTTAGCACTCTTTATACGCATAGCTTCAGAGGCTAACTCTCTAAGTATAGGCTGTGGCAAGAAGTAAAATACTGAATCACCCAGACCTGATGATACCATAAATGCAGTAGCACTATACGTATATTTATTAACATTAAGACGAGTAATATAAGGGTCTTTAGCAGCATCTACGTGAGCATTAATCAATGCAGAAGTCCAGTCCAATATAGATATACCATTTCTATCATACTTAAGATCTAAAGTATTGATACCAAGTAGTTGACATACATTAGGTTTACCATCATTAGTAACAGACATAGTATTTAAATTCAAGCCAGCTATTTGAGCAAATGTTCTGAATGTATTAATCAACGCCATAGGACCAATACCTGCATCAGCACCAGTATTGTTATTCTTAATTTCTAATTGATATGGAGGGAATAATGCTTCAAGAGAACTGATATTCTTCTTATCAGCAAGATATTTATCTACTTTACCTACGATATCTTTAATAGGTTGAGTAGTAACATCAAGAGGAGTAGTGGCATCAAGGAAATGGTTATCAGAAGTAAGAGTAGTATTAAATATATCTAATAATCTGTTTTCTATTTGTTCTCTACTATTTACAGTCCATTTATCTTTACCCGTATTATTTGATATAAAGTCTTCTAATTTTATTATATCAGTCTTTTTATTGAATAATCCTCTTATTCTACTTACTTTTTCAGTATCAGATATAGTTACATTATCAAGTATATCTAATGCATCGTTGTAGTTAATAAATGAATTATAACCTTTAATATAATTTAATAAGAATTCTTTATCTTCTGCCATCATAGTATCATTGTTCATTAATACTTTCTTGTACAGAGTATTAAGAACTTTAGGTACATCCTTTTCTGCTTCTTTATATTTATCAGTTTGATAAGCTGCATATTTATAATTATATACTGCAGTTAGGAATTCTTCTTCATTAGAGTAGTCATCACTATCAATAAATTGTATTTTCTCTAACTTTCCGTCTATATCTCTATAGTTGTACCTAGCCATGTACATTTTATCAATATCGAAGTCAGAACCAGTAAGTGTAGTAATTTCAGAAGGCATTATAATAACATCACCTGAGCTTTCTCTTAATACATCTACAATCTGTAATGGCAGTGTAGAGTTCATACCCTGTGTAGGAATACGATAACCTATTGCAAACAAATCAGCATTAGCTAGTATGTATTCTTTGGACTTTTCAAAATCTCCTTGTATTTCAGCTGGTAATACAGATTTGAATAGATTAATAGATACAATACATTCCATTCTGCCATTATCAGGTCTTTTGAACTTAAGCTCGTCATTAAATATTATACCTTCTCCTTTTACTTTTGTATTGAGAGGTTTATCGAATGTGGTAGTCTTAAATCCAAAGTTAGACATCTGAATGAAAGCATTACCTGGAGTATTGATATCAATAGTAGCCTTCTTAATCATTGCAGTTATCCTACTATGTATCCAATTAAGAGATGGCAACACTGATAATTCTATATAATAATCTGTAGTATCGTCAGACTTAATAACAGTTTGTAAAGCATCAATCAAATTATATGGCATATTACTGTTGATGGCATCATCCCTAAGCATTTTAACGAACTTAGTTTTGTCTACATATAACTTACCACCTTGTTCTTTAATACCTATTTGATTAAACAGCTTCTATTTACCTATATCAGACAGTCTATCTATAGCTTGAACATATTCATCAATTAGTTTCTGTCCTTTAACTGTCTTACCTTGGAAATCATAATCACCTTCCTTCTCAACATTAGACATACAGATCTTAATAGGTTGTGTTGCAAAGGTAACTCTCTCCACATTATGAGGATCGGTCACTAACTGTTTACCTATGTATTTGAACTCCTGTTCATATACAGCAGACTCATTCAGATCTTGTAATTTCCAGTCTCCGTCATACATCTTCATACGTTGCATATTACCAGACTTAGTAGCACTGTTCATTTTAATCATGTCTACATCGTTGTCTTTCATGTAATCATACATTTGTTGTAAGTCACGATTTACAGCAGTACGTCTGAATATAGTAGCTAGAGACATCTTGTCGTAGATAGGAATTCTATTACCATCGGAATTTATGTAACCAAAATGTACATATTTCAACGGTTGCATAACTATATTATGTAATTCAATTTCCTACTCCAAAGACAATTGTTCATCAGATTCTAACAAGTCAAATGCTCTCTATTTATCTTCATTCCAATCTCCGTTCATTATAGATAATTTACGGAACATAGTGGGAGAAATCCAAACCTGAGCATCTGTTGGGTCTACATCATTATAACCAGATAACCTATTATCAGCATCTTTCTATGCTTTTTCGTATATTTCTTTATCAGTTAGACCAACAAAGTTCTATTTATTTTCATCTCTGAATCTGAAGTATAACTTAGTAAGAATACCAGGAGCTTCTTCTGTACCTACATACTTATCATACATGGCATCATGCATTACTTTAGATACCAATTTGTTAGTATTTAAAGATATAGTTCTGTATGTCTAATCATCTTGAGGTATATTCATTATCTGTCTAGTAGAAGTAAGAGCAGAGTAACGTTTTACACGGTCGTCTAAGTTTTTATAGTACGCAAGGTCTCCAGATACTAATTTTTCAAACTCTAAAGTAGATATGGCAGAATTAACGGCATAATCTGCAATAGCGCTAGCTATCATCTCTGATGTAGTCTTACCATTTTGTGGCTGTACTAAATCTGAATCTAGTAATATGTTTCCTCTGATTATATCACTAGCTATAGACTCTCCATCATAATTAATATTTTGAGAATTGGGTTCTATAATTCTGTTATTAATAAATTGTTGAATAGTATCATTTATTCTCCAATTTAATGAATTCTTAACATAATTATATAACTTCTTATTATTTGGATTCTTGAAGTACATTGTATATACTTTATCAAGACCGTATTTATCTACTTCGCTTTGTAATTTTACAAAGTATCTAAATTTATATCCATTACCATTCTCAAATACTATCTTATCACCTTTAGTATTATAGTGATAATTTTCTACAAGATATTTAAAACTATCAGCTTTACCTTGTTCTATGGCCTCTCTGTTTATTCTAAGTATCTATTGTCTTTGTTCAGCTGCACTTAGATTATTCCATTCCGCTAAAGATAAACCAACATCACTTAAGAATTTATCCCTTTGTTCGTACGCTTTCTGTATTACTTCATACTCATTAATAGCATATTTCATAAATACAGTAATAGTATCATCGTCTAATTGCAACTTCTTAGATTTATCCTTATTTACATTTACTGACTGACGTTTTAAACCTTCAATAAAGTAATATGTACGCTTATTAGCTAGAGTAGGTAAAGGTAACTTATTATTTAATGTAGCATTAAATTTAAGCAAAATGTCTTCTACAGGGGCAATATCCAGGTATCCTCTACCAGTATCTGTTTCATTTTTAGATATAACTGATAATTGTGTTGATACTCTCAGAGCATCTCTCACATCCTTGCTGCTCTTAATTTGAGACAACCATACTGAACTATCACAATACTTGCAAGAAGACAATTCATTGATGTATGCTTCATCTTTTAACCAATCTTCAAACATTGATGTAATAGTATTGTGTTCTGAATAAGCATACACATTGTTACCATTAGGACCTATTACACTATCATCTTCTGATGTAGGATTAGCTTTAATATATTGTTCTGCTAAGAATTTTACAGACTTCTCATTACCAAGTATATTGAGTATTTTATCTGAATCTACTTTACCATTAGCAGCATTCATAATAGGACCTTCATTGGAGAACAGGTTTTGTATACCATATTTACTCTCGGCTGTACCTGTTCTAGGCATGTCCAAAATAAAATTACGCAAGGCTACTTTCTTATCTACATCAACAAATTCTGGATCTGCTATTATAGTATATATTGCAGGACTGTCTAAGGTAATATTAAATTTGGAGAATATTCTTATTATCTCATTAACTGTATCATCAAATTCAAACTTACCTTTAATTACTTTATTCTTTAGTTTATTCCAATCGCTGATTGCTTGCTTAAGTTCATCCTTTCTACTTGATGGATTAGACATACCAAAAGCTACAGACCATTGTCTATTGATAGTTCTTGAACGCTTATTGATATCTGCATCACCAAATGTCATTTTTACACCAGTTATCCTACCTCTTCTTTGTGTCTATTCAAAATATGCATTCTAAAATCTATTTCTGTGTTTCTTAAATGTAACAAAGAATCTATTCTTAAATTGTTGATCAGAGTTTTCTAATCTATTCAACAACTCACTATACATATTTATCTTATATTCATCTCCAAGTTGTTCGGTATCTCTGGCTGCATCCTTAAGTCTTTGAATCATTTCCTCATAAGATTTAGCACTATGTAATCTACTAAAAGTATTATACCAAGCTATATCTGCATTAGTAAATTGATTCATAAATGTAGTAGTACTAGGTAATTTACTACTTCTAAGAGTTAAGAATAACAATCTAACATCAGCTTGTGCATTCTCCTTAGCAGAAAATTCGTATGCAGATTTTATTTCATCATTTACTATGGTGTTCATATCTTCCTTATATGAATCTTCCATTTCTGCTTTCTTTCTTCTAAGTCCATAGCCTTCAAACTTAATATCTATAAGAGGTCTGAATACATTATTGAAATTATTCAAAATCTCTGTATATATATTTGTAGCCTGACGAGCCATGATTTTAGCTTTGTCACTAGCCTAATCATTTTCAATTACAGCCTGATAAGCGTCTTTACATTTCTGTAAATAATCAATAGTAGGTTGGAAATCTATAGGTTTATTAAGGCTCTACAATCTTTGTATATTGTTATTAAACAAAGTAGTAGCTGCCAATGTATTGATTACCTCTTCTAATATATTGCTATCGTATATAGCTTCTAAAGTAACACCATTGATAGTCAAAGGTACTCTAGCTTGTTTGCCATAGTTAGCATCAAAATTACTAACTGATATAGGATTTTGTTTTCTAAACCTATACTCCCCATTTCTAATACTAGCAAATAAACTATTTATATCTTCAAATTTAGGCTTCTTTGTAAATAAAGCTCTAAAGAAGTTAGCTATGTTTTTGAAGAATTGTTTTACTCTACCTGTTACACTTCTGTCAAAATCATTAGCTAATACGTATTCTCTAAATCTTTCTGCTAAATACTCTTCTACTTCTTTATTTGAATTATTTATCAGATTATATTCTTTTCTAGCCTGTCTGTAAAGTTCTTCTCTTTCCTCTGGTGATAAGTAAAGTAACGATACTCTATGAAATGCTTCGTGATATGGAGCACCTTGCTTAGCTCCTTGATACAATGTCAATCCATCCTTAGACATTATAGCCCAAGCTAATACAGGATTGCCATGAGTACCTATAGTACTTATCAATTTGTCAGTAAGTTGTACATCGTTGTTTACTAAGTTACCAACCATATTTCGGTACCCTGCTACCTCTTTAGATATATCAGAACGTTCATAAGCAGTATCTAATTCATCTAAATTAACTTCCATAGTAGGACCAGAAGGATTGTCAAACTGAGCAAATATATCTGGCATACCCATCTGTTTTGCTAAATCATTCAGTTCCTATGCATCCTGTGCAGTAACAGTATTAGAAGCAGCCTGCTCGAAATTACTAGGTGCAGGCGTATCTGGCATCTTGGCGGTTTCTTTTACTGCGGATGATTTAGCTTGTTTAGGTTGGTCTTTTACTATAGTATCAGCAATTTTTGTAAGATATGCTTTTACATTCGTACCTTGTCCTGGAACTGTATCTTCAAGAGTTTCGTATAATTCATCTGCTGATTCAAATACTTCCTATAGTTTAGGATCATTCTTATACAGTACTCTTGGATTATTCTGTAATTGAGTTAAGTAATCAGATATAGAAGCTGCATCAAATCCAGTCAAAGAAGAAAGATAATTATACATCTTAGTATATCTCTTACCTTCTGCTGTATCACTGTCAAATGGATTCTTAGGATTAGTTACTTTCTTTGTCTTAGTAGTGGTCTTCTTTGCGATTTTCTTAGCAGATCTACTAGGATAATTAACACTGATACTAGCTAAAGCACTCTAACTATATATCTTTGATATATTGTCTTCTTCGTTAGCATTACTAGCTATTTCATTATATGAGTCTATTACAGCTTTTCTAAGAGTCTTTAAAGCTTGTAAATCACTAGATGTATCTAATATTCTACCATTCAATTTACCATCCTGTATTTTAAATGTATGTTTAGGATAAAAGTCCTACATCAATTCAGGATCTATAGTATAAGTAACAGTAGTACCATCAGGCGCAGAAGCTAATGATGCAGCTAAACCCTCTCTGTTCCATTTAGATTTGCCAGAATTTTTATCTACCTTATTAGTAATAGTTATTGAGGATCCTTCAACATTGGGGGTTTCTTCTTCCTACTGTTCTGTCTACTTAGTTTCCTATTGAGCAGCATTCAACGGAGTAGGAGTGTCATCAGAAGTAACATCTAAGGATGGTTCTAAATATAGAAGGGATTGTCTATATAAATTAGCGTCTTCTCCTGGATCAAGATTAGTTCTAAATACACCTTGATTAATCAATCTTGTGAGATATGGAGTATTTCTGTCTGATTCTAAAGTAAAATCTCCAGATTTAATAGTATAACCGAATTCATTATTAGAATTAGCTGATAATAGATTGTGATCTATAGCATAGTTTTTATTCTTGATCATCCATTGAACAAACGGTTCAATATTGTTAGGATCAACTGGAGTAAGTTTAGCTCCGTAACGTATGATATTTTCATCGAAATCTATTACTAATTGTTTAGCTCTAAGATATCCTTTAGGATATTTGTTGTCCTCCCTGTCTTGAATAGTCTTAGGTCCCCAGAATATAAGATCATCCAATAATTGACCAATAGTAACATCAGAACCAAAGGTATTTATTTCGCTGAAAGATTTACCATCTAAACCAACAGAAGATTTAATTACAGAGTTAAGATAATTACGTCTTTTTACATCTGAGCTAACTAAAGTAAGCATCATCTTTGCTATTAATCTAGCAACTGGTTCATCTACTTTCTTAGGATTAAGTTTCATTACAAAACCAGGAGTCTTAGTAAGAGACAATGCTGAAGGTATTATAAGATACGGAGTACCGGGATTGCCTGTAGCTCTTGCTGCATCTATTCTACCGTTGTGTTCATAGTATATAATTTGAGTATTAGTACCAATACCAATACGAACTGGTATATTCATTACTTTACCAGTTTGTGAATGTCTTACCTTGTGTATATATTGTTTAGATTTATTATCATAGGTTATACCCAATGAAGGTATATCTGCTATACTGTTCTAAGTAGAACCTTGAATAGTATTGAAGTATCCTCCCTCTCTATTTAAAGAACCTTGTTTGAATGACAAGCTACCTTTATTAGCCAATAATGATCTAATAAGTTTGATTCTTTCATCTCTTTGTTCTGGAGTTAACTTAAACTTACTATTAGTACCGCCTTCAGCTGGAACATAATGTATATTCTTATATCTAATTTTAGATACTTCATTGTAGGTAGTAGCTTGTATCGGCAAGTAATAAATTATCAGTTGCTTATCTTTTACTTCTAAATCTTCAAATGCTTTTACAGGATTCTTACTGTTAAGGAGTTTCTTATATAAGTCAGCAGCCTTCTTAGCTTCTGGAGATATATTTGTATTATTATAATTCTGACTTAAAGTAAACTCTACAGATAGAGCTTTAGGATCGAATGCAGGATTATTCACATACTGTAAAGCAAAATCCTTACCAGATAATAACTTAATATGTTTATTATCTTTCTCTACAGGTTCTGTTATCTTTACTTCACCTTCTTGTTGTTCAACTGGTCTACTTACGAATTTTTCTTCTTCTGCTACAGGTTCGTAGCTTTGCTCTCTATCCGGAGCCAAACTCTTCATCTACTGAGCATTTCTATCTCTCAACATGGATTCTTGAAAAGAAACCCCATCTTTACTCACCATATCGGCCAATACTGGATTGAGAGTTCTTTCCCCATTCAGTATAGTGTATTCAGGATATTCTACTCCATTTGTATCTGTATATATATATCCCTCATTATTACTATATTGAGTTTTAGATTTGTCGAACTGCACATCTTCTCCAGTAGAAGGATTTACATATGTTGTATTATCTTCTGGAAGACCGGTTATGTTTCTTCTTTCATTATTGGCATAGAACTCATCCCCTCTATTCTATATACTTTGAAGATAATTTACATACTTAGTAAAACGTTTATTCTATTCTACTAAACTGTTCTTTATCTCGTTCCAATCTTCTGGTTTCTACTCACTTTTACTGAGTTCATTAAGACGTTTAGAATTATTCCTTCTGGCTGTATTTAAATAGTTTATTTTGCCTTCTATACCACCTGTTAAAAATACTCTATTACTTTCTTTTATTTCATTTGGAGTACTTTCGTCATTATTTATAGTAGACAGCTACTCATACATCTCCTCAAGCTCTTGTTCTATCTATTGATCTCTTAAAGTAGCTTCTTCTTCAGCAGTCTATCTCTGTTTAGTTTCCTCCTGTATTTTATTGCTAGTTTCAATAGCTTGAGTTACAGCTTTATTAGATTCAGTAAAGTCCTGTTTAGCTTTATCACCAGATAAGTATTGCAAGTCATACTTGTCTAGTATATTAGATATACGTGTATTATCTTGAATCTCTTTATTATCAGCATACTGATCAAGATTCATTGCTGTTTTATAAGTAGCATTATTACGTATATTGTTGTATCTATGTTTTATTTCCTTAGCTAACTGTTCTCTAATCTTAATGCGCTGTTCATCAGTAGTCTCTGGTTTAGAATATTCATCTATTAAATTCTGAATCTTAATCCTACTTTTCTGATCAGCAGTAGTAGGTTCGCCAGCTATTGATTCATTTAGAGTTAAATCTAATGCAGACAGTTCTGGAGACTGATTTTCTAAATTTTGAATTTTCTTTCTAGTCTCATTGTATATTCTTTGAGACATATTAATATTAAATAATTTAGAAAATATTTGATTAGCTAACATGTTTTTAGTAATCATATAAGCTAATCTTTCAGAATCATTACTCGGTTTAGTTGATTTAGATATATCATTAGATCTTCGTATTGCATCCTTTCTAGCATTTTGTATTAAATCAGCTTTTTCATTTATACCAGCATTTCTAAGTTGGTTTTCAAATGCCTGCAATACACTCATACCAGTTGCATTAGTGGATAATGCATTATCTATCTGACTTGTAAAGGCTAATATATCTTTAGTAACAAAATCAGGATCAGCTACATCAGCATCCTTAAGATTCTGTATATAATCCTATTGATTTCTTAACTTCTCTAACAAACTAGATGCTACCTATACCTGATCGTTTGGTTCAGTATACATCATTGCTTCATTAAATAGAGCTTTACTTTGTTTATATAAATCATTTAAAGTAGTAGCCCTCTCCATTACTCCATCATATTGTTCCTGAGTAATAGCTCCTTGTTTCGCAGCCATCTTAGCACCAGCTGCTAACGAATCAAATTCTCCAGATGCAATATAGGGTATTATGGAGTTGTCTTCTTTAGTTCTACTATTAGCAAATCCACCAAAAGCTCCAAGAATTGCACCAATTGTACCTTCTTCTAACATGCCCATCCATTCGTCTTTACCAAAAGCTTCTGTACCGAACATGCCTTTACCTTTTACAGCTTCGTTGGGAGCTATAAACTGGTCATATAATGATTCTACGCTATTCTTCACAAATCCTTGAATAGCTTCTTCACTACCTTCTTCCCATGCTGTACCTAATACTGGTACTCTGGTAAATTTCTCTACTTGGTCAAATATCTTTCCTATGATACTATTTGATACAGCCTTATCAGATAATTTAGTTAAGTCTCCTCCTACTGAATTGATAACAGTTTTAGCGGCATTCTGAGCTCCAGACCCACCTACTAACCATTTATTAAGCACATTAGCTCCATATTTTTGCTCTACTAAAGTATTTAGAGCACCTGTAATGAATCCAATCGTAGCAGCATCTTCTAATGGTAACCCCATTTGTCTTGCATATTGATATGCCTCACCATAATTGAGAATTAGTCCAGCGCTAACCATAGGTATTAATTCTGGATTCTTTACGAATACATCATTTATAGTCTTACCTATAACGCCAAGACTTTCATTAGCAATACCTTCTGCACTTAATACAGTATTAAGTTTATTAGCACTATCTCTTAAACTATTCAAGTTAGTAGCTTTACCTACTTTATCAAGTAATCTAGCACTGCCTTTTGCCATACCAGATACTCCAGCCATTACAGATTTAGTCAGTCCACCAAACGCTGCATACTCAGCTAATGAAGATACACCTTGCCCAAGACCTGCTGTAAAAGCATAGGGATTATCGAATAAAGATTCTTCTTCCCTCATACTTGTCTTACCTATTCTACTGTTATCTACTAATGCTTTACTTTCATCAGCCAGTTGGTTCAACCAACCATAGTCTGACTTAAAACCATTGCCAGTAATACCATTACCAGTAGCTTGAAGTAAGTCACCTGTACCAGCAGCAAATTGTAGTACATCAGGTACTATGTTAGCTATACCTCTAGCTATACTTCTGATACCTGTCTTTAATAAACCATCCTGATACTTTTTAGGACCATATATGTTAGCTAAAGCAACACCTGCTGCTTCCATTTTCTACATAGAAGCCTGATCTGCCAATACTTGTTTATAAACATAAGTATTTAGATCAAGGTCATATTTAACAACTAATCTTGTTACTAAGTTGCCATTATCATCAAATTCAGGCTTATTTTCCTTAGATTTTATATCACTAAGTATATTAGCTACTTTACCGTCTACTATCTCACTATACGTATACTTAGATGTGGGCTTACTAATATCAATATAGTCCTTTAAAGGACGTTCCTTATCTGATAACCAACCTAAAGTATTATCTACCTTTATTCTATCATAAGTAGCTTTATCATAGGTAGCAGCTAATACAGAATTGCCAAATAAATCTGTATTCAATTCTTCTACACTACCTTTACCACTACCCAATTCATCTGCTCTTTCAAAACCTATTTCAGGATTAAGGAGATTATTGAATGCGATAGCATCCATCTCTTCTGAATTATAAGGTTCCACAGTGAATTCGTTTATCACTGATGGAACCTTTCTAAATGATTGTACGCCAGCATAAAACTTTCTGAGACCTCTGTCTACGTTCTGCTGAACTACTGTATCAAATTTTGGTATCATAAATATTTATTAAAAGTTACTATTAAATCCTGCAGTAGCTTCTTCTACTGATTGACCTAATACATCACTATATAATTCTTGGTTTATTTTGGTTCCCTAGTATTCTTTATTGAATCCTAGGTTATGAGTCTGGTTATAACTTGAAGAAATACCTACAGGTCTAGCCATTTTAATCTCGATTAAATCTGAATATTCAACACCATCTATATCATATTTACCTTTGAGTTCATTTATAAGCTTCATAGTTCTGTCAGTAGAACCATAACCACCAGTGAGAATATTCATATACTTCCTAGCACTAATACCTTTATATCTATCAGGTTCAGAATCAATAATTTGTTCAATTACCTATTTAAATCTTTTTTTAGGAATAATGAGACTACCTTCTTTCATAAGTATATTCTGTTCTCCATTAGAATAAGAAAAAGTCTTATTGTTTGGAGCAAATACACCATCTGAAGATATAGTAGCTAACGCTGTTTCAATGATCTTAGGATCATAATAAACATTAACTGGAGCACTCTTAATAGACATACCAGCACCTACTGTAGGACTCATCATAGTAGGTATAGAAGTTCCACTCTCTACTGTAAATACTCCAGCTGGGATATCTCTGGCTATTGCTCCCTTCTAAGTAAGAAGCATATCACCTAATTCATATTGATATTTCTCAGCATTATCATTTGGTAAGCTGGCTGCCTTTTTATCTGCAGGCTTAATTTTTATTGGGGTATACTCTTTATAGTTAAAATATTCAGTAGGAGTAAGTGTACCTTTTACCTCTTCTGGTATTCCATTAGCCATACTATTATACACAGCCCCATTAATTTTAGTCCAATCTTCTGGAGTAAGTTCACTAAGACCTTTACCAGACTGAGAGATATAGTTATTAACCATATTTCTTTTATAGTTATCCATTTTAGCTGCAGCTTCTTCTTGAAGTACAGTTATTCTGGTTGGCTAACCAGCTTGTTGATTTTGACCGTATTTCATTCTAGCAAGATACATTTGTAATGCAGCAGTATTTGTTTCAGGTAATTCCCATGCAAACTCTCTAGCTGCAGTATACAAAGTAGTATCCAGCATGTCCCGTGCGTCTTTCTCACTTAGATTATATCGCTTCATATAAGATTGAACATGCTTAGCATACTCCGGAGTATTACGTATAGAAGATATGTTGTTATCAACTTCCTCCATTGTTCTTTCTGCAGTAACTCCTTTCCATCTGTCAAACCCTTCATCTCTAATCCAACTTGCTTTAAGATTGTCTACATATGGTCTAACTAAATCTACCTCTGATTTATATGCCAAAGGTGATACATCATTAAACGTACCGGATTTAGTAGTATCATAATTAGTAAAATCAACATCATGCCAATATGGATTATATTTACCAAATAACATTAATTGTTGATTCGCTTTCTGTCTAGCCAACATGCCTTCTCTGCTCTGTTTTAGATTACTAAGGGTAGCATAATCTACGCTGTTTAGTATACTTTGTAATGTAGCCCTATTAGCGGAATCCTTCATCCAATCAGGATTAGATACCATAGAGTTAATAACATTCTATATGTCTTCTCTACCGATGGTATTATTATACCATGTTTGTGTATCTATAGCTGAAGGAGATTGGAATTCACCAAACTTCTACAAAGCTGTACCAAATTGTTTAGCCGCATCCTCTACTGCGGCTTTTTGTGTTGCTCCTATTCTGTATAACTCTCCAAAGTTAATAGGAACATATGTATTTAATATAGGGGCTTCTGCAGCCTAATCATATCTATTGGCGCTCATTATTTATTTCCTCCCTTTTTCAAATATTTTCTAAATTCAGTTAAATCAGCATTAGTAAAACCAGCTTGCAAGAAAGGATCATATAACTTAAGCATAGCGTTATCTCTACTTCTTTGGTTACTCATTAATTCTCTATTCTGTGCCCATTGACTTAACTGACCTAAACCAGTTCTACGTATATTTCTTGCAGCAGCTCTATTACGTGCATTAAGATCTGAAGCCAAATTAGTTGCATTAACCCATTGCTGACCGAGATCATTCATAGCATTTGCATATTCAGCTCTATACTGATTATTAGCATTGTTCTCAGTAGCTCTTGCTTGTGCATTTGCTTTATTAGCAGCAATAGCAGTCTGTAATCTGAATGCCATATCATGTCCAGTATTTGTTTTGTACTGACTAGCACTATAGTTAGCTGCATTTCTATTCTATTCTATATCTCTAAGTAATGGATTAATATTGAATCTACGTCTACCCATAGTATTAGTAATAGCTGTAGCATACGGATTATAGTTTGCTGGTACAGCTTCTGGGTCGCTAGTAAACAGATTGGACATTATAGGAGCTAATGATGCAATACCTGATGTCAGACCTGATAAACTGTCAGTAAGACTACCCATTCTTTCTCTCCTGATATCTCGTGGTGTTTTACGATATGCAATATCTTGAGGAGTAGCTGATACATTTAACATAGCATTTTGTTCTGCATCAGTTGGCATATCTAATACTAAATCTACATTTGGAGCGGTAACTGGATTTACAGGGTTTTCTTTAGCATAAGCTGTAGAAGCAGCTAACATAGCATTATGTACAGGACCTTTTTTTCTGTCTGTAGCAAGACGTTTAATATTAGCAATAGAAAATTTATTACCACCAATATTACCAAATTCACCACTATTAATTCTGTTAAGCCAATTAGATGAAGTAGTATCATTCTCTTTTAGAGAATTAACAAAATTCATATACTGTGGAGAGTACAGTTTATCATAATCTGTGAATGTAGTATCATACTTATAAGTATTTAAACCACCATTATCGAAAGCATTTATACTTTTACTTTTAGATTTAATTCCTCTTTTTGCTTTCAAATTTTCTTGCATAGTAAATAGCTTATCATGTAACAACTGATTGTTCATATTATTTAACATATCAGAGTTCTAAGCATATATATCTTTTCCTTTACTTTTCTTCTTTGCCATCATTTTATCACCTAATTCTGCAAAGGTTTTATTTGTACCAGGTACTTTAAGAGTATTACTTAATATTCTACTGCCCTCTGGTAAATTAATTAAATTACTATCTGTAGGTTGCCCCTATTCGGGCACTTTGCTTACTTGACCATCTGGTGTAGCTATTAACTCTCCATCATCTACATATGCTAATGAAGTAGGTACTCCCCCACCATATTGGAATGTATTAGTACCTATTTCAGTATTATTCTCATTGAATTCATTGAGTAATCTTTCTGTACCAGCTACACCCTCTCTATTCTAAAAGGCATTAGTTCTTATTCTAGCTCTTTCTGCTCTAAGTCCCTTATTACCTTTAAATAGAGCTCTAAGACCAGTGTTTAAAGTACCCTCGTCATAATCAGTAAAAGAAGTCATTGCTGCTTTCTTACCTTTTTTACCAATGGCTCCAATTAAAGCTCCAGCTGCACCACCAATTGCTCCACCTACAGGTCCACCTATTGCAGACCCTAATTGAGCTCCAGATCCAATTCCACTTGCAATATCAGAAAGAGACTACATTGTGGCTTCTCCACCAGTAGTAGCAGTAGACTTTTGAAACGGACTGGCTAAAGTATTAATAGCTCCCGGTATAGCTTGTGCTATACCCAATACATTCAATGAGCCCATTTTATCTCCTCCAGATCCAGACGAATTTTTTTGAATTAGATTAGATGGATCATTAGGAGCAGTATCAAGATCTATAGATGACCGCTTGTTAAACGCAACTGGAGCGGAATTTAAACTTGGCAGTGCTATATTACTATTACTGATTGAAGATAACTTATCTATGTTTCCAGCAGTATTTTTAGCAGCCTGTAACGTAAAATTATACAATCTCTCGTCATTAGGATTTACTCCATATTTATATGTGTACATGTCAGCAGTATCTCCTAATTTGAGCCGCATCTAAAAATCATTATAGTAATCCTGCAGGGTTGGCGTTTTAAATCCAAACTAAGCTGCTGGAACTTTTATCTTTTTTTTCTTTATATTCTTTTTCATATTAAATCTTAGAATATCTATAAGTAGTTGTTATCTGTGGCATCTAAAAAGAATAATCTTTAGCAGACTTAAATTTATACTCGCATTCCATATACTTACCTCTCATTCTAGCAGGGAATGATAAGCTCTCATTCTCTTCAAAATCATCCTGTCTTGGAACAGGCAATCTGTAAGTATCTTCACGATAATCGAACTTTAAGTCTTCGCCTTGTCTAGTAGATGTCTAATGTTTTGTATCAAATTTAGCACCTCTAAGTACATCCTAAGTAAGAATCTTATTATTAGGGGCTATAAACTCTCCCTAAAATGCTATATTGTCAAATACTTTAGTATACTGAGGATCTTTGTTTACTACTATCTTTAATTGTACATCTTTATCAGCATCTCCAAATCCATCTATTTGTAATGAATTTATGACATAAAAATCATTATTCTTAGTAGTAACAACTTTATCTTTAAATGGTAACGTAAAATCAGGGTCAAATGTGTATAAAGATGTAAATATATTCAACCTCTCATTATATATCAATGATTTATTATATAGTCTAAACCATATTTCATCATACTTCTTATCATACACAGAGTTAGCTTCTTTTGTCTTCTAGTCATACATATTATTCATGTAAGCTTGAACATTACACTCTTTAGATATAATATTCAAACCTTGTCCACCAAATTTGACTATCTCATTATTGTCCTAATCATACCAATAAATATTACTATTTGAATTAATGATACTCCTATCATTGACTACACTACTACCATTAGCAGTACTTATGTAGTCATATCTGTCTAGTACTCCACCAGTACCTAATACTAATTGACCAACATTGTTATCCTATACAAGAGAGCGTTCATTTACAGATAGCTACCCAAATGCAGTATTCTACCAGAAGTATAACTTATTAAATATACCTTTAATATTAGTTATCTAACCATACTTAGAATCTACATCTATATAGTCAGCTGGTTTGAATATAGACCAACTATCTACATTTTCATTAGTAGTCTTAGCCTATGACGTATATACTCTATTATATGACTTAATATTAGCCTCATCATATAATCCTCTAGTAGTGAATAACTTAGCATCTGATACTACTGAGTACGCATCATTATATAAATAGTATGGTTTACTCTATGCATGGAAACCCTACATTTGTGTAGGTTCAATTTGCATAAAGGCATCTACTGTATTCAATGATGAATTAAAAGTTCTATGAGTCATTTCTCCCATAGATAGCTTCATATTGATGGTACTCTCAAATGGAATATATGCGCCAAAATACTTCTTAGCTTCATTCCATTCACTAATGTCATTCTTTGTAAATATCATCTATGCTGGATAGTCAAGTAATCCAATATAAGTATCTCCTCCGTATACGTACAATGGTTCGTCTACTTCTTTACTATATGCTCCAATAGATACATATACAGAGTTAGTTCTAGCAGAATAAGTATTACCACTATATGGTACTATGCCTCTCTTAGCATTAACTACTATAAGAGGGCATTCGTATGCATACTCGCTATCTGCTGATCCACTAACCCCACGTATATTATTTATAGAATCAGAAGATACCTGAAGGATTAAGCATGGGCCAGCTGGTCCAAATGTTGGCACATGATCGCTAGTAAAGAATTCTGTAGCAGTCCAATTGCTATAAGTTATGTTACCTATATTTACTTTATATGGCTTTACTCCACCGTTATTAGTAACATTATATGGTATCATAGGTGGATATTTAGCATTGGATATTGTTTGAGATTTACCAAAATATTTACTACTCTTGTCATAAAAGAATTTCTATATGTAAGCATTACAGAAATCCTACGCATAAAATTCAAATACCTATCTATTATCCTTACCACTTCCTGTAAGGAACACTCTAGCAAATTGTCTGCCTTTCTATAAATTAGTATCTGAAGAAGTTTCTCCATTAGGTGGGTATATGTTTTTAGAACTTACTGCTACCCAGTTTCTGACGTCTGTCTAGTCTTGATTTACTAAATTTGGGTTGAACTTGGTAAGAAGCAGATTTTGTTGTTCTATATAAATATTACTTTTAAATAGATCTTCCATTTTCTCCCCATTAAAGCATACTTCTGGAGAAATAAAACGCCAATATTCATCTGTAATATGTTCATCAGATTTTAGTATTCCGGATTCAAGTATCTTACTATCATAAGCAATTCTCATTACCTAGAAGTTAGTCTTTTTACTATGTAGAAATGGTAAAGATCTGTATTCACTAGTTTCCTTATTACTCTCCCCTACGCCTATATCTCCGCTTTCTTTAGTCTCTAGAATTCTATAGTTATATATAGGAGTAATTACGCCCTAAGATACAATAGTTCTATCTTCGATAGTACGGTCGCATCTTACTATCTCATATGCTACTGCATCTATAGGCATATTTTTAACAGTAAACTATATACCAAGTGGAACAGATAATAGACTACTATACTTCATTTCAGTAATAGGGCAATCCTATAAATCAGGGAATCTGATGTCACCTATCCATAACACTGGAGATGGGATAAACTTATCATTATAAAATACTATACCGAATCTATATATCTCATCTCTTTGATAACTTCTGTATCTAGAATCAATTATAGGGTCTGCATAGTTTTTCTGCATATACCTATTGTAGTCTCTATCTACATATAATGGATCTCCTCCTTTTATATCATAAGTAGCCACATAGTCTACTCTAACGGGATTACGTCCGACTATTCCTACACTATTTGTTAATCCGCCATGAGCTTCAGTAATATCTGCCTCTTCCAATTGAGTTTTTATAAATGTATACTCTATATTTAGGCCATTACCACCAAGTTTCTTATGTCGACCGTATACATACTTAGAACCCGTAGCTGAATATTTATTCTATGTAACAAGGTTATATGGATTGATACAATCGTGCTGCTTAGGAACTTTGCGCATAGAAATTACATCATCTATACCAAAGTACATATACTATTCCGGATCAGATGTTTCAATTCTAATATATCCGTCAGAGTTAGCACGATACGCTCTAGCATCATATTCCACTATTTCACCATCTACATCCTCTATCATAGGAACCCAAGAGGTTTCAGTTACATTAGATGCAAATAGTCTATTCTATACAGTAGTAATACTATTGCATATAAATGCATAACTAGTAAGTGCGTTAAACTCTTCTTGAGTAAGAGTACTGATGCCACTAGAACCGGTATCAGTATAGTTAATCTCATCAGAAGCTGGACTTATTTCAACGTCATCTATTATAGAATATGTAGGAGCAGAATCATTATCTTCATAGAAGATACGTATAATAGTACAACGAGTAAAGTCTTTAGTATCTAGAGGTGCTGATAGTACAACTCCTTTACCAGTAAGGCTACCTTTTGACGAGCCGTAATAATCCTCTAATCTAGAACTACTGTCAGATTCAGCCAGATGTACTGTTTTACTTAAGCTTGACAGAGAGGTCTATTGAGAATGGGGATTATATAATCTATAACAGTACTGAGCTACACCAGCTTTAAAATTACCCTTTACAAGATTACGTATCACAAATGGATGTAATACTGCATTAGGAATAATATCAATACTATTAGGATTAAGTATATTACCCTCTTCATCTAGTAATGGGTTATCTATATCAGGGTACTATACATACTTATCATCCATTATATTGATTACCTTTATAATAGATCCTCCATCTGTAAAGTACATCTTAATGTTAGATATAGTCTCATAGTTAAGTACTATACTAATCTGATTAGAATCATAATCCTTACCAATTCCTAACTTGCCCTTTAATATTACAGTACTAGTAGGATTAGGAGAATTAAAATTCTCTATACGGTATATCTTATTATACTCATCATTTAACTTAGTTACTACTACTGCAATATCATTAATAGTAGCAGTACCAATTATTCTCTCAGTATTCTTTATACTGTAATTATACTTTTTAGCTCCATCTACGCTTTGCAATACACCTGAAGTACCCTCATCATCCGTAACTATACGGACGTCCTATCCATACCTGTACTGATTATTAGGTAATAAGTTAATATCAGTATCGGTATTCATTCCACCTGTGAATGTGTTTATCTAAGCTGTATTACTAATCATAATTATCTATCTAAATTAACGTTTCGTTTCCATGTATAACCGCCAGCATGTTTACGACGAGGATTCTTACGCAAACAATCATAAATATTTCTACGAGCAATTCCTGTCTATCTGCTGGCTTCTCGTATAGAATCGTAGTGAGCTATTATGTTATTTCCATTATAATCCAATTGTATTATTGGAATTCGTTTTTTTATAATATATTCTTTTTTATGATATTCACCTATATTATTTAATTTGTTATAAGACCACTAGAACCCACCACATGATTTTTTCTTTCCGTTACAGCATGACTTTATATTGTCAGCAAGAACTTTTAACTCTCTTGCTGCCTGTCTTATTGAATTATATTGTTTAATATAATTTCCTTTTTTGTCATAACAATAAATTTTTTTACCATCAACATCGTTGCAGTTATAGAAACCATATTCGTCAATATATTTAGATTCTAAATAACGAATAGTACTTATATTATCTGCACATTGTTCTATAATAAGAAAACTAAAGTTATCACATCCTATGGTGTTAAAATCTTCTTGTAACTTTTTATTTATTCCGTTACCATCACATAGACTTCTATAATGATACTCATAGCGAGATCTTATATTGGTAGATGACCCTATGTACATTTTCCCATTTAAGTCATTGCGTATAGCATATATACCACATGTATAACGCTATATTAACTTACTATTATCTTTTGTAAATTTCACTTCTAACATCATCTATTCCAATTATAAATGTTTTGTTTATCCCCTAATGCACTGTAGAATGTATCATGTGAATCAATCTCAGGATATAATTCTAGCCAAGAGTTCTATATAGAAGACATTTCATCTGTACTTGGCATCATAGCTTCACCATAAGCTTGTTTACAATAATAATTCCAACTAGTTTTCATTTCCATGTAATCCTGTTGAGATATTTGACCCTTTAATTTCTTAGGATACATAAGTTTCAATGTAACATACCAAAGTAAAGCTTCCTTATATGATTCCATATCTGGTATCATAGGCATACCTTCACTATCTGTGAATATTGCATAGTAGGATATCTTAACAAAACCACAAGGTATATTAGTCATAATATAGCCTGGTTTTGTCATATACTATAAATCACAACTGTACATTGTAGTATCTGTATGAGCATACTTTCCATTGACATATCTGTTAGCTGGACTTGCTACAGTATACTAGTTTACTAATGCACTTAAAGTATTGCGCATATTAGAATCTGAATTAAGCTTATCTAAAGCTTCTCTATCAGATACTAAATTAAACATATTCTTTACTAACGGTATTAGACCAGCATCGGGTATCAACATACAGGGTCTATCAATACAAGTATCGTGTTGAACCCCAAAGCTAGAAGTAGCTTTTCGCATAGGTAGCCAACCACCATTATTCTAAAATGAAAAAGCAACCTATCCAAGTTTATATAGGTCACATGGTAATGCTGCCTAATGACAATTAACTGGTAGTACCGCTACTTTGTGTTCATATTGTTGTATAGCCCCAATTTTTAACATTCCTTCGCAAATCCACTCACGAATATCAGAAATTTTAATCTGATCCTCTTTTAAGTCTAAATCCGCAATGACCTTTGCTAGAACAGTCTTAGAGCTAATCATTCTATTGTTTATCATAATTCTGGATAATCCTTTAACTTATTAAAAATAATTTGAGCGAGTGTGCGTTTATTTTCTCTTGAAGCTATGAACTAATATTTACCTTTATTAGTTAGTAAACAATTCTTTTTAGACCAATGAAATCGGTATTTCCATCCACCACAATGCTCGTTGAGCAAGTATACTGGTTTACCTATTTCTTTAGTAGCTTTCCAATCCCATCTTAAACTCTTACCAGAGAATTCTTTTGGCTAATGTTTGATTACTTGTAATGTACCTAATCTGCATGGGAGCTTGAATTCTTTGCAATTGTACATTATTTCATCACGTATGTATTTAAAGTAATCAGTTACTATTGCTTTATAAGTTTTTAAATCTACATCATACTATGTATTAGGATCAATACTCTTTTTATAGTTTGTGTAGAAGTCAGCAACAGTGTAACTCTTACGTCTGTATTTTACTCTTTCTCTCATTTACTATATCTATTCTAAGTATCGTCCTTGGAATCATTAGTAACATCACTAGGTTGTGTTACTAATATCTTTAACTCTTTCTCAAGTATCATCTAAGTAATAGTAGGTATCATAGATGCTGGTATTGGATAATCACTATCTGGATTATAACAAGCTTTCTCCTCTGTAGGATCTTCTGCAATTACATCTACTTCTATATACTCTAACTAATTAGAATCTCCTTCTACATATACTTTATTACCTCTAACCCAAGCAATATAGTCTTTACAAGTAGCTTTTCTGTATCTTTGTAATTTAGCTTTAGTATAACTACCTAACTAAATTAAGTTACCAAACATATCTCGTATAGCTACTACACCAGGTCTATTCTTAAAACCAATTAAAGTTGGCAATTCTCTATCGCCAACATATATAAACTTACCTGGTACTGTTTCCTCTCTATCTAAATGAATAGGTCCAAGAGTAGTCTTATATGCTTCATCAATATCATAGCCTTTGTCTATAGCTTGTTTAATTAGCATAGCCCTATAACTCTTGATCCACATTTCAATCTAATGTCTAGATAGATGTTCAGATTCAGTAATATTACTATTGCGCGCTATTAGTAATATATTATCAATAAGATTCGATAATGACATAATTATTTATAAATTAACGTTAATACATCCTAAAACGCATTTTAAAGCTCATAGCGGCATTTTATGGCTAATTGCTTACAATCCCTTTAGTTATGTAATAGCTCTTCTTACACAGTCTTAAAATAAAAAAGGTTGACCTTATTGATCAACCTCTTTCATTACATTCTACATATTCTGTGGTAACATCTATTTCATAGGTGGTGGAACCATAGAACTTGCTTGTTTAATTATATTCTTTAATTCGTTTATTTCATCTTGTAGTTCCTTTATCCTAGGGTCCTCTGTATTAATGGGTTCCTTTGGTATATCTAGTTTCTCAAGTAAAGCCTAGCACTTACTCATTTCTTCATCACACTTAGCTATTGATTCTTTCCTAGCTTTATAAGTGTTATACTAATTCCTTATTATACCTACAATCTCCTGTTTATCTGTAGATATAGTTAAACCTAGATTATTGTCTGTTATCACGGTCCTATTCTCAGGTATAGAGAATTTTTTCTATTCCCCATTACATTGTATAGTAACATCTATTAATTTCTTCCTGGGTTGATTAGGTAACTAAAACTAACCAGGTTGTAATGGTTCATCGTATGCATTCGATACTGATATAACAGTACCTACATTGTATTCCGTTGTTTTTTTGAATGTTCCGACAACTTCTATAATATAGACGTTATCCCCTTGATTTAATTGATCGAATGTCATAATATTAGTTATTAAAGGGCTACTAAAAAGTAGCCCTTGTTATTATTAAGCAGATGGAGTAGCAGTTGCTTTATAACCACCGCTTACCAAAAATACTTGATTTGTATACTTATTATAATGGAGTAAATATATACCAGTACCTGCAAGATTTTCAACTCTAACTGGTTCATTGTTATAAGTTACTAAAGGTCTAGTATCACCATTAGTGCCAATTAGTATTGGTAATGTAGCACTAGTACCTGTAGGTATTGCAGTTCTTAAGTCTATATAAAATCCACCAACATAATCTCTATTTCTAAATGCATGATTAGGAAGTTCTAATGTTACAGCTTCAGTTCCAACTGTAACATTAGTTACTGGTAAAGTATTGTAATTTGTTCTTCCTAATGAAGGAAATAGAAAGGGTAATCCTGTAAAAAAGTTAGGCCACATACTTACCTCCTTTCTTACTGGAATTAACCCCAGTAATTATTGCATCCACAACCGTATCCGCTACGACCATATGCTACATCACCAGCGTATGCACCATAGGCAGCAGCACGATAAATATCTGTGTTAATGGCTGTTAACTGAGGATAAGGTACGCTTACTGTATTAGGTAATTTGCATTTGATACCATCAACATCTGATTGCAAATCATTCAGTCTAGTTACAATAGGAGCAGTAGCCTGATTAATCATAGAACCTACAGCAGCTGTTTGATGTTCGTTACTCAACTGAGAAATCAAAGTAGAGTTCTTTTCACGTAAAGCGTCAATCTTATCTAACAGAGCTTGGTTCTGTATAGCATCAAGCTTAGCGATTATAGACTGAGTATTAGCTGTATTGCTATCACGGAGAGACAGGGTATTGCTGTTCATAGTGTTAACCAAGTTATTAGTTTGGTTACATACAGACAACTGATTTTCATAACCCATCTTAGTGATATTGTTGTTTACAGCGTCAATAGAACGCTGAGTTGTGCAGCAGCAGTTAGCTAACTGAGAAGCAAGATTTGCATTACCAGAAGTAATAGCATTAATTACTTCACAACTTGACAGCTTAGTATCACAAGAGATCTGACTTACACCAGCATTGATTTGATTCAAAGCGGACTGAACTGCATTGATATCACAGTTCAAAGTAGTTGACAGATTGCTTATTGCATCTTTATTACCATTGATAGCCTACATGAGCAAATTAGTATTAGCATCAGTATTTAGTTCAGAAGCTAATGCACCAGCGTTACGGCCACCGAAACCGTTACCACCCCAGCAGAACCAGATCAGAATGATCCAGATCCACCACCAACCGCCGTTTCCACCGAAACCGCCGTTGTTGTTCATCATAGCCATCAAAGCTGCAGGATCCATACCTTTATTAGCATTTTGCATTAAAGCAGCGAGACCAGCGTCGATACCGCGATCTTGCACGATAATTCTATCTTCTAACATAATTGATTTAGTTTATAAATTGATTTTAATTAATATCTGATATAACGAGTGGATCTACCACGGCTATATTCATTATAAGGATTATATTCTCTTTCACTTTCGCGATCGAATAGTTTATTGTACTCTTCAAAGTCTTCTTCTTTCATAGAAGGAAATACTCTACTATAAGTATACATACCTCTTCTACCTCTACCACCTCTAGAACCGCGTCTAAACATTCCGTAAGGTTCTTCCTCACCTTCGTGTTTCTCCAGTTCTTCTTCGTAGCATTCCATTTCAGCTTCTCTGATTTTATCACACATTACGTAAATGTAGTAGTACCACATTTTACCTTCGTCTATATCTTTGTCATTAAGCCAAGCCTTTGCGAATTCAACGTAATGTTTAGTATTATTAGAACCAGTAATGTTCATAATAACTCTATAGTAATCAGAATATACCATGTTTAATGCTACATACCAATCGTAACGATTGTATTTACCGGTTAAGGAAATACCATACTGACTGGCCAATGTAGTAGTCTCTTCTATAGACCAATGTGGTCCACGAGTACCATCCTCATTTTCCATTTTCATTACAGCTTTACGAGCGTGTTCCTCGTTGAAGTGCGGACCGTGTTCCATCTCGTAAGCCTTAACACGAAATATTCTATGCATATTATTATTGATTAATAATTATTGAATATATTATTTACTTAGGTAACTCAATGATACGAGTATCTGTTACCTTTATTAAAGGGTTTGAATTTACAATCTGATAATTTTTGACATGTATCTTTTTCCAATCAAAGTGCCAGAACCTAACCCAGCCATTCTTATATCTGTTTCTATATTCTTTCTTATCTTCTACAAATATAATTTGTTGATTTTTTATATCAATCTTGGCTGTTAGGATTGAGTCCTTTCTACTAACTATGATAGTTGTTAAATCATTGAGCTTTAGCTCTTCATTAAAGTCTATTAACTTTTCTTTGATTACTGTTTTCACAGAATCATTAATCTCGGTATTGATTATACTTGCGTCAGTTAGGTTCTTGTCTTTGATTTTTAATTCTTTCTTAACCTTATTAACTTGCTATATTAAGCTATCTTTACTGTGGTTAAGTTCATCTATAGTAAGCTAAAGTACTCTGCTATTATCCTGAGCATTAGAAGCTATTTCTTCATACGCCCTTATGTTGTTAGTTATTCTGTCTATTTCTCTGTTCTTATTCTGTAGCTAATTATGTTGATAAAAAATAGTCGCAATAAGTAAACTAACTAAACCTACTGCGACTACTTTGAAATTCTTTCTTAACCAATTAACTACGCTTATGACTGGTATCATCTGAAAGTTCATCATCTAATTTGACATCTAATATCTGTTCCCCTTTTTTCTTTACTAATTTCTTAAGTAAAGTCCACACTTTCCATCTGGGATGAAGCTTACCTAAGTGTTCAAGTAAAGTAAAGAATTCTACGAGTGCTATAGCTCCAGCAACAAATTCTACAGCATGTAAATTAATTGAAGTTACTATAAACTTCTCTATAGTGAATGCACCACAGATTGCTACGATAGCGTCTCGTATTTTATAAAATATCTTAGAAAATAATCTCTTAGATTTACTAACAATATCGGTTGTCTCCTTCTTCTTATTTACCTTACATTCATATATTGTATCTAAAATTATAATAGCAGCTAAGGCTAAGATAGGGACATAAACCGGAGAGTATAGAGATATTAATCCACCAATCGCACTGATAGTAAACTTCTCTACACTGCTAAACATATTTTTAAATATCGGCATTGTCTGTTCTCCTAACTGATAATAATTCATAGATAGTAGTTTGATAAGGTAACCAAAAAAGTCCTTGCTGATTTGAAAAAGGGGATAAAATCAGCAAGGACTCTGAAAATTGTTCGAGATTATAATTATATAACGTGTAAGGTATTATTATGTTCCTATTGCTGAATAGTTACTAGCAGCATCTAATAGCGCTTCTTACTTACTAT
>MSGT01000072.1 GCA_001940825.1 Sphaerochaeta sp. Phil3
CCCGACTTTTGTTACAGCCCCTTGGTCTCTTTCAAATGAGAATCCTTACTTCACCAAAGCCTCGGCCTTGGCGGCGATGTCATCGGCTGTGAAATTGAAGGACTTGAGGAGGTAGTCAAGCTTGCCGACCTCTCCAAAGCGCTCGCCAACGTTGACGAAATCCATCTTGGTAGGACATGTCCTTGCAAGGTGGGCGGCTATTGCCTCTCCTACACCGCCAGCATAGCGGGCGTTCTCGCAAACAAGGATGCGACCGGTCTCACGGGCGGCCTTCTCAATGATATCGGTATCAAGCGGTTTGATCGTGTGCATGTCGATGAGTCGTGCCTTGATGCCCTTTTCGGACAGGCTGTCGCAGGCCTTCTCCGCCTGTTCCATCATTGTCTCGCCGGTTGCGACTATGGTAAGGTCTGAGCCTTCACGCACGACGATGCCCTTTCCAAGCTCGATCTTCGTGCCAACAGGATAGCGGTGCGTTGCGCCCTTTCTGCGGATTCTGGTGTAAGAGCTGTGGCCGCTTTCGTATGCCTGGCGCACAAGTTCATAGCAGCTCTGGGTGTCGGATGGATCAAGGATGATGAGATCCGGAATAAGTCTCATAAGTCCAATGTCCTCGAAAGGCATGTGCGTGCCGCCGTTGAGCTGGGCAGTGACACCTGGGTCAGTACCAATGAGGTGTACGCGCCTCTTTGCATAGTTGACGGAAAGGAAGAACTGGTCGTAGGCCCTTCTTGAAGAGAATACGCCAAAGGAGTGTGCGAATGGAACGAATCCCATTGAAGAAAGACCTGCGGCAACACCAACCATATTGGCCTCTGCAATGCCGCAGTTGAAGGCACGGTCAGGGAACTGTTTGAAGAAGTTTCCGCTTCCAATGCAGCTTACGAGGTCTGCATCAAGAAGAACGACTTCTGGGTGCTCCGTTGCAAGATCCGTTATGGCTGCGACCATTGCATCCCTCATGTTGGAAATCGTGGATGTATCTCTCATTTTGCACCTCCAGTTAGAGCTTCGATTGCCCTCTCTTCATCTTCATGGCTTACGACCATGCTGTGATTGGCCTTGATTCCTTCACCAGGGAGATACCCCTTGCTCTTTATGGTGTCAAGAATGATCATGCTTGGTCTGTCCTTGGCCTGCTTTGCACACTCTATGGCATGGGCTATTTGGTTGAAATCGTGGCCGTTTATGCGCTGGACATGCCAGTTGAAACCAAGCCAACGGGTGTCTATGTTGTCCATGTTTATGATGTCCTGCGTGTAGCCATCAAGCTGCTGGCGGTTGAAATCCGTGAAGGCTATGAGGTTTCCAAGCTTTTGTGTGGATGCGAACTCGGCGGCCTCCCACACCTGACCTTCCTGGCTTTCGCCATCGCCAAGCATGAGGTATGTATATGAGCTTTCACCCTTGAGCCTTTGTCCAAGGGCAATCCCAACGGCTGCGCTTGCACCCTGTCCAAGAGAACCCGTGGTGAAGTCTATTCCAGGGGTCTTGAGCATATCGCAGTGGCTCGGAAGGTTTGTGCCTCCCTGATTGAGGGTCATGAGCCATTCCTTTGGGAAAAAGCCCTTCTCCGCAAGCGTTGCATACACTGCGGGACCTGCATGACCTTTTGAGCACACGAACCTGTCGCGGCCTTCCATGTGTGGATTGGAAGGGTCAACGTTCATTTCATGGAAATAGAGATATGTAAGGATCTCGATTATGGACATGGAGCCGCCGATATGTCCGTTTCCAAGATGTGCTATCTCATGGATTGTGGACACACGCAGATCCGTGGCCTTGGCCTTCAATGCCTCCAAAGTCTGGGTATCAAGCATAAACGTTCCTCTCTTTTCATCGCGTTTGGCATAGAAATGCTGTCACTGCATTCAAAGCACGTGTCTGCTAATATATCACATTACATTGGAACATGCAAAAGTCATTCGCATATACCATCCTTGGCTTGGAATGTTGTATACGAAAGTCCATTCTGATAGAATAAGCCAGCTGTCCAGACGTCCATATCCAACACGTTCTTGAAGTACAGCAAGGAGATGCAAAGATGAGAATGAGCAGACTTTTTTCAAAGACCCTCAGAGAAGCTCCAAACGGAGCGGACTGCAAAGGGTACGAGTATCTGTTGAGGGCCGGCTACATAGACCAGCTGGCGACCGGAATATTCTCTCTCCTCCCTCTAGGATTCAGATCCATCCAGAAGATCTCCTCCATAGTCAGAGAAGAGATGAACGCATTGGGAGCCCAGGAGATACTCATGCCAGTAGTCAACCCCGGAGATCTATGGAAGGAGACAGGAAGATTCTACAGCATAGACCGAGAAATGAGCCGCTTCAAGGACCGCAACGACCGCGACATGTGCCTTGCGATGACACATGAAGAATGCGCCACGGATCTAGGAAGGAACATCATTGACTCCTACAAGAGGCTTCCTCTCCTCGTATACCAACTCCAGACAAAATGGAGGGACGACCCAAGACCAAGGGCAGGCCTCATAAGAGTGAGGGAGTTCACCATGAAGGACAGCTACAGCTTCGACAAGGACCAGGAAGGCCTTGAGAAGGTGTACAAGGCGCACTACGATGCGTACTTCAGGATCTACAAGAAATGCGGACTTCCTGTAATAGCGGTTGGAAGCGACAGCGGCATGATGGGAGGCAAGGTGGCCCATGAATACATGTACCTCTCACCAATTGGAGAGGACACGATTATCACCTGCCCCTCCTGCGGATACACTGCGAACCGTCAGGTAGCAAGGTTCCAGAAGGACTACTATCCAGAAGAGCCAAAGGCAAAGGAGCTCGTCGAGACTCCAAACACCAAAACCATAGAAGACCTGGTGAAGGTCCTTGGCATACCCGCCCGCAAAACCGCAAAAGCCCTATTCATGGTTGGAACATTCATAAACGACGAGACCGGCGAAGAACACACGAAGCTCGTGGTTGGAATCGTGCGCGGTGACATGGACATTGAAGAGAACAAGCTCCAGAACGCAGCAAAGGCCAACTCTCTCAGACCTGCACACGAAGAGGAGATCCTCGAAGCAGGCATTATACCCGGCTTTGGTTCTCCAATTGGCGCAAGGGAAGGCACCATCGTAATAGTGGACGACTCAGTGGCCAAGTCCAACAACCTGGTCGCCGGAGCCAACAAGGAGGGCTTCCACTACATCAACACCAACTTTGGCGTAGACTACAATGGAACGGTTGCAGACATAGCAAGCGCCGCACAGGACTACAGATGTCCTGTCTGCGGAAAGCCTCTGAACTCCTCCAAGGGCGTTGAGGTTGGCAACATCTTCCAGCTTGGCACCCGCTACTCAGAGGCCATGAACTGCTACTACCAGGACGAAAACGGTGCACGCAAGCCTGTCATCATGGGGAGCTACGGCATTGGAATAGGCCGTCTTCTCGCCTGCCTTTGCGAGGAATACAACGACGAACGCGGCCTCATGCTCCCAATCGCAGTCGCACCATACCAGGTCCACTTCATAAGCCTCATCAAGGAGACCGATGTCTCCGAGCGCATATATTCCCAGCTCGAAGCCGCCGGTATAGAAGTCCTCTTCGACGACAGGAAGGAGACAGCCGGCGTAAAGTTTGCAGATGCGGATCTTATTGGAGTTCCAATTAGAATCACTCTTGGCAACAGAAGCTATAAGGACGGCAAGTGCGAAGTCAAACTCAGAAGCAACGAGGATGAAGTCATGAGCTTTGACCTTGAAAACCTCGTTTCAGAGATAAAAGACCTCATTGCCAAGATTTCATAAGGCTTTTTGAAACTTTCTCTAGCGTTTTGTAACCTTTTTACTTTAAACTTGGTGTATAGGTGACTGTGCGGCTTCTCGACGGAGCCGTGCAGTCGAACACGGGTAGAAAGAAAAAAGAGGTGCAAAAATGAAAACTTCAAAGAAAGTGGTCGCAATTCTTGCGATTCTGGCTATCGTTTGTGTATCTGCATTCGCAGTTGAAACAGAAACGACGGTAAAGAAATCCAATTGGAGTATAAACGCCGGAACTTCATACGGCGTCTCCCACATAGGAGGTTCCTATAATCTTGGACGCTGGGAGTTTGGAGGGAACCTTTTCACAGGTTTTCCAAACCTTGCGATCATAAGCTGCGTGAACGCCATTGAAAACGGAGACGAAATGCCAACCTTTCTCGAAGCGATGCAGCTGTGCTTCATTGCATACGCAGGGAACATAAGTGCAATGTACGATGTCACAAAGAGCGACAAGTTTGATGTGGACTTTGGTTTTGCACTGTCAGGACTATCCACAGGATCTGTTATGAGAGAGGCGTTTTCAAGTTCAGGGTTCCAAGGAGCTGGAGTCATCTCCGTAGACGTTGCGGCAAGACTCAAATGGAACCTCAACGACCACAGCGGAATCTACGCCGCCACAGAGCTTCCACTTGCAGGAATATTTATTGCAAATCAGACAGAAAGCGAAACGAACGAAAACACAACCAGTGCAATCCCATTTGCAGTTCTGACTCCTGAGTTCATTCCTGCCGCATTGATTCTCATGCTCTATACGGCAAGGATCGGCTACGTCTACAGCTTCTAAACTCAAGGACATCGGGCTAAAAAAAGCTTCAAGGCCAACAACCTTGAAGCTTTTTTCATGTCTAGTGGCGTTTCAGGCCATCAAAAGCGCTATCAAAGACCAAGCTGCTTGAGGATGGTGATGATGTAGGCGCGCTTTTCCCTGCGAGCGTATTCCATTACGTTGTGGCCCTGCCAGTCGCACATGTTCACGTCTGCGCCACAAGCAAGGAGCTGGGAGAAAATCCTTGTGTTCTCGTTGGACTGCACAGCCATGATGAGAGGGGTCTCGCCAAGATAGTTGCGGGCGTTGACATCGGCGCCGGCGTCTATGAGGGCCTCGACAACCTTTGGATTAGAGCACTTGTTGGCTGCAAGGTGAAGAGCGTTGGATTTGTACTTTGGCTCCACTGCGTGTATGTCTGCGCCTGCGTGTATGAGGGCCTTGAGTACGACGACATGCGTGTTGTACTGTGCGGCGAGCATTATTGGACTCATACCCCAATCGTTGGTGCAATTGACATCGGCACCAAGCTTGACAAGGTCGTGGATCTCCTTGGCCTTGGTTGCGGACACTGCTGCAGAAAGAAGCTTCTTGTTCAGTGTTTTTTGTTTATTTGTCATTTCCTTACCTTCTTATTCTTTCCAATAATGAAAGATACTAAAGCGGATTATTTCAGAAAAACCAATTAATGTAAACCTTTGGACCCTTCTTGGATGCTTACATTTCAAATGTTTTGGATGTTTTTCACTTTCCTACTCAAAGGGTTTGCACTATAATCAACCAAAGGCTTTTTCAGAAAGGTTTTCACAGGAGGAATGCGGTGATTCCACACGACATTATTGAAAGGGTTCCAAAAGTCGAGCTTCATGACCATCTAGACGGGGGTCTCAGACCTTCCACCGTCATAGACCTTGCACGCCAATACGATGTTTCGATTCCAAGCACGGACGAGAAGGAGCTTAAACTATGGTTCGAGCAGGGCTGCAAACTCAAGAGCCTTTCGTTGTATTTGGAGACATTCTCCGTCACCAATGCCGTAATGCAGACCCCCCAGTCTCTAACAAGAGTCGCCTACGAAGCGGTTCAGGATTGGCACAAGGAGAACGTGGTCTACGGGGAAATCCGTTTTGCACCAATCCTCCATACGATGAACGGACTCACTATGGATCAGGTCGTCCAAGCGGTGCTTGAAGGAATGGAACAGGGAAAAAGAGAAACAGGCGTACACTATGGGGTGATTCTTTGCGCCATGAGGAACCAAAGCCCAAACGTAAGCCTTGAAGTAGCAAAGCTTGCAACTGCATACAGAGACAGAGGGGTCGTGGGATTCGACCTTGCAGGGGATGAAAGCGGCTTTCCTCCCAAAAAGCACATAGAAGCGTTCCAGTACATCAGAAACAAGAACTTCAACATAACAATCCACGCAGGAGAGGCCTTTGGACTTGAATCCATCTGGCAGGCAATCCAAGTATGCGGTGCCCATAGAATTGGACACGGAACACATCTTGTGGACGACATGAGTCTTGACGGGCTTCGTATAGAGTCAATGGGGGATCTTGCCCACTTCATCCAAGACAAGAGAATCCCTTTGGAGATGTGCCTTTCCAGCAACATTGGAACAGGAGCCGCCAAGAGCTTTGGAACCCATCCCTTCATAGTGTTCTTCCGCAACCATTTCAGGGTATTCCTGTGTACTGACAACCGCCTTATGAGCAACACAAGCATGACCAAGGAAATGGAAATCGCCTGCGACAACTTTGGCCTCACCCTCAAGGATCTTGAGAAGATAAGCGTGAACGCAATGAAGAGCGCATTCGTACACCACGACGAGAAGCTTGTGATAATCTACGAAATCATCAAGAAACAGTTCGCGGACCTTAGGAAGGAGTTTGGATACTCGGACTGGAACTGATCCATTGGATTCCCCTCCTGGGTCTACAGATTCTCCTTCCACACCTGAACGGGATTGAGCCTGAACCTCACTAGGCAGTACAACCACGCAACTGCAATGCTTGAAAGATGGATCAGATGCGCCACTCCCCCATTGAGCCCCACGATCTGGTCGAAAAGCTCAATTGCAATGAACACCATCACTGCAATTGGCATCTTCATTGGAATGAAGAAGAAAAGCAGCACCCTTGCCTGAGGAAACAGCACAGCAGCAAGGAAAAGCAGCGCATAAATGGAGCCCGATGCCCCTATGATCACCGCTGCAAGCGCACCCTGCAGCAAATAGAACACGTAGCTTACAACACCACCCAAAACGCCGCACACGAAGTAGAACAGCAAGAACTCCCTTGTCCCCACAGCCCTCTCTAAGAGCTGTCCAAACATTATGAGCCCCAGCATGTTGAACAAAAGATGCGAAAAGCTGCTGTGCACGAACATATAGGTGAAGAACTGCCACACCCACCCCATATTCACGCATCCGGGTATCAACCCAAGCCAATATATGAGAGGCAATCCCTTTATGCGAATGTTCGCATAGTTCACGAGCATATAGACAAGCACATTCACCATGACCAAGTACATGGCAGCGTTGGAATATGTATACTTGAATTTCTTGTTGAGAAGTCCATCTTTGAGCATACAGTAAAAATAGGGATTGGACATGCTTAAGTCAACCTTATTACATTCTTCTTCATTTTAACTTTTTATGTAACAAATATAACATTTTGTGGAAGAAAATACATTTTGCTCTTTATTTTATGTATTATTATGTGAATAATGGTCACAGAAATTGCATTCTCCAAGTCTGAATACATTACCCAAAAGTGCAAAGCACAAATCCAGGCACTTGCAGTTTCACAGCGCTGGGTTGGCTTTCTCTCCCATTCAACCAGCCAACCCAGCCTTCTTTCTTGACAATTGGTTCATCTGCTACGTCAGTTCGCTCGGGCCGTACCAAAAGTACTATCCTTCGCTTGTATCCTTGAATATGGCTTGAATACCGGCGAAAGTTTTGCATGTTGAGGGTCAGCTGCGAGCATTTTTCTTCATTTTGACGAATTTTGAGCGTTTAGGAAGAAAATTTTCTTCTTCTTTTACGTTTTCAAGGGTTTATGAAGAAAACGCTGGTCTTTCAATTTGAGCTATAACAGAGTATAACTTATGACATGGCGACAAGCAGAAGAGACACAGCCGATTCCTATACCCAAAGAGCCCACAAGGAGGGCTACCCTGCCCGCAGCGTCTACAAACTGGAGGAAATCCAAAAGGCCAACAACATCATCAAGCCAGGCGACACCGTCCTTGATGTTGGAGCCGCCCCTGGCAGTTGGACGCTCTATACCCACAGGATGCTTCTCAAAGGAAGAGGAACCATCATAAGCGTGGACCTCAACCCTTTGAACCTCAACCCGGTTCCTCCAACAGTGACGGCCTATGTAGGAGATGCCTTCTCAAAGGAGATAAGGGAGAAGCTCACGAGCCATGGCCCTTTCGATGCAATCATAAGCGATGCCGCCCCAATGACGACAGGAAACAGGACGGTTGACACTACAAGAAGCGAGTGGCTTGCAGAGCAGGTCGTAATCCTGGCCCAGAAGCAGCTCAAACAGCATGGGAACCTCGTCATCAAGATATTCCAAGGCGGAGGCCAACAGCAGATACTCCAGACCATGCGCAGCATGTTCACGAAGGCCAAGACTCTCAAACCAAAGGCCTGCCGAGTGGACAGCTTTGAAATCTACCTCATAGGTCTAGACAAGAAATAGTGGTGAAAGTTCCTCGCCAAAAACCTCTATTTACAACGAAAAGGTGACATCTCTGTCACCTTTTCGTGCAAAACGTCGTTTTTTGTGCATCAAAGTACGGCCATGCTCTACCTGACACAGCCATGCCTTTAAAGAGCAAGAAGAGTGTGCAGCTTGCGAGAGAACTCCGCAGGCTCCTTTGGCATAACACCCTCAGAAAGGAGTGCTTGGTCAAGCAGGACGCTTGCTGCGTCTGCAACAAAGGAATCGTCCGAGGAATCCATGATCTTCTTGACGAAAGGATCATCAGGGTTGACCTCAAGGATAGGGGCGCTGCCTTCGTAGTCCGACTGACCCATTGCTTTGAGAAGCTGCTGCATCTGAACGGATGGGTCGTTCTCGTCTGTCACTACAACGGCAGAGACTCCTGAAAGCCTCGTGGAAACGACAACATCCTTGACCTTGGAGCCAAGGGCCTTCTTGAACTTCTCGGCGACCTTTGAGCCCTCTTCCTGGACTTTCTTCTTCTCGTCGTCAGACATGAAGTCATCCATTGCACCGCTCTTGTTCACGGCTTTGAGAGGGATGTCCTCGAACTTGCCAATGGACGAAATGACGATATCGTCAATGTCATCGGTCATAAGAAGGACCTCTATGCCCTTCTCCTTGTACGATGCAAGAAGTGGCGAATTGCGAAGTGTCTTCTCGTCTGAGCCCGTAATGTAGTAGATGCTCTTCTGGTCGGCGACCATGCGTTCCTTGTAGGCCTTAAGAGATGTGTAGCCATCCACAGCTGTGCTCTTGAAGCGCACAAGTCCTAGAAGCTCGTCCCTGTTTGCGTAGTCTTGGTAGAGGCCTTCCTTGAGAGGGCGGTTGTACTGTTCTATGAACTTTGTATAGAGCTCAGGGTTCTGCTCCGATATCTTCTTGAACTCTCCAAGAAGCTTCTTCACGGAAGCGTTCCTTATGGTCATCATGACCTTGTTCTGCTGAAGGATCTCACGTGATACGTTGAGAGGCAGGTCTTCGCTGTCTATTATGCCACGCACGAACCTTAGATAGGTTGGCAAAAGCTCCTTGTCATCGTCCGTTATGTAGACACGTTTGACATAGAGTTTCACACCTGGCTTGTAGTCCGCATGGTACATGTCGAACGGAGCCTTTGCAGGGATGAAGAACAACGTGGTGTACTCCGTGGCACCCTCGGCCTTCGTATGGATGTAGAAGAGAGGGTTCTCGCTGTCGTAGCAGGTGTTCTTGTAGAACTCGTTGTAGTCCTCTTCCTTGAGGGAGCTCTTGCTACGAGCCCAAAGTGCAGCGGCACTGTTTATCTTCTCTACCTTATGCTCCGTACCTGTGACGTTGTATTTGTCATCGTATGTATTCTGGTCGTATGCAAGATAGATTGGATATGCAATGTGGTCGCTGTACTGCTTGACGAGGTTCTCGATCTGCCATCTGTTGGCATATTCCTTGCCTTCATCGTTGAGATAGAGCACGATTGTGGTTCCACAGCCCTCACGCTGGGCTTCCTCTATGGTGTACTTCTCCTTGCCGTCGCTGGACCACTTGAAGGCTTCGTCGCTGCCGTATGCCTTGGATGTGACCTCGACCTTGTCAGCCACCATGAAGGCGGAATAGAAGCCTACGCCAAACTGACCAATGAGGTTGCTGTCCTTGCGCTGCTCGTCCGTAAGGTTGGAGATGAACTTCTTCGTTCCGGAGCGAGCTATCGTACCCAAGTTCTCATTTAGCTCTTCATGGGTCATACCAATGCCGTTGTCGGCGATTGTCAGAGTTCTCTTGTCCCCTTCTGTGAACGATATGTCTATCCTAAGCTCGCCCTCAGGAGTCTTCCCATCGACAAGGGTCTTGTACTTGAGTTTGTCCAAGGCATCCGATGCATTTGAGATGAGCTCTCTAAGGAATATCTCCTTATGTGAATATAGTGAATGGATTATCAGATTCAAAAGCTCCGATACTTCCGTTTTGAACTGTTTGCGTTCCATTTTTCTTCCTCCAAATCAAAGAGGAACTTGCGTTCCTCCATCGTCAAAGTTAATAAAAACACCCTGCCACGGCAAGTGAACGGGAGAAAGAAGAAAGCTATTTACAGCAGGCCTTTTACATCTTCCAGGAGGGATGTCATGTACACCCAGGTGTCCAAGGCGCTTTCAGCGGCGGCTACCATGTTGGCTTTGTCTCCAAGGTTGGAACGTTCCAGGACAAGACCGCTGCACATGCCACGAAGCGAATCGAGCTTGGAGTCAGGTATTGTGGAGCCCTCACCTCCTATGACGACCTTTGACGAACCAACGACCTGAGAGGACAGAACCAAAGCACGGGACAGGGCCGCCAGCGCTTCTTCATCCACTTTGTCCCAAAGGTCTTTGAGATGTGCATCCATGCTGTTGGAGAGCGCCCATGCACTGGCAACGGCTTCAAGACAGCCAATCTCCCCACACCAGCAAAGGCCTGTGGATGAGACCTTGAGATGCCCAAAACGGTTGCAGTTTCCAAAGACCTTGCCGTCCTCGACGAACGCAAGGTTGAAGCCATCGCTCCAATCAAGGTACATGATGGGGCCAACGCAGTCCAAAAGACCACTGCCGTATGAGGCAAAACGCTCAGCAGCAACCAAAGCCGTGGTTGAGTTGCACACAACGGCCTTCAGCTTCAACACCTGCGAGAAGGCATCTCCAAGGGGGATGTTCCCCCAAGGAAGGTACGGACATTCGAGGACAACGCCACCATCAGAGGAGATACGACCGCCTACTGTGACACCAACACCCAAGATTCTTTGGGGATCAACGAGTTTCATGACCCTGATGCAGCTTTTTATGATTCCAACACAAAACTCCTCGACCTTGACGTCAACTATGGTTGGAATGCGCTCGAACTTGACAACGTTGGCCGTCATATCGCACAGGGCTATGGAGGTGTTGCGTCTTCCAATGTCTACTGAAAGCACATAGCGCGCACTTGGCACGAGCTTCAAGGCCGTGGGCTTCCTGCCGTTGACGGCCTCCATCTTGCCAAGTTCCTCCACAAAGCCGTCGGCCAAAAGGGAGTCCACGATCTCGCCTACTGAGACTTTGTTCAGTTCAAGCAGGCGCGCAAGCTCCGCTTTGGAAAGGTTTTCACCCAACCTCAAGGAACTCAACACACGAGCGGTGTTTATGGACCTTGCAGACTTTGGTTGGGAAAGCTTCATTGAAGGATTCATAGGATCTCCTTGAGTTTGGAATTGAGTTTTGCATATATGTGGTCTACCACCCATCTTTCTGCTGGGGAAGGTTTTGTCAGGGCTTCGTCAAGTCCAAACCATGCAACAGCCTTGTTTTCGTCGGCCTTCACTTTGAGGGGCGCAGAGTCATCGGCCTCAAGGAGGTATGAGACATTGAGGTGCATATGGCTTGGGACGTAGAGCCCGTTCTTGTAGTGACCGTCCACAGGCAGCTGTTCGATTGAAAAGATGGAAGGGCTCACAGGAAGGGCCTCAACACCGGTCTCTTCACGGGCTTCGCGCATGGCCACGGCAAGAAGGTCCTCGTCTCCATCGGCATGGCCGCCGGTCCATGACCACGAATCGTATATCCTATGGAACACCATGAGGACCTTGGTGCGCGAGCGGTTCACAATCCAGGCCGATGCCGTCATGTGGGCCTTTAGATTGGATCTCAGAAAAATGTCTGGAGAGGTGCGAAGATAGTCGAGGATGACATACTTGTCCAAACGTTCCTGATCGTTGTACGGCACATAGCCTTCCAACATGTCGGCAACCTTACAGGATCCACAGGACATTCGCCATCCTCGCCTTTTACAGGGTCTCAGCCCTGCGAGACTATCTTGGAGTACTTCTCGAACTCGGCATCGTCGCAAAGGACGAAGTGGCCGGGTTCCACCTCTCTGAAGGAAGGTGTGCTGTTCCTATAGTCATGGTCTGCAACAGGATTGTAGACGATTCTCTTTCTGTTCTTCTCGTAGTTTGGATCAGGCTGAGGTATTGCACTCAGCAACGACCTTGTGTACGGGTGGAGAGGATGGCGGAAAAGCTCGTCTGACGGAGCGAGCTCCACCATCTTTCCGTAGTACATGACGCCGATTCTGTCAGAGAAGTATTTGACGACGCTTAGGTCATGGGCAATGAACAGAATCGTAAGACCCATGCTTTCCCTAAGGTCGTTGAGAAGGTTCATGACCTGTGCCCTAATGGACACATCCAAGGCGCTTATTGGCTCGTCTGCGATTATGAGGGATGGCTCCATGATGATTGCGCGGGCTATTCCAATCCTCTGGCGCTGACCACCGGAGAACTCATGCGGGTATCTTGAAGCATGCTCCCTTACAAGACCAACGGTCTCAAGCATCTCGTAGACCTTGTTGTCTATGTACTCCTTGTCCTTTATACCCTTTATGATGAGGCCTTCTGCAATTATGTCACGAACGGTCATACGAGGGTCCAGAGAAGCGATAGGATCCTGGAAAATCATCTGAATCTGGTTCAACAGGCTACGATCCACATTCTTGTGGTCGGCTTTGGCGCTTTTGATTGCAGCCCTGTTGTCCTCAATGACCTTGTTGAGCTCCTCGAGCCTTGCAGGGTCCTTGCAGGAGGACTTCTCCTTCCTTGCAGCTGAGATTGCATCCTTGTAGGACTGGATTCCTGCACATATCCTCTGGCCTTTGAAGTAGACGCTGCCGCTTGTGCAGTCGTACAGCCTAATGATGGACCTTCCAGTTGTGGTTTTTCCACATCCGGACTCGCCAACCAGGCCAAAGACCTCTCCTTTGTGGATATCGAAGCTTACATTGTCCACGGCCTTGTTGACGGTGGTCCTGTCAAGCTTGAAGTACTGGCAAAGGTTCTCCACCCTAAGTAGGACTTCCTTGTTTGAAACTTCGCTCATTTGGCACCTCCGTTCATCCTTGCAATACGGTCGCGCACAATCTCTGGCATCTCAACATGCGGTGCATTTGGATGCAGAAGCCATGTGGCTGCATAGTGGGTATCTGTTATCTTGAACATTGGAGGCTGCTCCTCAAAGTCTATCTCCATTGCATACTTGTTCCTTGCCGCAAAGGCATCGCCCTTTGGAGGATAGATCATGTTAGGTGGCGTTCCAGGTATGGATTCAAGCTTGTTGCCCTTGCTGTCCAGATCTGGAATGGAGGCCAAGAGGGCCCATGTGTATGGGTGGGCTGGGTGATAGAAGATCTCGTCGGCCGTTCCATACTCCACAATCTTTCCTGCATACATGACGGCGATTCTATCAGCCATGTTTGCAACGACTCCAAGGTCATGGGTTATGAAGATGACAGAGAGATTCCTCTCCTCCTTGAGCTTGTTGATGAGCTCAAGGATCTGGGCCTGTATGGTTACGTCCAAAGCGGTTGTAGGTTCATCGCATATAAGGATGTCAGGATTTGCAGTGAGGGAGATTGCAATGACGATCCTTTGTCTCATACCACCTGAGAATTCGAATGGATACTGTCTGTATCTCTTTCTCGCTTCTGTGATTCCAACCTGCTCCATGACCCTTATGGCACGGTCCTTTGCCATTGACTTGGTAACGACCCTTATCTCAGCCATTGCGGTGTCGCGCAGCCACAGCATGAAGGAGCGGCTTCTCTTGTCAAAGTCGAACAGGGAGACATCTGAAACTCTCTTCTCGAACTGCTGCTGCATGTTGGAGAGAATCTTCACAAGGTTCTCCTGAACAAGCTTGAGGTCTGCAAGCGACAGCGGAGCAACCTTTGCCTCAGGAGCCTTTCCCTTGGCTTCCAGCTTCTCATAGCGGGCCGTCTGCTTGAGGAACCTCTTCTCCTCAGCCTGGTTGCGGGCAATGTCGTCGTAGTATGTCTTCACGGCGCTGTCTATGCTTACGCGGAACGTGTAGGCATAGCTGTCCTTGACCGTTTCAAGAGGATCAATGGCCTTTTCGACAGCATCCGAAACGCCTTTGACGATCCTATCGACATCGGCCTTGTCCGGCATGTCGGACGAGAGCCTTCTCTTTGCCTCGGCAAGGACCTCCAACGCCTTCTTCATATCCTTCACGGACTTGTCTGACGTGTACTCCAAGGCCTTCTTGATATCGGCTATGAAACCGATTATGAAAGGACTTCCAAGGCTGGCTGCGGTCTTCTTGTTCAAGGCTGTTGCATCCTCGTCTCCAAGTACGTTGCCATCCAGCACCGTCCAGCATCCAAGAGCGAAGAAGTCAGGGACCTCCTCCTCTATGGCGGCCTTCAACAAGGAACAGCCCTTCTCAAGGAGAGGAACCATCTCATCGTAGTTGTGGGTCTTGGCGGCGCTGCGTGCGGCCTTCATTATGGAGGAATACAGTTCTTTCACAGTATCCGCATCGTTGACGACGAATCTGTCAACTGAGGCCTTGAAGTAGTCCACGACCTCCTTTGCCTCTGAAACAGGATTTGCAACGGCCTCCTTCCTTATGGCAAGGAGCATGTCCTCAGCCGCCTTGAGACCTGCAACCGCATTCGAGTGTGCCTGAGAATAAGGGGCTTCGTACTTCGACTGTACGCCAATTATCTTCTTGAACGTAGAGAAGCGGTCCTTGTCCTCATCGCATCCACTTGCCTTCATTGCATCGTCAAGAGCTGCAAGGGTTGCAGAGAGCTTCTTGTGGCTTTCCTTCCTGTTGGCCTTGTTCTTCAGAAGCATGGCCTCTGTTATCTGGTTTCCAATCCTCATGATTGGATTGAGGGACGAAAGCGGATCCTGGAACACCATGGAGATCTTGTCTCCGCGAATCTTGTGGTAGTCGTCCTCGCTTATCTTCAAGAGGTCCCTTCCATCGTAGAGGATCTCACCGCTTTCAACTATTGTGTTTGCAGCGGAGATTCCAAGGATGGTCTTGCTGGTCGCGGACTTTCCGCTTCCGGACTCACCTACGATTGCAAGGGTCTCCCCTTTGTAAAGATCGAACGAAATGTCCCTTACAGCCTGAAGCTTTCCGTTTATGGTCCTGAACGATATGGTGAGGTCCTTGACCTGAAGTTTCTTTTCTCTTTCGTTGCTCATCACTCGTCTGCTCCTCTCAGTGCTGGGTTGAAAGCGTCCCTAAGGCCGTTTCCAAACAGGTTGAACGAAATCTCAAGCAGAGATATGAACAATGCTGGCATGAATATAATATGTGGATACGTTGCAAGGTAATCCTTTCCATTGGCGAGCATGGTTCCAACGCTTGTCATCGTGGAACTCTCAAGATTGATGATTCCAAGGTAGGTAAGGCTGGACTCGCTGAATATGACACCTGGGATGACGAGGACGGATCCCGTTATTAGCGTTCCAAGCGAGTTTGGGAATATATGCTTGAACATAAGCCTTCCGTTGCTTGCACCAAGCGTCCTTGCAGCAAGTACGTACTCCTGTCCCTTGAACCTATAGAACTGCATCCTGACGCGCGATGCCATGCTAATCCATCCTGTAAGCACGAATGCAAACAGGAGGCTCCACACAGGACCCACCTTCTTTGCCAGGTGCAGCTGGAACAGCGTAGCCACGACAATGAACGGGATGTCCACAAGTATGTCGCTTATCCTTTCCATTATGAGGTCCAACGCTCCACCAAAGTAGCCTTCAACGGCACCGTACATGGAGCCTATGAAAAGGTTGATGATGGATATGGCTATCGCAAATATGAAGGAGAACCTCGCCCCAGCGGCAAGACGTGTGAATATGTCCTGTCCCAAAGCGTTGGTTCCAAATACGAAACAAGGCTCAAATCCATATCTATACTGGAAATATGTGTACTTGAAGATACGGCACTTGTAGGAGACGGACGTAGAGTCGCCTGTGACCGTAGCATAGCGGTAGCGGTCCTTTGCCTCTGCATCCTCAAGGCCGGGGTCGCCTGCAATCCTCAACGAGCTGTAGTTGCCGTCGTTTCCGCTTGTCTTGTAGACGTTCACGAAGTTGCCGTTCCTATCAAGGGTTGCTACACCCTTCTGGTTGGCTTCGTACCAGATGTTCGCATCCGATACGTTCTTGGTCTTGATTGCAGGGTATATGACCTGTATTCCCGTCTCGTTCTGCCAAGCCTGAAGGTCGTCGTACTGCTCCTGCGAAAGGGTCATGTACAGGAATCCGTTTGAGGTGTAGCTGTCGAGCTTTGCATCGTACAGAACTCTGCCGTCCTCAGTGGACTCCTGTCCGTAGACCTTGCGCACGACATCGAACCCCGTCTCCTCTTCGATAGCCTTGTAGTAGTTGAGGTTGTTCTCCGTAAGCTGGACCTTGTGGCAGCCGTCCCAGCCAAGCCACTGGAGGTGCTTGGTCTTTGGAAGGAGCTTGGTATACGTGAGGTATGTCGTATCCGTAAGGCTCCTGGAATATGTGGTCTCGCAGAACATTGGAACCACAATTGCGTATATCACGAGGACCAGAATGATTATGGAGGCTACGATGGAGCTCTTGTTCATCCTGAAACGATGCCATGCATCCTCAAGATACCCAATCTGCTTGGTTTTGAACTTTTCATCACTGGAGGAGCGGTTGTTGGTGAAACGGAACTTCTCGGCAGGGATGTTCTTGTAGTTGTCAGTATTTGCCATTTGCCTTGCTCCCTATTCTGATTCTTGGGTCGATGAATCCATAGCTTAGGTCAAGCAGGATTCCTGATGCCAGTCCAATTATGGTGTAGAACGCAGACAACAGCATGAAGAAGTTGTAGTCCCTTGCCGTGATCGAGTTTACATACAACGGTCCAACGCCTGGAACGACGAAGATGTTCTCTATGATCAGAGAACCACCTATTATTCCAATGAACTCGGCTATGATCATTGGAAGGATGACGACCATGGCGTTCCTAAGGGCGTGCCTTCTTGTCGTCTGAGCCTTTGTAAGACCCTTTGTTCTTGCAAGAAGGAGGTATTCGCTCGTGAGGACCTCGGTCAGCTCCGCACGTGTGAAGCGAGCAAAGCCCGCAATAGAACCAAAGGCGAGCGAAATGACCGCAGGAAGCATGGAATGGAACATTGAAGCGGAGAAGTAGTTCGTTCCGCTGTTCATCACAAGAGGGAACAGCTTTAGCTTGAAGCAAAGGAAATACTGCACAAGGAATGCGTACACATAGCTTGGCACTGATACGAATATCATGACGCCCGTGGAGATCACATGGTCCTGCCACTTGTTCTTCTTGAGTGCGGCGTAGATGCCAAGAAGAAGTCCAAGCGGAACGGCGAACACCATGGCGTACACGTTGAGCAGAATCGTTGCCGGAAGCTTGCTCAGGAACACCTGCATGCAGTCCTGTCCAATGTAGAGCGATTCGCTAACGCCCCACTCACCCGTGAGAAGCGTCCTTGTTATGAAGTTCCAATACTGCTGGATCAGGGGGATTGCGTTTCCGTTTGCATCCACAAGTCCCTGTCTCACCCTTCTTTGCAGGACGAGCGACATGTCCTTTCCAAACTGCTGGGCCGGTATGTTTGGCAGCAGCCTTATAAGGATGAAACACCCTGAAATGATTACGAAGAACGTCAGAAGCATGAGAAGTACACGCTTTATGACATATTTGACCATATTCAACCTCTCTCTATGGCAATGCGCAGGGACGCATACAGCCCGATGTCTCTGTATTCAGCATCGTCATGAATCTCCATGTATTGCCATATATTCAGAGCAAAAAAGCCTCACCGGCACCTTTTTTGGTGCCGATGAAGCTGCTCTTTCGAAGAAACTATACCCTAGTTGTACTTGAGGACGTAGTTCTGAGAAGCACAGTATGCATCCCATTCTGCGTCTGTGTAGTTGTAGGTGTAGTACTTGATTCCACCGCGGCCCATACCAAAGATGTAGTTCTCGGTGTAGTACTTGATCTGCATACCCTTGAGGGAAGCGGATGCATCGCCCATGATTGGAATTTCTTCGTATGTCATGAGGACTGCCATCTCAAGTGCTGCAAGGATGTCGAGCCTTGTCTCTGGATCGTTGTCAGCATCTCCGCAGGAGTACTCGATGCCCTCACCCTTTGCAGGTGTGATTGTGCGAGCCTCGCCCATCATGATTTCGTTCCAGTCTCTAACGGATGCCGTGTAGTCAACACCATGGATGTTGATCGTGATGTTTTCCTTAGTGGTATCCCAGCATGGATTGTACTGGTAGTTTGAGGATGTGTAGGCTTCCATGAGGTTGTATGGATCAAGTGTGGAACCTGTCCAACCAACGCCAAAGAGCATGTCAACCTGACAGTTCTTGAGTGCATCAGCAAAGCCGTTTCCAAGGGTGTCATCCCTTGTGAACCTGAGCTTGCCTTCGAACTTGGTTCCCTTGACTGCCTCTGTGTAGCAGTTCACAAGGTACTCGTAGCCGTTGTTGTAGAACTTGGATGTTCCGTTTGGAGTTCCAATCTTGATCTCAACGACATCGGTCTCTTTCATGAGTCCCTGTGCGATTGCCATGTCGTATGCTACATCATAGAGCTGCTTTGCCTTTGTGAGGTTGTAGCCAGTGATGGACTCGATGGCCTCGTCTACGTCTTCGTAGAGCTTGCCGTCGCCAATGTCATCCTTGAGGCCCCAGAAGTTGACGAGGACGTTCTTTGCCTGGTTAGTGGAGCGGTACGGAGTTCCGTTCTCTGGGTCGCAAATGATGAGGTCTGAGTAGAGGCCAAAGCCTGGCTCGTTCGTTGGGCTCGTTGCAAGGCAGAAGTCCGCTCTGTTGAGGGCGAAGCTCATTGCCTGTCTGAACTCAAGGAGAGTGAGGATGGTCTTGTTGATGCCAGCACCTGCTGCAGCCTGCATGGTTGCAAGCTTCTCTGGGTCTGGGTTGAATGCCATGAAGAACACGCTGTCGCCTGGTGTGTAGTAGCAGTAGTCTGACAACGAGTATGTCTTCATGTCGTCGATTGTAAGTCCATAGCCGTCAAGCTTTCCCTGGAGGAAGAGCTCAAGTCTTGTGGATGCCTCTGGGACGTAGTCCGTCACGATGGACGTTGTCTGGTAGAGGTCTGGTCTGTCGTTGAACAGATAGTAGTTGTCGTTTCTCTCGAGTACGAACTGCTTGTCTGCCTGAAATGATGTGAGCTTGTATGGGCCGTAGGAAGGTGTCGTCTCTGCGGATGTGCAGTATGTGTTGGTGTAGACACCGTCAACGATGCTCTCGCATGCATCATAAAGGTCTATCTTGACAAGGTTTGTGCTTGTGAGTGAGTACAGGAGGTAGAAGCCCTTGAGAGGCTTTGTGAGGCAGATGAGGATCTCATAGTCGCTGAGAGCCTGGTAGCCGACCTCTGACCAATCAAGTGGTGCATATGTTGCGGCATAGACGAAGTAGTTAGGAACATCGTCCTCTGTCTCGCCCCAGTTTGGATTGTTTGTCGTTACAGGAACGAAGAGAGCGTAGTTCTCGTCTGTGAGAGGGATGAGACCCTTGTCATCAGCCTTTGCCATGAGGGCTTCCCAGTTGGTTGTGTCGAAGTAGTCGCTGCCGTATGCACCAACGTAGTCGTTGAGGGTGTTGTTGTTCGTCCAAGCAAGGGCGAAGTCAAGGCCAATGTAGACCGGCTCTTCTTTTGCGGAGTAGTACTGTCCGTCTGCACCCTTGTGGAGGTCAGCCATTGTGTAACCTGCGTTTGCACCGTTGTCGAGCTCGACCGTCTTGCCCTGATAGAGGTATTCCTTTGCATTGTAGACGACCATGTTGCCGCTGTAGAGGTTGTCAGCACGGTAGTTCTGTGCAACTGGGTTGAGAAGTCTCTTCTGGGATTCAACGAAGTCGTATGCGTTGATTGGCGTACCGTCGTCCCACTTGAGGTCCTGTCTGATCGTGATGACATATGCCTGGTTGACGGAGCCCTCTGTGATTCCATACTTGCCAACGTACTCTGCCGTTACATCCTTAGGCTCGCCCACAGCGATTGCAGGAACGACCTTGTAACCGGTCTCGTCCTCGTTGTAGTCGAATGTGTAGAAACCGTCCTGGATGTAATCACCAATCTCAGTCTCGGTGTTGGTCTCATAGGTATGAGTGTTCCAGTTGGTTGGGAAGACAGAAAGTGCCTGGTTGAATGTATATGTTGCAGGCGCTGCAGGAGCAGTTGTCTCTGTCTTTGCAGGGGACTGTGTGGTGGTCTGCTTTGTAGCCTCGGATCCGCCCTGAGCGAATGCGGAGAATGCAACAGCGAGAACCAGCAGCAGAACTGTCAGTTTCTTCATCTTCATTTCCTCCATGAAAATTATTTCCGTTGCTATATGACCAAAATGGCTCGACGAGCCGTTCTGATTAATCATTCGGATGGCGTATATTTTAACAGTGCGATGGCTTTCTTTCAACCACTTCCATCCAAATGCGATTTTTAACAAATGTTGTTATGTTTTATAACAAAAAGTTACAGTAAAGTTCCAATCGGAACTTACAGGTTGTTGTATACCAGAAGCAACGCCACGGACACCAAGAAGTAAGCACCGCCAGAGATGAGGAATTCCTTCACCGTCCCCCTATTCTTGTGCTTGCGCTCCCTATAAGCGCTGTAGGACTCCCTTTCGTTGGTTTCGTAGTCCTTCTTCCTAAGGTTCAGCATGGTTCTTGCAGAGTATGTAAGGCCATCCGTTATCCCGTTGTCGAACGTCCATACGAGAGCTCCAGCTACAAGGAGTATGGCTCCGGCTGCAAAGAAGGCATCGCACACTATGCGCACGATATCCTTTGCATCCTGGGTGTCGAACACCCCTTTTGCAAGAAGCAACGCCAACGCTATGACGGCTCCAACTGCAAAGCAGACCAAAAGCTTCTTTGGCTTTAGGCCTTTGTTTGCGGTTTTGGACGTTTCAACTGCGTTGTTCTCTATTTCTCTTATATCTTTGTTTTCCTTGTCTTCCATAATGGCTCCTTTGCTGTGGTTTTCATGACTCAGGGACATCGGTCTAGGAGGTGGTGGCCCTGCCCTTTGGTCCGCGTTTTTCAAGCGACCGTCTGAAATCGTCCAGGACGGCCTTGCCTTCCGGCGTGACGGGGCGTATCCATTTGCCGGTGTAGAGGTGGATCGTCATGAGGATGTAGCGCACGATCTCATCGCAGTAGCACAGCGAGAACACGATGAGGATGGGTTGTTTGAACTTGAGGCCGGCAAGGCACACCGCAGGGAGGACCATGACGTACATGAAGCCCATTTCAAGGGCTGTCCCCGTGAACGAGTCGCCCGATGCCCTGAATGTGTCGTTCATGGACCAGTTGCCCATTCGTATGACGGCGGCGCAGCTGTAGATGAGAACAAGAGAGCTACAGATTGCAAACGACTGGCCGGAAAGCCCCATTGCGGTGAAGGCGTATGGCTTTATTAGGTTTACGACGACTCCCTCGATGAGGATGCAGATCTGGCACATTGGTATGAGCCTCTTGGCGCGCTCGTATGCGAGCCTCAGCTCCCCTGCCCCAACGCACTTGCCAACTACGACTGACGATGCATTGGAAAAGCCGGAGAAGAACCCCACAATGAAGCCCTCGAAGGTCCTGAACACGGCAAGTGCGGCTATGGCCTGCTCGCTCTGCCTCCCCAAAACCATGTTTATGGTGAGGTTGCCAATGCCAATGAACACTTCGTTGCAAATGATTGGGAAGCTCTTTCTGAAGAACTCCCTGACCTTGTCGCCCTTCCATGCGAAGTGGTCCTTGAACATGAAAAGATAAGGATACTTCGCCGCTGCAGCCAAGACCATGATTACTATGACATTGATGGCAGAGGAGCATACAGTGGCCAAGGCTGCGCCCTGTACACCCATTGCCGGGAAACCCCAATGCCCGCCAATGAGGGCCCAATTCAGGAGTATGTTGCTGAAAACACTGCATATTGCAGCGTATAGTGGTATCTTCACCCTTTCCGTAGCCCTTAGTAGGGCACTCATAGCTATGGCTGTAACCTGGAACGGATATGCATAGCCTATGACCTTGAGGTATTCGATGCCTATCTCCTGGATGACGACTTTGTCCGTGTACATTCGCATGATGGTCTGTGGGGTGAACAATGCAAGGCCTCCAAAGATGAGGCTCACCGTCATCATGCATGCCCATGTAAGTCCAAAGCTGCGGGCTATGCCTTTGTGGTCCTGGGCACCCCAATACTGCGAGAAGAACAGCATTCCTCCGCCTACGAACCCCCAATAGCCTGCAAGCATGAGAAGCGCGTACTGCGAGCACAGTCCAACGGCTCCAACGGCATTCTCTCCTAAAGGAGCTATCATCATGGTGTCAACCATGGTCCCCGTAGTCGAAAGGAGGTTCTGAAGCGCGACCGGCACAGCTATGACGGCCACCCTCTTTATGAAATCCTTGAGGTCGAAACGCTGAGGCTTGGACAGTGTGTCAATAGCTGTTTCTTCTGGAGTATCAATCGAGTTGTCCATGACTGGTATAATATCAAACGACATTCCTTTTGTCTGTATTCGAGCACCATATGTACTTTCATGTTCATTTGTTGCATTTACTCCAATTCCTTTTTGCGTTGTTGTGTTTCTGTTGTATAATTCAAATGTGGTTGTCCCTTTTTCGAGGCAGGGTTTTCAATGAGACCCAAAACGAGCAAAAGAGGCAAAAAGGGCAACCGAGGAGGCAACAATGAAACGCTGCAGCATCATAATCCACAGCACGAACGGAAACTGCTTTACAATGGGCTCCTTCCTCAAGGAGGAGCTGGAGAAGAGAAACGTAGACGTAAGGTTCTACAGGGTCGAAGACCCAGACCTCCACATCCTTGCAAACGAATCCGAGACCGTGAACAACTGCTACGAAGACATAACGGCGCTTCCAATCGCCACACCTGAAAAACTCGTCAAAAGCGACATGATAATACTTGGATGCCCAACGGTCTTTGGCAACGTCACAGCAGAGATGAAATCCTTCATAGACAGCACCATTGGCATGTGTGACGACAAAGCGCTGGCCGACAAGTTCTTCGCCTGCTTCACCGCCTGCCGCAACTCGCTCTGCGAAGGCACTCGTACACTGGACACGCTCATCTACTGGTCGCAGAACATGGGTATGCTCCACATTCCATTTGGAATCCACAACGAAATCCCACACTGCAACCAACCCGTCCAAGGCATCGTCCACTGCGAGGGCAAAGACGGCCTGATCTCCCCTGCACCACAGATAGGCCTTGAACTCGCCGCCTATGCCGATGACCTTGCATCCTACATCCAAGAATAGACTTTTCGATTACGCTGATCCAAATCAAATAGACTGGGTGTTATGCCACTTTTTTTCAACTTTCCTTCGTTTTTGTGACACGGATGTCACTTTTTCTTTGAAATTCCAAAGAAAAGTGACATCTTCGATTCCTTATGCTACAAGGAGACGAGAGTTTTTCTATTTCAGTTCCGCTGAGGCGATGTAGACGGTGTCAATCAAGGCGGGGATGTCCTTCAGGTCTACGCTTGAGAAGGCAAGCCTGATATGGTGGTCGTCCAAGCGGATCACACCTGTGCAGTACTTGTCCAAAAGGAGGTGACGCAGGTCTTCTGCATTGCAGGAACATTCAAAGCTCATGAAGTAGCCGCTGTTGAAAGGAAGAGGAACCAGATCCCTACGTTCCGAATACTTGGACAAGGAAGACTTCAATGCATCGTACCTGAGTTTTATCTTCTCGACAGCAGCCGTCTTCTCCTCGTAGTACGACGAATCCGTCATTCCCTTGACCAATATGTTCTGGGCCGATGTCGAACAACAGGAAAGCGTTCCTCTCAATGCACCCATGGTCTTTTGGACCAAGGCATCGTACAGCTCTTCAGAGAAGCCTTTACATCCGTATGTTATGAAAGCGACCCTAAAGCCCCAAACCATCTCCTCTTTGGTAGCGGCATCGCACTTGACGGCAAGAAGGTTCTCGCTGCAGTTGCAAAGACGTGCGAATAGGCTCTCCTTACATACATCCTTTTCAAAGAACAGCCCAAAATAGGCATCATCTGTGATAACTACAAGCTTCTTTCCAGAATTGGAGTATCGTTTGAGAACCTCTTCAATCTCCAAGGCCTCTTCGCTGGTTGGAGTGTAGCCGGTTGGATTGTTTGGGAAGTTGAGAATTACAACCGCCTTATCGCCGGTTGAAGACAAGGCCGCATCAAGCCCTGAAACGTTGAAACCGGCAACGCCTTCCTTTGAGTAGGAGAAGTTGTCGAAAAGGACCTTCCTCGCCTGGCGCTGTTCGTCCAATATAAGGTCGTAGTTCTCCCAGTACATCTTTGGAAGGACTACACTGTCCCCTTCGTCAACGAAAAGGGAGCAGACCAAACTCAATGCATTAGTAAGACCGGCAGCAACGACAGGCATCGATATGCAGGCACCTGCCATGGAAGGGTTCTTCTCAAACATACGATCCTTCCACAATGACCTGAGGGCTGGAACACCTCCCATTGGAGCGTATGGGAAGATCTCGCCAACCTTCAAGGAAGGAGAGAAGAACTCCTTTACTGAAGAAAGGCACATGGCAGAGCCTTCCTCCAAAGCCACGCCAATGGTTGCATTGAAGCGGGAGGCCTGCTTCTTGGCCTCAGCGGACTGCACGATTATGCCTTTTGGTACATACATGCGTCTGCCATAGTTGGATAAAAGGCCTCCAACACAAGTCGAATCCAAAACAGCATTCAGTTTTTCAGCCAACTGGTTCATAGAAAACCTCCAAAACAATCACGATGCAATCAATGCAAATATCAGAACAGCAAACCCTGATCCAGAGACACAGGCCTTCTGTTGTCCGCCAAGGTCCTTGTCATGTACTCACGGTTCAACGAAAGCTCGTTGACGAACCTTACAAGCAGATCCTCCGATACAAGGTTCTGCTCGTTGAAGAGGAACATCAAAGCCTTCTCCGCAATGTAATCGGGCTTGAGGGAGTTGAAGTATATCTCCTCGTTGGGATTGCCTTTGTAGCGGGTGCAGATGTTCTTGTACAGCTCGCTCTTCTTGATGTTGTACTTCAGGCTTTCGATTTCAGATCTAAGGCGTTTCACGTTGCCTTTGCTGGCCTCCTCTGCAAGCGGTTTGAGGTTGAAGAACGTGTACTCCTTGCCAGGGAGGAAGTGGTGTTCGTCGCAGCGTGATGCGTAGTTGGGGTTGTCGGAACCGGTCTTGGCGCCATCCCCTCCAACCACGATGAGTGGGTCGAAATAGAGAGCCGGGCACTCGCAGCCATCCACGTCGTAGTACCTGTACGTATAGAAGGCATCCTTTATGCAGTCGCTATGTTCGCAGTAGGCGGTCAAAGGAATTACGTCCGTTGCTATGTCCAGCATGAGGCGAGCGGACGAATTGAAGATATCCCTTCTGAAATTGAGGATGAGCGTTGGGAAAATGAACATGACCCCGCGCTCGACGCTCTCATTCCGCACGACATAGGCAAGCCGTTCATCGAAGAACGACGCTTCGTCTATTATGTAGGTTCCAACGTTTGGATTGTCCTCGACGACCTTCTCGAAGTCGAACGAGTCCCTTATGCGGGCTATGTTCTCACCGCAGCGTATATACCCGCTTCTGAAGGCCATGGCATCCTGAGGGTACTCCTGAAAGCGAGCACCATCAAGCTGGCTTCTTATGAAGAAGACGTTCCTTCTATCAACATCTCCAGTACTTGTGAGGGCACGGACCTTTGCACCCTTCTTCTGGGCCACTGAGGCATCACGCCACACGCGGGCGGCGAACTCGGTCTTGCCGGAACCCATGGGACCAATGAGGAGGACCCTTCTTCCCGGGCGTGTGAAATCGAAATGAGAGAACGACTTATGAACTTCAAGCGTTGGAAAACCCAAACTCTTCAGAAAATCCTCGCTGGACCCTACAGTATCGACAGAAACCATAAACCCTTCCTGTTATCGTCTTTCGTCAAGGGGCCACCAAGGCCCATTCGCTTCCTCTCCTGCCTACTTTGCTGCCTCTTCGCCCTGCACTATTGCAATGCCGGCGCTGCATCCCAGACGGTTGGCACCAGCCTTGACCATCTTGACTGCATCCTCGTAGGTTCTGATTCCACCTGCGGCCTTCACACCAACGTTTGGGCCAACGGTCTTCCTCATAAGGGCCACATCCTCTTCCTTGGCGCCCCACTTGGAGAAGCCCGTGGACGTCTTCACGAAATCCGCACCGGCCTTGACGGACAACTCACACGCACGCACCTTCTCTTCGTCCGTGAGGAGGCATGCCTCGATGATGACCTTGAGGTGCTTGTCACCGCAGGCCTTCTTGACTTCGCGGATATCGTTTTCCACCAAGTCGTCCTTACCATCCTTAAGCCAGCCGATGTTGATGACCATGTCAACTTCCGTTGCACCTTCTTCCACTGCGCACTTGGCTTCGTATGCCTTTGCCTTGGTGCACATTGCACCAAGAGGGAACCCAACGACTACACACACATTCACACCTGTGTCCTTGAGCTGCTGAGCGCAGAACTTCGTCCAGCATGTGTTCACGCACACACTTGCGAACTTCCACTGCTTTGCCTCGTCGCAAAGCTTCTGGATCTTCTCCTGCGTTGCATCCGCAGCGAGCACCGTATGGTCTATATAGGATGCTATGTTGCTCATATCAAAACTCCTCCTGTTTGCTTTTGACTTTGGATTTCCAAAGCTTTCCACAAGCTTATCCCAAAAAGCGTGGAGAAACAACGCTTGACTTGCAGTTATTCGAACAATACTGTTGATTCCATGACCACTGTGCAGGAACTCGAGAACAAGGACGAAGCCGTATGGACCGCAGTCTGGAAGGATTGGAAACCCAGCTGCGTATGCACCGTATGCTACATCCTTGATGGAAAAGGAAACGTACTTCTCATAAGACGCAAGAAGGAAGGCTTTGGAAGCGGCAAGGTCAGCGCCCCGGGTGGACACCTGGAACTTGGAGAGACCGTTGAACAGTGCTGCACAAGGGAGACGTTCGAGGAGGTTGGACTTGTCGTAGAGGATCCGGTCCACGTTGGACTTCTCAACTTCAAGATTCCAGGAAACGACATGGAGGGACATGTATACATTGCAAACAAGTTCTCAGGAGTCTTGAAGGAGACGGAGGAGGCCCAGCCCTTCTGGAACCCGGTTGACAACCTTCCATTTGACAGGATGTTCGCAGACGATGCGGTGTGGTTGTCACATGCCCTGAACGGAGAATGCTTCGTATTGGATGCTCCATGCGATGAGGATGGCGCTATGCTTTCCTATAGATTCAGGCTGTGCAAAAGCTCCGAATGTTTTGGAAGGTTTGGCAACAATGGCCCAGTTTTGAAGATATGAGCGGTTTTGTTTTTGGAACATGGCAATGTGCGCCATCAGATGGTTTTTGGTGCAATCAGGACCCACTTGAAAGCGAAAGGCTTCTGGGTCAAGCCGTGCGTATGGGGATACGATCCTTCGACACAGCACAGAGCTACGGAAAAGGCCGTGCAGAGCAGCTTTTGGGAAAGGTTCTGTCACGCTTTCCAAACGAAGGCTTTAGGGTCGATACCAAGATTATGCCAACCACAAAGGATCCTTTGGATCTTGTCAGGCTTAGCCTTTCAAGGCTTAGGGTGCAGCGTTTGAACAGGCTCTACCTCCATTGGCCAAGAACCGGCTTCAATGCTGCAATGTTCATTGAAGGGATGGCTAAGTGCAAGGACATCGGTCTAGTGGAGAAGGTTGGGATATGCAATGCGCCGTTGGATTATCTTGGAAACCTGTGTAGAGAGCTTGCAGAGAGGAGCGTTGCGCTTGATTGCCTGCAGGTGCCGGTGTCGCTGCTTTGGACGAGGGATTTGGACGACACGCTTGCATTTTGCCATGACCATGGGATTGAGGTTGTGGCGTACAGTCCAATGGGCATGGGACTGCTGTCAGGAAAGTACGAAAAGGCCGACGCCCTTGACGATGCACGGGCGAACCTCTTCTGCTTCAAGGAACCATGCTTTGCTACGTATGGAAGATTGTTGGGGACGTTGAAGGAAGTTGCCTTTGCACACAACGTTTCATGCTCGACCATAGCGCTGGCCTGGACGGCTTCGTGCGGTGTGGATTCTATAATTCTTGGAGCATGCAGCTTGGACCAACTCAAGGCGAACGTCTCTGCATTGGACATGCACTTGGATGACGGAGAGTTCCTGGCTTTGAAGCAGGCTGGAGAAGAGCTTGCTGCGTGCAGCCGTCAGGTTTGCGACAACATCTTTTCATACAAATGGTAGTTGGGTTAGGATTTGGCATGAGGTGGAGCCTTGTCAGGAAAAGGAAGTTTTGAATGAAGGTCTTGAAGGAAGAACGCACGGTGGAAATTGTGGTGAAGAAGTCTCGCTTCATAGCAATTGCAAGGACATGCACCTCCCCTGCCCAAGTGAAAAGCCTTGTGGATGAGACACGCTCAAAATACGAAGGGGCGACCCACGTTGTACATGCAGCGGTCATGGGAAACCAGTTCTCCTTCTCAGACGACCACGAACCAAAGAACACTGCGGGAAGACCTGTATTCGAGGTGGTCAAGGGTTCTGGAATCACGAACATAATTGTGCTGGTTGTCCGCTACTTTGGAGGGACCTTGCTTGGTACAGGTGGCTTGGTCAAAGCATACGGAGACAGTGCAAAGGCAGTGCTTGATGGCATAGAAACGGAGGAACTCGTACAAAAGACAAGGTTCTCCATGGAGATAGGCTACGAACTCTACGAAAGCATGAAGCGCCTTCTCGCCTCTTTGGATGCAGTTGTAGACAAAGAGGATTTTGGAACGACTGTAGTGTTGGGAGGATCTGTACCTGCAGATGTCTTGGACAAGTTGCGGGCTTGCGTCGCGGACATGACCAACGGCAGGTGCAAAGTGGAAACTCCAAGTCAATCGTAATGCCAAACCATTTGCCAATCCTCGATGCCGTAATGTCTTGTAGTCTATTGACAAAGATTCAAAGTACCATTATCGTTTTAACGCTATGGATGGATGTCCGAGAGGTCGAAGGAGGCGGTCTTGAAAACCGTTGAGGTGCAAGCCTCCGGGGGTTCGAATCCCTCTCCATCCGTAACTTGAATATTGGAGCGATGGCCGAGCGGTCGAAGGCGCTTCCCTGCTAAGGAAGTATACTGGTAACGGTATCCGGGGTTCAAATCCCCGTCACTCCGAAGAATGAGATCGTAGCTCAGTTGGATAGAGCATCAGATTGCGGATCTGAGGGTCAGAAGTTCGAATCTTCCCGGTCTCAAAGCAAGAGGGACTCCAAAGAGAGTCCCTCTTGCTTTGATATCGTGGAAGTCTTTGTGGCTCTTGCACTAAAGAGGCAGAACCTGGTCGCTCACGACACCACAAGGACCACCACCCCACTACTCCTATCAATATGCACTAGTCAAGAAATCTGTATTGAATCTGCGTTACATGACAGTTTGAGGTGACATAAAAGGCCTTCATTTCACTGTTTATGTGCATTCCTTTGCCTAGAAAAGAGGTTTTTTGCTGTTTTTATGTCCTTTTGGACATGCATCTGGGGCAGGATTGCCTCTCAAAGCCTCAAGCTGAGGATGCTTTCCAAAGAGAGAGGCCGTGTCATATCGCTTTACCGCCACACTCTGAAAAGTCACATCCAAAGAGGTTCCTTCATTGAACTTCAAATCAACTGCTTTGTGAAACATCTTTCAATTGAAAGGTGGAAGCTTTATGTACTTCTCCGTCTTCCACATCTCCTCCAGCTCCTTTTGGTACTTTTGAATGGAACAGCCCCTTCACAGCACAGCATTCATGTAGCTTATGGCAATGTGGCAGGGAGCGAATATGACAGAACCTACAACCAATGGGTAGTTCCTGGTTAGTATTCCGCTTTCCAGGAACAGCAACGAAGGCAGAATGGACAATGCAAGGGCCTTGCGGACGGAGCTCTCGTTCCAGAAAGCGATCCATCCCAAAACATACAATCCAACAAGAATCGCACCAACGATCAAATAGAAGCTCTTGGCACCATCGAACAGCCATCCTCTGCATAGTCCTGGAATGGAGATGAACATGAAAAGGAAGCACGAAAAACGGCCTATTTGCTCTAGGACCTCAAGTTTTTTATTGGAAAACTTGTTCACAAAGCCATCGGCATTGGTTGCGGCGAATACGATATTGGGGACGAGTATCACAGCCACGAACAGTAGGCCATACCAATTGAGCCATTTCATGCAACGGCCTCCTTTCCTCCATCGAAACCTTTGAAGAGATATACTCCCAGGACCGCATTGAAGCCCACGGCTGAAATGGTGCTGAACCGCTCCACAACACCAAAATAGCCACTTGGCACGAGGTTCACGCCAAGGCCTCCAAACATCATCATTGCCAAGGCAACCGCAGCCCAGACCGATAATGAACGGCACGTCCTCCCCTTGAGGCAGCCGGCAATAATGAGTGCCAAGGAAACTATCGAAAGAAGTACGACGAACGCTGTAACGACAAGATGCATGGTGTTCTGGAATCCGGAAGGAAGCCCTGCCGCCGTCAACGGGAACATTGCATATCCAACAGCGCTTGTCCAGTTCATTACGGCGAAAAGATAGACGCCAAGCCTAAGGATCCTGTTGTAGCTGTGCCTTATGGCGACACAGCACATCGTGCAGCATACAATCCCGCAAGGAGAATACAAAGCGGAGAGCTGGTTCCAAAGGACCCTTGACGGAGCACTGTCTGCTGAAAGGTCGCTCACCGCCTGCGCCAACCAGTTGTATCCAGGAAAAGCCAATGGCGAAAAGCACATGGCAGCCATATACGAAAGCATGCTTACGATTCCAAGCAGCCCCAAGTAGTTTACGAGAGTTTTTTTCATGCGTAGTGGCTTACACCCAATGATACTGCCATGTCAAGAAACGTTAGAAATAGAACCAAAAAATGATGCGACCGCAAATACTACTCGTCCGCTCTTGAAGGATTCGAGGATGTCTTTCTGTTGTAGTATTGGAGTGGGGTTATCCCAACCTTCTTTTTGAATATCGCATTGAAATACGAAGGATCACCGAACCCGCATTCATGGGCTGTTATGGAAGCGGAATGAGTTTTAAGAATTGACAAACAGGCTTTTGCAATCCTCACATTGGTGAGATACGTATTGAAGGTAAGCCCAGACATCTGTTTGAACCAATGACAGAAATAGTTCCTTGAAAGATTTATACTGGAAGCCGCATCCTCTAGGGAAATGTTCTTCATGTAGTTCTGCTCCGTCCACTGGATTATGGAATGAAGAGCCTGATTGTTCTGCTCCGAGAAGCTTTCCCGTACACTGCGAGAGGTCCTAACCTCCGAAAAGACTATATCGAATATCTGAAGAAGTTCTGACATGCAAAGAAATATGTTGTCATCGTCTTCGATCATCTTCCGGATCAGACCAAGAATATCATCGAATCTTGAAGAGGTATGGTTTAGGTCATTTATACCTACACCATGGATTTTGAGGATTTCATTCAAATCCAAATATCTGGAAAGATATTCAAGTGAAATGTGCATGACATAAACGCAGCCCTCCCCTTTCTTGAGAGAGACGGAATGGACTATGTTGGGAGGTACAATTACAACCGTATTGCCTGCTATTTGAATGGTGTCATATTCGACCACGGCATAGCCTTCTGCATTGCAGCAAACGGTAAGTTCTATGGAATTCGAATAATGCATGATGGCAAAGTCGTCTTCTAACAGAGTCTTCTGTTTAATTATGTACGGTGCTGTATACGAAAAACTGTTCTGCTCCACCAAAGAGAATGGAGGATTCTTACCATACACAAGTCTTTCGCTCATAAGTACGTCTCCCAACAGTAATATAACACAACTTTTATAATTGTAAACATTAATATTTTAAAGCTGCATCAATCAAAAAATACAACATATTTCTTCCAAATCAAAGAGTTACTAACAAACAACTCAAACATCGCAAAAGTTTCCACCAACATTAAACGTAATATTTTAATATCTTTCCTTAAGTATTTACGATTGTAATCCAGGTATTGCCATGAAACAATTCATCTATACGAGGTGACTATGAAAGACGCTTATTCGGAAATTTTGGAAACGAAGGTCATAACGATATGCAGGCGAATCTACGGGGAAGACCTTCTAAGACTTGCAGAAGCACTTTGCAAAGGCGGAGTCAGATGCATTGAGGTTACATTCGACCAAGTGGACCAGAACTGCATGGAAAAAACCCAAACGGCAATACGGAGTCTGAAAGACAGCTTTGGAGCCTCTATACACATAGGTGCAGGTACTGTACTATCAAAAGAACAGGTCCTTGCTGCAGCGGACGCAGGAGCGGAATTCATAATATCCCCAAACGTGGATTCCAACGTAATAGACGAAACCCTTGGACTTGGACTCCTTTCGATTCCTGGAGCCATGACTCCAAGCGAGATACTGATGGCACACAACAGAGGCTCCCAGCTTATAAAGCTGTTTCCAGCTGGAACACTTGGCCTCAAATACCTCAAGGACATCAAGGCTCCTATAAGTCATGTTCCCCTCCTTGCAACGGGAGGAATCACAGAGGAGAACTTTGAAGACTATCTCAAAGCAGGTGCTTGCGGAGCGGGAATAAGCGGAAGGCTCACGGACAGAAAAGTCATAGAAGCAAAGGAGTTCGAGGAGTTCACAAGAAGGGCGAAGGCCTTCGCGGACATAGCAAAGGAGGCCGGAAAATGAAGTTCGTAGGTTTTGGAGAACTCCTTGTAAGGCTCAACCCAGAAGGATACTACAAATTCCCACAGGCAAACTGTTTCAATGTAGGATATACTGGAGCAGAAGCGAACATAGCGGTTTCTCTTTCATACATGGGTGTTCCAAGCTCTTTCGTCACAGAATTGCCAAAGAACGAAATAGCGGATTGCGCCATAAGACGGCTCATGATGTATGGAGTCCAAACCAACGACATAATCAGAAAAGGCGAAAGAATTGGAGTCTACTACTTGGAGAAAGGAGCCTCTCAAAGGCCCTCGAAGATAGTGTACGACAGGAAATATTCAGCCGTTTCGCAGTCCAAAAGAGAAGACTATGATTGGGATGCCATCATGAAGGATTCTACTTGGTTCCATTTTACGGGTATCACAGCAGGGCTGAGCCCCAACATGGCGAACATTTGCAAAGATGCATGCATTGCGGCGCACAAGGCGGGTGCAATGGTAAGCTGCGACCTCAACTACAGGAAAAACCTTTGGTCCCCAGAACAGGCCCAAGCGACGATGAAATCCCTTATGCAATACGTGGACATCCTAATTGGAAACGAAGAAGACACCGAGAAAGTCCTTGGGATAAGGGCCGATGACTCTGACATAACGGGCGGAAATCTGAACATTGCAGGATATGAAAAGGTTGCAAGACAGCTCGTAGACACCTACGGATTCAAGGCGGTGGCCACAACTCTTAGAGGTTCCATCTCCGCATCAACCAACGAATGGTCGGCCGTCCTATATAAAGATGGAGAGTTCAGAAAATCCAAGAACTACACAATCCAACTTGTAGACAGAGTTGGAGGGGGAGACTCCTTTTCAGCTGGCCTTATCTATGGTTTCATGAATGGATATCCAAACCAGAAGACCCTTGAGTTCGCAACGGCGGCTTCGTGCCTGAAGCAGACTATGGAGCAGGACTTCAACCTGTCGTCTGTAGACGATGTCTTGAATCTAGTCAATGGCAATGGTTCCGGAAGGGTTCAGCGCTGACAAAGGTTTTGAAAGGAGGAGAGCATGAAAATAGAGAACATTGAGGTTTTCATCCTCAACACACCATTGGAAACGGTTTTTTCCTACTCGCAGGGCGATGTAGTGAAAAGGAGTTCCGTCATTGCAAAGGTTACTTTGGAGGATGGAACTACAGGCTGGGGAGAAAGCCTCTGCCATGGACAGCAACCACCAGAAATGGCGGCTTCAATAGTCGAATACTGCTACAAACCCCTTCTGATTGGAAGGGATTCTGCGGATATAAGCCCAATATGGGAAAGTCTTTACAACACAACACGCCCATTTGGCACTGCTGGAGCAGTAGTCAATGCGCTGAGCTGTATAGACATAGCCCTGTATGATTGCCTTGGGAAACAAACGAATCAACCTGTATACAACCTTCTTGGTGGCAAGTACAGAAACAGAATAAAGGCATATGCCACAGGCTTCCACTGGAAGAAGGAGAGCAAGTTTCCTGAAAGTTGGATAGAAGAGGCACAAAGACACCTTTCCAAAGGCTTCAAGGGTCTCAAACTCAAAACCGGTCACGGAGTTGAGTGGGATGTAAAGAACATCAATGCGGTAAGAAAGTCCATTCCAGACGATGTATTGCTTATGGCTGATTTCAACTGTTCATACAGCTTTGGCCAGGCGAAGAAGCTTATAGACGGAACGAGGGAAGCGAACATGTATTTCTACGAAGAGCTTCTTGTTCCAGAGGATATGGATGGATACAAAACCTTACGGTCAATGACATCGGCCTGCATAGCCTCAGGCGAAAACATGTTCACGAAGATACAATTTGCAAAGTGGATGACCAATGGTGCGCTGGATATCTACCAGCCGGACCTCTGCTCTGCCGGAGGATTCACGGAGATGAAGAAGATCCTTTCCATAGCGGAGGCCACCAACAGCAGAGTCATCCCTCATGTATGGGGCAGTGGCATTGGATTGGCAGCGGCATTGCAGTTTTTGGCAACTGTACCCAAATGTCCAAACTCAATCTATGGAGACGAACCCCTGCTTGAATTCGACCAAAGCGAACACCCGTTTAGAACCAAACTAATCAAAGAGCAGTTCGTCCTTAATCCAGACGGATATGTCGACATTCCAAGCAACCCAGGCATTGGGGTCACTGTCAACGAAGACTGCATAAAGGAATACGGATACAAAATTTCAACTGCAAAGTTGTGATTCATAAAAAAAAGGAGAAAAACATGAAAAAGACTATCGTTTGTCTTATGATCGTTGCACTTTCAATGTGCATCGCATTCGCCAACGGCTCCAACGAAGCAACAGGCGGAAAAGTTGTCATAAAAATTGGCAACACCGTAACGCAGGACCACGCATGGAATGTCGCAATCGATAAGATGGCGGAACTTGCAAAGGAGTATTCGAACGGTCGTATAGAAATCCAGTGCTATCCAAACAATACACTTGGAAATGAATCGGACATGATTGAAAGCCTTAGGAATGGAACTCTTCAGATGCAGGTTGCAGACCCTTCGGCCGGTTCAAGCTTCTGTAAGCAGTTCGACCTCTTCGTCCTCCCCTTCCTGTGGAGGGACAAGGACCATTGGACAAAGGTATTGGACGGACCAATAGGAAAAGAGTATTCAGAGCTCATCGAAAAAGAATGCGGGATCAAGATTCTTGGTTACTGGGGTGGCGTTTCAAGGAACATCATCTCCACCAAGAAGCAGATAAAGTCCATCGACGATCTCCAGGGCTTCAAGCTTAGGCTCGCACAGTCGGAGTTGAAGTTCAAGGTTTGGAACGCGGTTGGAGCACTTCCTGTCGCCATCTCACTTTCTGAAACATACTCCGCCATGCAGTCAGGCGTTTGCGATGGGATGGAAAACGAAATGCCTTCCCTCCTTACAGGAAAGTTCTATGAACCAGCAAAAAACATGACGATGACGGAGCATGAAATCACAGTGAGACCTCTAATGATCAATGCGGCATTCTACAACAGCCTTGACGATGAATGCAGGGACGCTTTGGATAAGGCGGTTGCTGAAGCAACGATTCTTGCAAGGGAACTCGAAGCAAAGGCTGCAGAAGAGGCCAAGAAGACGATGGTTGAGACATACGGAGTACAGGTCTTCGAAATCGACAAGCAACCTCTCATCGACAGAACTGCAAAGGTCTTTGAGGAGTTTGGAAAGGAAACAGGGCTTACAGACGTCATCGAAGCAATAAAGAACACAAAATAAACTAAAGGACCAAAGAGGGTTCATTGGGCTTTAGGCCTTGTCAGAAGGCAATTTCCTGACAAGGCCTTTACCTTACGAAACTCTCTTTTCTGGAGTCGTTATGAAAAAGATATCAGCGTTTCTGTCAAAAGCACTTGAAATCATTCTTATGGTTCTTCTGGCTCTTTTGACTCTGTTCACATTCTCTCAGGTTGTATGCCGTTTCGTTCTAAAAGTATCCATTTCTTGGAGCGAAGAAATAGTAAGGATGACGTTCGTTTGGATGATATTGATAGGTGCTGCCCTTGGGACCAAGGAATGGTCGCACCTTTCCATGGAAATATTCACCGACCACTTAAAAGCCTCTGCAAAAAGAAGGCTTATGCTCGTAGTATACGTCTTCGTGTTCGTCATATATGCCCTTTTCTTCTATGCAGGGCTACAGTACTGCATCAAATGCATTGGGAAAAGCGCAGTCACGATGCGTGTCCCTTCAAACATTGTCTATTCAGCAATTCCCATAACCTGTCTGATTGGCATGTTTTTTACAATAGAGCATTTCATTGATGATTTAAAAAAGCCGGAGGCAATATGAACATAGCTGTTTTGTTTCTTGGAATGATTGCATTCATGCTCGTTGGAGTGCCTTTGGTGTTCTCAATCCTTGCAATCTCAATAGTCGTCCTAATGATCTTCACGGGGATTCCACTCTGGCAGGTTGCGCAAAGGTTCTTTGCGGGAGTAGACAGCTTCGTACTAACAGCCATACCCTTCTTCCTGCTTGCCGGCAATATAATGAACGAAGGAAAGATCACGGACAAGCTCCTCAACCTATCCGATGCCGTTGTAGGTCACATAAGAGGAGGACTGGCCCACGTCAACGTTCTTGTGTCGTTCCTGTTCGGAGGGGTCTCAGGCTCCGCTGTAGCCGACACCTCTGGAATAGGAGCCATGCTGATTCCCGCAATGATAAAGAAGGGATACTCAAAGGAGTTCTCCGTCTCCGTCACTTGCTGTTCATCAGTCCTAGGTCAAATCGTACCTCCAAGTCTTATAATGATAATCTATGCATCCACTGCAAACACCTCCATTCAGGCGATGTTCATGGCTGGACTGCTTCCTGGGGCTTTCCTTGCACTAATGATGATGGTCATTTCCTATTTCTATGCCATCAGGTACAACTATCCAAGAGAAGAGAAGATGACGTGGAAACAGAGGGGAAAGGTTTTCCTCAACTCCATAACAACTCTCATTATGCCATTGATAATCATTGGAGGTGTAGTCTCTGGACTTACAACAGCAACAGAATCTGCTGTCATAGCTGTGGTCTACGCCCTTGTAATCACGATGTTCGTAGACAAGACGGTAGATCTGCCAAAACTCAAAAAGATTCTCATAACAACTGCAAAAGGAAGTGCCGTGAGTCTTTTCTGCATTGGTGCTGCGAACGTCTTTGGGTATCTCATGGCCTACTTCAGGGTGAACATACTGGTTTCCCAAATGTTCGCTTCGTTGAATCTTGGAAGAACAGGTTTCATATTCGTCACTTTCTTGTTGTTCCTGGTTCTTGGATGCTTCATGGACTCGACACCAGCAATATACATCTTCGTGCCCATAATAGCACCACTTGCAGCCCAGTACGGCATACATCCAATACATATTGGAATGATAGTCTGCCTTACTTTGGCGTTTGGTCTGATAACGCCTCCATATGGGCTTTGCCTACTGCTTTCATGTCAGATTGCAAAGATAAACCCAAAGGCAGCATTGAAGGATGTTGGAATTATGCTTGCAGGAATCACCCTAGTGTTGATTCTCCTGTTCATGCTTCCTGATGTTCTGCTTTTCCTTCCTCGCTTGATTTGCCCTGCATACGTGTAGTTTTATATCATAAGGCATAAGGCCATTGCATATATTTTGGTTACGTTCTGGTTGCAGCCTTCTTTGGCTACAACCTCTCTTTTATTGAAAAGTAGGCTTTTTCACACCAAAAACTTATTGAAAAGTTGGTTTTGGAAGCACTACTTGAAGAATCGAAGGCTTTTCTGATATAGTTTGCAGTGCTATTGGAGAGATGTCCGAGTGGTCGAAGGTGCACGATTGGAAGTCGTGTAAGGTCAAAAGCCTTCGGGGGTTCGAATCCCCCTCTCTCCGTTTTTTTGTTTTTGCCGGAAACAGATTCTGTGCTGCCCGCCGCCACCCAACCCCGCCAGGACCGGGAGGTAGCAACGGTAAGTGGTTGGAGGGAGAGACGCAGGTGATTTGTTTCCGGCTTTTTCTTTTCAAAGCTCATGTGCCAATCTAGCCACTCTGGACACTCTTGCCGTTCTAGTCTCTCTAGCCTATCTGGACGTTCTAGCCGCTCTAAAACGGTCTAGTTTTAGGAATGCAGAACAATCAGGTGCGGTCAGGTACCATCAGGTACACTCAGGCACTCTCTAAAACGCTCTACCTTCATCATGATTCAACGGCATTCAACAGCCCTAAGAGCCCCAACGGTCTCATAAGCCCCAAGAGCCCAAACAGCCCCGCCACACGTCAAAGCATACAAAAGCGGCCACCTCTCAAGAAAGGAAGCCGTTGAAAATTCAAGCAAAGCACACAGTGCCCTAGAAAACTTCGCTGGGATTTCTGCCAATATCCCAGAAGCAAAATGCGGGACAGTATTTGTTATACGCCCGCATGAAGCGACAAAGGAGATTGCAGAAAAACCAAGAAACTTGGTTCGCAGGTATTTGCGATGCAGTACAAGGAAGAAGGACACAGACAGTACTTTCTGTACGGCTGTGTCCGCACTGACAACGTAATGCCTGCAAAGACCAAGAAACTTGGTTCGCAGGGATTTTGGCTCAGCTACAAAGATGGGAGCAAGGGACAGTACCTGCTGTACGACCCGAGCGAACCGATGCAGTAGATGACCAAAAGACCAAGAAATTAGAGGACGTGAACGGAAGCGGCGTCAAATACCAAGTGGCAGGAGTCGCCCACGTTGTAGATCTTCTTGTTCTTTGGATTGTGCTCCTCAAGTTTGACGAGGGTGTCGCCAACCTTGACATGGTAGTTCTGGTATGAACCCATGAAACAGGAGAGGACGACCTTGCAAGGAAGACCTCCTTCGTCTGCAAGGCTTGCGGCCTCTGGACGGAGAACGACGGTGTAGTTCTCGCCAACCTTCATCTTTGGACTCAGCTCGACACGCGTCTTGTTTCCTTCGATATCAAGGACGGCGTAGCCGGAGTCCTCGCCCAACATCGGGCCGTGGAGGAAGTTGGCTTCACCAATGAAATCGGCTACGAACTCGTTGACTGGGTGGTAGTAGATTTCGTGAGGGGTGCCCATCTGGGCGACGACGCCTTTGTCCATGATGATGATCTTGTCGGAGATGGCCATGGCTTCGCTCTGGTCGTGGGTGACGTAGATGGCCGTGATGCCCACCTCCTGCTGGATGCGGCGGATCTCGGTGCGCATCTGGACGCGGAGCTTTGCATCAAGGTTGGAAAGAGGCTCGTCGAAGAGAAGGACGCTTGGCTCGATTACAAGTGCACGGGCAAGGGCGACGCGCTGCTGCTGGCCACCGGAAAGCTGGTTGGTCATGCGGGCCTCCATGCCTGTAAGCTCAACCAAGTCAAGGATCTTCATGACCTTTTCACGGATGACGTCCTTTGGCATCTTCCTAAGTTTGAGGCCGTATGCCACGTTGTCGAAGATGTTGTAGTGAGGAAGAAGCGCATAGCTTTGGAACACCATGGCGGTATCGCGCTTGTTTGGAGTGAGAGCGTTGATAGCCTCGTCTCCAAGATAGATCTCGCCTTCGTCAGGGCTTTCGAAGCCGGCTATCATCCTAAGGGTCGTGGTCTTTCCACAGCCTGATGGTCCAAGCAGAGTAACGAACGAACCTGGCTCGATCTCAAGGGAGGTGTCCTTGACGGCATAGAAGTCCTTGCCCGTCTTTGGATCCTTGTAGATTTTGGAGATATGCTCAAGGCGAACGCCTTTCTTGGTCTTTCCATTTGTTTTTTCAGTGGTCTTTTCAATAGTTTTGCCAGTTGATTTGTCAATAGTGTTTTCCATTATTATTCAACCTCCGTGATTTTCTTGCTTGTACCAAAGTGCTTGATGAAGAGGTTCATCAGAAGAACGGCACCGTAGGTTATGATGATGAGAATCGTTGCGAACGCGCAGGCAAGTCCGTAGGAGCCCTTCTCCGCAAACTCGTTTATCTGGACGGTAATGAGCAGGTACTGCGGCGTGACCAGCAATATGATAGCCGATATTGCCGTGATACTCCTTACGAACGCCGTGACAAGGCCGCTGAGGAACGAATCTTTTATAAGCGGCAACGTCACCGAGGTGAACACCTTGAAGCTATCGGCACCCATGTCATAGGCCGATTCCTCTATGGATTTGTCTATCTGCCGCAAAGCCGCTATTCCGCTTCGCGTTCCAGTAGGAAGGGACCTTATGACAAAGACTATCACAAGGATGAGGCCTGTTCCATAGAGTCCCTGAAGTATTCCAGTGTGGAAGAGACCTCCGCTGAAACCACGGATGTATCCAACGCCAAGTACCGTTCCAGGAACAGCCATGGCAAGCATGGAAACAGCCTCTATGAAGCCTTTGGCCTTGAATTTTCTCTTTACAACGAGGTAAGAGATTATCATTGAAAGCAATGCCGTGATAGGAGCTGCAATCAAAGAAAGCCTAAAGGAGTCGCCAAAAGCCTTGAAACCCTTGTAGCGGGTGAAGACGAGCTTGAACCACTTGAGCGTCAACGGGAAGAACTTGTAGCCCCAAGTGGGGAACAAAGCACCAATTGGAACGCAAATGTACATGAGTATTACGAACATTGCACCAAGGGAGCACAGGACTGTAAGGGGAATCCTCACGCTCTTGTCCTCTATGAGCATCCTTCCTCTAGAAGCCTTTCCTGTGAGAGTTGCCGTGGACTTGGCTTCAAGGACGTATTTTTGGACGATGAACATTGCAAGTGTTATGCACAAAAGGACAACTGCCATTGCAGCGGCTCCGGCCTTGTCGTATGCACCTGTTATCTGAAGGTAGATCGTCGTTGCCAAGGTATCGTAGCTTCCTCCAATTATCATAGGGTTGGCAAAGTCAGCAATCGACTCTATGAATGTGACAAGGAACGCATTTCCAATACCAGGAAGAAGAAGCGGAAGCGTGACGCTCGTGAAGACCTTCATGCGACTTGCGCCCATGTCGCGGGCAGCTTCCTCCAGCGATGGGTCTATGTTCTTGAGAAGCCCCCTGAACATCATGTAGCAGACAGGGAAGAACGTAAGAGACTGGACTATTGCAATCCCCCAGAATCCGTAGACGCTGTTGTCATATATGTTCAAGAGGTATCTCGTTATGATTCCAGCCTTTCCAAAGAGCATTATCATGGAAAGGGAAAGCACGAACGGAGGAGAGACGACAGGCAGCATGGAGACGACCTTGAAAAGTCCTCCTGCAAATTTGCCTATCCTCACGTATACCTCTACGTATGCAAAGAGAAGTCCTACTGCGGTTGCAATGATGCCTACGACGAATCCAACCTTGAGCGTGTTGGTTATTGCAGTAGTGAACTTAGGCATCTTGAAGACCCTTTTGAAAACGGAGAAGGAGAACCCTCCGTCACCAACGAAGCTATCCACAAGCAGGATTGCAAGCGGATACAGAATGAAAAGGGTCAGAAAAGTTATGAGCAATACTATGGTTGTAACCAGTATGGGGTCCGCCAAGAGCTTTTTCTTGTCAAGGGAAGCACCCTGTCCTCTAGCCATAAACCCTCCTTTGTATCACGGAAGGGTTTCCAACAACTACGGAATCCGGAGCAACAAGGATTCCAGGAAACTCCTCCAAAACGAAATGAGGATGGCAGCACCTGCCACCATCCTCATCATGACAAACACTTATGTCAATCACAAAAAGTCCAGTTACTTGACCTGGAACCTTGTTGTGTCGCCTGTTGCTGCACCGGCGTTTGCAAGAGCATCCATGACTTCCTGGATGTATGTCTTGATGTTTGCCGTTGCATCATCGAAGTCGTAGTCGATGACGTTGTTTGGATCAAGACCAAACTCGTATGCAACCTGTGGCTGCTCTGCGTTGTCGAGAACGAGGAACTGGTAGGATCCGTTCTCCTTGGCAAGGTTCACGCAGTCTGGGCTGAGAGCATACTCGATCCAGAGCTTTGCTGCGTTCTGATGCTTTGCTCCCTTGAAGATTGCAGTTGCACCAATCTCGCATGTCGTGCCGCTTGATGGAATCACGAGACCAATGTTGTCGTAGCCGTTGTCAACGATCTGATAGATACCGTCATGGAGGAAGCCAATGCCAATGACGCACTCGCCTGTTCCAACGTTCTTGGAAGGACCGGAACCGGACTTCGTGTAGACTTCGATGTTCTTATCCAGGTCAACGAGGTACTGGATGCCAGCATCGTGGCCGTACTTCTGGATGACTGTGTTGATGACAAGCTTTGCCGTTCCAGCAGTATTGTAGTTGGAAAGCCATACAAGACCCTTGTACTCAGGCTTGAGGAGATCTGGGAAATCCTGTGGAGCCTCAAGACCCATTCTTGTGAGTTCGTCCTTGTTGTACATGAATCCAAGGAGACCTGTGTAGATTCCGTACCAAAGGTTGTCAGCATGCTTGTATACAGGCTTTGCAATGTGCTTTGCATTGACTGCATCGTATCTCTCAAGGAGACCTTCTGCTGCTACGACGTTGTAAGGGTCCGTCGTACCGCCGAACCAAACGTCTGCGGATGGATTGCCGTTCTCTTCCTCGATCTTGGCCTGGACCTCACCTGTTGAAAGGCGCTGATAGGTCGTCTTGATTCCGAAGAGTTCCTGGAAATGCTCGCAAGCCGCTGCAAGGTACTCCTCCTCGCAAGAGCCATAGACGACGAGCTCGCCCTCAGCCTGAGCGGCTGCAACGAGAGCTGCATCGTAACCTTCCACTGTGGTTCCTGTTGTGGCTTCAGCTGCAGCCTGAGCGAATACGCTTGTGCAGATGACAGCAAGAACGAGCAGAACAACTGTAAGTTTTTTCATTTATTCCCCCTTTACTCCAAAGGAGACGGCTAAAAACCACCCCCTTTGAGAATAATAAGCTAAGGATGATTATACTTCATTTCACCCAGCATTCAAGTAGTTTTTTGGAGCAACTTTTGCTATCATTGAACCATGGCGTATGAAGTAACAGCAACAAGAAGAAGACCGCAGCAATTCGAAAGCCTTGCAGGACAGGAGTTCGTAGTATCTACACTCAAGAATGCAATCGAGCAGGGACGCATCGCCCATGCATACCTTTTCAGCGGCCCAAGAGGTGTAGGAAAGACGACAAGCGCGCGACTTCTCGCAAAAGCCCTAAACTGCGTCCATGGTCCAACCGCCACACCATGCGGCGAATGCGACAACTGCAAGGGAATTGCAAAGGGAAGCAGCCTTGACGTAATAGAGATAGACGGAGCCAGCAACACCGGCGTAAACGATGTAAGAGCCATAAAGGAGGAAGTCCTCTTCCCTCCAACGTCGTCCCGCTACAAGATATACATAATAGACGAAGTCCACATGCTGTCCCAAAGCGCATTCAATGCACTTCTAAAGACCATTGAGGAACCACCTGAGTACGTCGTCTTCATCTTCGCCACGACAGAGACCCAAAAGGTCCCCGCCACCATAAGAAGCCGCTGCCAGCAGTTCAACTTCCAGCTGATCCCTCTTGAAACCATAGAGAAGCTCCTTGGTGATGCGGCTCAGGAAATGGGCATAAAGGCAGACAAGGACGCCCTCTTCTGGATTGCAAAGGAAGCCACAGGTTCAATGAGGGATGCCTACACCCTCTTCGACCAGGTCGTATCGTTCTCCAACGGAGAGATAACCTTGGACAAGATCCGTGAGAAGCTTGGAGTCGTGGGCATGGAGCGCATAGGCCAGATCATGGCTGACATCCTCTCACGCAGGCAGAGCGCCGCAATGGACAAGGTCAACGACCTATTGGCCAAGGGAGTCAGCACAGAGCAGGTCATCAAGGACTTCACGGACTACTTCAGGACCCTTCTTCTCATCAAGGAAGGGGTGAAGAGCGAGAACGTCCTTGGCGAACGCATGGAATCCTTCCCGCCAGAGATAAGGACAGCCTTCAACGAAGAGCAATTGGAAGCAGGCCTCGATCTTTTTCTGAACCTCTACCGAGACATACGCTATTCACTCAACCCGCGCTTCGAACTCGAACTTGCAGTCTCCAAACTGTCACGCCTACGATATGTGGCATCAAATGCAAGTGTATTGGAACAGCTGGCACGACTCAAGAACGACCTCGTCACCGGCACCATCACGCCGCTCAACCCCGCGCTTGCCGACCAGAAAACAATAGAGCCACAGGCAGCGACACCTCTACAGACAACCACCCCAAAGACCGATGTCCCTGAGACCGCCCCTTCAAAGAAAAGCTCATCCCCTGCGCCAACGACGACTCCAGAATCCAGCAATGCACAACCTGTTGTCCAAGAACCGCAACCTGTGGTTGCGCCAGCTGTTGAAACACCGCACGAGGAGGAAAAGGTACACGGGGCACAGCCAACTCTGGAAGGCCTCAAAGGAGTCCTCCCCCAGGGAATCGTGGATGTTAAGAACGAAGACGATGGCCTAGTTCTTTGTTTTGCAAACAAATTATTCTATCAACTTGCACTCAGAAGCCTTCAAAAGGTAAAGGACGATGTATCGGCAAAGCTTGGAGCCCAGGCGAACGTAGTGCTGGCGCTGTCAGAAAGGAACGAAACGCAGCCTCAGCCAGAACCGGCTGTTCAGGCACCTTTGAACGAGGCAGTCCCTCCAGAGACTCCAGCAAAGGCACAGCCTGTACAAACACCCCCAAAACCAGAACCGCAGGCAGCTGTACCCATCCAAGGTGCAGCTCCAACCCAAAGTACAGCTCCAACCCAAGTGAAGACGATGAACGCCTTGGAAGAGGAGAGAAAGAACCTGATAAACGATTTGATTCTTGCCTTTGACGGCAGAGAGGAGAAGATATGAACCCATTCGAACTTTTCAAGAACATGGACAAGATAAAAAGCCAGGCCGAGGAGATGAAGGCCAAGGTGGCCACAATAAAGTGCAGCGGCTATGCATACGGCAACATGATAGAAGCCGTTGCAAACGGAAACATGGAGATTGAAAGCCTCAAGATAGATCCATCGCTTGTAACGGAGCAGAACAAGGCAATGCTTGAGGTCCTTGTGGCATCGGCTGTGAACACAGCTCTGAAGAACGTGAAGGACAGGATCTCACAGGAGGCGGGACAGGCCCTCTCGCAGTACGGAATATGACAGCATTGGAGAATCTGACAAAGCTCCTCTCCCGCCTTCCCGGAGTAGGACCAAAAAGTGCGTCACGCATCGCATTCTCGCTCATAAAGACGCCAAAGGACTATAACAGACTGCTGGCTGAGGACATAGCCACAATTCAGGAGAAGGTGCATCCCTGCTCGATATGCGGTTCATTCACAGAGACAGACCCCTGCCCTGTATGCACGGACACGACAAGGGACAGGTCCATGCTATGCATTGTGGAACAACCGCAGGATGTCATGACAATACAGGCTTCAGGAGCCTACAACGGGCTTTTCCATGTCCTTGGAGGAGCCATAAACCCTCTCAATGGCGTTGGTCCTGAGGATCTAAGCTTTGGAAAGCTCTTGGAGCGCATAGAGGCAGGATCTTTCTCAGAGATAATCATTGCAACGAATCCAACGGAGGAAGGCGACACAACGGCCTTGTACATAAGGCACGTCCTCAAAAGCCATCCAGAGCTCAACCTCACACGCCTTGCGTCAGGACTTCCCATTGGCGGAGATCTTGAATACGCAGACAGAACAACCCTGACCCGCTCGTTCAGAGGAAGGGTGAAGCTGTAGTATTTACTTTATCCCGCGTTCCTTGCAGATGAGCTCGTAGGCTTCCTGGATTTCGCGGAACTTCTTCGTCGCATATTCCTTGAATTCGTCCGCCATGCCCTTGGCCGCAACGGTATCGGGATGGAATTCGAGGATGAGCTTTCTGTATGCCTTTTTGATTTCGGCCTCGGTTGCGCTTTCGGTAAGGCCTAGGACTGCATAGGCCTTTGAAGGGGTGCTTGCGACTCCGTAGCGGCGTTTGATGCTTTCAAGAACGGACTGAGGGATCTGAAACCTGCGTGCTGCGTACTCAATGAGCCTTTCCTCGTTCTTGGAAACGACGCCGTCTGCATTTGCAACCCTGTAGAAGATATCGATCATGAGCTGCAGGATTGATGGGGAGTTTCTGAAATTGCTGTAGAACTGGTCGGCAAGGCTCTCGAATGTTATGTTCTGCTCCAAGGCATTGTTGAAGATGTTCACCGCATTGTAGTAGCTCTGACCCGTAAGGTGCAGGTCGTTGACCATGAACTCGCTTACCTTTCGCTTTGCGTTCTCGCTTACGGTACCATCGGCCGATGCAAGCTTTGCAAGCATCGAGAAGGCTCCAACAAAGAACACCATCTGGGATCTTCCATAGCCTGTATTGAAGAAGAAGCGCCTAGAATAGTCGTTTTGCGAGTAGTTTGAGCCATCGTTTTGAGTTCTCTGGTAATCCTGGGAATCATTTGATTCTTCAAACTCAGAACTTTTGTCTATCATGTGGCCAAAGACCGCACCAGCTATAAGGCCAAGCGGTCCGCCAAGAAAGAACCCTAAGGTTCCGCCTATTATCTTACCAAGCCATCCCATCAGAGTTTGTCAATAAGCATGGAGCACTTGCCGCTAGGAATTGGCAGTGTCTTCTTCTTTTTTTCATCGATGATCTCTATCGTGAAGTAATAGAGCTTCTCACTTTCAAGCCTTATCTCCCAACCTCTTGCGTTCTTGTTGCTAAGAATAGTGATTAGGTTCCTCTTGAGCGAAAGCTTTTCTATTCCCATGACTTCGAGGCTTGGAACCATCCAGTAGACTGTCTTTCTTGGAAGCGATACATCAAGTCCTATTATATCCTCAATCATGAGGGTTATCGTCACAAGACAGACCTGAGGAAGGAACTTCCTTCTTGGGAAATCCCCATCAGCTGCAGGAGTCCCTTCCTTGGTTGGGAGATAAGCCTCCCAGACATCACCAGTCTTTCCTTCCTCTGGATGTAGGGTATCGAGCATGAAGTAGACATGCCTTATGGCGCATTCACGTGCAAATACATGTTCTCCATACTTTTCAAGACCCTTGACCACACAATAGACATTGGAAGGAACGACGGCTCCGCAATATCCCTGGACGTTCTCCTTGTAGCAAGGGGAATCTACGCTCACGCTTGGGAACGGATTGTCGGTACCAAAGTAGTTGGGATCCTTGAGGAGCTCTATCATGGATGCAGCCTTTTCGTCGTTTGGAATCTCAGCAAGGAGAGTCCAGTAGGCTCCGATCATCTTGAGAGGTATGCGCTGTTCCTGGGTATCCAGGTCATAGTAGAAATTGGTCTCAGGATCCCACATGAGGTTGTTTATCCTGGTCTTGAGCGAGAAATAGAGCCTCTTGTACCTGAAGCTGAGCTCCTTGTCGTTCAGGATATCGCCAATGTTGGACATATAGAGGGCGTTCAAAGCCATGAGGGTATTGAAATCAACAGGATAGACTGTGTTCTCCCTAGGGACATTGCCCGTAAGACAAGAGCTTATAGGAACGCTGAAAAGACCGTTCTCCTTCTGGAAGGTTGCCTTGAGCCAGTTGAAGTAGTTTTCAAGGAACGGAACTATATCCTTGAGTCTCTTCTTGTTTCCAATCTTATGGTAGAACATGAACTCGATGTATGCAAAGAGTGGAACGACGACTCCTTCAGGATTGTCTTCAGTGAATATAGGAGAGCCGTCTGCAACGCTGTACTGCGCCCTTATGGCACCGTTCTCCTCCTGCTTGGAATAGAAGAAATCCAACATGTCGAACGGCGAGTAGACCTGATTGCTATAGTTGAGGAAGAGAGATGAAAGGCAGCAGTCGAACTGGCCTATCGTCTCTTGGTCGTTGTACGAGACGTAGTTACCGGTAAAGCCGTTTTCCTCTGTTCCCTTCTTCCAAAACTCATCAATCCAAACCCAAGCTCTGTCATAGAGGTCAACGAAATCCTGATCGTAAAAATGAATTGATGGTATAGCTTCGCGGTCCAATTGGATGCTCCTATCATAAAAAAACCCCAATATCATAAGTCGAAATTGGGTTAATATATCTTATATCACGTTTTCGTTCTGCCGTCAAATAAATTGTAAGAAAACTGTAAGGGAAAGTCCAATGGAAAAAGGCTTTTCCTTGGTTAAAAAATGTAGTCCAGACACCCTTATTTCAATAAAACATTTATGAATCAGGGCTCTTTCACCTCTTGCACCTCTTGGGCTTTCCCTTCCTCCAATTGCTTCTTTGATTCGATCAACCAAGAAAAATTGGCAGAGTCCGCCCTAATGTAGGTGTTTTCAATGAGATTGTTGAACGCGTCTTCGTTGATTATCACAACGTTTCCACCCTCTCCCTTTCTGGTTACAACCACAGTCTCATAGTCTTCAGAGACGGCTTTCATATAGGTACTCATGCCCGACTTAAGCTTAGAATAGTCAACAGACATCATTTTCTACTTATATCCAAACACAAGCTACTGTATTCGTCAAACGTCAACGAAACTCACCCTTTCAAGTATTCTTTGAGAAGAAGAATCCTGTCCTCGCAATCAATACCACCTTCTTGTTTAATTGACAACATATCAACTTCAGAATCATCTTCTGTTCTCAGAATCTTGTAAGAATCGTTTTCACAAATGATATACAAACCAGAAGGAAAGGTTAAACGTTGCCCATACCAAGTCCTATCAACATGCGCTTCATCCGCACACCAAAGATAAGGCATATATGAGTTTGACGACAAATTTGAACTGGTTTGCAATACGGTGTAAAGATACGGACTCTTCGAAGCATCTTCGTTACGATACTGCCCATAAGCACCTGGCCTGAATTCATTGTATTTGACATAGTAATACTGGAAACTAAATGAGTGCTTTTCTTCCATTTCGGAGAGAAAACCATCAATCTTTTTCTGTAAAATGTCATTTGTAAAAGAGGAACACGTTTTCAACAGGTCTATCAAAATCCTATGAGTATTATCAAACCCTTCATAAGAACTCCTATGGAACAATTTAATCCAAGAATCCTTTCGTGAAGAAGATCCAAACTGGTAGAGATGGTTTCTTCCCTCATATTGGGAATAATTCCCAATAGACATAAGAGCGCAATCAACCTTGTCCCAATCACAATCAAACAGAGTATAGAAGGCTTCAACCTTATCAAGATTGTCCAGGCCTACAATACCTATTTGCCCATGCAGCAAATCGTGATCCTCCAATTTAAACAGACTATCAATATCGGACTGAGAGTTCGATGTGGCAAGAAAACAAATTTTTTCCTTTTCTTCCTGTAGTTGGTGTCCATTGAAATTGAGAGCGATTGAGTCGTCTATTTTACCCGTAAGAATAATTGAATCAATTTGGGACAAGATTCCAGGAATTCTGTTTCCCGAAACCCTTTCAGCAATTTCATCTTCAGAATTCTGAATTAGATTATTCACTATTCTTATTCTTCGGCCAAAAGCATCACCAACGGCATCCTTGTTCTGAAGATAAACAACGATAGAATACAAAAGCAAGAATCTATTCATTGGGAAGTCGTCGGAATGCAAGCAATCCCCAAAAATATCAATTTCAACTCTTTCACCGACAAGGATTTTTCCAGCTTCATGCTCATGTGCCATAAAAGACACAAGGAACTCTTCTACGGAGAAATCACCACACCAACAGTCAAAGAAGGCCTCTAGAAGTTCTATGTTCTTCATAGAAGAAAAAAGCTCTCCGATAAGAGAAAAAACATCTGACGAATAGAATCTAGGGGATTCTCCGTTTTTATAGCAAATAACGGCACAGATAAATTTAAAATATCTAAGAAATTCATTGTCTGTTGTGGAATCTTCAGCTCGATATTTCCACAACAAATCCGACCATTCTCTATCAATCTTTCCAGCAATTCTAGCGGAAACACAAGGGGATAGTTTTCTTATAACCCTTTCCAACTCCGCTTTGAAGTGTTCGAACAATGTAAGAGGCTTCCCTCTTGAATTCATTTTGATATAAAGATCATCGGTCAATCCCATTTCCTTTACTGGTAGGAAATAAAAGCTGATAGCCCCGGATTTGAGTTTTTCCCATAGGCCTTCCACTTTAGAGAACTTTGAATTGATTGAATCCAACATCACCAACATAGAACTCACAGTTGCATCCTTCTTCCAATCCAAAGGGAACCAGGGTTGATTGATTATTTCATTGGAAAGGGAACCCGAAAATGAAGGATGAAATTCAATCAGTTCTAAACAAAAATCCCTAGCGCTGGGTCTTGTTTCATAAGAAAAACCTTTAAGAAAAAGACACTCCGTTTCAGGGACATTCTCTTTTCGAGCCGCATACCAGTAAAGCAAAAACAAAGTCGTTAGTCTTTGTTGCCCGTCAAGAGGAGTCATTACTCCTTTTTCATCAACATCTCCATAAATAAAATCCAATGTGATGGGTTTCTCTACAACAGCGGAATACAGGGACTCCAAGAACCTTTCCCTTATGCGTTCGATTCCAAGATCTTTCCGACCTTGTGCATAGTCCCTCTGAATAATTGGAATTACTATTTTACGGATAGCAACAGACTCGTTATCAGAACCAACTTCGAATATATCAGCAAAAGTATGTAGGGTAGCACTCATTTCACATCTCCTGTTTTTCAAAATGTATTGGGCTTTGGAGGTATTGTTGTAAAACAATATTTATTGCATTTATATAATCTTCTCGATCCGCAGGCCCCCAGAAATGAAGCTGAGCATCGGAGGATTTTGTATAATACTTTAAAAAGACCATCTTCGTGCAGAATGGAATGTATTGTCCTTTTTTATCCATATTGACAATTTCGGTTCTTTTTACATCGAATGTTGAGTTGTTTAGGGCTGCATTGTCCCTAGCGTTAAGCAAGGCCATATTCGAAATACAATGCAAATAATCAAGACTTCCTGGAACAGAGAGCTTTCTCTCGACTTGTTCCTGAATACCGTTGAATTCATCACCCGTCAACCTTGGGTTTTTAAGAGCGGCCTGCATCCGTAAGACCAAATCAGAATCGTTATCAACTACTTGAACAGAAGGCAATTGATATCTAATCCATTCTTTCTGATCCTCTTGCTTTCGCAACCCCTTCGATTGTTGGGCATGGATATGTTCAAGGCTCCATACAACCCTCCCATTGTTATCCATCTTGAACAGATTAAAAGGAAACCATTGTGTTTTTTCGCCATTTCTACGAACGGATTCAACATTGAAAAGCAGTAGCAACCTCGTCATCTTTCTTTTTGGGGTGGCATTTTCATAACTAAGATCAGAATAGTTTTCGGGAATCTTGATACTGTCACGAATCAAATCATCGAGAGACTCCCCAAAAGCTTCCTTTGTTTTATCTTTGGAAGCATCGTATACATCCTGCAATGTACAGTATTCCGAGGCAATCAAATATCCAATTTTATGAAACAACTCATGGTTTTCATACCAATCTTTCAGAATCAAGAAAGTGTGCTGGATTCTTCTCCAAATTTCTTCTAAGCACATTTCGCTACGCATGGAATCAAACTTAAAAAAAGTATAATAGACCTCTCTGTTATCACAGGGCTTATTTGCAATCAGATCCAAAACCAAATCTATCCTAGTTTGGAAACTGCCATTCGTAGTATTTGTTAGAAAAAACCAAAAAGAATCGTTATGAAGTTCCCTTTCAACGTTATCCCATTGAAGTGCAATTTCTTCCTTCTTCTCCCGTGTAATCCCAGAATTGGCTCCTTCGCTAAGAAACATAGCTTTTACCAGTTCAGCATTGGTCAATGGGATTCTTCCAACATTGAGCCTTGTAAACATATCAATTGCAGATTCATCATCGTTTGCAGGAACTTCATACCAAATGACTTTGACAATCTTATCAAAATACCCATTTATATCAGTTAATACAGATTGTTTGTTTTTGTTTTCAAACCAATTCTGAATATTCTCATAAGCATTACAGATAAACCAAAAATCGATGTTTTCATTCCTTCTTGAAGAATCCAACTCTTTTAGAAAACTTTCTTGCTTGTCTCTTGTTTCATAAAACAAAGAGAACTGAGGACTTGGAAGGAATCCTTTGCTTCCAATATTCATGTATTTATAAATAAGATAAATAGTTGTCAACCGTTGTTGTCCATCAACGATCTCATATTTTCCATCTTTTCTACGAAGAACAACAGGTTGAAGACAGTAATTCGACGTGCCTCCAGTTGCATAAATATCGTCTAATAGTCTGTCAATCTCAGTTTTTCCCCATCTGTAGCCTCTCTGATATGAAGGGACATAAAAATCCCCCTTGATATCACCAACAGCTTTCAACTCAAAAAACACTTCTTTATCCATACCATTTAAACTCCTTCTTTCAATCATTTTACCCCCCCTCCTTAAAATCAACTAAAAAAACTTCTCAAACTGAACGACCA